>NZ_JAPSHJ010000009.1 GCF_031179985.1 Arthrobacter sp. | reverse complement strand
CGAATACTGAGTTGAACTGCTGCCAGACAATCGCAGCGGCGAAGAGCGCGAGCATAACGGCGCTCGCGCCCTACTGATGATGCGAGTTCAAGCCATACTTGAGTTCGCCGTCCGGTGAAGGATCGGCTAACGGGCACACGGAGAGCCGTCTTTGTCCCGTCGGTGTGAGTCCGACCAAGGATAGATTGACCGTCCCCGACAGGAGTTTTTTGAACCACTGGGGCGAACGTGCAGAATAGCCGGCAGTGCAACGATGCAAGGCCGAAGGGATGGAATGAGCGAGTCCGAACAAATCAGTGTCAAACTCAGCGAGGACGAGGCACTGGTGCTCTTCGATTGGCTGGCCCGGTTCAACGAACGCCGTAACACTGATCTTGCTGACCAAGCGGAACAACGCATCTTGTGGGATATTGAATGCTCCCTGGAATCAGTACTGGTTCAACCGTTCTTGGAGGACTACACCCTACTGCTGGCTGAGGCCCGAAGCCGCCTTGGAAACCCCAGTCCATAGTGGTCGGAGCTTGGCGATGCAACAGCCATAGGGACAAGAGAAATGCTCTTCGGGCTGTAAAACACGCCCGGTAAAGGGTCGGCGGCCTCAGGCGGTCATTGCAACAGGAGTCCTTCAATCAGTTCGATCGGTTTTTTGAACTCTAGTCTCTTGCGTGGCCTGTCGTTGAGTTCCTGGGCGACCCAGTCGAGGTCTTCCGAGCTGTGGATGCTTATGGGCCGGAACCGCGAGCAGCGGAAGCAGAGAACCGCCGATTCCGCTCAATTGATGGCGGATGCCAGTAACTATCAAGACCCGCAGTTGTTCACCCGCGGCGTCCTCTGCGTTGCCAGCTCGCCAATCTCGTCCGCCATCTCCTGACCCAGCTGCGTGAAGTGCGCTTCCGTATCCTCGATCTGGCTGAACTCCTCCTGATCGGTCGACTTCATCGTTTCCATTGCGTGCCTGCCGTGCTTGTTCATTGCGCTCCTCCTCCGGTTCGGCCCACAGAGCTTCAAAACTCAGTTGGCCACTAATCGCCTTTTTCCGTGCCGCACGTAATCTCCGCTTTGATCGTCAAGGTACCGGCACAAACCCACTGAAAGCTTTCGGGCGGAAGAACGATCCCCGGCCGCAAAGCGACCGGGGACCACGTCCACTGTTTAGATATTCCTGCCGCTCCAAGTGCATGCCGCAGATGGAGGACTTAGTGCCTGCTGATACCGAGGAGGTTTCCTTTGGTCTCCTTGGCCAGGATCACGCCGATGGAAGAAATGACGCAGAGAATCATGATGTAGATACCGATGGATCCTGTCCATTTGGTGGTCTGGAGCAGCCACTCCGCAATACTCGCGGCGAAGGCGCCGCCCAGGATGGCTCCGAACGCGTAACCGATCGAGATACCCGAGTAGCGGACATTCGCCGGGAACATTTCGGCATACATGGCCGACATGGGGCCGTAGGACAGGCCCAGTCCGATTGTCAGGACGAAGAGTGCCACGCCATACAGCACGATGTCCTTGGTATCAATGAGGGCGAACATCGGGATCATCCACGCAAAGATGATGGCGTAGCCCGTGAGGAAGGTTTTGACGCGGCCTATCCGGTCAGACAGCCAGCCCCCGGCCAGCGTGAAGATCAGCCAGCCAAACGATGCCAGGGTGGTGGCGAGGAGGACTGGCGGTGCGGGCATCTGAAGCGAACGGGTGGCGTAGGAAATGAAGAACGCAATCAGCAGGTAACCCGCCGCGTTGTTGGCGATAAAGATCATCGTCGTGTAGACAACCGGGGTCTTGTGTTTGCGCAGGAGCTCGCCCAGTGGTGCCCTGCTCTCGGCTTTGCGGGCGGCCATCTCCTGGAAAACAGGACTTTCCGCAACAGCCCGCCGGATCAGGTAACCAACCACGATCAGCACGATGGACAACAGGAACGGAACACGCCAGCCCCATGCTGCGAAGTCATCCCGGGACATGCTGCTGTTAAGGAAAAACAGCAGGCCGGTGGCCAGGATCATTCCGATGGGGACACCGATCTGGGGATAGGCGCCGAAGATACCCCGCTTGCTCATGGGTGCGTGTTCCACAGCCATCAGGGCTGCTCCGCCCCACTCACCGCCAGCCGAGAAGCCCTGCAGGATCCGGAGGGTGATGAGGAGGATCGGGGCCCAAACGCCGATCTGGCTGTACGTAGGCAGCATGCCGATCAGAGCGGTGGCAGCCCCCATCATTACCAGCGTGAATACCAGCATCGCCTTGCGTCCCAGCTTGTCTCCCAGGTGCCCGGCAACAACGGCTCCGAGCGGGCGGAAGAGGAAGCTGATACCGATGAGGGCAAAGGAGAGAATCTGCGCCAGTCCGGGATTGGCCTGCTGCAGGGGTGTGAGAAACAAAGGTGATAAGAGAGTGCCCGTCAGCTGGGCAAAGATGAAGAAGTCGTACCACTCGATGGTGGTGCCGACCAGCGTCCCTGCGAGGACTTTGCGTTCCTCATGTTTACTGCTGGGGCCCGTCTCTGAATCAACGGAGGAAGTTGCGGTCATTGGAACTCCATGGCTGGGGGCACTGCTAGTACCTGCGGACACGTTTTACTGATCGAACGGTCAGTTAGTTAGTAGGATACCCTGTTTTTGTGATCAATCCCACAGTCAGTCTTCCCGGTGCAGGAACTCGCGCACGCGGTCACGGACCGGGCCGCGATCGTAGCTGTTGACCAAAGCGCCGGCCATCCGCACCGGATCTCCAAAGAAGAAGTACTCGTAGAGGGATTGCCTGCCGGAGAATCCTGATATTGATGCGTCGAAGGCCAGCTTGAACAGGCGCACACGTTCAGGTCCGGTAAGGGTCTTCCCCTGGAGGTACATCTCAATGTCTGCCCTGGCGTCGCTGTTGACATCCGCTTCACCGGGAAGAGCCATGAGGCCCGAGGCGGAGAACTTGCGGATGATCTGTGGGAAGCGCTGGGCGATCTTCGGGTACCAGTTCCGGGCGGCATTCAGCGTGCTCCACTTGGGCAGCATTACGCCTTCGTCGTTAAGCTCCGCGTCGGCCTCGGAGGCCCGGATCAGGGCCTTACCGATTTCGACGTCGATAATCAGCTCTGCGATGTCTTCCTGAATGTGCTGGAACCCGTCGATGCCGATCGACTCGGCGAGCTCAGACGCCAGCCCAAGGAAGAACTCGCTCTTGGCGATGGTCCTGGTGACCACCTGATGCGTCATCAGGGCACCCGCGCCGGTTTCCGAGTAGAAGGCGTTGCAAAGCTGGGGGTTGCCGAGCATGAAGATTCGGTCGCTCGGAACAAAAACGTCATCGAACACGGCGACGGCGTCCATCTCCTCGTAGCGGGAAGCCAGAGGTTCATCGTGGGTGCTGCCGCCGTTGTAGAGGGACGTCCGGCAAAGGTAACGCAGGCCGGGAGTGTCATTCGGGATGGCGAAGGCGTAGGAGTACGGGGCATCCTCCGGGGTATTTCGCAGGACGGTGGACGGGAAGACCAGGAGCTCATCGGCAATCGGCGCTATGGTGGCAAGCATCCGCGCGCCTTTGATCACGACGCCGTCTTCGCGCCCTTCCACAATGCGGGCCGACAACTGCCCACCCATCTGCTCCGAGCCTGAAACGGATCGATTCACTTGCGGCGGGATCAGTGTGTGAGTAGCCAGGGTGTCATTCTCCCGTGCCCATTCGTAGTAGTTCCGGATGTTCTCGGCGAACTTGGGATCCGCCTGGGAGAACCACTTCTGAGCAGTGGCCAAGGCGGTCAGTGAGGAGTTCATGTAGTCCCCCGACCGGCCGAGGAAACCGTTGGAGTACTCCGCCCAGGTTGAGATCGCCTTTCGCCGCCGTTGGAGGTCCTCTAGCGTTTTCGGTACCAGGAATGAAGCGTTCACCAGATCACCAGACGTGGGAGAGGTGTACGTAAGCGCCTCCTGGTGCTGCGGATCATGCTGCATGTCGAAAAGCTTCGCGTAGGAACGTGCAACGTTTTTGAAGGCCGGGTGCTCGGCGACTTTGCCACTGACAACTTCGCCGTCGATCACCACGTGGGGACTCATGGCATTGAGCTTGTCCAGGTACTGCTGTCCGGTGCGGATACCCATGATCTTTCTCCAGTCATCGTTTAGGCGTGCGGAATGCGTGGCGTGCAGTCAGAGGAGTTCTTCCATGCCCAGCTGACTCTCGGGGATGGTGGTGAAGTTGCTGTTGGCAAATGCCAAGGCGTCGCCGTTCCGGTAGTCGAAATCAACGACCTGGCCGACATAGAGTGTGTGATCGCCGCCGTCGTACGCCGCCCACGGTGTGCATTCGAAGTAGGCGAGAACATTCAAGAGCCGGGGCGCCGTGCTTCCTTCGACCCAGACGGGCTCCCTGCCCGGGCGTCCGGCAAAATGCATGGCCAGCTCACGCTGTTCAGCTCCGAGGATGTTCACCGTGAATGGCCGCCCGGCAAGCTCGTCATGAGCCTTGGTGTGGCGGGCAATACTGACCAGCACCAGCGGAGGGTTCATCGAAACCGAAGTGAACGAGTTAACGGTAATTCCATGCCGTTTGGTAACGCCGTCGAAGGTCACTATTGCCACTCCCGTGGCGAACCGTCCCAGGCTCCCGCGAAAGTGGTGATTGCCGGGCGTTCCCCGTCCGTCAGCAGTACTCCCCGGGCCCGCCCTTTCCGGGAGCTCTGCCTTCTGAGGAAGCTCTGCCTTTTTAGGTGGCTTGGCAATCATCAATGATTCCTCTGGTCCGCCCTGGGACTTGTTCTATAGTTCGGCCTAGCGCTGTTCTATAGTTGAACTTACAGTTCCCAAAAAGAACGCTACCGGAAGGTGGGTCCGGGCACAAGAGGTTCCGCAGCCTGCCCTTGCCGCCACTTAGGATGGACCACATGAACTCGCTTGCCGCCAAGAGCCCGCCGGATTCCGCTCCCCAGGTTTCCCCTTCTCAAACCCTGTCCAGAGGTATCAGGGCGCTGGAGATTCTTGCGGAGGCAGACAGGCCCCTGACTATTGCCGAGCTCTCCACTGCCCTCGGGGTACACCGTTCTGTTGCGTACCGGATTTTACGGACGTTGGAGGATCACTCACTGCTGGTGCGCGACGACGGCGGGCGCGTGCAGCCGGGCCCCGGGCTGGCTGCGCTGGCCAGGGGTGTATCTCGCGATCTGCAGACCGCGGCCTTGCCTGAGCTGACGCAATTGGCCAATTCCCTGACCATGACTGCGTTCGTGGCGGTGTGGGACCATCAGGACTGCATCACCTTGGTAACCGTTGAACCGAGGCACTCCGGCGCGGCCGTGGCGCAGCACCCCGGCTCACGCCATCCGATCAACGCCGGTGCGCCCGGAATTGCCATCCAGTCAACGTTCAACGAGCAGGACTGGAAGGACCTTGCCCCCGGGGTGGTGTACCGCCGAGAGGCCGCGGACGCAAGGCAGCGCGGTTATGCGGCAAGCCACGACGAGGTCATCGCTGGCGTGTCCTCGCTTGCTGTTCCCGTTCGGGTTCCTGGGCGCCGTCCTGCCGCCATTGCTGTTGTTTACATCCGCTCCTCCCAAGACCCGGCGGAGGTGGCCGCGGCCCTTAAGGCCAGCGCCGAACGCATTGAAGCCCAGCTGGCCTAGTCGCGCCTGCGCCTTTAGGCTGCGGTTCCCGCCCGCCTTTTCTGCACGGCACGGAGTACGACGGCGGCTGCCGTCCCCAGAAGGAACAGCACGGCCGCAGCGCAAACCGGGACCAGGAATGCGGTGGAATAGCCGTGATCCTGTGCCAGATGCCCGGCGATGGATGATCCCAGGGCAGTACCGGCGACGATTCCGCTGGCAAGTGCTGTCATGACAGTCCCCAACTTGCCCGCGGGAGCCACCAGGCCGCCGATGCTGAAGACCGAGACCATGAGCGGGCCAACCGGCAATCCCAGGATCAGCAGCACCAGGATCATGGGCAGGGCTGTGGAAGGCACCAAGAGCAGCAAAGCAAAGCCTGTCATCAGCCCGGCGCTGACCAACCAGCGCATGACCAGGCTGATGCGCCGCGACCAGTAGGCCACGGACAAGGCCGCTGCGGCTGAGCTCAGCCCCATCACTGCATAAAGCAGTCCGGCAATCTCCGATGTGGCAAAGCCTGCCGCAAACGAGCTCAAGGCCGTTTGGGTGGATCCGAAGAACGTTCCCATACAAACCATGGCCGCCACGGGCAGAGCCACAGACGCAGCAACCCTGAACCGGGTGGCGCTCTTCTTGCCGGGCTTCTGATCACGCCGGGGCTCGTCATTCCCCGGTTTGTCGGCAGCGGGCTCGTCCCCGGCGGGCTCGTCCGCAGCCGCCTTTTTCAGGACCGGCTTTATCCTCCTCGGTACCGCAAGATGCGTGGGGTGTACGGCAAAGGCCGGAACCAGCGTGATGGTCAGGGCAGCAGCCAGGGCGAGGGGAAGCCAGGGCACAACCAGGCTCGCCAGAACACCAACCAGCGCCGGTCCCAGGACGAACGTCAGTTCATCGGCCGTGCTCTCGTAGGAGAGGGCGGTGTCGAGGTCCTTGGCGTTGTTGACGGTACTGCCGCGTGCTGTCAGCGCCATCCAGCGGACTCTCGCCAAGGGCCCAACCTGCGGGCAGCTCGCTCCTGCCAGAAAAGCCGCGACCAGAACCGGCATGCCCTGATCCAAAGCACCGCTGCCAGGCGCCAGATAGGCAGCCAGAATCAAGGCCAGAACGGCAGCGCAGTTAATCAGGGATGCAGCCAGCAGGACAATTCGTTGGCCGTGCCTGTCGGCGAGCCCTCCGAGCACGGGGGCACCAAGGGCCGAACCAATGCCGACCGCCCCCGCTGCAGTGCCGCCGATGGCGTACGAGTCGCTGACCGAGGTGACCAAGGTCAAGGCCCCGACAGTCAGCATGGCCAGTGGGAGCCTGGCAAAGAGTCCGAGGGGAATGAAGCTTTTGCCTGCCAGGAGAGGCAACCGCGCGAACCTTCCGCGCGCCGGGGTGTCGTTCTTCAGCTCCTGGCTCAGGTGATCCTGATGCTGTGGAGGCTGGGAAAAAGATGTGGGAGTAGTCATGGTTCCGGGCTCGTTCAGTAGTGCGCATCGTCCCTCCGCCCGATGCGCGCAACCCGGTAACCCGTCAAGTGTAGCTGAATCAGGGAGCCTTTCCTGAATTCCCGGCCAGACGCCTGCCTACGCTGCCTCTGCGGTATCCGCTATGTGCAGGCTGGAGCCGTTCCTGCCTTTGACCACCTGAAGTTGTATGTTGATGCGCTGCTTCATTTCGGCAACGTGGCTCACCAGTCCCACCACGCGGCCACCGTCACGCAGCCCTTCGAGGACGTCCATAACCTGTTCCAGGGCCTCGTCGTCCAGGCTGCCAAAACCTTCGTCAACGAACAGGGTTTCGATGTCGATCCCTCCTGCTTCCTGCTGCACGACGTCAGCCAGCCCCAGGGCGAGGGAGAGGGAGGCCATAAAGGACTCACCTCCGGACAGGGTCGCAGTGTCCCTTCGCTGGCCGGTCCACTCGTCCACCACTTCCAGCCCCAGACCTGACTTCGCACCCTTGGCAGCCTTGGCGTCCGTATGTTGGAGGGTATAGCGCCCGTCGCTCATTCCGACGAGCCGTTCGGAGGCTGCAATGGCAACCTGCTCCAGGCGCGCAGCCAGCACGTAGCTGTTAAGGCTCATCCGATAGTTGTTGTCACCGCCGCCTCGGGCTGCTTCTGCCAGGGAAGTCAGGAGTTCTGCATGTTCGCGCGGTTTTCGCGAGTCCTCCATCAGTTCCCCGTACTCCGCAAGGATGTTTCGCAGCGTCCGTACCGACTTCGAAGCCATGGCTGCAGCCAGGGCGGCTTCCCTCGCTGCATGCTCTGTGGCAAGGGAAGCCTCCCGGAGCTGATCAAGCTCCTCGTTGCCAACTGAGGCCTCCGCTGCCGCTTCGCTTGCTGCGAGCATCAGATCCTCGCCGGCGAACAGCTCCTCCACTTTGGCCTGCTCATCCTGGCCGGCCCGGATAAGGGATTCGAGGGTCTGTGCATCCTGTGGAGGCAACAGGACAGCGCGGGCTTCTTCCACCGAGGAGAAGCCAGCGACTGGCAGATCCTTGTGAAGCTGCCCGGTGACCTCCGATACCCGCGCAGCCGCCCTCCCTGCCTCACTCTCGGCTGCCTTGGCGTCTTCCAATAACTCGATGGTCCCGCGGACGGCCTGGATCCGCTGGTTGATGCTGGGGTAGCTCCCCCGAAGATTCGTGAGGGCGGCCTCAAGAGAATCAGTTTGCTCCTGCACCTCGGTTAAGGCGGAAGCGGTTTCGGCGATGGAGGCAAGTGCTGTGGCTTGCGCCTCTTCTGCGGCCGAGATGCTGAACGCCAGCTCCTCCAGGCGGTCCCGGTCACGGTCGAGGTCAGCAGCGGCGCGGACGGCGAGCGCAGCACGCTCCTGCGACGCCAAGGCATCGTGTTCGGCGATCACGGGATCCGTATCACCGCCTTGTGCGGCGAGTACGGCCAGTTCCTGTTCCGCTAGTGACAGTTCGCGCTCGATGGCCTGCAGCGCTTTCTCTGCAGCGTCAGTTTTCGTCTGGGCTGCCTTTTCGGTGGCTGCCACCTCCAGGGCTGACTGACCCGACGTTGCGGGAGAGGGGTGCTCGGCGCTTCCGCAGACGGGGCACGGTTCATCAGGGGCAAGACGGCCCGCAAGTTCTGCTGCTGCGTTGGCCAGCCGGGCTTCACGCAGGTCCAGCCAATCCTGACGGAGTTCGTGATGAAGGTCCCTGGCTTCCCGGCGCCGGTCCGCGATCCGGGCAACGGACGCCACAGCGGAACTGTGACGACCGACGATCTCGACGAGTTCTTCTGCCGCAGCCGCTTCTTTGGTGCGGAGGCGAACTTCTCCCGCGAGCTCCTCAAGGGGGCGCATCCCAGCCGCGACTGCAGCGTATTCTGACCGAAGGTTGTTCAGCGACGCAGCATTCGCGCTGCATTGAGCCTCAAGATCCAGACGTAGCCGGCTGAGCTCGGTTCTCCGTTGGAGGAGCCCGGCGCACCTGTCCTCGTCGGCCAGCCGTTCGCTCAGCACAGCAGAGAAAGAGCGCAACCGCTCCAAGGACTCGCCGACATTGCTTCGTGATGGGTCCTGCTGGTTTTCGGCAGCGTCCCAGCCTTCCAGCCGGTCATCGCGGAGGTTTGCCATTGCCGTCCGAAAAGACGCCGCGGCCACCTGTTCCTGCCGTTCTGCTGCCTTGACAGCGTTCAGCTGGCCACGCAGCACTTCGGCCTTGCGGTGCAGCTCCAGTTTCAGGCGGGCGGCTTCCAGGGCCGGGGCAGCCAGCCGGACTTCTGATCGGCGCCTTTGGGCTGCTTCAAGCTTCTTCCGGCGGGTATTTTTTGCAATGCCTGTTTCAAGGTTCTCTGCCCGGTCAATGCGCAGAGCTTCCGCGGCATCTGCCGTTTTTTGGAGCCCTGCAGCTGCCGCCTCGGCTGTGGTGGCCAGCCAAGGCAATACATCACAGCCGTCAGGCACAGCGGACAGATCAAGCTTCAGCGATTCCGCCTCGGCCTCAGCGCGGCCAAGGAGCATCCCCAGCTGGCCGGTCAAGGCTTCTACCTTGAGGCGGGCAGCCGCTCCCTGGCGCAACAGCTCCTGCTCCACCGCTTCGAAGCGTTGCGTTCCGAAGAGTTTCTGCAGGAGCTCCAGCCGGTCTTTGGCATTGGAGCGGAGAAAGGCTGCAAAATCACCTTGTGGCAGCATGACGACCCTGGTGAATTGCTCGCGACCCATCCCCAGGATTTCCGTAATTTCCGCACCGGCCTCGTCATTGCGGCCGGACTTTTCGATCCAGCTGCCGTCGACCCGTTCGCGGAGGAGGGTCTTGGCCTGCTGGCCTGTGAACCCGTTCTTTCCGCGAGTGCTGGGCTTGTCCCATGCAGGCCATCTGGAGACTTCAAAGTACCTGCCGCGTGCCGAGAATTCGCACGTGACCCGAGGCTCCGCTGAAGGCTCGGCATGATCGCTGCGCAGACGTTTCCCATCCTGCCTGGCACCGGGGACGGCCCCGTAGAGCGCGAAGCAAATGGCGTCCAGGACGCTGGTTTTTCCGGCGCCGGTGGCTCCGTTGAGGAGGAACAGCCCGTGGGCTCCGAGCCGGTCGAAATCAATATGCTGTGTTCCGGCGAACGGTCCGAACGCTGAAATCTCCAGTCTGTGGATCCTCATCGCGAGGCCTCTTGGAGCCGGATGTTGTCCAGGACAGCGGCCAGGGCGGCCCGCTCGGAATCATCCGCAGAGCGTCCCCGGACATGCTCCAAAAAGCCGCAGCAGATGGAGAGGTCATCCTCCGCTTCCGACAGTCTGCTGCTGTAGCTGGTCTTTGCTGTGGCTGCGGCTCCTTCCGGATCGAAACCAAGGACGAGGGTGTCCGGGAACCGGGTCCGCAGCTTTTCCATGGCCTGGGCAGGTCGTTGGGGGTCCGTCAGCGTGATCTGGCAGAACGCCTGCTCGGCCCACGTATATTCCTCAGACTCCAGGAGCGCTTCGATCCTGCCACGAAGGACGGCGAGGGTCCGCGGTGCCTCCCACAGGACTTCCGTCACGGCCGCTACTCCTGTGGCGTCGACGTCTACGAGCCAACCGCCCTTGCGATGCCCGGCCTCGGAAAATGAGTATGCCAACGGGGATCCGGAATAGCGCACTGCCGGCGAGAGCGTTTGCCTGCCGTGCAGGTGGCCTAAAGCCGTGTAGCTGAAACCATCGAAGAGGTCCAGGGGAACGGCTCCGACACCGCCGATGGACAAGTCACGTTCGCTGTCTGAGCTGATTCCGCCGCTTGCGAAGGTGTGAGCAAGAACGATGGTGTGGACGGGTCCTTCCTCTGCCAGTTGTGCAACATGCTCCCGGATCCGCTCGGTAGCTGCCTTGGTGACCTCGAAGTGGCTTGGCGTCCTGGCTCCAAGCTGTTCGGCCACGAGCCGCGGCTCCAGCCAGGGAATGCCATAGACGGCCAGTACAGGACCACGCCGGTCCCCCGCGGCGCTGCCTCCCGGTCCACCATCATCCACCGGGAAAAGGACCGGCTGATCAAGCTCGGAAACCCTGGTTCGGAGGTGCACGCCACCACGCTCAAGGAGCCGCGAGGCAAATCCCAGCCGTATGGCGGAGTCGTGGTTCCCGCTGGTCAGCACCACCTTGGCCCCGGCTCCGGTCAGCCTGACCAAAGCATCGTCCAAGAGCCCCACCACATCCACTCCAGGCAAAGCCCGATCGTAAACGTCGCCGGCAATCAGGACCACGTCCACGGACTCATCCCGGACGACAGCCACGAGCTGGTCGATGAACGACCGCTGGGCTTCGAGCATGCCAACGCCGTGGAAAGAACGGCCCAGGTGCCAGTCCGAGGTGTGCAGTAAACGCATGCCATTAACGTATCGGCTGGGGGTGACAGTTTCGGACAGGCCCGCCCGGGGCGGCTGGGCGCGTCCTGATCAGCTGTTACTTTTCGACTTTCCTTCAAAGAAATCGCGGGCTTCGTCGTCGCTGTCCTTGTCCTTTGCAGCGCTGCTCTCCGAAGCGCTCACAGCCGAGGCCCTGCGGTCGCCGTCGGAATCGTCGTCAGCGTCGGCGTCGGCCCCGAAATCGGTGTCGTCCTCGGCGTCGCTGGTGTCTCCCGCATCCCTGTCCGCAGCGTTGCCCGCAGTGACGGCGGATCCGCGGTCCGGGCTCCAACTGAAGCCCCGAAACACCAACCCCGTGATAGCTGCGCCCAGCAGTGGCCCCACCCAGAACAGCCAAAGCTGCTGTACGGGCCAGCCGTCACCAAAGATGGCGAAAGCCGTGGCCCTGGCGGGGTTGAAAGGAACATTTCCCACCGCCTGACCGAACTGCAAAAGGACCGCGAAGGTGAGGCCGACGGCGAACGGGGCGGCAGCCTTGACCGGGTTCCTCCCCGCTGTACTGCCCAGGTAAACGGCAACCAGCAGGGCGACTCCAAGCACTTCTACCAACAGCACTCCGGCAAGGGAGGCCCCCACGTAGGAATGATCACCGAACCCCGCCGCTACACTGTCGAACACCACCCCTGTGTCGGGCAATTTCGGCAGGCTTCGCAAGAGACTGAAAAACGAAAGGGCGCCGAGGAGCGCTCCCACCAACTGGGCACCCACAAATGCGGCTGCCTCGACCGGCCGGATACGTCCGGCAAGGAAGTTGCCAAGAGTGACAGCCGGGTTGAAATGCCCTCCCGAGATATAGCCGAAGGCAAACATCACAGCGGTGACAGCCAACCCTGAAGCCAACGAAGCCGGCAACGGATTGGACTCCGGGATGCTGAAGATCGGCACGCCCAGACCCACCACCACCAGGATGAGGGTCCCCACGGCTTCTGCGGACAAGCTGGCCACGAGCCCGCGGACCACAGGCTGAGGCAGTGCCACCTGATCCGGCCCCGCCTCGCCGGCATTGGCCGTGAACGGAGGTGACTTCACATCATCCGAGGAAGACGCGGACAAAAGCGTGCTCATGAATCGATCCTTTGGTTAGTGGGACACACAGTGATTCATGGGTGTGCATCCGGAGAGGTGGCTGTGGTTCATCCGGAGAAGCCGTGACGGTGAGCCAGTCTGCCAACCCTTTCTGGGTGGTTGCTGACCCGCCTCTGACAATCCGCCGGGCGCTTAAGCCCGCCATCGGGACAAGCTGCCTGGAATTTCCCGGTAAATTTGCCGTATGAGCACAGTTCCCGATCGCCGACCGCACCCTTCGGCCGTGTCCCGCATTCATGCATGCCTGCTGGGCGGGGCGTTGGGAGATTCTCTGGGCTATGCAGTGGAGTTCGATTTGGTGGACCGGATCAGGGAGCGTTTTGGGCCTGCCGGCCTTCAGGATTTCAGCGAGCTCGACGGCGGTGTCCACTTTTCGGACGACACACAAATGACGCTTTACACCGTAGATGGCCTTGTTGAGGTGCTGGAGTGGGCAAACGATGGAATAGGTGCCGACGCTAACGCCTGCCTGTGGCTGGCGTATCTGCGGTGGCTGGCAACGCAAGGTGTTCCGGCACCGGCGTCAGCACCCGTGCCGCAGCCGCGCTGGCTGGACACCCATGAAGTGCTCAAACACCGCAGGGCGCCAGGCAACGCCTGCCTCAGCGGGCTGTCAACCGGAGAGATGGGCACCGTCTACCGGCCTGTAAATCCTGACTCCAAGGGATGCGGAACCGTCATGCGCTCGGCTCCTTTTGGCCTGATCCCGCATATCCCTGTGGATTCCGTGTACAAACTCAGCTCGGACGCCGCTTCACTGACGCACGGTCATCCTTCGGCACGCCAATCCGCGGGAGCATTCAGCCTGATTATTCATGAACTGGTGAGCGGCCACGGCTTGCAGGAAGCGGTGGAGGCCGCCGAGGCCTACATCCGGGGACTGCCTGAACCGTGCCAGGAGCTCTTGGAGAGACTGGAGTCGGCCTTGGAGGCCGCGGATGAGGCACGGTCTTCAGCCGGAACCGGCTCACGTGGCCCGGGCAACATTTTCGGCCCCGAAGAACTGGTCCAGACGCTCGGGGAGGGCTGGGTCGCCGAGGAGGCTCTCGCCGTCGCGGTTTACTCGGTTCTGGCAACGGCGCCAGCTGACGGAGGCAGCGCGGACCCTGTAGCGCACTTCAAGGCAGCTGTCCGGTTGGCCGTGAACCATTCCGGCGACAGCGATTCGACCGGCTCAATAGCCGGGAACATCCTGGGTGCCTACTACGGCGAGGCCTGCCTTCCGGCTGAGTGGCTGGACGCTCTTGAGGCTCCGGAGGTCATCCGCGCAATGGCAGCTCAGCTGGTTACAGTTACGGGCGCCTGAGCGGGATGTTGTTGCAGGCTTCGCAAACGTCTTCGGGGATCAGTCCGCGGCGCTGAAGAAAACCAAAGATCACACACCCGAGGCAGAACCCCGCGAAAGCCTCAAGAGAAGCAGCGATAATCAGGACGGCCAGCAGCGACCACGCGACCGGCGCCATTCCTGCGGCCAGCAGAACCGCAGCAGCGGTGGACATCGCAGCCCCCATTCCCTGGGCGAAGCGTTTGGGCGGACCGGGCACCAGCTTCACCCGGCCAAGGCGGGGGGCAAGGACCTTGACGGACAGCAACGCCAACGGTGAGATACGCGGGCCGAACAGTACCCTCAGCCAGAAGCCCACGGCGATTGCCAGCAGTCCCCAGCCGAACCCTGTCAGCAATGTCACAACCGCGACAACCACCACGAGCCCTGCCGTAATCCTGGCAGCGTACTCGTTGACTGGATTGGGAAAAGCGAACGCTGCCCGCCAACCGCCCCGCACATGGCCTGCCGCGGCAGTGGCTTCCGGCGTCTCAACTCTGCTCATCTTGCAAGGGTAGGAGAGCCCCGCCCCCGCTAAAAGATTTGTTGCTCCCTGTGAACGGGAACCGGGTAAAGCCGGGACGCGGCGAACGAGGACGCAGGCATGTGTCCGCCTACCATTTGCAGGAACTCCCCCTCGGACAGCACTTCAATCTGCTGTCCCCGATCGTGCAGCTCCAGGACTCTTTTGGCTTTGCCGGTAAGCCGGCCTGAGCGCAGGTCTGCAGCTACAAAGCCGTCGCCCACAACCAACAGCGTGGTCCGTGCAGTGACCCGGCTCTCCGGTCGCGCGCCGAATTCTGCCGAACGCACCTTGGCTTCCGGCCTTGCCATGGTGAGCTGCCCCGTAAACACCACTGTCTGGCCGTACAGCGGATGGCCCGGCTCGGCGTCGGCATTTGGCATTGGGTTGGCCCCTTCTTCGGGCCAGCCGGACTGGAACGGCCTGGAAGGCGCACTCCCCGCTCCCAGGGCTGCGAGCGCCGTCAGCGTGGCCTTGGACAATTCATCACGCCGCGGATCAAAAGCAGGCTGGTGCGGCAGAGCCAAACCAAGGGAAAGGTATAGTTCCCCAATGCTGTGGGACCTGTTGCGGGCGGCAATGTCAATGAGGATTCCGGCGCAAGCCCGTGCATCCTCGGCAGCATCATGGTGGTTGACGAGAGGTACTCCGGCCTCTTCAGCCGCGTAAGGCAAAGAGTTCGAGACCAACGAATAACAGCGCCGGGACAGCATCACAGTGCAGGCGTAGTCGTAGGCGGGACCGGCAAGGCCGGACACCTCCAGCCCCGAGCGGATGACGCCCAGGTCAAAGGCCGCGTTGTGGGCGGCCAGGACATCACCGCCAATGAATGCACCGATCTCCGGGAAAAGTTCACCAAAGCGAGGCAGTCCAGCCACATCCTGGGACCTGATGCCATGAATCCTGACGTTGTGGTGATCGAAGTGGTCATGATTTTCCGGGGGCCGCATCAGCCAGGACGCCTCTTCGACCACAACACCTCCGCGGACTTTACTGAGGCCAACAGCGCACGGCGAACCGCGGAAGCCATTGGCAGTCTCGAAGTCGATCGCCGTAAAGTCCAAACTCACGGCTCAACTTTAGCCGTGGCAGGAGGGCCGGCCTTTACGACTCCCCGTATGGGGAAGAGATAGCCGGGAAGGCCCGGTGCGCCAGTCCACAGGATCAGTCCAGTAACCTAGAAGCGTGAATCTAACTGCGATGAGTGACTTTGCCGTGTCCGCATTGGGGGGTGCGGGGCCCGTACAACCGCACCTGGCCTCGTTCCTGCCTGACTGGCTTAACCCCCAGATTTTTTTGGCTGACCCTGCTTTGGCCCCGTGGGTAGTGCTTCTGGTCTGCGGCATCATCTTCGCTGAAACAGGGCTGCTGATCGGGTTCTTTCTTCCAGGTGACTCGTTGCTCTTCACGGCCGGGCTGCTCGTTGCGACTGACACCATCAAGTTCAACATCTGGCTTTTTGCCGCCCTGATCATCGTGTCTGCGATCGTGGGAAACCAGACCGGTTACCTCATTGGCTCCAAGGCCGGGCCTGCGATCTTCAACAAGCCGGATTCACGCCTGTTCAAGCGTGAGAACGTGGACAAGGCCCATGCATTCTTTGAAAAGCACGGCGGCAAAGCGCTGATCCTGGCCCGGTTTGTCCCCATCATCAGGACCTTCGTTCCGGTGATCGTGGGTGTTGCCCAGATGAGCAAGCGGAAGTTCTTCCTGTTCAACGTGATCGGCGCCTTCCTGTGGGGCGGCGGCGTTACGCTGCTTGGCTACCTGCTGGGCGACCGGATCCCGTGGGTCCGCGACAACCTGGACATCATCTTCATCATCATTGTCCTGGTCTCCGTCATTCCGATCGGCATCGAGGTCCTCAAGGGAATCTCGGCCAAGCGGCAGGCCGCGGCCTACGGCACAGATGCAGTGGACGAGTTCATCGAAGAGCACGCCCCGGAGAACGAACGCAAAACCAACCCGTAACTCCTGATCTTCCCGGTCACGAGGTAAAGACGGCCCTCCCCCGCATGAACGCTGCTGGCCAGCAAAGCTCATGCGGGGGAGGGCCGTTTTTGTCTGGGCGGGCGGGTCTTAGTGCCGGGCCAGCGCGTCGATGATGGCCGGCAGCAGGGCCCTGAACGCCTTGCCGCGGTGACTGATCGCGTTCTTTTCCTCCGCGCTCAACTCCGCGCAGCTGCGGTCATAGCCGATCGGCTGCAGAATCGGATCGTAGCCGAAGCCGCCGTCGCCGCGGGGTTCACGCAGCAACGTCCCTTCAAGCTGGCCGTATTCCACCATCTGTCTACCCTCCGGGCCCTGATCGACGGCACCGGAAGCCTCTGTCCCCGGGTTGGAGGGGACTGCCAAGGCTGCCGCGCAGACGAAGGCTGCTCCACGATGGCTGTCAGGTACATCGGAGAGCTGGGCGAGCAGCAACTCCAGGTTGGCTGCATCGTCGCCGTGCCGGCCACACCAGCGGGCCGAGAAAATCCCCGGTGCGCCGCCCAGGACATCAACTGCCAGTCCTGAGTCGTCGGCAATGGCCAGGAGTCCTGTCGCATCCGCCACAGCCCGTGCCTTGAGGAGGGAGTTCTCGGCGAAGGTCACCCCGGTCTCAGGGACATCCGGCGCACCTGCGGCGGAGGCATCGATGACCTGGGTATCGACGTCGAGCCCGGGGACCTGACCGCGCAGGAGTTCGCGCAGCTCCCGGAGTTTTCCCTTGTTATGGGTCGCCAGGACAAGGAGGGGGGCGTGCGTTCCGGCGATTTCGGTCACGGGGCTTCCGCGAGGGTTTCGCGCTGGATCACTGCCAGTTGCCCGGTTCCGAGGAGGGCAAGGTCCAGCAGCTTGTTCAGCTCGTCACGGTCAAAGGGCGCTCCTTCAGCGGTTCCCTGGACCTCCACGAACTTGCCGGAGCCGGTGACCACAACATTCATGTCCGTCTCGGCGCGCACGTCCTCAACGTACGGCAGGTCCAGCATCGGGATCCCGTCGATGATCCCCACTGACACAGCCGCGATGGTATCGATCAGAGGTTGGGCATTGCGGGAGATGATTTTGTTCTCGCGGGCGAAGCGGATGGCCTCGGCCAGGGCAACGTAGGCGCCAGTGATGGCAGCGGTGCGGGTACCGCCGTCGGCCTGGAGAACGTCACAGTCCAGCACGATCGTGTTTTCACCGAGTGCTTTGGTGTCAATGATGGACCGGAGCGAGCGGCCGATCAGGCGGGAAATTTCATGGGTGCGTCCGCCGATTTTGCCCTTGACGGACTCCCGGTCAGAGCGGGTGTTCGTTGCCCGGGGCAGCATGGCGTACTCAGCAGTTACCCAGCCGCGGCCCTCGCCCTTGAGCCAGCGGGGCACGCCTTCAGTCAGCGATGCGGTGCACAGGACCCTGGTGTTTCCGAACTCGATCAGCGCAGAACCCTCAGCCTGCTTGGACCAGCCGCGGGTGATGCTGATGGGGCGGAGTTGGTCAGGGGTGCGGCCGTCGGCGCGGATAACAGGGGTGGTCAGTGCTTCAGAAGTCATGCCCCTAGCTTATCCACTCACAATGGCATGGCTCGCCCGTGAAAAGCCCATCCGACTGGCTCGACCGGCTCAGGCGGGAGACCTCAGACCGTGTAGTGCACCCCAGCCACGGCCACGGCCACGTCTCCCGAAAACACCGGACGTGCCTCCGCCATGACGGTGGTCTGCGACGTCCACACCGGAATGTGTGTCAGCAACAGACGGCGGGCACCAGCCGCAGCAGCTGCCTCTCCGGCACGCTTTCCCGTCAGGTGCACATCCTTGACGGCGTCGTCCCGTCCTTCCTCAAACGCGGCCTCGCAAAGGAAAAGATCCGCGTCCTTTGCAGCTTCTTCCAGCCCGCTGCACGAATCAGTATCTCCGGAGTAGGTCAGGACCCGTGTTACAGGAACCCCTTCGCGGGACGGTTCCGTCACCTCCACCCGCAAGGCATACGCTTCTTCGACCGGATGGTTGACGGCGAACGGGGTAACAGTGAAGGGTCCCAGGGCAACGGGTTGGCGTTCAGCCCAGTTGCTGAAGTCGAATTCCTCGTGCATGCCCGGATTGAGCTCCAGCCCGTAAGCCGTAGCCATCCTGTCCGCCGTCGCAGCCGGCCCCCACACCGGAATCCGGTCCCGGCCCCAACCGCCCGGCTTCCACCGCACTGCGACATGGAGCCCGCACAGATCCATGCAGTGGTCCGGGTGCAGGTGGGTCAGGAAGATGGCGTCGATGTCTTCCAGATCCGTGTAGCGCTGAATCGCGCCAAGGGCGCCGCTGCCGAGGTCCAGGACTATTTTCCACGTCCGCTCGCCGTCGTGGGCAGTCAGGAGGTAGCACGACGCCGGCGATCCCGGGCCCGGAAAGGACCCTGTACAGCCCACTATGGTCAGCTTCACGTCGCGGAACCTCCTGCAATGGAGTTTTCCACAAAATTGGAGGTTCGGGGACGAACTCCCCCCGAGCGCGCGGCGGCAATCATTTCCGGAGTGATCCGGGCCAGGCTGCCGGTGGGGTATTGCGCAGCTACATGGGCTACATGCTGCACGCTCAGCACCTCGGGGCCGAGGAAACGCCTGGCAAGGGATTCGAACTGCTCAGCATCGCCTGTGGCGATGAAGTGGTGCTCGGGCGGGCTCACGGATGTCCGCTCCAGGCCGCGGGTGGCCAACGCACGGTAGACGTCCTTGGCGGTTTCTTCGGCGCTGGAGACGAGGGTGACGTCGTCGCCCATCACGAAGGAAATGACGCCGGTAAGCAGAGGGTAGTGTGTACAGCCCAGGACCACAGTGTCCACGCCTGCGGACTTCAGCGGGTCCAGGTATTCCCGCGCGACAGCCAGCAGCTCCGGACCTGTTGTAATTCCGGCCTCCACGTAGCTGACGAAGGCAGGACAGGCCACCGACGTGATCTCCAGATCCGGAGCTGCTGCGAAAGTGTCGTCGTAGGCGCGTGACCCGATTGTTGCCGAGGTTCCGATGACGCCGATCCGCCCGCTCCGCGTTGCCGCCACCGCCCGCCGGACTGCCGGCTGGATGACTTCGATGACAGGGATGCCGTAACGGGCTGTGTACCGTTCGCGTGCATCCCGAAGCACAGCGGCCGACGCCGAGTTGCAGGCGATGGTCAGCAGCTTGACCCCGGAATCCACCAGTTCGTCCATCACGCCCAGGGCATTGGCGCGCACTTCCGCGATGGGCAGCGGGCCGTACGGGCCGTTGGCTGTATCGCCGACGTAAAGAATGGATTCGTTGGGCAACTGGTCAATGATGGACCGGGCAACGGTCAGTCCCCCGACGCCCGAATCGAAGACACCTATTGGCCGGGACCCCATATCGCTGGCCGAAGCAGTGGATGAGGTGCTGCTTGTCTGGGATTCCGATACAGCTCCCGCTGCCGGATCCATGCTCGATGCTGAAGTCATGATTATTCGAGGATAGGGCTTCCCACTGGCTCCGGCCATTAGATGTGTCCCTTGGCTCATGTCTGTTGGGTCACACTAATCGTCGGCATGGAGACAGGAAGGCCGGACAATCCTGCGGAGTGTGGGGAGACCTCTGCCCGTGATCAACGCCGCGTGCCGGGTTGGGTGTCCAGCGAGTGCACCATCGCCTGTACCAGCGACTCCTGAAGCCACGTGGTGAAGTTGTAGACGAGTGCCAGGTAACTTTCCACGTCTTCAGCCTGGGACCAGTCCTGCATCAGATGGACATGTTCGGCGTCGGCTTCATCCTGGATGTCCAAGCGCTCAGCCAACACCAGCCGAACGTCATTGAGCGCTGTAGACCAATGCCTGGCGTCAGTCTCCGTCAGGGTCAGATCGTCTTTGTCCAGGCCCAGCGAGGCAGCCCGCAGGGCGCCGATCTTGCCTTCACGGAGCGAGCGTTCGGTGAGTTGCCGGAACTCCAGTGACGCGGCGCCGTCGTCCTTCATGACGTTGGGAAGGAGCCGCCGGACCGCTCTGTCCGTGGGTTCCTTCACCTCCATGTCGAGTCCTATCAGAGCAGAGAGCGGGTCCTGGTTCTCCCGCTCCTCAGGCTCCAGCATGGCAACCACGTCAGCGAAAAGGCCCCGCAGCAGTTCCCGTTCGGCCGGTTCGAGGTAGCCCGTGATTCCCTTGAGCCCGTATTTGAATGCCTTAGCCACGTTTTCCCTTGCCCTTGCCGGAGGTGCCGTCCTTGCCGCCGCTGGTGGCCTTCTCCACCGTGGCCCAGAGCCCATAGCCGTGCATTGCGACGGCATGCTGCTCCACCTGCTCCTTGCTGCCGTGGGCCACGATGGAGCGGCCCTTCTTGTGGACTTCCATCATGAGCTTGTCCGCCTTCGTCTCCGAATATCCGAAGTAGCTCCGGAAAACGAAGCTGACGTAGCTCATCAGGTTCACCGGATCGTTCCAGATCACGAGGTTCCAGGGGACGTCCGGGGCGGTCAGGGAATCGGCTGACACCACTGTTCCGGTCTGGGTGCTCTCCCTCGTATCGGGGCCGAGCGCAACGCTGAGGGTCATCTGTCCATTCTATGGGGATGCTGGGCCCGCGCCGGATGGGCCCACGCTGGCGCGGGCCCCGCGGCGAAGCGAAGCGAGACGAGGGAGCCGGTGGGGACTAGAGTGAATTTGTGAGTACCCCTGCTGGCCGGGACCATCCCCGGACGTCCTTGTACACCGACCATTACGAGCTGACCATGCTCCAGGCCGCGCTGCACTCCGGCGCCGCACAGCGGAAATGCGTTTTTGAGGCCTTCGCCCGGCGCCTTCCCGACGGCCGCCGTTACGGCATTGTTGCCGGTACAGGACGGCTGCTTGAGGGCATAGCGGACTTTCGCTTCGGGCCCGCTGAACTCGATTTCCTGCGCCGCAACCAGATCGTGAACGAGGAGACGCTGGAGTATCTGTCCACGTACAGGTTCTCTGGGGACGTCTGGGGTTATGCGGAGGGCGAAGCGTACTTTCCCTACTCCCCCATCCTGATCGTCGAAGCTACCTTCGCTGAAGCCTGCATTCTTGAAACCTATGTCCTGTCAGTGCTGAACCATGACAGCGCCATTGCTTCTGCGGCCTCCCGAATGGTGACGGCTGCCGGAAACCGTCCATGCATCGAAATGGGTTCCCGCCGCACCCAGGAGGAATCCGCAGCAGCGGCCGCCCGTGCCGCCGTCGTCGCCGGCTTCGCCAGCACCTCAAACCTGGAGGCAGGCCTCAGGTACGGAATAAAAACGGTCGGCACCGCCGCCCATTCGTTCACCCTGCTCCATGACTCGGAGCGGCAAGCGTTCGAGGCGCAGATCGCCTCGATGGGCCCCGGCACCTCGCTGCTCGTGGATACGTACGACGTCGAGGCCGGCGTCAGGACCGCCGTTGAGCTTGCGGGGCCCTCCTTGGGCGCCGTCCGCCTGGACTCCGGCGACCTGATAGCGCAGGCCCAGTGGGTCAGGCAGCTCCTGGACGACCTCGGCAACCACAACACAAAAATTGTCGTTACGTCTGACCTGGACGAGTACGCCATCGCAGCGCTGCAGTCCGCACCCGTCGATTCCTACGGCGTCGGGACCTCTTTGGTCACAGGTTCGGGCGCTCCGACCGCAAGCATGGTCTACAAACTGGTGAGCCGGACAGACGACAACGGCGACTTCGTGTCAGTGGCCAAGGCCGCCAAGAACAAGGCGAGCAGGGGCGGACGGAAATACGCGCTGCGCCGGCTGAACGAGCAAGGCATCGCCTCGCAGGAAATCCTGGGAGTCGGCCACCACCCCGAGGACGACGGAAATGACCGGATGCTCCTCCAGCAGTTCATTAAGAACGGCGAGCTCCTGCCCGGCTGGACGGGGCCCGAGGGTGTTGTCCGGGCCCGCCAACGGCATATGGATTCAATGGCAGAGCTGCCCGCTGTGGTCAACCGCCTGCAGCGTGGCGAACCCGCCATCCCTACTGTTTACGAGGAGGACTGAATGTCCCGTGCCCTGATCATTGTTGATGTACAAAATGACTTCTGCGAAGGAGGGTCCCTTCCGGTGAAGGGCGGCGCAGACGTTGCAGCCGCCATCAGCGAATATGTGGACACCCATCACAACCAGTTCGACCACGTCGTGGCCACGCAGGACTGGCACATCCAGCCCGGGGACCATTTCGCCGAACAGCCTGATTTCGTTGACACCTGGCCCCCGCATTGTGTGGCTGGAACCCGCGGTGCAGAACTGCACCCGGACCTCGACACAGAATACATCGACGCCTACTTCCAAAAGGGCCAATACACCGCCGCCTACTCGGGCTTCGAGGGTGTGCTGGCACCGGAGGACGCTGTTCCTACGGGTGAACGGAAGCCCGGAGGAGCACCCCTGGTTGAAGACGCGGAAGCATTCGCGGCGGACGAGGACGCCATCGGACTGGACGACTGGCTGCAGAGCCATGACGTGGAGGATGTCGTCGTCGTAGGGCTCGCCACTGACTACTGCGTGATGGCGACGGCCCTTGATGCTGTCCAGGCAGGCTACTCGGTCACCGTGATGCGTGAACTGACAGCCGGGATCGCTCCTGACCTCGACGATGCCTACGCTGAAATGGAACTGGGCGGCGTGGATCTCGCCTAAGAGCTACTTTCGTCCGATAAACCAATCCTGCAGTTTGCGAAGGCGGCTCTGAAGCTGCTCTTCGTTGGCCTGCGCCACGGGAGGCCCGCCGCACACTGTTCGCAGTTTGGTGTGGACAACGCCGTGCGGTGTACCCGTCCGGGCAGACCATGCAGCAACGTTCTTGGCCAACTCGTTCCGCAGATCCATCAGCATGCGGTGGTCCGGAACAGCTGCGGCGGGAGCGGTGGCCTCCGGTGACCTCAGCTTCTTGCGGCTCTGCTGTTCATGCTGGCGCTGCCTCAGCAGCGTACCCACCTGCTCGGCATCCAAAAGCCCCGGAATGCCCAGGAAGTCCATCTCGTCCTCAGAACCGACTTCGCCCCCGGTACCGAACTCGCCGCCGTCGAACAGCACCCGGTCAAAGGAGGCCTGGGAATCCAGCGCCTCGAACTTGCCCTTGGTCAGCGAATCTGAGGCCTTCTCCTCGCGGTTCGCCTCATCAATCAGCGAATCTTCCGGGTTAAAAAGGCCATCGCCGTCCTCCTTCTCCGGGCGGTCCAGCGCATGGTCGCGTTCGGCCTCCATCGAGTTGGCAAGCGCCATCAGTTGGGGGACAGATGGCAGGAATACCGACGCCGTTTCTCCGCGCTTCCGCGCGCGGACAAACCTTCCCACAGCCTGGGCAAAAAACAGCGGGGTGGACGTGGATGTTGCGTAGACGCCCACTGAGAGCCGTGGAACGTCTACGCCTTCAGAGACCATCCGCACGGCGACCATCCACCGCTTGTCACTTGCCGTGAATTCCTCGATCTTGCTCGAGGCCTTCGCGTCATCGGAAAGGATCACAGTGGGCGATTCACCGGTAATCTTCTTCAACTGGCCTGCGTAGGCCCTTGCGTCCTCGTGATCCGTCGCGATGACCAGGCCACCGGCGTCGGGCACTGTACGTCGGACTTCGCTAAGCCGCTTATCTGCCCCCGCCAGCACGGCCGGAATCCATTCCCCTGCCGGATTTAACGCCGTCCGCCAGGCCTGGGAGGTGACGTCCTTGGTGACGGCGGCTTCACCCAGGGAAGCCGCCATTTCTTCACCAGCACTGGTACGCCACCGCATCTGTCCCGAGTAGGCCATGAACATGACCGGGCGGACCACGTGGTCGCGGAGAGCGTTTCCGTAGCCGTATGTATAGTCCGCTTTGGAGCGGCGGATGCCGTCCCGGTCTTCGGCGTACTCCACAAAGGGAATAGGGGAAGTGTCGGAGCGGAAGGGGGTACCTGTGAGCGACAAACGGCGTGCTGCTGGATCAAAAGCCTCCCGCAGGCCGTCGCCCCAGGAGAGCGCCTCGCCGCCGTGGTGGATCTCGTCAAGGATCACCAGTGTGCGGGCCGCTTCCGTTTTTGCCCGGTGCAGCATGGGTTTACTGGCAACCTGGGCGTAGGTGACGGCAACGCCGATGAACCCCCGGCCGTGCTGGCCGTCGGCGTTCTTGAAGTTAGGGTCAATCGCGATCCCCACCTTGGCTGCGGCGTCAGCCCACTGCCGTTTGAGGTGATCGGTTGGGGCCACGATGGTCACGCGGTTCACAGCACCGGACTCTATAAGCATCGAGGCGACACGGAGCGCGAAAGTGGTTTTTCCAGCACCCGGGGTTGCTACAGCAAGGAAGTCCTTGGGCTGTGCCGTGAAATACCTGTCGAGGGCTTCCTGCTGCCAGGCCCTGAGTTTCTGTGCGGTTCCCCACGCGGCCCGCTCCGGGTAAGCGGGAGGCAGTGTGGGTCCACCAAAGAGCGTCTCGGTCATGCTGCGCCCACGTTCCCCGGGAGGGTACCTATTGTCAGCGCAACACAAAAAATCACAAAAACACCAATCTGTTCCGGATGGACCGGGTCGGAAGAGAACTGCGGACAGTTCTCCCGTATCAAAGGTAGCAATCGCCCGACGGGCACAGTGGGATGACAGGCCAGGCGCAGGGAATTAAGTGCCGGGAATCAGACCGGGTCCAGCTGGGCTTCGACAGTCACCCGCGTCTCAGACGTAGATGCGGCCGTAGCCTCTCAGCAGTGCGTCAATGAGTTGGCCTGCTCAGTTCCAGAGCAATGGCCTGGACGAGATCCGGCCCTTCTGCACGCGCTTCTACTTCTTGTCGCCCGAGCCCTTGCCGCCGTCGTTGCCGGGACGAAGGCCGTCGTAGACCTCTTTGCACATGGGGCAGACCGGGAACTTCTGGGGATCGCGGCCTGGGGTCCACACCTTGCCGCAAAGTGCGATCACGGGTTCGCCGGACAGGGCGGACTCCATGATCTTTTCCTTGCGGACGTAGTGCGAGAACCGCTCCCGGTCGCCCGGTTCCACTTCCTGGCGGAGTTCTTCGCGCTCAATGGTGGCGGTGGAGCCCCCGGCTCCGGAGAGCTCGCGCATCGGGTCGTTTTCGAAGGGATCCGTCGTGCTTGTCATGCCATCCATCTTAGCGTCCGGAGCAGACAGTAACGCGACCGGTATCGGTGGCCGGCGGCGGAACGGTCCCTCGCCGTCAGTGGCAGTCCTGCAGCCCTCGAGGCTATAAACCCTGCCAGGCAGGCTTGTTGTCGTAACTGTGGCGGTAGTAGTCGGCAAGTTTGAGGGAGGATGCTGCGGCTTCATCAACGAGGATGGTGGCGTGCGGATGCATCTGCAGGACCGATGCGGCACAGATAGCAGACACCGGGCCCTCGACGAAGTTATGGACCGCCTGCGCCTTTTGAGCCCCCGATGCCACCAGAATCACATGCCGCGCTTCCATAATCGTGCCAAGGCCCTGCGTGATGACATGGTGGGGAACATCATTCACGCTGCCAAAAAAGCGCGCATTGTCGCGCCGTGTCTGCTCAATGAGCGTCTTGATCCTCGTCCTGGAGGCTAGGGACGATCCGGGCTCGTTGAATCCGATGTGGCCGTCTGTCCCCACCCCCAGTATCTGCAGGTCAACTCCCCCGGCCTCCTTGATCGCATTTTCATAGGCCTCACATGCCGCCGGGATGTCCTCTGCCGCACCATCAGGAGTGTGCACGTTGCTCTCAGAGATGTTCACCCTGTCCGTAAATTCACGCCGGATGACTTCGCGGTAGGACTGCTCATGGCCCGGTTCCAGGCCAACGTACTCATCCAGGGCGAACCCGCGGGCCTTGCTGAAATCCAGTCCGTTCCGGTCATGCCGCCGTGCCAACTCGTCATAGATGGGCAAAGGCGAGGAGCCGGTAGCCAGCCCCAGGACCGCATCAGGCTTCCGCAGGAGCAGCGCTTCAATGGCATCAGCTGCCACAGCTGCCATGCGTGCAGTCCCGGACAGGATTACAACTTCCAAAATCTGCCAGCTTTCTGTTTTCTGCTACCGGTTGACGGAAAGTTGCGCGAGCAGTTCCGGACCGCGGGTGTCGAGCCACTTGCCCCCGAGCCGGACCCCGGTCCCGAACATCACAAGGCCCAGGAGCGGACCTACAGCCAAGTTTATCCAGCCGAACAGCGGGTCCCCTGTGACAATCTCCAACAGGAGCAACACGCCTTCCGGAGACACGAGCAAAAGCAGCACACCCATACCTCCGAACTGGACCCCCAGGGTCTGCGCCACATTTCCCGGCGGCTTCTTGAACGGGCTGTCACCCGGCAGGGGAACCGCAACGGTGTATCTCGCCGACACTACAGAAGCCAGCCCGAGCCCTGTCAGCAGGATTCCCAGCGAAAAGCCAACAACACCAGGCAGCCTGATCCAGTCCTGGGTGACCATGAAGGGAAATATGCTGAACGCTACCGTGACCGGCAAGGCGAACACGAGGCACGCCGTCGCCCGGCCCAGCCGGTCATCAAGCCCGCGTACACCGCTGGCCAGATGCAGCGCGAAGGCGGTGTTGTCGTAGGAGACGTCGGCAGAGATCGCCCAGGCCAGCATGAAGGCGGTCAGGGGGCCGATCACCGTAAGGACGCCATAGTCGCCGGTCTGGCTTCCTTGGAAGTACATCAGGACCGGTAATAGGGGAATGACTACCAGCGATCCCGAGTAGCGCGGATCCCTGAGCCAATAGGTCAACGCACGTGCGGTGACCGCTCCCGCGGGGGTGGCCGGAAAGAAGGAGAACAGGCCAAGATGCCCGCCCTTGCGCCGTGAACTCCCGGCATAAGGCGGTGAGACCAACGCACGCTCCAGAAGGACCTTCCAACACCACGTCAGGCCGCCAAGCGTCGCCAATGCGATGAGGAGTTTCAGGACTGCCGCGCCGGGGTTTCCCGCTGAGACATCACCGCCGAGTGACCAGGCCGCCCCCAACGGCGTCCATGACAGCGTACGGGCGAAGCCAGGGAGAAAATCCGCAGACTCGGCGATTCCCCTGGTGACTACAGCCGCGAGCGGGCCGAGCAGGATCAGTGGAATCATAAAGACAAGGGAACTGGCGTCCTTGAACCGGCGGGAAGAGGCAAGGCCGGCGGTTGCCGTAGTAACCACCCGGGAAAGCACAATGCAGGTGAGGACCCCCAGGACCGCGCCGGCCAGAGCAGCCATTGGCCCCACCGGGCCACGCCACCAGGTTCCTACCGTGGAAAGCGCGACGATAGCTGTGGCCAGGCCAGGAATGCCGATCAAGCCGCCAAGAGCGAGTCCGGCCAGCAGTCTGGGCATAGGCACGCTGAAGGTGGTGAATCGTGCCGGATCCAGTGTCATGTCGACGGCGGAAGCCACGACCGGGAAAACGGCCCACCCCACGACAGCGGCCGCTCCACCCAGAACCACGAATGTCTGTGCCAGCTCCACCTCTGCTGAGCGCAGCAGGATCAGGGCGACGGCGCAGATTCCGGCGATCCCCAAGGCGTACAAACCGCCGATGGCAAGGCCAATAAGTTGCCACGGGCTGCGCCGGAAACTGTTGCGGAGCAGTGTCAGCTTGAGCCTTAGAAGGTGCGCAACCATTCCAGCCCCTCCGTCTTGCTGCGGCCGCCCACCAGTTGGACGAAACGGTCTTCCAGGCTGGCTCCGGCACGCACTTCATCAACAGTGCCGGCGGCAAGCAGCCGGCCCGCCGCAACCACGGCCACATGGTCACACATACGCTGCACGAGGTCCATCACGTGGCTTGACACAATCACGGTCCCGCCGGAAGCGACGTAGCGGTCAAGGATGTCACGTATGTTGGCAGCCGAGATGGGGTCCACGGATTCAAAAGGCTCATCCAGCACAAGAACGCGGGGCGCGTGAATCAAGGCCGAGGCGAGGGCTATCTTCTTCGTCATACCTGCCGAATAGTCCACCACCAGTGTTCCTGCATCCTGGGTGAGGTCCAAGGCTTCCAGCAGCTCCCGGACACGCAAAGAGACCACAGCCCGATCCATCCCCCGCAGGAGGCCGGCGTATGTGACCAGCTGTTCCCCGGTAAGCCTGTCGAACAGGCGCACTCCGTCCGGCAGTATTCCCATGAGCCTCTTTGCCTCCAGCGGATGTGCCCACACGTCCATGCCCTGCACCAGGGCAGTTCCGAAGTCCGGGCGCAGGAGTCCCGTGGCCATCGACAACATGGTGGTCTTACCCGCCCCGTTGGGACCGACTATCCCGAAAAAGGAACCCGAGGGAACATCAAGGCTGATTCCGTCGACGGCAATCTTGCCTCCGAACCTTTTCGCTATCCCCCGCAGGGACAGCGCCGGTACGGATGGCGGCAGGCTTGGCTGGTCCGGCAGAGGAAGAGTCATGATTCCACACTATCCGCCGCCTGCCTCCACAGGACTCGTCCGAAAGGAGGAATCCTGCGGGATGAGCAATCGTCAGAAAGAGTGACGTGGCCTGGCGCGCTCGTACTGAGGTGGCCAGGAAATGTCGTGCCCCAGCTCGAAGGCAGCCCTAAGCCACCAGTGGGGATCACGTAGTGCAGCGCGGGCAATGAAAATCCCGTCCGCCTGTCCGGTAGCTACAGCGTGTTCTGCCTGGCCGGCGGACGTCAAAAGTCCCACGGTTCCCGTGGCAACGTCAGCCTCGTGCCGGATCCGGGAGGAAAAACCGGTTTGATATCCCGGTCCCGCCTGGATCTTTTGATGCGCCACAGCGCCGCCGCTTGAGACGTCGACGAGGTCAACACCCCGCTCGCCTGCCTGGCGGGCCAGGCGCACAGCGTGATCCACCTCCACTCCACCCTCTGCCCAGTCGGAGGCGGAAATCCGCAGCAGCAAAGGCATCGAATCGGGGATAACGTCCCGAACGGCATCGATGACCGCGAGCATCAGCCGGTTCCTGCCGTCCTCGCTGCCGCCCCAGGCGTCGGTCCTGTCGTTTACCAGGGGACTTTGAAATTCATGGAGCAGGTAGCCGTGGGCACCGTGAATCTCCACGGTATCGAAGCCTGCTTCCACCGCCCGGACCGCGGCCGCGGCGAAATCCCTGATGACACCTTCAATGTCAGCTTCAGTCATTGCAGACGGAGGAGCGTAGCCGTCAAAGGCGCCGGTTCCTGGCCCGACAGTGGCCCAACCGCCGTCGGACTCCTGCACTGAGCCGTTCTGTCCGGAAAAGGGCCAGTAGGTGGAGCCCTTGCGTCCGGCGTGGGCCAGCTGCACTCCGATCTTGGCATCAGCTGCGCCATGCCGGTGCACAAACCGGATGATCCGCTCCCACGCCGAGGCCTGCTCATCGTTGTAGAGGCCCGCATCGAGCGGACTGATCCTGCCGATGGGGTTTACCGCAGCAGCTTCCGTGAGAATCAAGGCTGCGCCCCCTGTCGCGAAGGAGCCCAGATGCATCAGGTGCCAGTCGTTGGGCACCCCTTCGCCGGTTTCCGCCCCGCAGCTGTATTGGCACATGGGTGAGACCCACCCCCGGTGCTGCAGCGTCATCGAACGCAATGTCAGAGGCGTGAAGAGGACGGAGCCCATCAGAAAAGAACCCTGGCGAGTCCTTGCCGGGCTTTGGCCACCCGCTCATCCGAGGGGCCTACAACTTCAAAGAGTTCAAGCAGCCGCACCCTGGCCGTCTCGCGTTCAGGTCCGAAGTTCCTGCCGATAAACGAAACCAGGCGGTTCAGCGCATCCTCAATGTGCCCGCCGGCAAGATCCAGATCAGCAACCGCCAACTGTGCCTCAAGATTGTCCGGCTCGTCCGCGGCGAGCTTGCGCAGCGACTCACCCTCGGGAACCGACAGCGCCTGCAAACGTCCCATCAACTCAACCTGCGCCAGCCCGGCCTTGGCCTCCTGGTCTGAGGGCATTTCTGCCAGTGCCTTCCGGTAGGCGGCGGCCGCGGCAGCATAGTCGCCGGCCTCGATGGCGTCGAACGCTTCCTGGTGCAAGGGCGGAAGCGGGGCTGGCTCAGGTTCCGCGGCTGGTTCTTCGGAACCGCCGATCCTACCGCTTACCCCGTTGGCCGCTGCAACCTTCAGCAGCTCGTCCAGCAGGCTTCGTACCTGCTGTTCATCAGCGCCACCCTGGAAAAGCGGTACGGGTTGGCCCTTCACCACTGCAACCGCGGTGGGGACGGCCTGAACCTGGAAGGCCTGGGCAAGCTGCGGGAACGCCTCAATATCGGCTGTTCCCAGGACCAGCCGGCCGTCATAGGCGTTGATGATCTGTTCCAGGACGTCAAGCATGGCTTCAGAACCCGGCGAATATCCCGCCCAGAGTGCGAAAACAACCGGCACCTGGGTGGAAAGCTCAACAAGTTCCTGGAAATTCGCTTCCGTCGCGGCCACACGAAGCGGGCGTCCGCCGGCGGGACGCTCGGCTCCCCCGGCAGAGCCGGGTGTGGAACTTTGGGCAGCGGGCGGACCTGACGGCGATCCTGAGGCAGCGCGCTGCTTCAGGGCGGAAAGATCGACGGCGCCGCGAAGGTTCAGCTGACTGGCAGCGGCCGGAGGGACAGGGCGGGAAGCTGGCGAACTCATAGCTTCCACTCTAGCCACTCCGGCCGTTGCGGGCGTCAACCCGGGATGTTACTTGAAGCTGGCCCCGATGAGTCCACGGGTGGCCGCTACCAGCTTCATGGGGTCCTTGGAACCTGTGGGGGGCACGTACACGGCAACAGACTCGGCAAAGTTCAGGACCATGCCTGATGTAGTTTCCTTGCCGCCGGCCAGGACTGCAGCGTCATCCCCGATGGTCAGCTTGTCCCCGGAAGCCTTGGGCGTTCCGTCAAAGGCGAAGTCGAGCCGGCCCAGTACCAGGGCGCCGCCGTCAGCCGTCCGGAAGACAACTGTCTGCTTCGGGTCAACCTTGTGGGTGAAGGCGAAATTGCCGTTCGGTCCCGACTTCACCGCGTCTGCCTGGTAGGCGAGAGTGTCGGCGATGTACGGCGAAGACTGGCCTTCAACAAGCTTGTCCTTGAACGTGGAGTCGTCCTTGGCGAGTCGGTCGCCCAGGCCTGCGAGAGCTTCCTCGCCGCTGTAGAGGAGGCCTGACTTGTCACCGGCGGCCAACGATTCGCTGCCCTCAGTCCCGATGGCCGGGAGCGTGGTTCCCGGCTGCAGCGGTGTGGTAAGCACCAGCTTGTAGTTTTCCCGCGGGCCTGCTTGCACGAGCGTGAGGAGCTGCGGGACCACGTTGCCGTCGCCCTGCGTCACGGCGAGTACTGACCGAGGCCAATCGCTCTTGCCGGGGACAACTGCCGTGAGCTGTTTCGTGGCACGTACGGGCATGCGGGCCTCATACGATCCCACCTGCGACCGGATCTTGTAATTCTGCCCACGAACATCCAGTTCGGTTCCGGCGACCCTCGCCCTGAGCTTTTCAACATCCTTCGCGGCGTCGCCTGTGTCTACGGTGCTGGCTACCTGCTCCAGGATCCGGCGGAGCTGGGCGTCCAACAGAACGGGGGCTTCCTCTCCTGCCTCCGGCTCAGCCGGGGCGGAAGAAGCTGCGGAGGGCGACGGAGCCGGAGTCGTGGCTTGGGCGGCAACACCGCTTCCCGCTACGGCGGTGGCAGTGAGAGCGGCAACGATGAATCCGCCGCGGGCCAGGCCCATCCGGCGAAGACCGCTCATACGTGTGAAGTTGGTGGAGTTGACCCGGGTTGAGTTGACGGCGGTTGAGCCAGAGGCGCTTCCGCGACCTGCAGACGTGGAGTCGCGGTCCGGGGACGCGCTGTCAATGCCGCCCGTCCCACCTGTGCGGCTGTTCCTGCCGCCCTTGGGCTTGAACATCAGCAAGGCAAGGCCCGCCAGAACGATCAGTCCACCCAGAACCATAAAGGGCACTGCCCAGGGAGTCGAGGTGTCGTTGTCGAACGTCATGGAAATGGACGACGGCGCCGGCTTGGTTCCGTCCGAAGCGAGCAACAGGCTCCATTCGCCGTCGGCAGGTGCATTCCACGTGTAGTTGAGGTCGCCACTGGCGTTCTCCGTGGAAACCCAGAGATCCGAACCGGCGGGCGTCGGTGACGTGGCTTCACCGTCAGTGTGTGTCACCTGCAGTGACTTGCTGTCCTCGGACACGCCCGAGACAGTGTTGTGGGCGGTTTTTCCGACCCATGCGCTGACGTCATCGGGGCGGCCCGTGGCCAGCAGGAAGCTGCCTTCGCCCTTGACGCTGATCTTGACCGTTCCTCCGCCGTGTGTGCGCAGCTTTTGGTCTATGACGGTCAGGGGCGCGGCAGCGGAGTCGGAGGGCGCCGTGGCTGTTACGGTCTCGGCCGGGGCCCAGATTGTCTTCTGTCCGATCCCGGCCAGCAACACCAGGAGGCCGAGCAGCACTAATGCAACTGCAGTCTTGAAACGCAAAGAATCACCTATCATCAGCGGGGGTTTGCTTTCAATAGTAACCGTTTTGTTACCAATCTCTGAGTTTAGGGTTGGGTACGACGTTGAATCGGCGCCCCTCCCCGGCGCTTCACCCGGGCCGGAATGGGCCTGCTGATAGTGTTTGCGATGATCATCACACCGGCGCCGAAGGCGGTGTAACGCATAGAAACATGCACGGAAAAGGGCACTAAAAAGCTGTGACTGAACACACGGATTCGTCCCCCTCAGGACAGGAAGATCTTCAAGGATCCGTTGCCCCGGAACCTGTTACGGTGGAACGGCCTGCAAAGAACCCGCCCCGGGCCGCTTTCGTCGGATCGGTCCTCCGGCGGCTGCGCCAGCCACTGCCGGGAGCCCAGCCGCGCGTGCGGTTCGAAATGCCCCCCGAGCACATCGATGACGAACAGCTGAGCGGGGAGGACGCTGAGCGGTTCGGCGCTCCCGGTCCACGTATCTCTGCCCAGCATCCGGTCTATGTGGGCTTCATGGGGACCGTTGGCGTGGGGATGGCTTTGCTGGTCTACTGGATTGGCTCCAACACCACGCAGCTGCTGCTCTGGATTGTGGCGGCGCTTTTCATCGCCCTGGGTCTCGATCCGGTGGTGCGCTGGCTTGAGGGCCGCAAGTTGCCGCGGCCTGTGGGTATCCTCGTTTCGGTTGCCGTCCTGGCCTCGGCCGTTGCCGGTTTTTTCGCCACCCTGATCCCCACCATCGTCGAGCAGGTCACTGAGATTGTTGAGCAGGCGCCCGGCTGGGTCCGTGACTTCATCAATTCCGATCTGTTCCGCACGCTCGATGACCAGTTTGGCGTAAGGGACCGGATCACCGAGGAACTGGAAAAGTTCGTCAATGATCCCACAGCAATGAGCGGCATTTTCGGCGGAGTCCTTGGCTTCGGATCCACCGTTGCCAACGGCCTGTTTGGCACCCTGATTGTCCTCGTATTGAGCCTCTACTTCCTGGCGGCCCTTCCGAACATGAAGAAGTGGGCCTATCGGCTGGCTCCACGGTCGCGCCGCGCCAGGGTTGAAGCACTCTCGGAGGAAATCACGGGGTCCGTGGGAAACTATGTCATCGGCCAGGCCGCGGTTGCCGGACTCAACGCGACGTTTGCCTTCATCGTGATGTCGGTGCTTGGCATTCCGTTCGCAGTACTGCTGACGTTTGTGGTGGCCCTGCTCGCCTTCATTCCCCTGGTGGGCGGGCTGATCGCCGGAATTCTGGTAACACTGATAGCACTCACCGCCGGTTGGCAAACCGCGCTCGGCTACGCGATCTGCTACTTCGCCTACCTGCAGTTCGAGGCTTACTTCATCTCCCCGCGGATCATGCAGAAGGCCGTTGCCGTGCCGGGCGCCGTTGCCGTTATCTCAGTCATCGCCGGCGGCAGCCTGCTGGGCGTCCTGGGCGCCCTGATCGCCATTCCGACTGCGGCGGCCATCATGCTGCTGGTGCGCGAGATCTTCATCGTCCGCCAGGACAAGCATTAGGGAACGGCAAACACTAAGCGCAGCAAGCCCTGGGCAACCGGCACTATGGGGCCGCCGTGGCCATTGGCCCGCTCCACTCCTGTGGCAGCTCCGACGCTGCGTCTTCCCCGATCACTTCCGCCACGATTTCGTTAAGAGCCCGCGCAGCGTACTTCTCCCCCACCCACAGATGCTTAGCGCCGTCGACTCCTACAACCTTTGCCTGCGGAACCAGCCTGAACCGTTCAGACCCTGCTGCCGGCTGCAGGTAGTCGTCATGTTCGGGAACCAAGACTTTTAGGGGTTTGCCGGAGGCCGCCCACTCCTTCAGGTGCACGTCGGTGGCCCGGTGCAGCGGGGGCGATAAAAGAATTGCGCCTTCCACCTGTGACGCGACTGGTTCCACTGCACCGTACATCAGGGCGAGTTCTGTGCCGAAGGACCACCCGACGAGCCAGCGGTTGGGCAGCCGGCGTTCGACAGCGAAGCGTACGGCTGCTTCCACGTCATGGCGTTCACCGATCCCCTCCTCGAATTTCCCCTGGCTCGTCCCCCGGGGGGATGACGTTCCGCGGGTGTTGAACCGCAGGACTGCGATCCCCGCGAGCGCAGGCAAACGGTAGGAAGCCTTGCGGTACACGTGGGAATCCATAAAGCCGCCATGCGTGGGCAGCGGATGGAGGGTGATCAGCGTGGCCCTGATCTCTCCCGACTCCGGCACGGCAAGCTCCCCCACCAGCACGTGCCCGTCGCCGGTAGTGATTTCCACGTTTTCGCGCAGTGCAGGAAGTACGGTGGAGGCCCGGATCGCGGCAGGGCCTGGGGACGGGGAGAATGCGTACGACGCCGGGTCAAAAGTCATGCCTATCAGCTTAGCCACCCTCTCTGGCGGGGGCAGGTTCAGCGCCGGCTGTTTCAGCGGTGGCGGTAGCTGCGGGAAGTCCAGCAGTTCGTGTGCCAGTGCCTCCGCTCAGCGAGCCCGGCGGCCGCTCCGAACAGGTGGTCGTCCTGCCAGACGACCAAATGCGCGATCCCGGGAAGCACTGCTGTGGAGCATCCCGGGCAGATGTAGGCCTTCTCAGCCCTCTTTGCGGTCATAGGCCGCACCATCCATTCACCGTCAGGCGCACTTTCGCGCCGGGTAAAGCCTGAGCGCGCCCGTTCAAGATCCAGTTCAGGAGCTTCGCCGCCCCCTGGCCGGCCAGGTCTTCCCGGACCTGCTTTTCCCTGCCCCGGTTTTCCTGAGGCGGGGCGGCGGGGACGGTTGGAGCGGGGCATGCTTTCATTCTGCCCCAATTCGAAGCCCGCCCGCTGAGACAGTCCCGCCCATCAGACCGTGCTGTGGTCCGTAGGCACCGCCCCCACCCGACCCACCCGCCGTGCCCTTCCTACGCTGACGGCAGAACAGCTGCCACCCGGTAATGTGTACGGGGTGCGCCTCGTCATAGCCCGTTGTTCAGTTGATTACGTCGGAAGACTCAAAGCCCACCTTCCCCTTGCCACCAGGCTGTTGCTGGTAAAGGCTGACGGTTCCGTGCTGGTTCATTCCGACGGCGGATCCTACAAGCCGTTGAACTGGATGAGCCCTCCTGCGGTACTCAGAATCTCTTCCCCCGACGAAGTCGAGCTGGAGGTAGGGGTCACGGAACAGTGGACAGTTCAGTCGGCCAAAACCGATGACCGCCTGATCATCAACATCCATGAGCATCTCCATGACACTTCCCATGATCTGGGTCTGGACCCCGGCCTGATCAAGGACGGTGTTGAAGCTGACCTGCAGAGGCTGCTGGCCGAGCAGATCGAAACGCTTGGTTCCGGTTTTTCCCTCATCCGCCGCGAGTACTTCACCGCTATCGGGCCGGTGGACATCCTCGCCAGGGACGCAAACGGCGCCACCGTGGCCATTGAACTGAAGCGACGCGGCGACATCGATGGCGTTGAACAATTGACGCGGTATCTTGAGTTGCTCAACAGGGATCCGTTGCTGGCCCCTGTCCGGGGCATCTTTGCAGCCCAACAGATCAAGCCGCAGGCCAAGGTCCTGGCCAATGACCGCGGCATCGACTGCGTCACCCTCGACTACGACGCCATGCGCGGTGTTGACGATAGCGAGTCACGCCTCTTCTAAAATCAGGCTGTCCCCCGTCACAGCCACTGCCGGGCGGCAGCATGGGACGGGCACGCGGCCTGGTTCCTTGCTCCTTCCGGGCCTCTTGGACCTCCACTGCCATGGAACGGCAGGCGGCGACTTCCCCGGCGCAGACGAACATGCCATTCGGCCTGCCCTCGACTTTATTCATGGTGCGGGCACCACCACCGTTCCAGCCAGCCTGTTCACTGCATCCCGAGAGGATCTGCTCCGCGGAATCTGCCTCTTTTCCCGGCATCTGTGAAGAAGGCCTGGTGGCCGGGATCCCATGGGGTCCGCCCGTCCCTGGGCCATACCGACTGCGACCACGACACGGCAGCCGCCTCGCTCGTGCGCTCATGTGGCCCGGGCTGTCGGACGAAGTGGGCGGGTTGAGACGGGGCCTTCCCGCCGATCTCCTCGTTACAAACCCCAGGCTCACCGCAGTCAAAGTCATGCGTAAAGCCGTGTGGCTTGGAGCAGCACGCCAGTGCTGGTCCGGGCAGTTCCCCGCGGCATCGCTAACGCGGTTGAAGTTCGAGTGTCTTTCACCCAAATTTTACGTATTTGCACGTTTTGACCGTTGACCTGAAGCGACTCGCGTGAAATTCTTATATCAGTCTTTGTGTAGGTGTTTTTCATGCTCGCAAGACATGTTGCGAGCGCGAAGCTTCTGCAGCTGAAACCCGGTTCCGGGTTGCAAGCCAGGATTCTTCTCGCGGAGTGACCCAAGTCCAGCACGAAGTGTGCCGGTCTTATATAAAGTTCCACAATGAGGAGAAATAAATGGCACAGGGAACCGTCAAGTGGTTCAACGCTGAAAAGGGCTTCGGCTTCATCACCCCGGATGACTCCGATGGCGATGTCTTCGTTCACTATTCTGAGATCCAGACCGGTGGCTTCAAGACCCTCGATGAGAACCAGCGCGTTCAGTTCGAGATCGGTCAGGGCGCCAAGGGTCCCCAGGCTACCGGCGTAACGCTGGTCTAGTCCCACCGCTCACTCCGCTGACTACAGCGGCGTAACCGGACAAAGATGGTCCCCGGCAATCATGCCGGGGACCATCATTGCGTCCGGAGCTTTATCCAGTTCATTCATTTGCAGGACAGGGCTTTTGTCTTGTTCCGTCACAAATGTTTTACAGATCCTGAAAATATCGCGCTGATGAGTTTCACGTAACCAGCGTACGAAGCAACCGTGCACTCTGCCGTACCGAGAGTCCAGGAAGGTAGGCCCGGCTGAGCGCACGGCCAATGGCAGGCAGCTGAAGTGGGTCCTGGTAGTACAGATAGAGGGTCCGGTACTCGGGCTTAAAGCGGGACTTGAAAGTCGCGAGGGAACGGAACCCGTAGACCGGTTCCAGGGCCCCTCCCACAACATCCAGGATCGCCGCCAACCCCTCTGAACGATCGGCCAGGTGGTCCTGTTCTTGGCGAGGAGGCAACCCCTGGGCTTCCTGGGCCAGTGGGGAACCTGAAAGGGATATCACCTCCACCGAGGAACGGAGCTCCAAAACGGCGGAGGCGATGAGGAACTCCATGACTCCGGGGAAGCTGTCAGTGCGCCGCCGCATAAAGTCCAGCGTCCAGCTCGTCCGGGTGCCGCCGTCGAACACCGGAAGCCAGCTGGTCACTCCATGGACCAGGCCCTCGGCGTCCACCGCGAGGCAACACAGCACTTGGTCATCCATCAACTCATCAATGCCGCCAAGCGTGAACCCCATTTCCGGAACCGATTTTTGGGCAGCCCACTCCTCGGACACTTCGATGAGTTGCGATCGCAAGGCCGCCGGGAGGCTTCCGTAGGTTCCCCACACTGCCTTGACCCCGGTCTTGGCTGCCCGGTTCAGGGCCGTCCTGACGTTCTGCCACTCCTTACCCTTGAATTCAAGGTCCCGGATGGCAAGCCGCGTTTCCTGCGCCACCACCACCCTCTTGAATCCCCGCTCACGCAACAGCGGCCACAGTTCACCAGTGCAGGAGTAGAAGCAAGGGATCAAGGCCTGCTCGGTGCAGAAACCCAAAAAGCCCGCGGCCGTCTGCTTTCCATGGCGGGCAAGGCCCAGCGGTCCGCCCAGGGTCAGTGCCACGCTGCCGTGCTGTTGGTAAGCTACAGCGCCGTCGCGGTTTCCGGTAAACCAGTATCTGTTGGGCTCCCACGATGCCATCCAAGACAACGAATCGCCGCCCTGCCGGATCAGATTCAAGGCTGCTTCCCTGTCTTCTTCGGCGGTGTCCTTCGGATGATGCCGGCGGAGGAGGACAAGCCATACAGCCGATAACGCCACCAGCCAGAAGACGGGTCCGGAATAGGCAAACAGGAACCCCTCCAAGGCGTTACGGCCGTCAAAGACGCGGTGGTAAAGGCTGGGGATCGGCACGGGCAGGAACTGCCGCGCCAACTCCGATCCCAGCCCGCCGAGGCCGCCGTCGCGCTCCATCCCGCCTGCCGCGAACCAGACCGCCGCATACGATCCCGCCAGGACACACCATGACCCACCCACCAGCGCGCTGACGCTGCGCCGCGCACGGGACGTCGACTCTACCCGGAACTGTCGCCGGTTCGCCCACAACACTGCCGCCAGCAGGAGCGGAACAACAACGAGCGGCAGGACGTGGACAAATCCCGAACTCATCACCGGTGTGTGGGGACGGGAAGCGTAGTGCGGCATCCGTGCGAACAGTGACAGGTACACTGCCGACAGCGCCGTAACACCCAGCTGGACAGTCAACGCTATCCGAAGGGCGAGCCTGCGTCCGCGCCGCATTCCGTCAGCGCAGATCAGCAGGAGAATCACGGGCACAACGGCCAAGGCCAAGCCCAGCGGCCCCGCAAAGCCGTGCCTGCCGACCTCAAGGCAACTGACGTCCACAGTCCCGCCGCAACTTACCTCCAGCTGGTTCAGCGTGGGCAGCGGATTCAGCACCACATCCCGCAGCAGGGCCAAAGGACCGCTGGGGCTGCGCGCGGCAGCTGTCAGGATTGGCCCCACGGCAAAAATTGCCACGGTCAACGCGAGGAGATTGCGGGTCTCACGGCCTGTCGAACGGTGCCGCCGTGGCCTTCCCTGATCACTCTGGATCCACCATCCTGCGGCGATCCCCACGAGGGCCCCGAGTAGTCCCACAACCGTCTCGGCATGACCGATGTAAAGGACCAGCAACAACGACACCGAGAGCACGGCCGTGCGCAGGCGCCGTTGCCAAAGTGTCGGCAGTCGCCCGCTGGCAGCGAGGGCGGCGGCCATGACCGCGGCGTACGGGCCGATCAAGCGAACATCGACCATAGCTCCCAGCCAGGCATCACCGGCAAAGCGGGCCAGCTGTGTGACCAGCAAAAAGAGAGTCACAGCGGCGAACTGTCCGGCGGCAAAGAAAGCGGCTGCCAGTTTCGTGCCCAGATTGCGCTCCGCAAGGCCCAGCAACATCAGGATCATGAGCGCGGCCAGCCCGTAGGCTACTGGATTCGTGGCAAAAAACAGGGAGGTGAACATGCACCACCAATGGCCCGCCTTCAAACCTGAAGCTGTCACACTGGCTATGTCCAGTGACCACTCGGGCGGGCCTGAGAGTACACTTCCCGTCCCCAGCCCGGTCAGCAGGAAAGCACCGAGGACAGCCAAAGTGAACGGGATCGCTTTGAAATGGGCGGCGGCCGCTCTCCTGGTGCCGGCAACCAGGCCCTTTCCTGCACTGCTGCCGCCGTGGGCCTCCTGGGTGGTTGACGTCATGACGGGATCCCCCAGCGCAGGGCCATAAAGTCCAGGGCCTGGGGAAGACTTCCCGCGGTTGCCTCCCAGGAATGCCCCGTGTTCGCCACAACTTTGGTGTCGACGGCGAATCCCGCCTTCTGTGCCGCGGCGGACAATTCCTCCAGGTAGGAGACGAACTCCTGATCACCCGCTCCTGCTCCCAGAAAAATCGCGTTGGCATCAAAGCGCTGCTTGCCCATAATGTTCAAGGGAGTCTGCGCGTCGAAGGCAGCCACATCTCCGTCAAACGCTGCTTCTACTGTTTTCTGCCTCTCCTTCGCGAGAGCAGGTTCCCTTTCGCCGGAAAAAGAAAGGGCGGAATTGAAGACGTCCGGGTGCCGCGTGACCATTTGCAGGGCGCAGGTTCCACCGAAAGAGAATCCGCCGGCCGCCCAGTTGCGGTGGTCCTTCCCGACATCGAGGTTTTGAGTAATCCAGTTCGGCACGTCCTGGGACAGGTAGGTGTCTACTTTCGCTATCCTGCTGTCCATACAGAGGGTGTTGCCGTTGGCTGATCCGTTCGGATCCACCACCACAACAACAGGTGCTATGCCGTGGTGTTGTGCGGCGAACCGGTCCATGTGTGCGCGCAGCATTCCGCCGGTAAGCCAATCAGCCGGACCTCCCGGCTGACCGGCGTACAGGACCAGCACAGGCAAAACGGGGCGCTGCGGGTCAAGGTAGGCAGGGGGCAGGTATATGTAGGCGTCACGGGCCGTGAAGCCGGAAGCAGGAGCCGGAATGTGCGCGGTCCTCAACACCCCGCCGTCGGCAGGTTCCCCATGGGGCCTCCAGGTGGCGAGGTCCCGGAGCGGCGGACCGCCATCACGGGCCATCAGGGCCGGTTCCAAAGGCGGGACCCGCGCTACAGCCGTACCCAAAAAGTCACTGACGGTTCGGTTCAGCCCGAAGTACGCGTTGATCTGCACTGCTGTCAGGAGCACCACAGCCAGCATCGACAAAGTTGAAAGGGTCCGTGCCCGCCAGGCGGAGCGCGGAAGCCGGGCCAGGAACAGCACTAAGGCGGCGACAGCGGGCACCGACCACGCCAGCACCTCCGAGGGGAGAGGTTCGGGAAAGACGGCAAAAACATACAGAAGCAACCAGTGAACAGACACTACAGCCCCGGCTGCAGCCGCGATGCTGATCAGGACTTTCACGGGCCAGCGGGACTCCCGACGCCAGAGGAGGTAGCCCAGCCCCGTGATCCCCGCGAGCCAGGCGAACCAGACGACCGGTCCGGACGTGAGGTGGATGTCAGAGAGGAAGTCCACGGGGGCTAACGCCAGGTGCCTACACCGATAACCGGTCCGGCTTCGAGCCAGGACGACAATCCGGTATAGGCATCAAACTTCATGGCCAGCAAGACTTCCTGGCCTTCATAACGCAGTTCCACAATGACCGAATCGGGGAGCACCTTGATCAGCTCAGCCTCGGTGGGCTTGCGTCGGCCAAGCAGCTCAAGCGAACTGCGGCGGAAAGTGTGCTTGGGTCGGACGCTGAGGGACACGAGGCGGAACCACTCGAGATCATTGTCCTGATAACGGCAAACCCCCATCTGCCAGCTGTTACCAGCCGTGCAAATGGAGGCGTCCACGGTGCCCAGGGCGCGCCGCAAATTATGGCGGCGCACCCCGAAAAGGCACAGTGTAAAAATCAGCAACAAAAAGACAGTTGCCAATGCGATGAACGGATAACCAAGAGCGTCCATCAAGGTATTGCTAGCGGATCCCCGCAATAGCCGCGTCACCCAGTTGGGCGTTGTCAGCAACAATAACCACCCTGTTGTTGTCGACCGAGAAGAAACCTCCGTCAACAACTACAGCAATACGGTCACCGGAAACAGGCTGGATCGCCAGTTCACCTTCGGCCAGAATCGCCAGCAGGGGCGAGTGGCCGGGCAGGATTCCGATTTCACCATCACTGGTGCGGGCCTTGACCATCTTGGCCGCTCCGGACCACACGAAGTGGTCCGCTGCGACAATCTCAACCTCAAGCTCAGCCATATTACTTGGTCTGTTCCTGGATCTTGGCCCACTGGCGCTCGACATCATCCAGGCCACCGACGTTGAAGAACGCCTGCTCTGCGATGTGGTCCAGCTCGCCGTCGCAGATAGCGGTGAAGCCCTCGATGGTGTCCTTGATGGAAACCGTTGAGCCTTCGACGCCCGTGAACTGCTTGGCGGTGTAGGTGTTCTGCGAGAGGAACTGCTGGATACGGCGTGCACGCGACACGACGATCTTGTCTTCTTCAGACAGTTCATCAACGCCGAGGATGGCGATGATGTCCTGGAGTTCCTTGTTCTTCTGCAGGATCTGCTTCACACGGACAGCCGTGTTGTAGTGGTCCTTGCCGATGTACTGGGCGTCCAGGATTCGCGACGTTGACGTCAGCGGGTCAACAGCCGGGTACAGACCACGGGAAGCAATTTCACGGGAAAGTTCCGTGGTTGCATCCAGGTGTGCGAACGTGGTGGCCGGTGCCGGGTCGGTGTAGTCATCTGCGGGAACGTAGATGGCCTGCATCGAGGTGATGGAGTGGCCCTTGGTGGACGTGATGCGCTCCTGCAGGAGGCCCATCTCGTCAGCCAGGTTGGGCTGGTAGCCCACAGCCGACGGCATGCGGCCGAGGAGGGTGGAAACCTCGGAGCCTGCCTGGGTGAAGCGGAAGATGTTGTCGATGAAGAGCAACACGTCCTGCTTCTGAACATCGCGGAAGTACTCCGCCATGGTCAGGGCAGACAGTGCAACGCGGAGTCGCGTTCCCGGCGGTTCGTCCATCTGGCCGAATACAAGGGCGGTGTCCTTGAGGACGCCTGCCTCTTCCATTTCAACCCAGAGGTCGTTTCCTTCACGCGTACGCTCGCCGACGCCGGCGAAAACGGAAGTACCACCGAAGTTACGGGCAACACGGGTGATCATTTCCTGGATCAGCACGGTCTTGCCCACCCCGGCGCCACCGAAGAGGCCGATCTTTCCACCCTTGATGTACGGGGTGAGGAGGTCGATGACCTTGATGCCGGTTTCCAGCATTTCGGTCTGGCCTTCAAGCGAAGCGAACGACGGCGCCTTGCGGTGGATCGGCCAGCGTTCCGTGGTCTCCAGTTCGGACTCAGCAATGTCCAGGGGCTGGCCCAGAACGTTGAAGATGTGTCCCTTGACGCCGTCGCCGACGGGAACTGAAATCGGAGCGCCGCTGTCAACCACAGACGTGCCGCGGACGAGTCCGTCGGTTGCCTGCAGGGCAATGGCGCGAACGAGGTTATCGCCAAGGTGCTGGGAGGTCTCGAACGTGATGGGGCGGGTCTCACCGTTGAGGGTAATCTCGGCGGTGAGGGCGTTGTAAATCGAGGGGATTGCGTCAGCCGGGAATTCGACGTCGACAACCGGGCCAATAACACGTGCAATACGGCCGGTGGCACCGGACGTTGCGGCTACGTGTTCGGTAGCAGTGGCAGTCATCTCTCTCACTTCACTCAGTAGATGGCGTGGTTAAGTTTATTTGTTGTGCAGGTACAGCTGGAACGGAGGGTGTGGCGGCTAAGACGCGTTGAGCGCGTCGGCGCCGGCCACAATCTCTGAAAGCTCCTGCGTAATCTCAGCCTGGCGGGCGGTGTTGCGCAGACGCGTGTACTTCTTGATGAGGTCTGTGGCGTTGTCGCCGGCAGACTTCATAGCCCGCTGGCGGGCAGCAAGCTCAGAGGCAGCAGCCTGCAACATTGCGGCGAAGAGGCGCGATTCGATGTAGCGCGGCAGCAAAGCGTCAAGTACCCGCTCGGTTTCCGGCTCAAACTCGTAAAGCGGCAGGAGTTCCGATTCCGACGCGGCCTGCTCTTCAACAACTTCAAGCGGAAGCAGACGAACGACGGTGGGTTCCTGCGTCACCATGGACTTGAAGCGGGTGTAAACAACGTGGATCTCGTCCACGCCTCCCTCTTCATATTCCGTAGCGAAGTCCGCAAGCAGTGCCTCGCCAACCTCACGTGCAGTTTCGAACTCAGGCGCATCAGTGCCGCCGGTCCAAACGCGGGCATATTCGCGGTTTCGGAACTCGAAGTACGCCTGTGCCTTACGGCCGACGAGGTACGTCTTGACTTCCTTGCCTTCGGCGTGAAGCAGTTCGTTAAGCCCCTCCGCCTGCTTGAGCACACTCGCCGAGTATGAACCTGCCAGGCCACGGTCCGAGGTAATTACCAGGACTGCTGCGCGGCGGATCTGCTCCGGCTCGGTGGTCAACGGGTGGTCGATTTCGCTCTGGCTTGCGACAGCAGAAACAGCGCGGGTGATCGCGTTCGCGTAAGGCAGTGAAGCTGCTACGCGTGCGCGGGCCTTGCCGATGCGCGAGGTAGCGATCAGTTCCATCGCCTTGAAGATCTTGCGCATCGACGTCGTCGAGCTGATCTTCTGGCGGTAGACCCGGATCTGGGCTCCCATACTTATCCTTTCCTAAGATCCCGATGGCCGGGACTGCCGGAACCGCGAGGGGTCCCGGCAGTCCCTGCCAGCGAAACTAGCGCTTCTGCCTGACGATTTTTTCCTGGTCGACCTGAGCTTCATCGATAGCCGAGTGCTCCTCGTGGCCGGCGCCGACCAAGTGGTTGTCGCCCTCCCCGAAGAAGCCCTGCTTGAAGTCCACAATTGCGGTCTTCAGCGCGGCAGCGGTGTCGTCGTCGAGGACGTTGGTCTGTGCAAGCGTGGTCAGGATGGAGGACCGGTGCTTGAGGTGCTCCAGGAAGCCTGACTCAAAGCGGTTGATGTCTTCCACGGGAACGTCGTCGAGGTAGCCGTTGGTGCCTGCCCAAATGGAGACAACCTGGTCCTCTACCGGGAACGGCGCGTACTGGCCCTGCTTGAGCAGCTCCATCAGGCGCGCACCACGGGTCAGCTGCTGGCGGGAAGCAGCGTCGAGGTCCGAGGCGAACATGGCGAAAGCCTGCATGTCCCGGTACTGAGCCAGGTCCAGCTTCAAAGTACCGGAGACCTTCTTCATGGACTTGACCTGCGCGGCACCGCCAACGCGGGACACAGATACACCCACGTCAACAGCAGGACGCTGGTTGGCGTTGAAGAGATCCGACTGGAGGAAGATCTGACCGTCAGTAATGGAAATTACGTTGGTCGGAATGTAGGCCGAGACGTCGTTTGCCTTCGTCTCGATCAGGGGAAGTCCGGTCATGGAGCCGGCACCGAGCTCATCAGAGAGCTTGGCACAACGCTCCAGAAGGCGGGAGTGCAAGTAGAAGACGTCGCCCGGGTAGGCTTCGCGTCCCGGCGGACGGCGGAGCAGCAGCGAAACTGCACGGTAAGCCTCAGCCTGCTTGGACAGGTCATCAAACACGATAAGCACGTGCTTGCCGCCGTACATCCAGTGCTGGCCGATGGCAGAACCTGCATACGGTGCCAGGTACTTGAAGCCTGCGGGGTCCGAAGCCGGGGACGCCACGATGGTGGTGTACTCCAGCGCGCCATTGTCCTCGAGGGTCTGGCGGATGGCAGCAATGGTCGATGCCTTCTGGCCGATAGCGACGTAGATGCAGCGAACCTGCTTGGTCACATCTCCCGAAGCCCAGTTGGCCTTCTGGTTGATGATCGTGTCAATGGCGATTGCCGACTTGCCTGTCTGGCGGTCACCAATGATCAGCTGACGCTGGCCACGGCCGATCGGAATCATGGCGTCGATGGCCTTCAGGCCGGTCTGCATCGGCTCGTGCACAGACTTGCGCTGTGTGACGCCCGGGGCCTGGAGTTCCAGGGCGCGGGTGGTCTCAGCCTTGATGTCGCCGAGGTCGTCGATGGGGACGCCCAGCGGGTCGACAACACGGCCAAGGAAGGCGTCGCCAACGGGGACAGACAGAACCTGTCCAGTACGGTGAACTTCCTGGCCTTCTTCAATCCCGGTGAAGTCACCGAGGACAATGACACCGATCTCGCGGACGTCGAGGTTCTGGGCGAGGCCCAGAGTGCCGTCTTCGAAGCGAAGCAGCTCGTTCGCCATGACCGAGGGAAGGCCCTCAACACGGGCGATGCCGTCACTTGCGGTGGTCACGCGGCCGACCTCTACGCGCTCTGCGTTTCCGGGTTCGTAGGACGCCGCGAACTCGTTCAGCGCATTACGGACGTCGTCGGCGTTGATGGTCAATTCGGCCATCTGCAGTCCCTGCTCTCCTGTTTTCGTGATCATCGTTGCTCACGATGACCGGGGTTTCTATCAGTAAGGTTTGTGCTTTGTCCGGTTTAGCCGGCGAGCTGGCGGTGCAACTGACCCAAACGGGTGACAACAGAAGCGTCAACAACTTCATCGCCCACCTGGATCCGGATACCGCCAATGAGGGTCGGGTCAACACTAATGTTGACCTTGAGCTCGCGCCCGTAAAGAGCGTTGAGCCCCGCCTGAAGCCTGCTGGCCTGCGTTTCCGTCAGTGGACGGGTAACGCTCACCGTTGCGATCCAACGCTGCTGGCGTTTGGCTGCCAACTCCGCAAAGCGTGCCACAAGCCGGGTGGGCTTGATGCCGCGCGGCTGCGATACAGCCTGCCCGATCAGGACCTTTGCTTCCTCGCCTGCTCCAGGAACAAGCTTTTCGGCCAAAGCTACCTTCGCTGCAGCGCTTGCTTGCGGCTCGGACAGAGCACGCTGAACCTCATGGTTGGAGGCAACGGCCTGGTTGAAGGAGAAAAGATCATTCTCCAACTCTTCCAGCCCGGTGATCCCTGAGGCAGAGACGGCCGACTTGTTTTCAGCAACGGCGATAACCACCGAAGCGGCAAGGGTCTCGAGTGCATCGCCAATATCGCGTGCCGACGCCCAGCGTGAGCTGACCAGTCCGCTCACGATTTCGACAGCATCAGCGGATACTTTGCCGCTGAAAAGCTGCCGGACCAGCGCCGCCTTTTCTTCGCCGTTACGGGAGGGGTCGGTAAGCGCACGCCGCAAGCCAGCCGACGTGTCTACCGTTCCCAAAATGCCGAAGAGTTCTTTAGCCAACTGCAGCGAAGCCGAAGGAAGCTTGGCTTCCAACGCAGCCAGAGCCTTGGTCAGCGATTCGCTCGATACACCTGCCATTACTTAGCTGCACCTGCGTTCTGGCTCTCCAGTTCTGCCAGGAAGCGGTCAACCACACGGGCGGCCCGCTGGTCGTCATCGAGGGCTTCGCCCACGATGCGTCCGGCGAGAGTCGTGGCCAGCGTGCCAACCTCGGAACGCAAGGCGACAACAGCCGCCTGGCGCTCTGATTCGATCTGCGTGTGAGCCTGAGCGGTGATGCGTGCAGACTCGGCAGCAGCCTTTTCCTTCAGATCAGCAAGGATCTGGGCACCTTCTGCGCGGGCTTCTTCGCGGATGCGGTTAGCTTCGGCACGGGCGTCGGTGAGCTGCTGCTTGTACTCTTCGAGTGCGGCAGAAGCTTCAGCCTGGGCCTTTTCAGCCTTGGCGATGCCACCTTCGATCGCCTCGGCGCGCTCTGCAAACGTCTTCTCGAACATCGGGACAACAAACTTGACCACGATGAACATGAGGAGTGCAAAGCCAACGAGAACGACGAACATTTCCCACAGGTTGGGCACCAGCGGGTTGGCTGCCGCGCCGCCTTCAGTGGCGGCTGAGATGATCAGCTGATTCATATTTCACCCGTCCTTATCTTCTCGGTTCTGAATTGTCGCTTCGTTCTGAGGACTAGCTCAGGACGAAGGCGAAGACCAGGCCGAGGATGGCGAGGGCTTCAGTCAGCGCGAGGCCGAGGAATGCGATCGGCTGGAGAACGCGCTGGGCTTCCGGCTGACGTGCCACACCGTTGATGTAAGCGGCGAACACGAGACCAACACCGATACCACCGCCGATTGCGGAGAGACCGTAGCCGATGAGGTTGAGGGAGCCGTTGATGGAGCCTTCCATTTTTCTTCCTTTCAAGATGCCACCCGTGTGGCAGGTTGTTTGGGTTGCTTCATCCCCGCGAGGGGAAGTTTGTGGGTGCCTAGTGGCTGTCGGCGTGCAGCGCGCCTTCGATGTAGATCGCGGTCAGCAGCGTAAAGACGTAAGCCTGCAGCACCATGATCAGCGCCTCGAGCATGTACATGGCGATCGCACCTGCCAGCACAAGCACGGAGGTGCCCTGGAGCAGGATGTTTTCCTGCATCACGAGGAACTCGATGCCGTAGCCGGCAATCATCACGATGAGGTGGCCGGCAAGCATGGTGGCAAAAAGACGGAGGCTGTGCGTCACCGGGCGGACCACGAAGTTCGAGATGATCTCGATCGGGACAACGATGGGCAGGATGTAGAACGGAACACCTGACGGAACGGTTGCCAGCTTGAAGTACCTGATGCCGTTCTTCTTGATGCCGATGGCAATCCAGGTGACGTAAACAATGCCTGCGAGGACGTAAGCGCCGCCGACGTGCGAGAACGTGGGCAACTGGAACAGCGGGATGGCGCCGTAGATGTTGTTCACGAGGATGAAGAAGAAGAGGCTGAACAACAGCGGCACGTACTTCATGAAGTCTTTGCCGCCAATGATGTCCTTGGCGATGCTGTTGCGGACGAAGCCGTAGGCCATTTCGCCAGCGAACTGAAGCTTGCCGGGAACCAACTGCTGCTTGCGGGCGGCAAGCACGAAGAAGGTGGCAATGATGACTACAGACAACAGAACCAGCAGCATCTGCTTGGAGAATCCGTCTGCCGCACCCCACGGCAGGATTGCCGGCAGATGCATTTCGTTAATTCCAGGAGGAGTGAACTCTCCTGAATCTTGGGCCGGGAGCGCAAGCGCGATCAACGCGTTTCCTCTCTGCAGTGTCCGTCATTGGGCGTTGGTAGGGGTCCGGCGAAATTCGTATCCGCGTCCCCCGTTGTGAAATTATTTGGCATTACTGTCCCCATCATCGGACGGGCCGCTGGAAGCATTGCTCTGCCCAGTAGTTTTTCGTGAACTGGTAAGGCCATGCATATGGGAAAGATAGAACCCTCCCGCGGCTCCAAGCAGAGCGCCAGCGAGCACAATCCAGCGGGTTCCCCACAGATTATCCAGACCCCACCCTATCAAACTCCAGACGATGATTCCGCCAATGATGTAGCTGAATACGGCAATTCCAGCGTTGTATCCGCCGTCGCGGCCGTCGGCTGATACACCGGGAGCGCCGGTACCCGTGCGGGGAGCTGTGGGGCGGACTTTGCGTCCTGGTTTGCGACTAGTCATCACTGCCGCCTTTGGTGGATGTGGGGTCATTGTAGATTTGCAAGCGTGCCTTGCTGAAGCCACGGATTTCTGCGCCTTGCCAGATCACCACGGCCACGACAGCGCCGATCAGGAACCAGCGTTCGTGCAGCCATTCGGGCTCTCCGACTACAAAGAGGACGACAGCAAAGCCGACCACCTTGACGAAGTATGTGGCTACGAAAAGCCCTACAGCACCCGATGGATTGGTCCGGCCGACAAAGTGGCCGATCAAAAGGCTGATGGCAAAAAAGAACATGACCAACGCTCCGCCGAAACTGCTCGAGAGCAGCGCGTTGGAGCCGTTGAAGGCGAGGGCAATCAGGCTTGTGACAAGAACGGCTGCACCAGCCGCGACAGAACTCAGCACCAACAAGCCAAGCCACAAGGAGCTGGCGGGGCCGGAGACGCCGACGGCCGCAGTGCCGGACGAACGTCCATGCTCGGCGTTGGAGGTCATCAGATCCCAATCGTCGGTGCCTGCTGGCGGCGGGGCGGAGTGGCAGCTTTGGCTGCCCCTAAATTCTACACGAGATAGAAATTATTACTGAACCACTGTTACGCGGACGAACCATTACCGCGACGGCTCAAGTACGGCCAGGCCGTGACGACAGCCATTCCCAGTGTGAGGAACAGGTCAACGGCAAGGACGATCTGCCACGGGAACACAGCGAAAGCCAGTCCTCCAAAGGCAAGAATGCAGGTCCAGACGTACATCAGCAGAACCGTAGTGCGGTGAGAATAACCGATATCCATCAGCCTGTGGTGGAGATGGCCGCGGTCAGCCGACCAGGGCGAACGCCCCAGGGCCGTCCGTCTCACCACCGCCAGGCCGAGGTCCAGCAGCGGAAGGAAGAGCACCGCGAACGGAAGAAGGATGGGAATGATGGTGGGGATACCGTTCGCCCGGTCGTACAGCCCCGAGGTGATCTGGCCTGTTGCCACGATGCCTGCCGATGCCATAAGGAGTCCGATCAGCATGGCACCGGAGTCTCCCATGAAGATTTTGGACGGGAACCAGTTATGGGGCAGGAAGCCGATGCAGCTTCCTACGAGCACCGCGGTGAGGAGCGTAGCGAGGTCCGAGTTGTCAGCCTGCGGGTTGTTCCGGTGAACCCAGTAGGCAGTCAGGAAGAAGGCTGCCCCGCCGATGATGGCCACTCCGGCGGCCAGGCCGTCGAGGCCGTCGATGAAGTTGAAGGCGTTCATGGTAGTCACGATCAATCCGGCCGTCAGGATAATGGTGACGAGCTCGGAACCGACATGGATGGGTTGGTCGGAGATAAACGGAATCACCGTCATACGGACGCCCCAGATGGCCACCACAAGCGCCGCGGCGCTTTGGCCGATGAGCTTGATCCACCAGCGCAGGTCAAGGAGGTCATCGGCAACTCCCACGAAGACAATGACTATGGCCCCGGCGATGACTCCCCAGGGGGCGTCATTGTTTCGGAAGATGTCCTTGACGAAGAAGGATTGACTGGCAACGATGAGGGCAACCAGGCAACCCGCAAAGATGCCTACACCGCCGAGCCTGGAAACCTGATGCGAGTGCGTGTCCCGGCTCCTGATGGGCATGAACAGCTCGAGGCGATTGCCAACGAACCGCGCCCCCCACGTCACGGAGTACGACACTATGGCAGCGGTAAGCCCCATCAGCAAGTACATGATCACGAGGCGGCTCCAGACTGCAGCGCCAAGCGGGCGTCCGCAGGCGATGACGACTCCACGGCCCGAGGGCGCGCCACAGCAGGGCATCCTGGGTTTCGCGGGCTCAATGGATGTAGGTCTGATTCTTGATTAATGGAAGTTCTCCGTTGCCATGCCTGCGCAGGCGGTGCGTCATGCCACTTAGGGCTGTAATACAGTGGACTCTATTCAAGATACTAATGCCAACGGCTGCATGGCTCGCGTCACACGGCCGAGTGACGCCCTAAGCGCCACGCCGTGACGAAAGGAAACCGCGATGCCCTCGTCGGTTGCAGTAGCCGCAGTAACGTTTGACCGACCCGGGGAACTCGCAGTACTTCTGAACGCGATCAACAGCCAGACCGCACCGGTCAAGAGCATCTGCCTTGTTGACAGCGGCACGGTACCGGCCAGGGGCGTAGCCGAGTCGCATAAAAACGTTGATTACATCCGCTCAGAGGCCAACCTTGGCGGCGCCGGTGGATTTTCCCTCGCGGTACTGAAGGCCATGGCCAGCGGTGCCCGCTGGATCTGGATGATGGACGACGACGCCGAGCCGGGCGACGCCGAATGCCTCGCCACGCTGATCCAGGAGGCAGAGTCACGTGACCTCGAAGCCGTGGTCCCGCTGGTGATGGCTCCGGGTGAGCCGGACTGGCTCTCCTTTTTCTTCCGCCTCGACGGCAAGGTGACCCACAGCCGCGCTGAAGTTGAAAAGATCGGCTTCATCCCGAATGACGGACACTTTTTCAACGGTGCCTTGATCCGCTCGGACGTGTTCTTCAAGGTCGGGCTGCCCGATATCAGACTGTTCATTCGCGGTGACGAGGTGGATTTCACCATCAGGCTGCGAAAAGCCGGGATCCGCTTCGGCACCGTAACAACAGCAAGCATCACTCACCCGCATGCGTTTTCTGAGACGCAGCATGTCTTTGGCCCCCGCTGGCACGTCATCGTTCCCGAGGGCGCTTTCAAGCGCTACTACTACTACCGCAACCGCGGCTACCTCATCAGGCGGTACTTCAGGGTTAAGTCCCTCGTTGCCGACGTCGGCGGCTACCTGGGCTATTTCCTGAGCCGGGGTGACCTCCGGGGTCTGAGGGACTGGTTCCGTGCGTTCTCCATGGGCTTGCGTGCCAAGGGATTCGCCAGGCTGGAGGATCAGAACTTCTAGCCGCAGGCACAGAGCCTTTAACGCCGGAGGCCCAGCCTCCGGCGGAGAAGAAGCGCCAGCAGCACCCAGGGTTCACCGAAGACCCGGTAAGCCACACGACGGGGGTGGAGCATCAGCCGCCACGCCCACTCCAGGCCCATCCGGCCAAGCCACCGCGGCGCGAGCCTCTGGATACCGGCCAACTGTTCAATGGCTCCGCCCACAGTGCAGTACACGGCCGGCGGCAAGGCCTCCAGGGTGCGTTGCAGCACTGCCTCCTGCAACGGCATCCCCAGGCCCACAAGAACCATTTGCGGCCGGAACGCCTGAAGCCAGGCGACGGCGTCGTCCTCTTTGGCGGTGTTCCACGCCTCCCCGGGCATGCCAACCACCTTTGCACCGGGAATAAGGGTCTTGAGCCTGGCGACTGCACCATCGTTGGCCTGCTGCCCTGCCCCCAGTACCGCAATGCGTTCCAGCCCGGGAACAGTCCCCAGTGCAGGAATCCAGTCGGTGGAGCCCAGCCGGTAAGCCATAAGGGAGGCGTCGGACTCCGGACGCGGTTTCCGGCCTCTGCCCCACAGCCAAAGGAGCGGAGCACCGTCCAGGAGCACCACATCGCTGCGCTCGTACAGCTCCCGGAACCAGGAGTCAGAAAGCGTCAGCGTGACGCTGTGCAGATTGTGCCCGACGACGGTCCGGGTTGTTCCGTCGTCGATGAAGGCGGCAAGGACGTCAATCAGCTCACCGACGGTCAGCGGGGTAGCGTCAACGCCCAGCACCGGGATCTGCTCGCGGACAAGGTTCATCGGTCGTCGCGTCCGCTTGGCGGCGCGCTCCCCTGCTTCCCTGCCGGTTCGGACTCAGTCTTTCGGGTGGCTTCCGGACTCGCAGTTTCAGGGTCTTCTGCTGCTACAGTTTCGGTCTCAGGGGTGGCCTCCGCTTCGGACGGCCCGCCTTCAGGCGACTCCGTCCCAGGCGCCTCCGCTTCAGGAATCTCAGGGCTCGCAAGCTGCGGAGCCTCCGCTGCAGGTGACTCCGACCCAGGCGTCTCTGCCTCAGGAGCCTCCTGTTCCGGGGCTTCCTCCCCCAAACCCAGGACTCCGGGCACAACCTCGCGCAACCGCTCCAGACTGACGGCTCCGTCCCGCACCACCCGCAGCGGCAGCGACGTTGCATCAACGATCGTGGACGGCACGGCGTCGGACGCTCCCTCAGGGCGAAGGCCGTCCTCGAGGTAGACCTCTACTGACTCCGCCAACTGCTCCCGCGCCTCTCCGGCTGTGCGGGCTGCAGGCTGGCCGGTCCTGTTCGCCGACGACACCGCCAAGGGCCCGGTCAGGTTAAGCAGATCCCTGGCAAGTTCATCCGCGGGAATCCGCAGCGCCACGGTGCCTTTGGTGTCTCCGAGATCCCAGTCAAGCGACGGCTGGGCATGGAGGATCAACGTTAGCCCTCCGGGCCAGAACGCCTCGGCCAGCTTCCGTGCCTCGGCGGGAACATCCGTTGCCAGGCCGTCCAGGGCGTTGAGCCGGGGGATAAGGACGGGCGGGGGCATCTGCCGGCCGCGGCCCTTGGATACGAGGAGCATGGTCACGGCCTGCGGCGAAAAGGCATCAGCCGCAATCCCGTAAACGGTGTCAGTGGGCAGCACCACGCATTTGTTCTCCCGGATCGCACGCTGGGCGTGCTGCAGTCCTTCGTAGCGCTCAGTAGATGCGGTGCAGTTGTAGGTTGTGGTCACGGCCCTATTCTTTCATCAGCGGCGGCTGCGATTCCGCCAGGACTGCGCTCGTAGCCCTTTCCTTGCCGTTAAGGTCACGGTGGGCTGTGATCTCTGACCAGAGCCCGGTCCTTTTCAGCATGGTGGCGATCCAACCGGATTGGATCTCTGCATGCTCCATGACAAAGTATCCGCCCGGAGCCAAAAGCCGTGCGGCAGAGGCAGCGGCCGCCGTCGGAAGTTCCATGCCGTCTGCTCCCCCGCCGTACAGTGCCTCCGGCGGATCATGAAGGGCTACTTCAGGTTCGTTCGGGATGGCTTCCGAGGGGATGTACGGCGGGTTGGAGACGACGACGTCGAACGTTCCGCTGCGATCCGGCAGGGCATCCCGCAGGTCTCCCCTGACGAGCTCAACACCAAGCGGGGCAAGATTCTTCTGCGCCCAGGCGTGCGCGAACTCGCTGAATTCGACGGCAACAACTTCAGCGCCCGGGACTTCGTGGGCAATCGATCCGGCAATTGCGCCGGAACCTGTGCCCAGATCAACCACCTTGGGCCGCTCGATCCCCTGAAGGCGGTCGATCACCAACTGAACCACCGATTCCGTTTCAGGGCGGGGGACAAAGACTCCCGGCCCGACAGCGAGCTGGAGGTAGCGGAAATGTGCAACGCCGGTGATGTGCTGGAGCGGAACACGCTGCGCGCGCTCGGCTACCAGCGCGGCATACCCCTCAGGGGCCCGGGAATCGCCCAGCAGCATGGCGCGAAGCCGTCCCAGCCCCACATCAAGCAGGTGCTCAGCCAGCAACTCGGCATCCACGCGGGGGCTGGGAACGCCCGCTGCAGCCAGAATTGCCGTCGCTTCACGGACGGCTTCCGAGAGGGACATGTCCGGGCCCATCGGCACCGGGACCTCGCGCAAGTTATTCCCCGATAGCGTCGAGGCGTGCCTGTTCGTCCATCTCAATGGCCGACTGGATGACCGGCTCCAAATCGCCGTTCATCACCTGATCCAGGTTGTACGCCTTATACCCGGTGCGATGATCCGCAATCCGGTTCTCGGGATAGTTATAGGTACGGATGCGCTCGGAGCGGTCCATGGTGCGGATCTGCGACTTCCGCTGGGCGGAATTTTCTGCATCAATCTGTTCCTGCTGATGCGCCAGGATGCGGGCACGGAGGACACGCATGCCGGCTTCACGGTTCTGCAGCTGCGATTTCTCGTTCTGCATAGCCACCACGATTCCCGTAGGCAGGTGGGTGAGGCGAACAGCGGAGTCCGTCGTGTTAACGGACTGTCCGCCCGGGCCTGAAGACCGGTAAACATCGATCTTGAGGTCGTTCGGGCTGATCTCCAGCTCTTCGGGCTCGTCAACTTCAGGCAGTACCAGGACACCGGCAGCGGACGTATGGATGCGGCCCTGGGACTCGGTCACGGGAACGCGCTGAACCCGGTGGACGCCGCCCTCGAACTTGAGCCTGGCATACACGCCTTCGGCAGGATCGTTGGAGTTGCCCTTGACCGCCATCTGGACATCCTTGTAGCCGCCAAGATCCGATTCCGTGGCCGAAATGAGCTCTGTCTTCCAGCCACGGGATTCGGCATAGCGCATGTACATCCGGAGCAGGTCACCGGCAAACAGGGCGGCTTCATCGCCACCTTCACCACCCTTGACCTCGAGGATGACGTTGCGGGCATCGTCAGGATCCCTGGGAATGAGCAGCCTGCGCAAATTAGCCGCCGCCGATTCCAGGGCTTCCTCAAGCTGAGGCACCTCAGCCGCGAACTCAGGATCCTCTCCAGCCATTTCCTTCGCAGCAGCCAGATCGTCCTGGATGGAGTGCCAACGCTGGTAAGCCTCAACAATGCCGTTCAGCTGGGCAGACCGCCGCCCCAGCTTCCGTGCCAGCCGCGGGTCAGCATAAACAGCAGGATCGCCCAGCTGCGCCTGAATAGCATCATGCTCATCCAACAGGCCCTGTACGGACTCAAACATTCTCAAAACCTCTTTCGACTTTTCCAAGTCTAATAACACGAAAGCGAAGGTGGGCAAACAGAGAAGCCGCTCAAAATATGCCGGCCAGGGAGTGGCTTCGGGCCTGCCGAAGCCGGGTGGCTGACGATCGCAGATCGTTAGCCACCCGGCGTAGGGGCGGGGCCGGCATGTTTTGAGCGGCGTAAACCTAGCTACTTGTCGTTATCCGACTTTGCGCCAAGCGTCGTCTTCTGAACCTGCATGAGGAACTCGACGTTGCTTTGAGTCTCCCGGATCTTGTTGGTCAGCAGTTCAAGGCTCTGCTGCGTTTCGAGTCCCGAGAGGACGCGACGCAACTTCCACATGATCTTGACTTCCTCGGGCGAAAGCAGGTTCTCTTCACGACGGGTACCGGACGCGTTGACGTCCACGGCTGGGAAGATGCGCTTGTCAGCCAGTTGGCGGGACAGCCGGAGCTCCATGTTGCCGGTGCCCTTGAACTCTTCGAAGATGACCTCGTCCATCTTGGATCCGGTCTCTACGAGGGCCGTTGCCAGGATTGTGAGCGAACCGCCGTTTTCGATGTTGCGGGCGGCGCCAAAGAAGCGCTTCGGCGGGTAGAGCGCGGCAGAGTCCACACCACCGGACAGGATGCGGCCGGACGCCGGTGCTGCCAGGTTGTAGGCGCGGCCAAGGCGTGTCATGGAATCGAGGAGCACAACAACATCCATGCCCATTTCGACCAGGCGTTTTGCACGCTCGATAGAGAGTTCAGCCACAGTGGTGTGGTCGTCGGCGGGACGGTCGAAGGTGGAGGCAATGACCTCACCCTTGACCGTGCGCTGCATGTCGGTGACTTCTTCGGGACGTTCGTCAACGAGCACCATCATGAGGTGAACCTCAGGATTGTTGGTGGTGATGGCGTTGGCGATCGACTGCAGGATGAGGGTCTTACCGGCCTTGGGCGGTGAGACAATCAGGCCACGCTGGCCCTTGCCGATGGGAGCAACCAGGTCGATGACACGGGGGCCGATCTTCTTGGGGTCTGTCTCGAGGCGGAGCCGCTCAGAGGGGTACAGCGGAACAAGCTTGGCGAACTCGACGCGGTCCCTGAGCTCTTCCGGAGTCTTGCCGTTGACGGACGTGACGCGCACCAGGGCGTTGAACTTCTGGCGGGCGGACTGCTGGCTGCGGTCCTCACCGTCACGCGGGGCACGGATGGCTCCGACCACGGCGTCACCCTTGCGCAGGCTGTACTTCTTGACCTGGGCGAGGGATACGTAGACGTCGTTGGGGCCCGGGAGGTAGCCCGAAGTGCGGATGAACGCGTAGTTCTCCAGGACGTCGAGGATGCCGGCTACGGGCAGCAGGACGTCGTCCTCGGTGACCTCGACGTCGTCGACGTCGGGTCCCTGGCTGCGTCCGCGACGGCGTTCGTTACGGTCGCGGAAGCGGTCGTTACGGGAGTTGTTGTCGCGGCTGTCCCTGCTGTCGCGGCTGTCCGACCGATCGTTTCGGTCACGGCGGTTGCGGCGGTTCCTGCGGCTGCCGCCGTCAGAATCATCGTTGTCGCGGTTGTCATCGCGACGGGTGTCAGGACGCGTGTCCTGACGGTTGTTTTCGCGGGTGCCTGTGGCATCGCCGGTGTCGCGGCCGCCACGGCCACGGGTGTTTTCGCGGCGGTCGTTGCGCTGGCCGGCATCGCCGGATTCGCCCTGCTCAGCAGTGCGCTGCTCAGGTGCACGTTGTTCTCCACGCTGTTCCGGTGCACGCTGCTCAGGTGCACGCTGTTCGGCGCGATCCTCAGCGGCAGGCTGCTCGGACGGGGCTTCGACGTTCTCAGACGCCGTAGCCGTAGCGGCTGCTTCTCCACGGCGGCGGTTGCGGGTGCGTGGCTGTCGACGCTCTGTCGCGCCGTCCGCGGAGGCCGCTTCAGCTGTTGAGGCCTGCTTGGCTGCTACGGAAGCTTCAACGGGTGCGGCCTCTGGAGCCGGGGCTTCCGCACCCGGTGCGCTGACCACACCGTCGCTTCCGGCGCGACGGCTGCGGCCGCGTCCACGTGCTTTCGTGGTGTCCGCGGCAGGGCTTTCCTGAGCTGGTGCTGCGGGGGCTTCCGTTACGGCAACCGGGGCCGGAGCAGAGGAGGCAACGGAGTTGTCCCTCACTTTCTCAGCAGCACGGGCCGGAGCCTTGCTCGCCGAGGAACCTGCACGGTGGGCGGAAATGGCCGTAACCAGATCCCCCTTCCGCATGCGGGATCCGCCGGAGATACCCAATTGGCTGGCGAGAGCCTGCAATTGGGCGAGCTTGAGGCCTGCAAGGCCGCTGCTCTTGGGTGCTGCCGTTGATGCGGCAGCAGAAGATGATGTGTCCACAGCTGGCGACAGCTCAGTGGTTTCGGTCACGAAGGATCCTTCCCCCTCGACGGCGTCCAGACTGGGAGCTGGACGCGATGATTGATCTGGGCTGCAGTTCAGATCTGCAGCCGGGATTTCGGCCTTGCCGGATGGATTTCGGCCAGCAGGGCCGGATACTGATTCACCTGGAATGTTCCGGATATGCGGAACGAAGGACTGGTCAGGGGTGCAGAGATGTCCTGCAGATTCCTGCTACAGACCAAAAGCAGGTGGCACCGGAAAATATAGCGCAGTAAAAGATCGGAGCAGCAGATGCGAGACAGGCAACATGGCCAACATCGGGTGTCCCTGACTGCCTGCTTACCGCCTGCTTACTGCCTGCGGAATTACCGCCGGTGCAAGTCCACTTTAGCACCTTCGACGTCCACAGCCAGCTTCATCACACGCCAGGCGACATCCGGCGTGTTCTCCGACGTGTAGCTCGTGATGAATTCCAGGGTGGCGCCGGCTTCTTCTTCCCCGTTGGCCAGGACCAGAACCGTGGGTCCTGCACCGGAGACAACTGCGGCGTGACCTGCTGCCCGGAGGGCGCCAAGCAATCCAGCGCTGGGGCGCATTGCCTCGGCCCGATAGCTCTGATGCAGGTAATCCTCAGTCCCTGCCAGCAGGAATTCCGGCTTCTGCGTGAGGGCGTGGATCAACAAGGCCGCCCTCCCCGAGTTCATCGCGGCCGCGTGATGCCCGATCGAGGCAGGAAGCAACGCCCGCGCAGCCTCGGTCGAGAGCTCGTAGTCCGGCACGGCGACGATGGGCACCACCTGCGGCGACACCTCGGCGCAGGTGCTGCTGTACTTGTCACTGTCCTGCCAGGACAACGCCAGTCCGCCGAAAAGGGCAGGAGCGACGTTGTCCGGATGGCCTTCCATCTCACTGGTGACCTGAAGAATCCACTCCCGGTCCCGCTGCGAAGGCGCCGGTACGAGGGCGTTGGCTGCAACAACGGCAGCAACCACCGCGCAGGCCGATGAGCCCAGTCCGCGGCCGTGGGGATTGACGTTATTGGCGATGATCCTTAGACCGGAATGACGAAAGCCCAGACGTGCGAGAGCGGCAGTGATGGCCTTGACCACAAGGTGGCTCGCGTCACGGGGAAGGGTTTCAGAGCCCTCGCCCGCCAATTCGAAGAGAAGTTCGCCGGTGTCCAGAGTCTCCACGGTGAGAGTGTCATACAAGGACAGAGCCAAACCCAGGCTGTCGTAACCGGGTCCCAGATTAGCGCTGGTGGCAGGGACCCGGACAGTCACCTGCTGTCCGGCAGCAATGGCGGGCGATTCCGCGTCTGCCCTAAGCATCGTTTCCAACGCTACTTTTCTTCCAGTCCCAGTTCAGAAGCGACAGTCACGACGTCGTTGGAAACCTTGACGGGCTGCACGTCGCTGCCGTCCTCGGTCCTGAGCGCCCACTGGGGATCCTTGAGGCCATGACCGGTAACGGTGATCACGATGGTCTTGCCGGTGGGAACCTGGCCCGCGGCGTGCTTCTTGATCAGGCCTGCAACACCGGCTGCTGAACCCGGTTCCACAAAGACGCCTTCGCGGGCGGACAGCCAGCGGTGCGCATCCAGGATTTCCTCATCGGTGACGGCTTCAATCACACCGCCGGACTCGTCCCGGGCCGCTACGGCAGTATCCCAGGATGCCGGGTTGCCGATCCTGATCGCCGTGGCAATCGTGTCTGGTTCAGTAATCGGATGTCCGGCCACAAAAGGTGCTGCACCGGCAGCCTGGAAACCCCACATCACGGGTGTTTTGGTGGATACGGCCGGAAGCGTACCTGCAGTCAAGGATTCAAAGGGCGCCGAATACTCTTTATAGCCCTTCCAGTAGGCACTGATGTTGCCGGCGTTGCCTACAGGAAGTACATGGAAGTCCGGGGCATCACCGAGTGCATCAACGATTTCGAAAGCACCGGTCTTCTGGCCTTCGATCCTCGCGGGGTTGACGGAGTTCACCAGGAAAACCGGGTAGGAGTCACCCAGCTTGCGGGCGATGTCGAGGCAGTCATCGAAGTTGCCATCCACCTGGAGCAGCGTTGCCCCGTGGGCGATGGCCTGGCTCAACTTGCCCATCGAAATCTTGCCTTCGGGCACCAGCACTGCACACTTCAGTCCTGCCGCAGTTGCGTAGGCCGCGGCGGAGGCAGAGGTGTTGCCAGTGGATGCGCACACCACTGCCTTGGCCCCGGCTGCGACCGCTGCCGTCATGGCCATGGTCATGCCACGGTCCTTGAAGGAACCTGTCGGGTTCATGCCTTCCACCTTGAGGTAGACGGTGGAACCGGTAAGTTCGGACAGCTGCCGGGCGTGGACCAGCGGAGTGCCGCCCTCACCAAGGGAGATCACCTTCGTGGCTTCCGTGACAGGCAAACGATCAGCGTATTCGCGGACTACTCCGCGCCATTGGTGAGCCACTTAGACTCCTTCTACCCGCAGTACGGATGTAACGGAATTGATGACGTCGAGGCCTTTCACGGCCTCGACGGTTGCTGCCAGTGCAGCTTCGCTTGCGCGGTGCGTGACTATCCTCAGTTCGGCCGTTTCCACGTTGGAATCGGCGTCGCGGTGGATTGTCTGTCGCATGATTTCGATGGAAACGCCGTGGTCTGCGAAGAGGCGTGCGATTTTTGCCAACACGCCGGGCTGGTCTGCAACGTCCAGGCCGATGTAGTAGCTGGTTTGCGCGGCGTCGATGGGGAGCGCCGGCACGTGGCCGGTGGTGGTTTCCGTGCGGCCAGGGCCGCCAAGGACCAAGCGGCGGGCTGAAGAAATAAGGTCTCCCAGAATTGCTGATGCGGTGGGGGTTCCGCCGGCTCCCTGACCATAAAACATCAGCTCGCCCGCGTTTTCCGCTTCAATGAAAACAGCATTGAAGGCACCCCGGACGGCAGCCAGCGGGTGCTCCCGCGGAAGAAGTGTGGGGTGAACCCTGACGGAGACGCCTTCCCCGCCGTGGGCATCGGTGAGTTTCTCAGCAATGGCCAGAAGCTTGATGACGAAACCGGCATCCTTCGCAGCCGCGATGTCCGCAGCGCTGACGTTACTGATTCCTTCACAATGTACGTTCTCGAGGGCAAAGCGTGTGTGGAACGACAATGAGGCAAGGATGGCGGCCTTGGCGGCGGCGTCGTGCCCTTCGACATCCGCTGTGGGATCGGCTTCGGCATAGCCGAGCTTCTGTGCCTCGGCCAGGGCATCCGAGAACTGGGCGCCGGTGGAGTCCATCTGGTCAAGGATGAAGTTGGTGGTGCCGTTGACAATGCCGAGCACGCGGGTGATGCGGTCTCCCGAGAGACTGTCCCGGATGGGGCGGAGGATGGGGATTGCCCCTGCCACAGCTGCCTCGTAGGACAACTGGACGCCGGCCTTGTCGGCTTCTTCGTAGAGAGTGGGACCGTCCTGGGCCAGGAGGGCCTTGTTTCCCGTCACCACACAGGCGCCGTTCTGGATGGCTGTGAGGATCAGCGACCTGGCCGGTTCGATGCCGCCCATGAGCTCGATGACCATATCGGCATCTTTGACGAGGGTGTCCGCGTCCGTGGTGAAGAGCTCCTGCGGAAGCTCGACGTCGCGCTTTGCGTTGACGTTGCGCACCGCAATGCCGGACAGTTCCAGGCGCGCGCCGGTACGGGCGGCGAGGGCTTCGGCGTCTTCAATGAGAATCCGCGCTACCTGGGCCCCAACGTTGCCACAGCCCAGCAGGGCTACCTTCAGGGTTCGCACTTCAGTCATTCGCCACTCCCATGTCACGGTTTAACAGATCTTCTTCGGTTTCCCCGCGGACAATGAGCCGGGTTGATCCGTCGCGCACAGCGACAACGCCCGGCCGGGCCAGATAGTTGTAGTTGCTTGACAGGGCCCAGCAGTAGGCGCCGGTACCCGGTACAGCGAGAAGATCACCGGCTGCCACGTCCTCGGGCAGATATACATCTCTAACAACTATGTCGCCGCTCTCGCAATGTTTGCCCACCACTCGGGACAGCTGCGGTGGCGCTGCGGAGGCCCTGGAGGCGAGGATCGCCGAATAATCGGCGTCGTAGAGCACTGGACGGGCGTTATCGCTCATTCCGCCGTCCACTGACACATAGCGGCGGGGGTGCGTAACGTTTGCGCTTCCCGAGTCGGCCGAATCACCGGAAACAGCGGGGCTGTCCACCCTGACTGTCTTCAATGTGCCCACCTCATAGAGGGTGAACGTGGATGTGCCCACGATCGCCCGGCCCGGCTCGATGGAGATCCGCGGGGCCTGGATGTTCAGTTCGGCACATTTTGACCGCACGACGGCAGCCATCGCCTGTGCGATCTCTGCGGCCGGGCGGGGACTGTCCACAGGAGTGTAGGCGATGCCATACCCTCCCCCCAGATCCAGTTCCGGCAGGACAATCGAGTACTTGACCTGCATTGCAGCCAGGAAGTCCAGAAGCTTAGCCGCCGCAAGGGCGAAACCATCGGCTTCAAAGATCTGCGAGCCGATGTGGCAGTGGACGCCGAGGAGTTCAATGCTGGCGTAGCTGGTGGCAGCGGCCACGGCTTCCTCCGCAGCAGACAAACCGGCCTCGTCGGTGGAATCGCCCGCCATTGAAAGGCCGAACTTCTGATCCTCATGGGCGGTGGCAATGAACTCGTGGGTGTGGGCATGCACTCCCGGAGTCAGTCGAAGCATCACCTTGGCCACCTCGCCGCGATCGGAGGCAATTCTGGCCACGCGCTCAAGCTCGGCGAGGCTGTCCACCACGATGCGGCCAACGTTCATGTCCAGCGCGCGGTTGATTTCGGCATCGGACTTGTTGTTGCCATGGAGTCCAAGATGAGGGCCCTCAATCCCTGCTTTGGCAGCGACCGCAAGTTCCCCGCCTGAACACGTATCCAGTCGAAGGCCCTCGTCAGCGACCCAGCTGGCCACGGCGCTGCAGAGGAAAGACTTGCCCGCGTAGTACACGTCGACTCCCCCGCAGATATCAGCGAACGCATCATCGAAGGCGTCCTTGAAGGCCCGGGCGCGTGAACGGAAATCAGATTCGCTCATCACAAACAGGGGCGTACCGAATTCTTCCCGCAGGCGGCTGACGGGGATGCCGTCAATGGTCAACTCGCCGTCGTCGTTGCGTTCCACTCCGCCGGCCCACATAGGTGGATGCAGCACGTTCAGGTCTGCAGGCAGCTGCAGCCACTCAGGAGCCAGCGGCGAGGCCTCAGGCGTACTCGCGTTGGTATTCACTCTGTTGGTATTCACTGCGTTGGTATTCACTGCGTTCATGAGTCTCACATCCGTTCCGGCGCCGAAACGCCCAGCAGATCAAGTCCGTTGGCCAGCACCTGGCTCGTGGCATCGTTGAGCCACAGCCTGGTGCGGTTGAGGTTGGTGATGGGTTCATCCCCGAGCGGCGCCACCCGGCAGGCGTCATACCAGCGGTGGTAGGCGCCGGCGATCACTTCAAGGTGGCGGGCTATCCGGTGCGGCTCACGGAGTTCAGCGGCCTTGGCAACGATTGAGGGATAGCTGCCGAGATAGGACAGGAGTTCGTTCTCAGTGGCGTGCTCCAGCAGGGAAGCGTCAAAGGCCATGCGGTCCACGCCGGCTGCCAGGGCGTTGCGGGCTGTACCGCGTGAACGGGCATGCGCGTACTGCACGTAGAAGACGGGGTTCTCGTTGCTGTGTTTCTTCAGCAACTCAGGATCGAGCGTCAGCGGGGAATCTGCCGGGAACCGGGCCAGGGAATACCTGACGGCGTCTTTGCCCAGCCAGTCGATGAGGTCCTTGAGCTCGATGATGTTGCCTGCACGCTTGGACAGCTTGGCTCCATTCACGGAGACAAGCTGGCCGATCAGTACCTCAATGTTGACCTCAGGATCATCTCCGGCACAAGCCGCAATGGCCTTGAGGCGGTTGATGTAGCCGTGGTGATCGGCACCGAGAAGATAAATCTTCTGGTCGTAGCCGCGGTCCTTCTTGGACAAGTAGTACGCGGCGTCCGCGGCAAAGTACGTGGGCTCCCCGTTGGCCCGGATCATGACCCGGTCCTTGTCGTCACCGAAGTCGGTGGTGCGCAGCCAGACTGCCCCGCCGTCGTCGAACACGTGGCCCTGTTCGCGCAGGCGGGCAACGGCACTTTCGATCGCACCGCCGTCGTGCAGGTCCTTTTCGGAGAAATAGGTATCAAACACCACACCGAAATCCGCCAGCGTGTGCTTGATGTCCTCAAGCTGCGCCTCATACGCGGCGGCCCGGATGACAGGCAGCGCGGCAACGTCAGTAAGTTCACGGATATCCGGATGCCGGGTCAACACATGGTGGCCGAGGTCGGCAATGTATTGTCCGGGGTATCCGCCCTGAGGCACTTCCCTGCCGTGCAGGCGGGCCAGCACTGACTCTGCGAAGACGTTCATCTGGGAGCCGGCGTCATTGATGTAGTACTCGGCCGTGACTTTTGCGCCGGAGGCACGGAGCACCCTGGCGATCGCATCACCAAGAGCAGCCCACCTTGTATGCCCAATATGCAGGGGACCAGTGGGATTCGCGGAGACAAACTCCATATTCACAATGTGGCCGGCGAGCGCAGTATTGGTTCCGTAGGCGGGACCGGCCTCCACAATTGCCTTCGCCAGAGCGCCGGCAGTTGCTGCGTCCACTGTGATGTTCAGGAATCCGGGTCCGGCAATGTCCACCGATGAGACGCCGTCGATGGTCTTAAGCCTGGTGCTCAGTACGGCAGCGAACTCGCGGGGATTCATGCCTGCCTGCCTGGACAGTTGCAGGGCGATATTGGTGGCCCAATCGCCGTGGTCACGGTTCTTCGGACGCTCCACGCGGACCTCGTCAGGCACAGCCGAAGCCTCGAGGGCGAGGTCGCCGGCCGCGACGGCGTCTTTCAGGCAGGCGGATATGGCGAGGGAGAGTTCTTCGGGAGTCACGCATCCAGCCTACCGGTGCCCTGCAATCCAGCGGAATTTGCGTTGCGGCAGCAGTCGTCGCGAACCCCCGGGCCCGGATGCTGTTCGGGCCGCTCTTCGGATTCTTTTTTGGAAGGATGAGCGTTCACAGGAAATTCACAGCGATAAGAAATGATGAACCATTACGCTGATTCTGACGTTGTCACATCCGTAACAGTCCCCGAACGAGAATCGAGTCCTGTATGAAAACCGCCCGCAAAAGTCTGTTCGTCGGTGTCGCCGGCCTCTCCCTGGTAGGAACCGTGGCCGGATGTGCGCCGTCAGCCACCTCCCCGGCAGCCAGTACTCCCGCAGCTACAAGCGCCACCACGCCCGCCGCCCCCTCGAGCTCACTGGCAACCTCCGGGACGGCCGCCGGCTACAAGGACGGGACCTACAGCGCCGACGGTAGCTATGTCTCACCCAACGGCACCGAGACTGTGGGCGTCGAGCTGACATTGGCGGATGGGACAGTATCAGGCGTAAAAATCACCGAGCACCCGACCAACCCGAACACCAGGAAATTCCAAGGTGAGTTCGCCGGAGGGATCCAGGCGCAGGTCGTGGGAAAGAAGCTGGATGAACTCAATGTATCCAAGGTGGCCGGTTCGTCCCTGACCAGCGGCGGGTTCAACGACGCCGTGGAAAAGATCAAGTCCCAGGCCAAGTAGGCACTACCACCTGCAACAGTTCCACATCTTAAAGGAGAGCACGTGCCCCATCCGGGTTGGGCGGCATTCACTTTTGACGGGATAGGTACCCGTTGGGAGGTCTGTACGCCCATTCAGCTGACGGACGTGCAGCAACGCAGGCTTCTGGCCATCGTGGAGGACTACGACGCCGCCTGGTCCCGTTTCCGCCCGGACTCCCTGGTGGCTTCTGCCGCGAGGGAGTCCGGCCGTTTCGAGATGCCTGACAACGCCGCGGAGCTTGGACGGCTCTACCACGAGCTCTACCGGATCAGCGGCGGCGCGATGACACCCCTGATCGGGGGAAGCCTTGAGTACCTTGGTTACGACGCCGGATACTCCTTGCATCCGAAGGGATCACCGGTGGCGCCGCCGCGCTGGGAGGACGTTCTGCTATGGGAAGGTTCCATCCTGTCGACGTCGGCCCCTGTTGTGCTGGACATTGGCGCAGCGGGTAAGGGGCAACTGGTGGACCTGCTGGCCAAGGACCTTTTGGCGCAGGGGTTCGACGAATACTTCCTCGATGCCAGTGGTGACCTCTGCAATTCAGGCCCCCAACCGGTGTCGATAGGACTGGAACACCCATACGACCCGGAACGTGCCATCGGGACTATCAGCCTGGGCACCGGCGCATTGTGCGCATCAGCCTCAAACAGACGGAGCTGGGGCGACGGGCTGCACCACGTTCTGGACGGACTGAGCGGCGCTCCGGTACAAACCACAGTGGCCACCTGGACGGTGGCTTCTACTGCCATGGTGGCGGACGCGCTGGCCACGGCACTGTTCCTTGTTCCCGGAGACCGGCTCGAGGAGGACTTTGATTTCTCCTGGCTCAAGGTCTTCTCGGACGGAAGCGCAGAATACTCGGCAGACTTAGAAGGAGTACTTTTCTCATGAGTTCCATCAGTTTGCGGAGCCCGGTCACCACGCGTCTGGACACTGCCCTCAACCGCCTGACGATGTACCGCCTTGTGCTCTGGGTTTTGGGGATTCTTGTGGCGTACAGCCTGCTGCTGAACGTCCTGGGATGGCTGACCTTCGGCATACCGGAAATGTTGGCGCACCTGGCCCTGTGCCTTGGGCTGACCTATGCATCCAACCGCGGCCTGGCCGCCCTCTTCGGGGTACACCCACATTCCGAATCCTCCCTGATCACCGGGCTCCTGCTGTACTTCCTGTTCTGGCCCTCGTTCAGAACGTTCGACATGGCAGGTGTGGCACTTGCCTGTGTCCTGGCGTCCGCCTCCAAATTTGCCCTCGCCTGGCGGGGCCGTCACATCTTCAACCCTGCCGCGGCAGGGGCGTTCATCACAGGACTGACCGGACTGAATATTGCGACCTGGTGGGCGGCCACCCCTTCGATGCTCCTGCTCCTGGTTCCGGGCATCCTGCTGGTGCTTTACCGGACCAGGAAGATGATTATGGGCCTTGTGTTCGTTGTCGTCTCCACTTCAATCGTGGCGGTTGAACTATTACGCGCAGGGATGTCGGCCGGGGCGGCCCTGTGGCAGCCCCTTGCCCAGCGGCCCATACTGTTTTTTGTCGGTTTTATGCTCACCGAGCCACTGACCTTGCCGCCCCGCCGATGGCAGCAGCTGGGGCTCGCCGCCGTCGTAGGTGTTGTCTTTGCCTTGCCGTACAACTTCGGGTTTGTGGCGAATTCCCCGGAGCTGGCGTTGCTGTTGGGCAACCTGGTCGCCTTCTTCGCGGGCCAGCGCGGCGGTATCCGGCTTCACTTCCAAGGCTCGCGCCCACTCACGCCTACGACGACGGAATTCACCTTCCGTCCGGAACGCTCCGTCAGGTTCACCCCCGGTCAATACATGGAACTGAACCTCCCGCACAGCGGCTCCGATGGGAAGGGTCGCCGCCGTGTCTTCAGCGTCACCAGCTCCCCGGACGATCCGGAGGTTTCCTTCGGCGTCGGCACCGCTGAACCCCTCTCCGCTGCCAAGCGCGCGCTCCACTCCTTGGAGCCAGGGGACACCGTGACCGCCACGGCTGTGGGTGGGGACTTTGTCATGCCGCGTGACCCTTCTGTTCCCGTACTGCTGATCGCCGCAGGGATCGGTATCACTCCGTTCCTGGCACACCTTAATGCCGGTGCTGCCCGCGAACGTGATGTGGTGCTGCTGTACCTCGCCAAGAACGCCGCCGAACTCGCCTACGCCGACGAGCTGGAAAAGTCAGGGGCGCGAGTCATCGTACGGCTCTCGGACGGATCTGCGCCGCCACGGTCGTTCCACAATGCCATCGCTGGCCCTGCGCCGGACGGTGCCTCACGCTTGGAGGGTTCTGTGCAGGCAGTAGCCGGCGCCGGCCCGGGCCGCTCCGCCCGGCTCGATGGGCCCGCCCTGAAAGAGCTTGTGCCGGACATTTCAGAGCGTGAGGTCTACATTTCCGGCTCGCCTGCCAGCGTTCGATCCCTGCGTTCCGCGGCCCGGCGGGCAGGGGCTAAAAAGGTACGTACTGATTCTTTTGCCGGCTATTGACGAACGCCGACTGTCAGGAGGCGCTGGTTTTCCCTTCAGGGCTACGTTCCTGCTAAGCTCTAGGACGTCCCGCCGGTAAGGCTGGGTCCCTGAAATGCCCTCGTAGCTCAGGGGATAGAGCGTCTGCCTCCGGAGCAGAAGGTCGTAGGTTCGAATCCTATCGAGGGCACACCCGAAAGCCCGTCAGTTCAACGAATTGGCGGGCTTTTGCTGTGCCACCGCAAAAAAGTCGCTGCCCCCTCGTAGGCTGATTTCAAGGAGACAGCGGGTCAAGAGGCGCGGGTCAAGAGGCAAGGGGTATTCCATGTACTGTTCGATCATTCCGCCGTACATCCTTAAGCGGGTGGCGGCACAGGACGCGCCACAATTCTCGGCGGCGGCGAGGGCGGCCAAGGAAGCGCTGCTTCACGTCAAAAGCGTCCAGGCCGCGCGGGCACAGCCCTCCCCCGGCCTTCCTCCCGGTGTTCGGCACGTGAAAGCGGGCCCTCCGCAAAGGACCGTTTACGATGCCCAGGAAGCGGAAATACTGCCGGGCAATGTAGTCAGGAAGGAAGGCGAACCAGCTACCGGTGATCCGGCCGCCGACGAGGCCTACGATGGACTCGGCCATACGCACCGGCTCTATGCGGACGTGTTCGGACGCAATTCCATAGACGCACAGGGCCTCCCGCTTGACGCGACGGTTCACTTCGGAAAGCTGTACGACAACGCCTTCTGGGACGGATCACAAATGGTTTTCGGTGACGGGGACGGGGAGATCTTTCAGCGCTTCACTCTTTCCCTCAGCGTTATCGGCCACGAGTTGGCTCACGGAGTCACACAGCACTCAGCCGGTCTCGCCTACCGTAACCAGGCCGGAGCGATCAACGAATCCCTGTCTGACGTCTTTGGCGCCCTGGTGGAGCAGTTCGTCGCCCAGCAAACAGCTGCGGAAGCCAGCTGGCTTATTGGAGAAGGCCTTTTTACGTCCCAGGTTGAAGGTTCTGCCCTGCGCTCTATGAAAGCTCCGGGAACGGCATATGACGATGACGTACTGGGCAAAGATCCGCAGCCGGACTCGATGGATTCTTATGTACGGACCAGCGCCGACAACGGCGGAGTACACATCAACTCCGGCATACCAAACCGGGCGTTCTACCTCGTGGCCTCAAGTTTGGGCGGTTATGCATGGGACTCGCCTGGCCGCATCTGGTACGACGCCCTCACGAGCGGCTCGCTTAAGGCCGACACTACGTTCCGGGCCTTCGCCAAGGTAACTCTGGCCTCGGCAGAGGAGCTGTTCGGAGCAGCTTCAAAGGAACATGACGCCGTGAAGCTGGCATGGGAAACTGTCAAGGTAAAGCTATAAGAGACGCCGCCTGCACAGAGTGAACTCCCCTGAAGGAAGCACCCAAAGCGGTCCGGCAGTACCGGAAGCACAGGAACCAGGCCATGAAAATCACCGTCCAGCGCAGCGGCGGCATCGCTGCGCTGACCCGTGAGTGGAGCGTGAAGGCTGTAACCCCTGCGGACAAAAGCCGCTGGGAGCCCCTCATCGCAGCCTGTCCCTGGGACGCGATACCTGGACGGGACGAGGATGGCGGCGGCAACCAGCCCGACCGCTTCATGTACTCCATCCGCGCCGGACAGCACCGGGCCACGCTTCCGGAGCGGGCTGTCACCGGCCCATGGCGCATTCTTGTGGACAACACCCGGGCTGCTGCGGAGGCTGCCCGAAACAAGGACGGAAGGCGCTGAGGCGGACTATACGGCTGAGGCCAGCTGCCCCCTGAAGGTCCTCCGGTACAGCTGCGGGCTCGTGTCGAGAACCTTGGCGAAATGGTGCCGCAGCAAAACGGAGTGGCCGAACCCTGCTTCACGGGCAATCTCATCGATGTTCAAGTCAGTGGCTTCGAGCAATTCCTGTGCCCTCAGAACGCGCTGCGAATTCAGCCACGCCGCCGGAGTGGTTCCCGTTTCGGAACGGAACCGGCGGGCGAACGTCCGGGGCGACATATGCAGACGGTTGGCCAACTCATTGACAGTATGTTCCTCGTCCAAATGCATCACCATCCACCGCAGCAACTCCTCCATGGGAGCCGATCCACAGCTCGGCATGGGGCGTTCGATGAACTGGGCCTGACCGCCGTCGCGATGCGGAGGAACCACCATGTCCCGTGCAATCGAGGCAGCCACGCCTGCCCCGAGCTCAACGCGGACAAGGTGCAGGCTGGCATCGATTCCGGCGGCAGTACCGGCACTCGTCACAAGGTTCCCGTCCTGGACGTACAGCACATTCTCATCAACGATCACGTCCGGGTATCTGGCGGCAAGCTCGTTGGAATAGTGCCAGTGGGTGGTGCAGCGGCGACCATCCAGGAGCCCCGCCCTGGCCAGTGCGAAGGCTCCGGAACAGATGGACATGACCCAGGCTCCCCGGGCATGCGCTGCGCGCAAGGCTTCCAGCACGTCTTCGTGCACATCTTCATCCCGGCCGTAGGGAGTCATAATCACCAGATCGGCGTCGGCCGTGGCCTCCAGCCCCAGAGTGACGTTCATTGACAGGCCGCCCTTGAGCGGGATGTCTCCGGGTTCGGGGGCGCAGACACGGAAATCAAAGGCCGGCACTCCCCCTTCACGCGCCGATCTGTCGATTCCAAAAACCTCGTAGGCCGTGCCGAACTCGAAGAGCGAGAAGTGAGGGACAACGATTACCGCCACCGATTTAAGCATGACATCAGTATGGCAGAAGGTTGGCAGGAATTATAGCTTTTTGGGCATTTCTGCCACTGTTCCGTGATGCATGCCAGGAGAAGGATTGAGTCATGGAAATCATCGCTGTTGTACTCATCGTCCTTCTCCTCGTCGTACTTCCCGCCACCCTGACCAGCATTTTGGGTGACGGCAGGGGCCACACTCCCCGCGAGCAGTCCCACCCTGACTGGAAAGCCATGGACCTGCCAAGCACCAACTACACACTCCGCAATTTCTGACCGACAGGGCTGCCACTGTCCTGCTCCAGACCTCCCCGGCCAAAAGATTCCAGCCACGTGAATCAGGCCAGGAAACACCGGTCAGGCGCAGTGCCAGCCCTCAGCATGTGGTTTCCCTGCGGATCACGAAGTTTGCTGACCACCTCAGTAACCGGATCCTATGACCGCTTGAGGACGGATTCGGTCCTCGACTGTTTTACACATGAAGTACATTTGGGGTCATGATCCAGACCTCTGCCCGCCTCCTCCAACTGCTTTCGCTGCTTCAGATCCGCCGGGAGTGGACTGGACCCGCCCTGGCCGAGCGGATGCAGGTGACGGAGAGGACCATCCGGCGCGATATCGGCAAACTCCGGACCCTCGGCTATCCGATCCACGCATCACCGGGAATCGCGGGCGGATATCAACTCGGTCCCGGCGCCGAACTGCCTCCCCTCCTGCTGGACGACGACGAGGCTCTGGCTGTCGCCCTGGGGCTCGGTGCCGTCGCTGCCGGCCCGGTGGCCGGGATAGGCGAGTCGTCCGTTCGTGCCTTGGCCAAGCTCGAGCAGGTTCTTCCCTCGCGGCTGCGACGCCGGTTCGCTGCCCTGAAAAACACCGTCACCACCCTTCCCAGCGATGCGGCGCCTGTCGATCCCATGCAGCTGACTGCGATCTCGGCAGCCATCACGGACCACCGCGAACTGAGCTTTGACTACACAAAGGCCGACGGCGGCACCGGCCGCCGTCTTGTGGAGCCCTACCGGCTGGTGGACACCGGGCGCCGCTGGTACTTCGTGGCATGGGATACAGAAAGGGAGGACTGGCGTACATTCCGCGCCGACAGGATTTCCTCCATGCCCACTGAGCGCAAGCGGTTTGTTCCCCGGCAATTGCCCGCGAAGGACATTGCCGCCTATGTCCAGGAATCCATCACCCGGTCGCCCTACAAATATGACGTGGTGGTCCGGCTCCATGCTCCGGTCCATGAAGTAGCCGCCCTCGTGGGCCCGCACACGGCAAGCCTGAGCGCAGAAGGAGAGGACAGGACCATTCTCCGCGCGGGCTGGGACAGGCTGGAGACTCCTGCCGCCCATTTGGCGTCCCTGGGCATGGACTTCGAGATCCTCTCCCCTGCGGAATTCCGGGACCATGCACGCGCAGTCGCCGAGCGGCTTATCCAGGCGGCAGCTGGCGGACTTCCGGCGTCTGAGGAAAACGAGCGGTTCCCTGCTCAGCAGTAGACTGTTTCCAGCCATGACTTTTCATATCTCCTACCCCGCCGAGCTGCCGGTATCCGAGCGCCGCGAGGATCTGATGGCGGCCATCGCCGCGAATCAGGTAACCATCATCGCCGGCGAAACGGGCTCCGGAAAAACCACGCAGATTCCCAAGATGTGCCTTGAGCTGGGACTCGGGGAGAACGGACTGATCGGCCATACCCAGCCGCGCCGGCTGGCTGCCCGCACCGTTGCTGAGCGCATCGCCGAGGAGCTGGGCGTAGAAATAGGCCAGGAGGTAGGCTTCCAGGTCCGCTTCACAGGCGAGGTGAGCAGGTCCACGAAGGTCAAGCTTATGACCGATGGCATCCTGCTCGCTGAAATCCAGCGGGACAAACTGTTGCGCAAGTACAACGCCATCATCATCGACGAGGCCCACGAGCGCAGCCTCAACATCGACTTCATCCTGGGCTACCTCAAGAGGATCCTTCCGCAACGGCCTGACCTGAAGATCATCATCACTTCAGCCACCATTGATCCTGAGCGCTTTGCGAAGCACTTTGGCACAGAGCAGGCGCCCTCCCCCATTATCGAGGTATCCGGACGGACCTTCCCGGTCGAAATCCGCTACCGGCCCTTGTCCCAACCTGCAGGGCGGGAATCGGAAGAAGACACCTCGGATGACGCACTCGAGGAAGACCGTGATCCCCTGGATGCCGTGTGCGATGCTGTCGATGAGCTGGCTGCAGAGGCGCCCGGCGACATCCTGATCTTCTTCTCCGGCGAGCGCGAGATTCGTGACGCAGCCGAAGCCCTCAACGCCAGGATCCAGGGGAACCGGCGGCTGGCAGGGACTGAGGTTCTCCCGCTGTTCGCAAGGCTGAGCCTGCAGGAACAGCACAAGGTTTTCCATCCCGGCAGCAAACGGCGGATAGTCCTCGCCACCAACGTCGCCGAGACTTCCCTGACGGTACCCGGGATCAAATACGTCATAGATACCGGGACGGCACGCATCTCCCGGTACTCACACCGGACCAAAGTCCAGCGTCTTCCGATCGAGCGCGTCTCGCAGGCATCCGCAAACCAGCGCTCGGGCCGGTGTGGCCGTGTCTCCGACGGCATCGCCATCCGGCTGTATTCCGAGGAAGACTTCGATTCCAGGCCACTGTTCACCGACCCCGAAATCCTGCGCACCAACCTCGCCGCGGTCATCCTCCAGATGACCGCTATGGGAGTGGCCCGCGGGCCCAAGGATGTTGAGAGCTTCCCGTTCGTGGAACCGCCGGACTCGCGCGCCATCAACGACGGCGTCACCCTCCTCCGCGAACTCGGCGCCCTGAACCCTGCCGTCACCACAGGCCCTGCCGCTAACAGTGGATCTGGCCGCGGTGGAGACGGCGATGCCAGCCGCGGCGGCCGTGGTCAGACTGGGGGCGGGCTGACCGCCGTCGGGCAGAAGCTGGCGCAACTTCCGGTGGATCCGAGGCTGGGGCGCATGATCGTCGAGGCAGGCAAGCGGGGTTGCGTCCGTGAGGTGATGATCCTCGCTGCGGCCCTCACCATCCAGGATCCCCGCGAGCGCCCTACCGACAAGCAGCAACTGGCGGCTGAGAAGCATGCCCGTTTCCGGGACGAAAACTCCGATTTCACGGGCTTCCTGAACTTGTGGAACTACCTTCAGGAAAAGCAGCAGGAACTTTCGTCCACCCAGTTCCGCCGGCTGTGCCGGACCGAGTTCATCAACTATCTCCGCGTTCGGGAATGGCAGGATCTGTTCGCCCAACTCCGCCAGCTCGCAAGGCCCTTGGGAATCAGCCTGGACAACAAACGGCTGGCCGATCCCGTCGGCAACCATGAGGGCATCCACATCAGCCTGCTGTCCGGGCTGCTCAGCCACATCGGCATCCTGGACGAACGCAAGCGCGAATACGCCGGTGCCCGCGGCAGCCGCTTCGCCATCTTCCCTGGATCAGCACTGTTCAAGAAGTCGCCAACGTTCGTAATGGCCGCCGAACTGGTTGAGACAAGCCGCCTTTGGGCAAGGGTGGCTGCCAAATTCGATCCGCTCTGGGCCGAGCAGGTAGCGCCGGATCTGGTAAAGCGAAGCTACAGCGAGCCGCATTGGTCCAAGAAGATGGGCGCCGTGATGGCCCATGAAAAGGTGACCCTGTACGGCGTTCCCATCATTCCCAGCCGGCGGATCAATTACGGCAGGGTGGATCCGGAGCTGTCCCGCGAACTGTTTATCCGCCATGCCCTGGTGGAGGGTGACTGGCAGACCCATCACAAGTTCTTCCACCGGAACAGAGCACTCCTCCAGGAAATCGAGGAGCTGGAGGCGCGGATGCGTCGCCGGGACATCCTGGTCGACGACGAGACACTGTTTGAGTTCTATGACGCCCGGATCGGCAAAGAGGTGGTGTCCGAGCGCCACTTCGATAAATGGTGGAAGGACGCCAGGCAGCAGGATCCCCAACTGCTGGACTTCGACCAATCGCTGCTCATCAGCGAGGACGCTGATGCCCTCGATGAATCCGCATACCCGAAGACTCTGCAGCACAAGGGGTTTGAGCTTCCGCTCAGTTACGAATTCCATCCGGTCGCTCCGGGTTCCCCTCCCAATCCGTCAGACGGCGTTACTGCCGAAGTTCCTGTCCTTTTCCTGAACCAACTCGATGACGCGCCCTTCCGCTGGCTCATTCCTGGCCAGCGTGTTGAACTCGTGACGGCGCTCATAAAGTCGCTGCCAAAGAACATCCGCAAAAACTTTGTTCCCGCACCGGACGTCGCACGGCAGGCTGTCGCAGCATTGGAGCGCGACTTCGATCCGGCTGCAGATGAGCTTGAGCCCTCGCTGGAGCTGGCTCTCCGACGCATCCGGGGCCAAGCCATTCCGCCGGGATCCTGGAACTGGGACGCCGTTCCATCACACCTTCGGGTGAGCTTCCGTGTGGTGGATTCGCACGGCAAGGTGCTCGACGAAGGAAAGGACCTCAAGGTCCTGCAAGAGCGCCTCGCCCCGGCAACGCGCCGTGCCATTGCCGAATCCCTCGGGGCGACGCCCCGCACGACGGCGCCTGGAAGTGGCGCAAGCCCATCCCGCTCCGCCAACGCGACGTCGAAGCGGGCAGAAACCGGAGCGTCCGCCAATGGCAAGGGCGGGTCCGGCAAGGGTATCTCCGGCCGGAACGTCCCGGTCCACGATGCGGCCGGCAAGGATGGAAGCACCCAGGGCATAGCCGAGCAGTCAGGTCTCACCGACTGGACCATTGGGACTCTGCCGCAGGAAGTTAAGGGCACTGTCAACGGTCACACCGTCACAGGCTATCCCGCGTTGGTGGACGAGGGGCAGTCGGCGGCGCTCAAGGTGTTCCAGACTGAATCCGAGCAGCGGGAAGCCATGCGGGGCGGCGTCATTCGTCTCCTCGCCTTGAAAGTTCCCTCCCCTGACCGCTACGTCCTCGAGCACTTGAGTAACACGGAAAAACTGACGTTCAGCCAGAATCCGCATGGTTCGGTATCAGCACTGATCGCCGACTGCGCGCTGGCTGCCATTGACAAGCTGACGCCGGCAGAGTTGCCCTGGGACGAGGCGTCCTTCAGGTCTCTCTATGAGCAAGTGCGGGCCGATCTGATCGACACTGTCTTCACCGTCACCGCCATTGTGGAGCGCATCCTGTCCAGTACCGGTCGTATCAGGAAGCAGCTGAAGGGCACCACCAGCCTGGCACTGATCAGTTCGCTCAACGACATCAGGAGCCAGCTTGAGCAACTGGTCTACCCGGGTTTTGTGGCTAAAACGGGTTACGCCCAGCTCAGCCAGCTGCCGCGCTACCTGGCCGCTATTGAGAAGCGCCTGGAGAAGCTGCCGGGGAACGTCCAGCGCGATGCATTGAATATGGGCGTGATCCAGGGACTGGAGGATGACTACGACGACACCGTCTCGGCTTTGCTGCCGGGACGACGCGTCGGGGAGGAACTCACCCGTGTGCGTTGGATGATCGAAGAGTTGCGCGTCAGCCTCTTCGCCGTCGAACTCGGCACAGCCTATTCCGTGTCCGAGAAGAGGATCCGCGCCGTGCTGAACAAGGCGTTGGCGCCGGCCTAGGACTCGGGAACATTCCTGGAGTAGCCCGCTGCCCGCAAGCCCTCACGGAGTTTTTCCGCGTTCGCGTCCAGCTGGGCAGGATCCGGGTTCTGGTTCACCGACCCGAAATCGTAGTCCGCCATCGAATTCGAAGGCCACACGTGCACGTGCAGGTGGTGAACTTCGTAGCCTGCGATCAGTAGCCCCGCCCGGGCCGATCCGAAGACGTCCACTTGGGCCGCACCGATTTTCTGCGCGACGTCCATGGTCCGGGAAAGAACCTCCGGCCGGGCATCCGTCCAGCGGTCCACCTCTTCAACGGGGACAACCAGGGTGTGGCCGTCGGCAAGCGGACCCATGGTCAGGAAGGCAACCACGTCCTCGTCACGCCAGACGAACCGCCCGGGGATCTCGCCGTTGATAATTTTGGTGAAGATGCTGCTCATGCGTCTGCCTTTGCTGCCGGAGCCGGGAGGGTCTTGTTGTCCAGGACGAAGCGGTACTTGACGTCGCCGGCCACCATCCGGTCATATGCGTCGTTGAGTTGTTCGGCTGAAACGATTTCGACGTCGGACACAACGCCGTGCTCTGAACAAAAGTCCAGCATCTCCTGGGTTTCGGCAATGCCACCAATGTAGGAACCGGAGTAGGCGATCCGGCGGCGGATCAGGTGCCAGGGATTGACCGGCGGCATGGGATCAGAGGGCAGACCCAGTTGGAACAGCGCGCCTTCAAGACGCAGGGTCCGGAAATACGGGCCGAGGTCATGCGGAGCTGCGACGGTGTCGACGATGACGTCGATGCTTCCGGCGGCCGCTTTCATGGCGATTTCATCGCGGGACAGAATGACGTCGTCTGCCCCCAGCTCCTTGGCTGCCGCAACCTTGGCTTCAGAAGTGGTGAAGACCTTTACTTGGGCTCCCATGGCCTTGGCGAGCTTGACGGCCATGTGCCCGAGTCCGCCGAGGCCCACGACGCCCACGACGTCGCCCTCTTCAACATCGAAGTGCCGCAGCGGTGAGTACGTAGTGATTCCCGCGCAAAGGAGCGGTGCGACGGCTGCCGGGTCAAGATTCTCCGGCACCCTCAGCACATAGCGTCGGTCTACCACCACCGAGGACGAGTAACCGCCTTGCGTGATTGTGCCAGGGTTCCGTGAATCGATGGCCCCGTAGGTGCCAACCGGACCCTTCTCGCAGTACTGCTCGAACCCGTCAAGGCAGCTCTCACACTCCCGGCAGGAATCCACCATGCAGCCGACGCCCACGAGGTCCCCGATGGAGAAGTCGTCGACGGCGGACCCCACGCCGCTGACACGTCCCACAATCTCGTGGCCTGGAACCAGCGGATACTTCGGTGCACTCCACTCTCCCCTTGTGGCATGCACATCCGAATGGCACAGCCCGCAGAATTCGATGGCAATTTCGACATCATCTTCCTTGGGTGGGCGCCGGGAGACCGTCAGCGGGACGAGGCCTCCGTCACTGGAGTGGGCACCATAACCGGAAGCCAACCGGGCATCTGCCGAAGAAGCGGAAGGATCAAGAGGTGGCAGCGGCTTGGCGAGGGGCGGCGGAGAGGGGCGTCCTGGGGTCATAGTGTGACGCTACTCCCGGCAGCGGCAGAATTTCCAATCACCGGGCAACACCAGGGTCATCAAACAGTCTGGCTAGTGGCCGTCCCGCCGGGTTCAGGGCCGGTTGCCACTTCGTTGTCGGAATTGCCGGACCATTCAGAAAACGAGCCGGGAAAGAGCGCAGCGGTGATCCCGGCAATCTCGAGGGCGGCTACCTCGTGGGCCGCTGTAACGCCTGAGCCGCAATACACTGCGACAGATGCCTCAGGCGCGATGCCAAGGCCGGCAAAACGCTCCTTGAGCTCCGCCGCGGGAAGGAAGCGCCCGTCGTCGTCGAGATTCCCGGTAGCCGGTGCACTTACCGCACCGGGGATGTGGCCCGCCCGTGGGTCTACGGGTTCGAACTCACCCCGGTACCGCTCCCCCGCGCGGGCGTCCAGCAGGACCCCGGACTGGTGCCAGCGGGAAGCCTCAGCGGAGCCAATGACCGGCATGGCCCCTTCTGCCAGAGTGACATCGCCGGGCGCGGCCTGCCTGTCTCCCCCTTCGACAGGGAATCCTGCACCGTTCCATGCCGTCAGGCCGCCGTCGAGCAGGAAGACGTTCGGGAAGCCGGCGTACCTGAGCAGCCACCAGAGCCGCGCTGCGGCCATGTTCCCGCTGTCGTCGTAGGCAACCACAACGTCATTGTTCCGGATTCCCCAACTGCGGGCGGACTCCTGGAACCGGGTCAACGGCGGTAAAGGGTGGCGTCCCCGCCGGGGATCAGCAGGGGCGGCCAGCTGGGTGGGCAGGTCCACATACAGCGCACCGGGGATGTGTTCCTCGAGGTAGTGTTCGTGGCCGTGCGGGTCCCCCAGAGCCCACCGCACATCCAGCAGAACAACGGGGCCACCGGCGGCCATCCGCTCCTTCAGCCAGGACACGTCCACCAGCGTCTTCATCGAATCTCCTTCGTTCAGAATCCCGTAACAGCCACCCCACTCTAACCACAGGGGCACGTCACGGTCCCGGTAGGCTGGAGCAGTGAAACAACCGCTCAGCCCGGACCGAACGTGGGCAAATGAAGCCGTCCGGCGGATCAACGCCGAGAACAACCGGTCTGCCGACACCCACCTCTATTCTGTGCCCCTGCCGGAGCACTGGGGCGTGCAGTTATACCTCAAGGATGAATCCACTCACAGGTCCGGTAGCCTCAAGCACCGGTTGGCACGGTCCCTTTTCCTGTTCGGCCTGGTCAACGGCTGGATCAAGGAAGACACCACCATCGTCGAGGCTTCAAGCGGCAGCACAGCGGTCTCCGAGGCGTACTTCGCCCAACTGCTGGGACTTCCCTTCATCGCAGTGATGGCCCGGACCACAAGTCCCGAGAAGATAGCGCTCATCGAACAGTTTGGCGGGTCCTGCCTCCTCGTGGACCACGCCTCCGAAGTCTACGCAACGGCCGCCGAGGTGGCTCACACCGCCAAGGGCCACTACATGGATCAGTTCACCTATGCCGAACGTGCGACGGACTGGCGCGGCAACAACAACATTGCCGAGTCGATATTCGGGCAACTGGCTCTCGAGGAGCATCCCATCCCCGCGTGGATTGTGGTGGGAGCAGGAACGGGTGGTACCAGCGCCACAATCGGCCGGTACCTCCGCTATCACTGTTACGGGACCCGCCTGGCCGTGGTGGATCCCGAGAATTCCGCCTTCTACCCGGCCTGGCACGACAGCGCTGGCGAGAAGGCAACGGGCCTCCCCTCCCGGATTGAAGGGATCGGGCGGCCGCGCATGGAACCAAGCTTTGTTCCCGGCGTCATCGATCACATGATCCAGGTGCCGGACGCCGCTTCCATCGCCGCCATGCGCCACCTGCACGGGCTCGCAGGGCTGCACGCCGGCCCTTCCACGGGGACCAACCTCTGGGGTGTATGGCAACTCATCGCAGCCATGGTCCAGGAAGGCCGCACCGGCAGCGTTGTGTCATTGATGTGCGACGGCGGTGACCGCTATGCGGGCAGCTACTACAACCCGGAGTGGTTGGCTATGCAAGGGCTCGACCCTGTTCCGCACGAGACGACTCTCCGGAGATTCTTCGACTCCGGCGTCTGGAGCGCTTAGCGGGGATTCCGGTGTCTGGAGCGCTTGGCGGGATCCACTGACGCCCGCGCTGTACAAACGGGAGGGCTACACCTCTACTGATTCCCCGCTGGAGAGGTGAACGTATTCAGTGCCGTATTTGGCTCCAATACGCTTCACATGGCCCTCCACCAGTCCGAGGCCTGTTTCGTTCAGGAGGGCATCATGGATCGGAAAGGCTTTGGGAGCCCGAACGCCAACCACAAAATCCACCACTTCGCCGATCTTGCTCCACGGCGCGTGAATCGGAACCAGCAGTGTCCCGACGCTCACCCCATCCGGGATGATGAACGAATCCCCGGGATGGTAGACGTTGGAATCGATAAGGTAACCCACGTTTGCGACGATGGGGATCTGCGGATGGATGAGTGCATGCTGGCCGCCGAACGTTTTGACATCAAAACCTGCTGCACGGAAATCGGTGCCGGGTTCGGCCGTGTGAATCCGTGATCCCGCCGCCGGGGCCTCCTCACGCAGCCGGGCCGCCACACCCGCAGGCGCGTGCAGCTGGAGTGAATGATTCTCGCTGAGTGCAGCTGCCACCACCGGAACGTCTACATGGTCCGGGTGCTCGTGGGTGATAAGCACCGCATGAGCGCCCTCCAAAGCCTGTTGTGATTCAGAGTAGGTTCCGGGATCGAGAACCAGGGCCAGGCCATCCTTTTCGAGGCGGACACAGGCGTGGGAGTATTTGGTCAGCTTCATCCGGTCAGCCTAGATATTTGGCATCGCCCTGTCCACGAACCCGCGGCTGGTAATCTTGAACTTTGCCACCATCCCTTGAGGGAAGCGAGTTCAACCCATGCCACAGGGCGCCACAGCTGGAAAAGAACAGCGGGTGACGAAGCAGCGCCTCGCGGTCAGCGCCGCTCTGGATCAGCTCAACGACTTCGTCAGCACGCAGGAGCTCTACCGCATCCTGCAGAACCAGGGAACCTCGGTTTCATTGGCCACGGCCTACCGCATTCTGCAATCGCTTGCGGACGAGGGACTGGTGGACGTGCTGCGCAGCGGTGATGGGGAAGCCGTGTACCGGCGGTGCGCTGTCACTGAACACCACCATCACCTGCTCTGCCGGAACTGCGGCAAGGCTGTTGAGATCGAGGCACCGGCAGTTGAGACGTGGGCGGCACAGACCGCCAAGGAGCACGGGTTCACCGAAGTGGCCCACACGTTGGAAATCTACGGTCTGTGCCCTGATTGCTCCGCCGCGAAGGCAAAGGGCAAAGCCCAGACGGGCTCTGCTAACTAGGCCTGCAGGGAAGCCGCACGTGCCGGTCTTGACTGCACCCGGCGCCCAACCAGTCCACGCCGGGCCCGCACTCCTCCGATGATCCGGCAGGCCACATAAATCAGGAACGACAACGTGGTCACGTAGGGGCTGATGGGAATCCTTCCCCCCAGGGCCAGCAGGATGCCACCGACCGTCGCAGTGACAGCGAAGGCCACGCTGAGGATGACGACCATCCGCGGCGACGACGTCACGCGGAGGGCTGCGGCAGCAGGGGTGATGAGGAGGGCCAGTACAAGCAGCGCTCCGACTACCTGGATGGACAGGGCAACACTGATTCCCAGCAGGACCATAAAGGCTATGGCGAGTCCACGCACTGGAACACCACGCGCTTCAGCAAGTTCCGGATCCACGCTGGCAAAGGTCAGAGGCCGCCAGATCAGCACCAGGGCCACCATCACGACGGCGGCCGTGCCTGCCAGGGCCTGCAGCTGAACAGTATCGACAGAGACAATCTGGCCCGTCAGCAGACCGAATTTATTGGCGGCCCTACCCTCGTAGAGTGCCAGGAAAAGAATTCCCAGGCCAAGCCCGAAGGGCATGATGACACCAATAATGGAGTTCTTGTCCCGTGCCCTGACTCCCATCAGTCCCAGCAGCAATGCGGCAGCTACTGACCCGATCAGGGATCCGAAAACGATGTCCGCCCCTATTAACAGTGCAAACGCTGCACCCGCGAAGGACAACTCGGAGATACCGTGAACGGCGAAAGCCAGATCCCGTTTCATCACGAAGGTTCCAACCAGGCCGCCAAGGAGTCCAAGGACCGCACCGGCCCAAATGGAGTTCTGCACCAGCGCGAGCAGTTCGCCGTAATTATCGAAGTTGAAAACCGAACGCAGAATTTCCTGGAAGTCCATTCAGACCCCCTCTCCGGCCAGCGAATGTTCGTCGTGGTGGTGGGTAGTGGCATCCGGTAGCCCCACGACGACGATCCTGCCATTCAGGTGCATGACTTCCACGTGGCTGTCATAAAGCTCGGAAAGCACTTCGGTAGTCATCACTTCGTGCGGAGTACCCACCCTGAACTGTCCGCCAGCCAGGTAGAGGACCCGGTCCACGTAATCGATAATGGGGTTTATTTCATGCGTGACAAACACCACGGCGCTCTCCTGCTCGTGGCACTGGTCATTGATCAGTGAGCTCACCGCCTGCTGATGATGCAGGTCCAGCGAAAGCAGCGGCTCGTCGCACAGCAGCACTCTGGGCTCGGTAGCGAGCGCCTGGGCCACCCTCAGCCGCTGTTGCTCCCCGCCTGACAGTTGCCCGACGGGCACATTGGCGTAGTCGGATGCCCCTACCTGGGCCAGCAGCTGATCAATCCTGCGGTTAACCTTCGCTGCCCCGAGGCGTACTCCCCACCGGTCCCCATCCACACCGAGCCCCACCAGGTCCCGTGCCCGAAGGGGCGTGTCCGGTGCGAAGGACTTCTGTTGCGGGATGTACCCGATCATCCGGCTCCCGCGCTCCACAGGATGGCCACCCAGCGTGGCAGTTCCGGAGTGAAGCTGCTGCAGTCCGAGCAGCACCTTGAGGAAGCTGGTCTTTCCGCTCCCGTTGGGACCGAGGACAGCAAAGAACTCGCCGGGCTTGATATCGAGGTCGAGGTTCTCCCACAGCGTCCTTTTTCCAAAGGCAAGGGAGGCGCCGCGCAGACTCACTACCGGTTTCAACGTGTCTGTTCCTCAATTCAGGGTGAGTCTGGTTCCGCTATGGATAAAAGCCTGTAACTGGCCAGATAGGCACTCAACGGGCGCTGCACGCGGTGACTCTGTCCTGATTATCTTAGGACGTATTGACGATGGTGATGGCCGGAAGGCGGGCCGGACGTACCGGAATCTACTTGTTGACGGCCTTAGTAACGTTGTCGACGTTATCCGACATCCACTGCAGGTACGACTTGCCGTCAGGCAGCGTCTCACTGAAATCAACCACAGGTACTCCGGCACCTTCAGCAGCCTTCTTCAGCACTTCGGTCTGCGGCCCCTCAGTCTGCAGGTTGTACGCAAGGAGCTTGACGTCACCGGAAGATACCAGTGCGGTGGCTTCCTGGAGGACCGACGCGGGGACGTCAGTACCTTCCTCGATGGCAGCGCTGTACTCTTCCGGGGTCTTGTTCACCAGTCCAGCCGATTCCAGCAGGTAGCCGGGAACCGGCTCTGTGATAGCTACCGGCTCCCCGTCTGCGCTGGCTTTTACGGCCGCCAGTTTGTCCTGCAGTCCGGAGAGTTCCTTCTTGAACGACTCGGCGTTGGCCTGGAAGGTGCTTGCAGATGCGGAATCGATGGTTGAGAGTTTGGCGGCAACGGCGTCTGCCAGCTTGGACATGGCGTCAAAGCTGTACCAGACGTGCTCGTTGAACTCTCCGTGCTCGTGTTCATGCTCATGAGCGGACTCAGTTGCTGTTCCCGTCGGGCTTTCGGAGGCATGCGCTTCCTCCTCCTCCGGTGCCAGGCCGGAGACATCGACTGCGGTGATGATGTTGTCCTCGGCGATCTTGCTGTCGTCGGCCAGCTTGTGGATGAAATCGTCGTAGCCGCCGCCGTTCTGGACAACCACCTGCGCCTTCGAAATGACCAGCTTGTCCTGCGTGGTGGCCTCGTAGGAGTGGGGATCCTGGCTGGTGCGCGTAATGATCGAGGTGACGTGGACTTTGTCGCCGCCGATGTCGCTGACGATATCGCCGTATACGTTGGTGGAAGCGACGACCTCGATGGTCCCGTCAGCGGACTGGGAAGGAGCGCTCGACGGCGCCCCGGCACATCCGGTCAGCAGGAGACCAAGTCCGGCAACGGCTGCCAGGGAGGGACGAAGGACGAAATGACGCACAGGTAGGCCTCGGATCTAGTCGATGAGAATCAGGAGCATTAGCAACCCGAAAAGTCTAACGCTAAATGGGAATGATTCCTATTTAGGCCCTTATGGGTCCATCCGCAAGCCGGACCGGAAGGAGTTACCCGCCCTCCTGCTGGCCCAGACGGCGTATCCCGGTGGCCTGCGTCGCGTCGCGGATCTCGCCCACAAGCTGTTCGATCACGTCCTCGAGGAACAGCACCCCCTGGGTCTGAGCGTCAGGTCCGATCACACGGGCCAGATGCGAGCCTGTCCGCTGCATCACTGACATCGCCTTCTCGATCTCATCGTCCGCAGAGAGATTTGCCAAAGACCTGATGCGGCCTTCTGCTATCGGATACCGGTAGCCGGCCTCTGGAATCGACAGAACGTCCTTGATGTGGAGATAGCCCGAGAGCATGCCGTCGTCGTCCACCATCGGGAAGCGCGAGAAGCCCGTCCGGCTGACAGCCTTCTCGAAGTCCACCGGTGTGGCGCCGGGCTTCATCATTACCAGCTTGTCCAAGGGCACCATGATGTCGCCGGCAGTGTATTCAGAGAATTCCAAAGCTCCGGTGATAAGGCCGGCATTGTCGTCCACAAGACCGTGACGGGTGGACTCCTGCACAATCGACTGGACCTCCTCCAAGGTAAAGGAGGACGTCACTTCGTCCTTAGGCTCAATCCGGAGCAGTCTCAGAATGTGGTTTGCTGCCCAGTTCAATACCCGGATAACCGGATCGACCAAACGCGCAATGAACATCAGCGGCGGCGCCAGCAACAGAGCAGCTTTGTCAGCCACCGAAACGGAAATGTTCTTCGGCACCATCTCGCCGAAGGTCACGTGGAGGAACGTTACAGCCAGCAGCGCAATGGTGAAGGCGCCAACGTCGGCGACCTCAACGGGAACCCCCAGCGCGTGCAGCGGTTCGGCCAGCAGATGATGGATGGCGGGCTCTGCCACCAGGAGAATCAGCAGCGAACACACCGTGATCCCCAGCTGGGCACAAGCCAGCATCAGGGAGACGTTTTCCATCGCGCGCAGTGTTGTCTGGGCACGCCTGGAACCCTGCTCAGCCAACGGCTCTATCTGGCTGCGCCGGGCTGACATGACTGCGAACTCGGCCGCAACAAAGAAGGCGTTGCCCATGAGCAGCACAACGAGCCACAAAATTCCTGCCCAGTCGCTCATGCCTTGCCCCCCTGCCCTGCGGCATGTTCCTTATCCCGGACGGGGCCCGGTTTGAAACAGATCCTGTCGATCCGCCGGCCGTCCATCCGCGTCACTGTCAGTGTCCCGCCGTCGACGTCAACGGTGTCCCCGACGGAGGCGATGCGCCCGAGTTGGCTCATGACGTAGCCGGCCACCGTTTCGTAGGCAGATTCATCCGGGACAGAGAGCCCCGGGATCTGCTCGGAGAGCTCATCCGGGCGCAAAAGTCCTGGGAAGTACCAGTCACCGGATGCACTTTGAAGCAGTCCGGGCCTGACTTTGTCGTGTTCGTCAGAGACTTCTCCCACGATCTCTTCCACCAGGTCCTCAAGGGTGGCAATACCGGCGGTTCCGCCATATTCATCCAGCACCACAGCGAGCTGCATGTTCCCTTCCCGCAATTCAGCGAGCAGCGCATCCAGGTGAATGGTCTCCGGTACCCGTAGAACGTCCGTCATAATGGCGCCGGCCTCGAGCTTCTTGCGCCGGGTGGACGGAACGGCGATGGCCTTCTTGACGTGGACAAGGCCGCGGATATCGTCCGGGGAATCTCCGATGACGGGGAAACGCGAGTACCCGGTGCGGCGCGCCGCCTCCAGGATGTCGGTGACCGGCTGATCGGCGGCAATCGTTTCAACACGGATGCGGGGAGTCATGACGTCGGCAGCGGATCGTCCGGAGAAGTTCAACGTCCGGGCCACGAAGTTGGCGGTTCCCGCATCCAGCGTTCCCATGTCAGCCGAGCGGCGAACGAGGGATGCCAGCTCGGCAGGGGTTCGTGCTCCGGAAATTTCTTCTTTCGCCTCCAGCCCGAAAATATTGAGAACCCTGTTGGAGAACCCGTTGAGCACAACAATGGCTGGTTTGAAAATCGCCGTGAAAACCAGCTGGGGACGGGCCAGCGCCTTGCCGACCGGAAGAGAGAGGGCTATTGCCATGTTCTTCGGGACCAGTTCGCCGATCAGCATCGACAACAGGGTGGCAAATGCCATGGCCAGGACCAGGGACAATGACGCCACTGCGGCAGGGGCGAGCCCCAACGCCGCGAGGGGAACCTCAAGGAGTGTTCCCACCGAGGGTTCCATCACGTAGCCGGTAAGAAGGGTGGTGAGTGTAATGCCCAGCTGACAGCTGGACAGTTGAGTGGACAGGGACTTGAGGCATTTCAGCAGCGGTATAGCGCCGGTGTCGCCGCTGTCCACGGCCCGCTGGACCGTCGACTGGTCAAGGGCCACCAGCGAAAATTCGACGGCGACAAAAAAACCAGTGCCCAGGATAAGGAGGAAGCCGGCAATAAGAAGTAACCACTCCATTCAGCAATCAGCCTCATGACGGAGCGGGACGCTTTTGGGCATCTCAGGCACTGACACTGACGATGACCTCAACAGGGGAAGTGCTCGCGCACAGGACTGGCAGTATCTGCCCGGCGGAGGATGGTCAGCAGAAGCCGAGCCTGTTTCCTGCATTCCGCCAGGACTCACAGTCAGCGGAGATCGATGGGCGCGTGAACGGGGTTTGCCGGCTCTTCGGGTGGCTTTGGCGGAACTGTGATTCGCGCTCCGCTGACAGCCCCCAGGCCGGCACCTAGATTTACTGTCCATAAGGATTCCAGTCTACAGGAGCCCCGGCCACCGGCTCGGCCTCGCCAGCCGTCACCAGCTCTGGGATACCGGCCGTCCTTCCTCGTACCCGGCGGCGGACTGGATACCCGCGACGGCCCTTTCCCTAAAACCTTCGAGATCGGCTGCACCGGCATAACTCATCGAGCTCCTCAGGCCTGCCGTGATGAGATCCAGCAGGTCCTCAACTCCAGGCCGTAGCGGGTCCAGGTACATTCGGGAAGTCGAAATGCCTTCCTCGAAAAGCGCCTTGCGGTCCTTCTCAAAGGCGCCTTCGCGCTGGTTCCGGTTCTGGACAGCCCTTGCCGACGCCATGCCGAAGCTCTCCTTATAGAGCCTGCCGCTCGCATCGGGTTGAAGATCACCGGGGCTCTCGTGCGTGCCCGCGAACCAGGAGCCGATCATCACCTGGCTGGCTCCCGCGGCGAGCGCCAGTGCCACATCGCGGGGGTACCGGACACCGCCGTCGGCCCAAATACGCCCGCCGGCGGCACGCGCCGCTGCCGCACATTCGAGGACAGTGGAGAACTGGGGCCGTCCGACGGCAGTCATCATCCGGGTAGTGCACATCGCTCCCGGTCCGACCCCTACCTTCACAATGTCCGCCCCTGCCCCTAGCAGCTCACGGGTGGCCTCAGCAGTCACCACGTTGCCTGCCACCAATGGCAAGCCGGACGTCACATTCCTGACGGCAGCCAGGGCATCAAACATTTTCTCCTGATGACCATGCGCGGTATCAATGACAATCACGTCAACGCCGGCATCAATCAGTTCCGCAGCCCTGCCCGCCACGTCTCCGTTAATTCCGACGGCGGCAGCTACCTTGAGCTTGCCCTTACCGTCCAGGGAGGGCCGGTAAAGCGTGGATCGCAGGGAACCCTTGCGTGTCAGCGCGCCGGCCAGCACACCGCCGTCGTGGACTGGTGCGAAGTCCGTCCCTGCTGCCGCCATGGCCTCGAAGGCGTTGCGCAGGGCATGCTGGCGGTCCGCGCGGAAGTGCCCTGCGTCGAGCACCACCGGCTGGACACGCGCCACCGAAGCCAGGGACGCGAAGCGGTCCTGCCCCTCGCAGTCGGCTGCCCTGACAACTCGGGTCACACCGCCGTCGTCGTCGACTACCACCACTGCCCCATGAGGACGCTTGCCCATCAGGTGCAACGCGTCGATGACAGTCGCGGACGGGGAAAGGACCACCGGAGTTTCAAAGATCGTGTGGCGGGTTTTGATCCAGGAGGTGACTTCACGCAGGACGTTGAGGGGGACATCCTGCGGCAGGACAGCCAATCCCCCGCGCCTCGCCATCGTTTCCGCCATGCGCTTCCCGGTCACGGCGGTCATGTTGGCAGCCACCAGGGGAATGGTGGATCCTGTCCCGTCATCGGCGGCAAGGTCCACATCGAGCCTGGAGGTGACCGTTGAACGCGCCGGTACCAGGAAGACGTCGGAGTAGGTGAGGTCAGTAGAGGGCTCATTGAGAAAACGCACTGTTGCTCCTTCTGAAAGGGATCCCGGGTGCGAGTCTAGGCGAGGAGGGAAGTGCATTGGCAGCCCTGTTGGAGGGGATGTGAAGCAATCATTCCGTCACTTCATGATTTGGATCACCCTTATTGGCAGTTAACCAATGATCGTCACTAGACTGGCAGAGGTCTGGGTTCATAGGACGCAGAGACTGGTTCGATTGTTGTGCTGTGGTGTTGTGCTGCCGCATGTCGCAAACCAGAGGAAATCAAACTCATGGAAGAGGCGTATTTCAAGTGCCAGAGCAGCCTAGCCACCGTCTACCAGAGGAATTTGGCGGAAACGAGTGGCTCGTGGACGAACTGTACGAGCGTTACCAACAGGACAAAAACGCGGTCGACGCCAAGTGGTGGCCTCTGTTTGAATCCTTTGACGCCGGTGAAGGTTCTTCCACCAACGGGACCTCCGGAGCGACTGCTCCGGCCCACCCCGAAACCCGTGAACTTCCAGTTGTAGCGCCCCCTGCAGCGGCACCGGCGCCGGCTGCACCCGCTCCTGGCGCTCCCGCCCAGCAGGCTCCCCAGCAGGCGGAAACCGCCCCTCCTGCGGCACCTGCCGCGAAGAAGGCTCCCGCGACGATTGCCCGCGACGGTTCCAAAAAGCCCGAGGCGACGAGCGGCTCGGCCCCGATTCCGGCGCAGCTGCCCAAGAACATCAAGGCTCCGACAGCACCAGAGGAAGATGTCGTCTCCGTCCTTCGGGGTCCCGCCAAGGCCATCGCCTCGAACATGGTCACGAGCCTTGAGGTCCCCACGGCCACCAGCGTCCGCGCCATTCCCGCGAAGCTCCTGATCGACAACCGCGTGGTCATCAACTCCAACCTGGCCCGCGCCAGGGGCGGCAAGGTCTCCTTCACCCACCTGATCGGGTACGCGGTAATCCGCGCCCTGTCCCAGTTCCCCTCAATGAACGTCTACTACGACGAGGTGGACGGCAAGCCCGTAGCGGTACAGCCCGCGCACGTGAACTTCGGCATCGCCATCGACATGCCCAAGCCTGACGGCACCCGCCTTCTTATGGTGCCGAACATCAAGAAGGCTGAGACCCTGAACTTCTCGGAGTTCTGGCACACCTACGAAGACCTCATCAAGCGTGCCCGCGCCGGAAAGCTCACGGCTGACGACCACTCCGGGACCACGGTTTCACTGACCAATCCCGGTGGCATCGGAACCGTTCACTCGGTTCCGCGTTTGTCCAAGGGCCAGGCGGCCATCATTGGCGTTGGCGCCCTCGACTACCCGGCCGAGTTCCAGGGCGCGAGCGAGAAAATCATCGCCCAGAACGCCATCAGCAAGGTACTCACCCTGACGTCCACCTATGACCACCGGGTCATCCAGGGTGCGGGCAGCGGCGAGTTCCTCAAACTGGTCCACTCACTCCTGCTCGGCGCCCAGAACTTCTACGACGAGATCTTCGAAGCCCTGCGCATCCCCTACGAGCCCGTACGCTGGAGCCCGGACCTGCAGATTGACCCTGCCGACCAGATCAACAAGGTCGCCAGGATTCAGCAGCTGATCCACTCCTACCGCGTCCGTGGCCACCTGATGGCAGACACGGATCCGCTGGAATACGTGCAGCGCAAGCATCCTGACCTCGATGTCCTGACCTATGGACTGACCCTTTGGGATCTGGACCGGGAATGGCCCACTGGCGGCTTCGGCGGCAAGCCGCAGCTGAAATTCCGCGACATCCTTGGTGTGCTCCGGGACGCCTACTGCCGCACCACCGGCATCGAATACATGCACATCCAGGAGCCTGCCGAGCGCAAGTGGTTCCAGGACCAGCTCGAGCACCCCTACTCCAAGCCCAGCCGCGAAGAGCAGCTCCGGATTGTGTCGAAGCTGAATGCAGCCGAGGCTTTCGAAACCTTCCTGCAGACCAAATTCGTTGGCCAGAAGCGCTTCTCGCTGGAAGGCGGCGAATCGCTGATCCCGCTGCTGGACGCCATCATCTCGGATGCCGCTGACGACGAGCTGGACGAGGTGGCAATTGGCATGGCCCACCGTGGCCGTCTCAATGTGCTGACGAATATTGCAGGCAAGACCTACGCCCAGGTCTTCCGCGAATTCGAAGGCACCCAGGACCCGCGGTCCGTACAGGGCTCTGGCGACGTCAAGTACCACTTGGGTACCGAGGGTACGTTCACCTCGGACAACGGCAAGGAGACCAAGGTCTACCTCGCCGCCAACCCGTCCCACCTCGAAGCTGTTGACCCGGTGTTGGAAGGCATCGTCCGGGCCAAGCAGGACCGCCTGGACCAGGGTGAGGCATTCCCCGTGCTGCCCATCATGATTCACGGCGACGCTGCCTTCGCCGGCCAGGGCGTTGTGGCTGAAACCCTCAACCTGTCCCAGCTCCGCGGGTACCGCACCGGTGGAACCATCCACGTAGTGGTCAACAACCAGGTTGGCTTTACCACGGCTCCCTCGTCCTCGCGGTCCTCCACGTACTCCACCGACGTAGCCAAGATGATCCAGGCTCCGGTATTCCACGTAAATGGTGACGATCCCGAAGCCGTGGTCCGGATCGGTCAGCTCGCGTACGAGTTCCGCCAGCGGTTCCACAAGGATGTCGTCATCGACATGGTGTGCTACCGCCGCCGCGGTCACAACGAGGGCGACGACCCCTCAATGACCCAGCCCCTGATGTACAACCTGATCGAAGCCAAGCGTTCCGTGCGCAAGCTTTACACGGAGTCGCTCATCGGCCGTGGGGACATCACTGAGGAAGAAGCCGAGCAGCTGCTCCGCGACTACCAGGAGCGCCTTGAGCGCGTGTTCGCTGAGACCCATGCAGCGCAAACATCCCCTATCCCGATCATCACTGCCGACTCTGCCGCAGTGTCCGATATCGAGCGGCCGCAGGCTCAGCAGGCCGACTTCGGCACCAACGCCCCGGCATCGACCGCGATTTCACCGGAGACGCTGGCACGGATCGGCAAGGCCCACCTGGAGATTCCCGATGGGTTCACTGTCCACGCAAAGCTCAAGCAGCTGCTTGAAAAGCGCGAGCAGATGTCCCGTGAAGGTGGCATCGACTGGGGCTTCGGCGAGATTGCGGCCTTCGGCTCGCTGATCATGGAGGGTGTGCCCGTCCGCCTGGCCGGCCAGGACTCCCGTCGTGGCACTTTTGTACAGCGTCACGCAGTCTTCCACGACAGGGCAAACGGCAACGAATGGCTGCCGTTGGGCAACCTCTCGGACAGCCAGGCCAAGTTGTGGATCTACGACTCCCTGCTGTCGGAATACGCGGCAATGGGCTTCGAATACGGCTACTCGGTTGAGCGTCCGGATGCGCTGGTGTTGTGGGAGGCTCAGTTCGGAGACTTCGTCAACGGCGCCCAGACGATCATCGACGAGTTCATTTCCTCCGCCGAGCAGAAATGGGGCCAGCGTTCTTCGCTCGTCCTCATGCTGCCGCATGGCTACGAAGGTCAGGGCCCGGACCACTCCTCAGCCCGCATCGAGCGCTTCCTGCAGATGTGTGCCGAAGAGAACATGATCGTGGCAAACCCCACCACGGCGGCGTCCCATTTCCACCTGTTGCGCCGCCAGGCCTACAGCAGGCCGCGCAAGCCGCTGATCATCTTCACTCCCAAGCAGCTCCTTCGCTTGAAGGGTGCGGCATCGGCTGTGGAGGACTTCACCACAGGAGCCTTCCGGCCTGTTATCAGCGACCACGAAAATCTCCAGGGCGACGCCGTCGAGCGCGTGCTGCTGGTCTCGGGTCGCCTGTACTACGATCTCCTCGCCACCAGGCAGAAGACGGCAGATTCGACGACGGCGATCGTCCGCGTGGAGCAGCTGTATCCGCTGCCTCATGCTGAGATCGCTGCCGAGCTCGCCAAGTACCCCAACGCCGAAGTGGTGTGGGCACAGGACGAGCCCGCCAACCAGGGTCCTTGGCCGTTCATGGGACTGAACCTTCCTGAGGCTTTGGACCGCAGGGTGCGCCTGGTCTCCCGCCCGGCGTCCGCTTCCACGGCAGCGGGTTCCATGAAACGCCATGCAGCGGAGCAGGACACGCTCCTCAAGCAGGCTTTCGCCCGCAAGTAGGTTCACTTGCTGCCCGGCTGGTCGTCGAAACAACCGACGCACGGCCGGGCAGTTCTGCTTAATGGACACGCCGCCCACCGCGGCTGTGAGTCACTGGTAGTTGTCCGATAATTGTCTGTCGGACCAAGGGCAAATCCTGACGTCATCGCCGAGGTAAAGAGGTAGTAGTGGAAGACAGGAAGCTGCGCATAGCGGCTGTTGGAGATGAGTTGCTGGCCGGACTTGGTGACCCGAGGGCTCTTGGCTGGCTGGGGCGCGTTCTTGCCCGCACTCCACAGGACGGCGTGGCCGTTGAATGCTACTCCCTCCCCTGCCCTCAGGAAGGAACTGAAGGGTTGGCATCGCGGTGGCTGGCGGAAGCGGCACGCCGGTTCAGCGAGCACCATGAAAACCGGCTCGTGATCGGCTTATCCGGCAGGGACGTGGAGTTCGGTCTTTCCACTGCCAGAAGCCGGCTCAATCTTGCGAACATCCTGGACGCCGCCACTCAAAACAACATCGAAGTCTTTGTCGTTGGACCACCGCCCTCGCTTGATCCCGGACAAAACAGGCGGCTGAGTGACCTCAATACGGCCTTTGCCGATGTAACAACCCGGCGCAAGCATCTCTATGTGGATACGTTCTCGCCGTTGCTGAACCACGAGCAGTGGCGTCAGGATCTTGCTGCCAACGGCGGGACTCCAGGCCAGTCCGGTTATGGATTGATGGCTTGGCTGGTACTGCACCGTGGGTGGTTCCAGTGGCTGGGTCTTGCCACTCCGGAGTAGCAGCCCGTCGGCTGTTGCACTCCAAAGGATCGCGATATATCGTAACGACACGATATATCGTGAGTTGGAGGAGTCATGACAGAGAACAGCAGTACAGAGAACAGCTGGACCGTTACCGGCCCTCAGACCATCGACGTCGACGGCGTCACCTCGCTTAAGCTGGGAATCGTTGGCGGTCGCTTCGACGTGGTTTGCCACGATGAAGCTGTGAGCCGGATCGAGATTTCCGAGGTTCACGGTGATCCTGTCGCAGTAAGTCTCGTGAATGGCAGGCTGGAAGTCAGGCATCAACTTCACGGGCCTCAGGGCTGGTTCAAGAACCTGATGGGCGCAGTCAACCACAACAGCAGCAATTCAGTGGTTATCAGCATCGCCCTGCCGGAGGGCGTTCAGGTGGAAGCAGGGACAGTCAGCGGCGACGGCCTGGTGTCAGGAACAGGCAAGCAAACCCGGCTCGCTACTGTGCGCGGCTCAGTCATGGCCGACGCGACGTCTGGCGAGCTGCACATCAATACTGTCAGCGGTGAGGTGATAGCGCGGAACCACACCGGCGTCCTGACTGCCAAGAGCGTGTCCGGGGAAGCGACAGCCTCAGGGCACTTCAGCCACATTCGTGCGAACACTGTCAGCGGAGATATGAGCTTCGACCTCAACGGGTTCACCAGCGATTTCGGCGCGAACTCCATCTCCGGTGATCTGACCGTCCGGCTGCCCCAGGATGTGGGCGTGGATATCATCGCCAAGTCCGCGAGCGGAGCCGTGACTATCGATGACCGGCAGTACTCCCAGCCTGGCGGTAAGGTGGAGGCCATCGCGGGACCCGATTCACGGCTTATGCTCGTCAGGACGAACTCGGTATCAGGCAGTGTTCACATTCTTCACAGCCTGTCGCCAGCAGGTTCAGAAGCAGCGGTCTAGTGCCTCCGGTCTTCGCCCACGGCGCCTTACGCCTCTATCTTCTGGCACTGCTGGAGTCCGGACCCAAACATGGCTATGAACTCATCAAGGCGCTCAGTGACCGTTTCGGCGGCACCTATTCGCCCAGCGCCGGGACCATCTATCCGCGGCTGGCCAAGCTTGAGGAAGAGGGCCTGGTGGCAACAGAGACGCAGGGCCGGCGCACCAAGTACAGCATCACAACGGCCGGGCTTGGTGAGCTTAATGGACGCCGGGACAAGCTTGCTGATGTGGAGAATGACATTTCCGCCTCAGTCCGGCGTCTCGCAGACAACCTGCGTACGGACATCCGCAATAACATGCGTGGGCTACGGGCAGACCTTGCGGCCACTGCGGAGGCAGCCCGTTCCAGCGCCCAGTCCGGTGATCTGTTCGCCCGTGCCGAACGCAAGCCATCTGGCTATGACCCCCTGCTCAAAGAAGCCGAGATGATGCTTCAATCCTTCAGGGACGAGCTGCGGGTGGAGCTCAGGCTTCATGCCAGCTCCAACCCCATTACTCCGGTGACCCTGGAAACCGTCAGGACTGTCCTGGACCAGGCGGAGATCGCAATCAAGAATTCATTGCAGGAGTAGTGTCCGCCGGTTCGCGGCCAGTCCCGCTTTATGGGAGACTTGAGGGCAGCTCTTTTGAGTACCGATAGTAAGGAGGCCAGCTATGAGCAAACGTGCACGTAAACGTCGTGACCGTAAGCGTGGCGGCGCTAACCACGGGAAGCGCCCCAACACCTAAGCCACGGCTTGGAACAAAAGCTTAAAGCTTCGGGCCCCGGAATCCACATGGTTTCCGGGGCCCGAAGCTTTTGCTGTTTTTGGAGAGGCCGCTAGGCGTCGACCGGACGAATCCCGTGGATCCGGTCCAGGATGGAATTCTTGAGGTTCTCGGGAGCCGATTCAGTACACGAACGCTTCACCATGTTACGGATAACGCACTCGAGGTCGTACTGCTCAAGGCATTCTGAGCAGTCGTCCAAGTGGTTCTTGATCTCTGCAACGTCGTCACGCGTCAGCGCACCGTCGAGGTACTCATAAATGCGTTCCATCCGGGCGTCATCACAGTCGCCCAATCCTTGGCAGTCGCTCATATCCTGTTCTCCTGTGTGTCACTTCCGGGCGCCGGGGTGGATTCCCCCGCGGCTTTAAAACCCCGCTCTGCGGCATAGTCCGCGAGCATATCGCGCAGCATCTTCCGGCCACGGTGAAGTCGGGACATAACCGTCCCGATCGGGGTGTTCATGATGTCTGAAATTTCCTTGTACGCGAAGCCTTCAACGTCCGCAAAATAAACGGCCAACCGGAACTCCTCGGGTATCGCCTGAAGCGCCCGCTTGACGTCCGAATCCGGAAGATGGTCAAGCGCTTCAACCTCGGCCGAGCGCAAACCCGTTGAGGTGTGGGACCCAGCCCGTGCCAACTGCCAGTCTTCGATAGTGTCCGTGTTGGACTGCAGGGGTTCGCGCTGCCTTTTGCGGTAGAGGTTGATGTAGGTATTCGTCAGAATCCGGTACAGCCAGGCCTTCAGGTTGGTTCCCGGCTTGTACTGATGGAACGCCGAAAAAGCCTTGGTATAGGCCTCTTGGACGAGGTCCTCCGCATCGGCGGGGTTCCGCGCCATCCGCATCGCAGCGGAGTAAAGCTGATCGACATACTGCATGGCGTCGCGCTCAAAACGGAGCCGCCGCTCCTCAGCCGATTCGGATTCGACATCCACTTCCGGTTCAGGGGCCGGCTGCCCGGCCTCTTCACCTGCCGCGGCCAGGGCTGCGGGTGTGGCATCGTTTCCGACTGCCTCGTACATGGCCGCTACGGCCGGATCCAGGGTGCTCATTGCAGTCAAGTCTACTGTTACCTTCCGCTTGCCCGGGTATGCAGCAGCGCCTGCTTCCCACTCCTGTGCAGGACTCAGCAGGTTGATGTCGTCCTTTACCAAACTCAAACTTGCTCTCCACTCTGTGTCCGGACGTCAATGAATCCGGGGGACGTCCATGCTTCCGGTCAGACCGGTCAAGCCACTACGCGGTGCCTGACCGGAGCGATACAGGCCTGCATTTCACAACGACGGGTGGCAGGCAAATATTCCACAAAAGTGCAAGACTAGAACCGGTTCCCCCGCGGAGATTGCGCGGCTCGTCCATCCAGGAGGAAATTCATGTCCTTTGTCCGTTTTCTCGCCCGGCCCATGCTGGCATCCAGTTTTGTCCTTGCTGGCGTGGATAAGCTCAAGAATGCGGATGATACTGCCGCACAGTTGTCTCCCCTGCTTCGACGTGCTTCTGAATCCCTCCCGTTCCCTGCAGATGAAAGACTCCTGGCCCGGCTGATCGGCGGTACCCAGGTAGGGGCGGGCCTCTGCTTCGCCCTCGGAAAGTCCGCACGGATGGCGGCTGCTGTCCTTGCTGTCATTTCAGCCTTGAACGCCTTCGTGGAATGGCGCAGCGCCGACATCAGTTCCAAGGAAGGCCGCCAGTCCCGTCGTAATCAGTTGCTGAAGAACATGACGCTGACCGGAGGGGTCCTCTTGGCGTCAGTGGATACTGCAGGCAAGCCGAGCCTGGCGTGGCGCGCCGAACACCTCGCCGCGGACGCGCGGAAAGGCGCGGGGCATCTGGCCGCAGATGCCAGGAAAACCACAGGTAAGCAGCTGAAGCGTGCAGACAAAGCAGTTCGCAAGGCCGTAGACCATGCAGCGGGAGCATAAAGCAGTATGACCGGAATCACCTCAGCCGCTCACGCTGCCCCCCTCTCGGCTGACCCCGGCCACCACTGGCCGGCGCCCTACGCAGCCCGCCCGGTTGACGCCACAGTTGCAGTACCAGGCTCAAAGTCCCTGACCAACAGGTACCTTGTCCTGGCAGCACTTGCTGATGGTCCTTCAAGGCTGCGTGCCCCGCTCCACTCACGCGATTCTGCATTGATGATCCAGGCCCTGCGCCAGCTGGGAGCCATTATCACCGAGGTTCCCGGAGACAGCGTATTCGGCCCCGACCTTGAAGTATCGCCCATCACCGGATCCGACGCCGCCGGGGAGGCTTCTATAGATTGCGGCCTCGCGGGTACAGTGATGCGTTTCGTTCCCCCGCTCGCGGCGCTGCGCAACGGCGGCACCCTCTTCGACGGGGACCCGCATGCACGCGTGCGGCCCATGGGCACCATCATCACGGCTCTTACCTCGCTGGGCGTGACAGTCAGCGGCGAAACAAACGAGCCGCCGTCGTCCCTGCCGTTCAAGGTTGAAGGGACGGGACAGGTTCGCGGCGGGCACCTGGTTGTTGATGCCAGCGCCTCCTCACAGTTTGTGTCTGCGCTGCTGCTCGTGGGAGCCCGGTTCGCTGAAGGCCTCCACCTGGAACACGTTGGCGCGCCTGTCCCCAGCCTTGACCACATCAACATGACGGTGGCAGCACTGCGCGGCGTAGGCGTCTCAGTGGACGACTCCCGCCCAAATCACTGGGTCGTCTCCCCCGGCCCCATCAGCGCCTTCGACCAAAGGATCGAACAGGACCTGTCCAACGCCGGGCCTTTCCTCGCGGCTGCAGTGGCCACGGGTGGAACGGTACGGATTCCCAACTGGCCCGAGGGCACCACGCAGGTTGGCGATATGTGGCGCAGCATCCTCCCGGCATTCGGCGCAACCGTCAGCCTGGAGGACGGTACCTTGACCGTCACCGGTGGGACCGAAATCAAGGGCGTCGAATTCAGCGACACGAGCGAGCTTGCCCCAACGGTTGCCGCGCTCTGTGCACTTGCCACGGGTCCGTCCAGGCTCAGCGGCATCGCGCACCTGCGGGGCCATGAAACGGACCGCCTTGCTGCTTTGGTCAGCGAGATCAACGGGCTTGGTGGAGACGTCGAGGAAACACCGGACGGCCTGCTCATTCGGCCCACTCCGCTCCATCCGGGCATTTTCCACAGCTACGCTGACCACCGTATGGCGACGGCCGGGGCCATTGTGGGTCTCGCCGTCCCTGGCGTGGAAGTCGAAGATATCGCCACGACGGCGAAGACCATGCCTGAGTTTCCGCAGATGTGGACTGACATGCTGGCACAGGGACCTGACTCCGGCTCCGCCACACGTCGTGGACCACGGCACGCCCGGGAAGAGGCTTCCAACGGTGGCACGCAGCACTGAGTCCTGGGACGAGTCCGATGTCCGGATCCGTCCGAACAAAAAGGGCTCCCGCCCCCGCACCAAGGACCGTCCCAGCCACGACGACGCCGTCACCGGCAGGATCATCACGGTAGACCGGGGCAGGTACACAGCGGTCGTGGGCGAAGACTCAGGGAATGAACGGACGGTGGTGGCCGCCCGCGCCAGGGAGCTTCGCCGCTCCCCAGTGGTGGCTGGAGACTTTGTTTCCCTCGTTGGAGACGTTTCAGGAGAGCCTGACACGCTGGCACGACTGGTCAGGATTCAAGACCGCAAAACACTCCTGCGCCGCAGCGCAGACGATACTGACCCCATCGAGCGCGCCGTGGTGGCCAATGCCGATCAGCTTGTCATCGTGGTTGCAGCGGCCAACCCGGAGCCGCGGACAGGTTTCATAGACCGGGCCCTGGTGGCTGCATACGACGCCGGCATCGACCCCTTGCTGCTGGTCACCAAAGCCGACGTCAAGGACCCGGCAGAGCTGCTGGCCAACTACCGCCATCTGGATTTTCCGGTAATTATCAGCCGCACCGCTGACTCAGCGGCTTCAGGAATCGATGCCCGCTCGGATGACGGGCTGTCTGCCCGTCTGGACCGTGAAGCGGTCGCGCAGCTCCGCCATCACCTTGACGGCAAGGTCACCGTCATGCTCGGCCACTCGGGCGTTGGCAAGTCCACTATGGTGAATGCCCTCACAGGCGCTGAACGGGCCACTGGAGGGGTCAATGCCGTGACGGGTCGCGGCCGCCACACGTCGTCGTCGGCCCTTGCCTTGAAAGTCACCGGCGCTCCCACAGGAAGCTGGATCATCGACACACCCGGAATCCGCTCCTTCGGACTGGCCCACGTGGATCCGGACAGGATCCTGCACTCCTTCCCCGACCTTGAGCCTGGGACCGAGGCCTGTGAACGCGGCTGCAAGCACGACGCCACAGCAGTCAACTGCGGAGTGGACGCCTGGGTGGCCGAGGGCCATGCCGGAGCTTCCGGTGCCGCACGGCTCGCTTCGCTCCGCCGCCTCCTCGGCACAGATCCGCGCATGGAAGCACAGGAAACAAAGGAACTCGGCAGCGTCTCCTAAAGGCACGCTGCGGTCACATTGGCAGCGTTGCTGCAGCGCTTCCGGGCCTGAAGGCCGCCGAGACGGTAGTTTGGAACCATGACCCAACCCGCTTCGAGCTACAACGATGACCTGCGCCTCGCCCACGTCCTGGCTGACTCCGTGGACGATCAGACGATGAGCCGCTTCAAGGCGCTTGACCTTCAGATCGAAACGAAACCCGATCTGACACCGGTTACAGACGCTGACAAGGCTGCCGAGGAATCCATCCGCGGGCAGCTGTCGCGCTCGCGCCCCCGTGACGCTGTCCTCGGTGAGGAGTTCGGAAGCTCAGGGCACGGTTCCCGTCGCTGGATCATCGACCCCATCGACGGAACCAAAAACTTCGTTCGGGGTGTGCCGGTCTGGGCCACCCTCATCGCGCTCGTCGATGAAGGCGAACCCGTAGTTGGCCTCGTCAGTGCACCGGCCCTGGGCAAACGCTGGTGGGCAGCCAAAGGCGCGGGGGCATACATGGGCCGATCCCTGGCTGCGGCCACCAGGCTGCGGGTCTCAAACGTCTCGGAACTGTCGGACGCTTCGTTGTCCTACTCCAGCCTGGGTGGCTGGAAGGAACGCGGGAATCTCGATGAGTTTCTTGGATTGACTGAGGAGGTCTGGAGGACAAGGGCTTACGGGGATTTCTGGTCCTATTGCCTGGTTGCAGAGGGTGCAGTGGATATAGCCTGCGAACCCGAACTGAATCTTTACGACATGGCTGCGCTGGTTCCCATCGTGACCGAAGCGGGCGGGCGGTTCACCTCCTTGGAGGGCGATGACGGCCCCTTCGGCGGCAATGCTCTGGCCACCAACTCGATCCTCCACTCAGAGGTGCTCAAGCGGCTCAACCCTGATCTCGACGACCTCTTATAGGTTGCCGGCTAGAATTATCGACGGCGGAACATCCAGCTAAGGGGGTTCCGCCGTCGTTTTGTTCGGTCAAAAGGTTGTTTGTCTACCTGCCGTAACAATCGGCTTAACAATCGGATCAACTTTTTCATGGCTGACCGAATGTCTTAAGCTCGATAACAGGTCACGAGTGCCAGCGCTAAACCCCGGTTTGCTGGCCGGCAACCCTCCATTCGCGGTGGGGTGCCCCGGGTGACGACCAGGCCGGTCCGGAACGGACCCGGCAAGCGCGGATCCCGGCTGAGGGGTCCTGTCAGAGTGAGGTCCCATTGACTACTGCCATTTACTCCCCCGACGCCGCTGCTGAGGCTCCTTTCAGCGAACAGCACGCCGCCCTCTCCGTGTCCCGCCGCCCGCTTGCAGCTGTCACAGGGGCGGAGATCCAGGCGCCGCTCATCCAGGGCGGACACATCCGCTACGCCAACCTCGACTACGGTGCGTCCGCTCCCGCGCTCTCGGTTGTCTCGGCCTACCTGAACGAGATCCTGCCCTATTACGCCAGTGTCCACCGCGGCGCGGGTTACGCCTCACAGATCAGCACCTCCGTTTATGAAAACTCACGCACCATTGTCCGCGACTTCGTAGGCGGCCGCTCCGATGATTCGGTGATTTTCACGCGCAACACCACCGATTCCCTGAATCTCCTCGCCGGGTGCCTTCCTGCTGCGGGTGGCCGGCACATTGGTGAAGTGCTGTATCTGGACATCGAACATCACGCCAACCTGCTTCCGTGGCAGGGAATCCCGCACCGCAGCGTCGTGGCGGAGGACACCCTCGCCGGAACCATCGCCAATCTCCGCGCAGAGCTGGAGCAGGGCGACATCAGCCTGCTTGCGGTCACCGGAGCCTCAAACGTCACCGGCGAAATCCTGCCCATCCGCGAACTGGCCGCGCTGGCGCACGAATTCGGCGCCCGGATCGTCGTTGATGCGGCCCAGCTTGCTCCGCACCGCCGGATCAACATAGCAGCGGACGACGTCGATTATCTCGCCTTTTCGGGTCACAAACTCTACGCTCCGTTTGGTTCCGGCGTCCTGGTGGGCCGCCCTGACTGGCTCGACGCCGGCACACCCCACCTCGCAGGCGGCGGCGCGGTCCGCGAAGCCAGGCTGGACAGCGTCAGCTGGACGACTGGCCCGGCACGCCATGAGGGCGGTTCCCCCAACGTTCTGGGCGCTGCGACCCTTGCCCGGGCCACCGAGGTCATTGCTGCCCTGGACCAGGACCTGTGGCACGCCCACGAATCGGCCATCCGTTCCTTCCTCGTCGAAGGGCTGCAGAAGATCGAAGGCGTCACTGTTCACCAGATCTTCAGTGACACCGGTTCGGCCACAGACACGATCGGGGTAGTGAACTTCTCCGTGGAGGGCTACGACGCGGGCCTGGTGGCTGCATACTTATCCGCGGAGCACGGCGTGGGGCTGCGCGACGGCCGTTTCTGCGCTCATCCGCTCCTGAAGCGGCTGGGGCTGCCCTCAGGATCCTTGCGGGCCAGCTTCGGCTTGGGCTCCCGCCTCGAGGACGCCCAGCGGCTGCTTGCGGGCATCGAGGAGCTGCGCCGTACGGGTCTTGGCTGGGACTACGTAGTCGATGCCGGACGCTGGGTGCCGGCAAATGACACCCGCACCTACCCCGAATGGGCACCCAACACCCCGGGAACCGCCGGAGCTGCGCCCTGCATTGAAGACTGACCCGCGCTGAGGAGGTAAATTCAGGGGGAACCAACAGCCGGCCGGAGGAGAGTACGCGTGGCGCGGGGAGGCCCCAAACTTCATCAGCAGCGCCGCCGCGAACTGGGCATGGCTTTCCAGGACGGCGGCGAGCACTACGATCGGGTCCGCCCGGGTTATCCTCTCGACTCCGTAGACTGGCTTGTGCCGGCCGCGGCACGTGACGTTGCCGATGTCGGTGCCGGAACCGGTAAGTACACCGAACTGCTGAGCCAGCGCGGCCTGCGGGTGACCGCCGTCGACCCCTCCCCTGACATGCTGGGCCAGCTGCGCAGGGCGCTGCCCGGCGTAACGGCGCTTGAGGGCACAGCGGAGTCCACCGGACTCGAGGATGCCGCGTTCGACGTCGTCACTGTCGCCCAGGCGTGGCACTGGTGCGATCCCCTGCGGGCCAGCACAGAGGCCGCCCGGATCCTCCGTCCCGAAGGAGTGTTGGGGCTCATCTGGAACCAGCTGGACACTTCCGTACCGTGGGTACACAGGCTTTCCCGGATCATGCATGCCGGCGACGTCCTCAAACCGCACTTCAGGCCGGTTGTGGGGCCCGAATTCGTCGACCTGGAAAGCCATCTGACGCGCTGGGAAGACCCGCTGACGCCCGACGACATTCTTGCACTCACCAAGTCCCGCAGCTATTACCTCCGCGCCTCGGAAGCTGTCCGGGCGAAAGTCATGGCAAATCTTGAGTGGTATCTTCATGAGCACCTGGGTCACGCCACCGGCGCCGCCATCGGCCTTCCCTATCTGACCCAGTCCTGGAAGGCGTATAAAGCGTGAGGCTGCAGGACATAGCGGTAGGCTTGGTTCCGTGAAGACCAGCGCGCCATCCTCCTCCATCGAGGACTACGTCAAGGTCATCTACTCCTTCACAGAGTGGCAGGACAAGCCCATCACTTCGTCGCAACTGGCCCAGCGCCTGGGCGTCGCCAACTCCTCCGTCTCAGAAATGGTCCGGAAGCTCAAAGAACAAGGGCTGGTTGACCACAAGCCCTACAGCGCCATTACCCTGACGGAGAACGGGATCAGTCTGGCTCTTTCCATGGTCCGGCGGCACCGGCTCATCGAAACCTACCTCGTGCAGGAACTGGGCTACAGCTGGGACGAAGTCCATGATGAAGCAGAGCACCTCGAACACGCGGTGTCGGACACCTTCATCGAGCGCATGGCGGCAAAGTTGGGGAACCCGCTCCGCGACCCCCACGGAGATCCCATTCCCTCTGCAGACGGTTCCGTCAAAATGCCTCCAGCCCACCGGCTGAGTGAACTGGACGAGGGGCACACCGGCAGAATTACCCGGATCAGCGATGAAAACCCGGAACTCCTGCGGTATCTTTCCTCGGAAGAGATCGATCTTGACGCCAACGTCGAGGTAGTCGGCCGGAAGCCGTTCGGGGGGCCGCTCGTCGTACGAATTGGTTCCGGCGAGGTGCGTCGTGAGTTTGACCTCGCCGATGAGATCACCTCCGCCCTGTGGGTCTACAGTGAGACCAGCCATGCGGGCTGCAGGCTTCCGGTCCTCTAAATGCCCTCGTACTGGACAAGCGCCCTGAAGGCTCCGGGATGGAGGGCCTGGCTCGCAGTGGCTGTTGGTGGCCTGGCGGGAAGTGAACTCCGGTACGGGCTGGGTCTCCTCTTCCCCGAGCACCCGGGATCCATTCCGTGGACAACCCTGGCGACCAATGTAAGTGGCAGCTTTGTGCTGGCGCTCCTGACAACATTGTGGATAGCCCGGCCGCGAACATCTTTCTGGCTCCGGGCAGGGATTGGTCCGGGGGTTTTGGGTTCCTTTACCACGTTCTCGGCAGTTGTCTTCGCCCTCGACAGGCAGATCCGTGACGGGCAGCCTGCACTCTGGATTCTCTACCTCGGGCTTTCCCTCATCCTCGGGCTTGGTGCCGCCGCGGCCGGTTGGAAGGCCGGCAAGGCTCTCGCTGATATCACAGGAGGGGCGCAATGACCGCTGCGCTGCTCGTTGGGCTCTTCGGAGTAGCGGGCGCCTTGCTCCGCTTCGCTGTTGACACTTTATTTGTCCATCGCACCGATTCCCGCTCGCATTGGCCGTGGGCTACATTCCTGGTGAACATAACGGGCTCCCTCATCATCGGCCTCTCCATGGGGATCAGCGGCCGGCTGGGACTGGGGCCGGAACTGCAGACGGGACTTGCTACAGGTTTGGCAGGCGGCCTGACCACCTTCAGTTCATGGACGACGGCGACAGTCCGGTTGGTGAGCGAACAGCGCTTCGGTGCGGCCTTCCTGAATATCAGCGCCAATCTGCTCGCAGGTCTCGCTGCTGCCGGGGTCGGGATCATCCTCGCCGGTTGAGGAATCATCGGCGCCAAGACTCACGTATCGTTGACTGTGATGATGAGCAGACGTGACGCCGCAATAGCCCTGGACGTTCCCCTTGAAATGGCCCAGCGCCACGGCATTCCCTCCCGCCTTTCCGAGGCAGAGTTGCGTGAAATACTCGACAACCCGCCGCCGTGGCTGGTGCAGTCCCGTGCCAATCGAACAGGCAAGCGGCCTGTGTGGGTTCACCTGCAGTGCGATGTCTGCGGATATTCGGAGGCCGCACGCCCCAAGAAATGGTGGCCGGACTTCACCTACGTCAGCTGCGCCCACCACAGTCCGGCCGAAGTGCCCGCGCCCGCAGCCGGCTTCGTCAGAAGCGAGTTCGACGGCATCGGAACCCGCTTCGTTGGGATTGCCGACGTGGACCCCTCTCAATAGGGCGAGGCAGGATCAGCCGGCATCCGTCATTTCCTCTGGCACCGCAACGAGATGCTGCTCCCTTCCATCCCGGAGGACAACCAGGTCCAGCGGCGCCCCGATTGCTTCAGCAAACATCAGCTTCTGTAGGCTTTCAGCATTGGACACAGACTTCTTGCCCACACTGAGCAGTACATCAGCGGGCTGCACTCCGGCGCGTTCAGCCGGTGAGTCCGGCAGTACCTCGACGATTCGCAGGCCTTCCCGTTTGCCGGTCCTCATCACGGCGCTGACGGGAAGCTGCACGGGAGTGCTGACAAGGCCCAGATAAGCGCGCCGGACCCGGCCATCAGTGAGCAGGGACGAGATGATGCGTCGGGACGTGGCATTGATCGGGATCGCCAGTCCCAGGCCTGCTCCCGCAACAGCTGTATTGATGCCCACAATCCTGCTATGGGCATCCGCCAGCGCTCCTCCCGAACTTCCGGAGTTGAGCGCGGCATCAGTCTGTATGACATCTTCAATTACACGGCGGTTGCGCCCCGCCCAGATGGGTATCGACCGTCCCAGTCCACTCACCACTCCTGCGGTGACTGACCCCGCCAAGCCCAAAGGGTTTCCGACGGCCACTACAAGCTGTCCTACCTTCAGGTTTTCTGCGTCCCCGAAGTCCGCCGGTGGGGCAGCCTGCGCCCTGCCCCTCACAATGGCGAGGTCCGAGAGGCGGTCTGCACCTACTATTTCGATCTCCGTTTTGCTGCCATCGGTGAAGACTGCATGGCCGCTCTGCGTGCCGCTGACCACATGCGCGTTGGTCAGCAAATACCCGTCCGAGGTGAAGAGAACTGCAGAACCGGCCCCGACCCGGAACCTTCCGGACCTTCCCTTGCCTGTCATTTCAATGGCAGCCACGTGGGGCGTCACCGTCTCCGCCACGCGGATCACAGTCGCGGAATAGGAATCAAGAGGGTCCGCGGACCCCTCGCCCATGTCGGGATTTGGATGGATAACCGATGCCACAGCGCACCTCCCTAAGACTCGCCTTATCTAATTCAACGACGGTCCGGGCGTGCATAGTCCAGCCATTGCTACGCCCAAAGTGAAACTGCCGGATCGCGAAGCCGAAGCAGTCGATTAGCCGACAGCGCGCAGCAACGATTTCCGGGCAAAAGAAAGCCCCTAGATCACAAGGATCCAGGGGCGAACTCCAGTGGAGATGGGGGGAATTGAACCCCCGTCCGATGTCGTGTTGTCAGGGCTTCTCCGGGCGCAGTTTGCGGCGGATTTTCTCGGCCCCAGCTCTCTTGCAAACAAGTAGCTGATCCGGGCCCAGTCATCTAAGAGTCCCGTTTACCCCGATGACGGAGGCAAACAGCAGTGGCTATCTAAATGACGCCAGCATCCGGGGCAATAGCAACCTCGGGCTGACGGACTGTCTTACTGCTTAGGCAGCAAGAGCGAAGTCAGTGCGTTTTGATTCGGCACTTATTGGTTTGCAGACAGCGTTTACGAGATAATTCTGCATCCTCGGCCCGCTTCACCTGTCGCGACTAACATCGTCGAAACCGATCATCCCCATATTTTGTTATCAAACCGGTCAGGTTCTTCGCGGAATCCGCTCCGATCCTTCCCGGACTACCAATAATAACGCACGTTCCCTCAAAATCATTCCCGACGACGGCGCAACACTCCCTGCCGCTAACGCGACCTACAGGACCAGACTAGCGACGGTTCCTGGAGCGCATTTCCCGCAGCGCCTCACGTGTGTCCTGCTGTTCACGGAGGGTCTGGCGCTTGTCGTATTCCTTCTTACCCTTGGCAATGCCAATCTCCACCTTGGCCCGCCCGTCCAAAAAGTACAGCTGGAGCGGCACAATGGTGAACCCGGACTCGCGGATCTTGTGGGAAATCTTCACAAGTTCCTCGCGGTGCAGCAGGAGCTTACGGCGCCTGCGCGCTGCATGGTTCGTCCAGCTGCCTTGGTGGTACTCCGGGATGTGGATGCCCTCCATCCAGAGTTCGTCGTTATAAAACGTGCAGAAGCCGTCCACCATGGAGGCGTGGCCCTCCCGCAACGACTTGACCTCTGTTCCCATCAGGGCGATCCCGGCCTCATAAGTGTCCAGGACGTGGTAATCGTGCCGGGCCTTACGGTTGGTGGCCACTATCTTGCGGCCACTTTCTTTAGGCACGGTAGAACTCCTCAGATCTAGTGTTTAGACAAACTTCATGGGGGTGGACTGCGGCCCAGGGACCGGATGTACTACACCCAAGCGTGAAGCCCTTCCAGTGTACGGCAGAGTAGCCGGGCTCTTCAGGTAGCGTGGATCGAGCCTAGAGCAGGTTCATGGGGTCCACGGCTGAGCCGTTCAACCACGTCTCGAAGTGCGAATGGCATCCGGTTGAGTTGCCCGTGGTACCCGAGTAGGCGATGAGCTGACCTTGGCTGACTTGCTGGCCTGCTGACACCACCACGCTGCTGTTGTGGTAGTAGATCGTCGTCAGCGAGTTGCCCTGGACCACACCATGCGAAATCTTGACGTGATTGCCGCCGCCGTCATTCCCCCAACCGGCTGCAAAGACAGTACCGCCGGCCGCCGCGTACACGGGGGTGCCGCACCCGGCCCCAAAGTCGATTCCCGTGTGCATGTAACCGCCGGTTCCGTAGAAGTCAACGGTACCGGGCGGTGTGGCCCGCCAGCCGAATCCAGAGGTAATGGGTACTCCGCCGGAGAAAGGCGACCTGAGGCCAAAGGCTGACGGCGATCCCTGGACCGGGACGTAGGGCTGGACAGCCTGGCCCTGGGCTCGTGCAGCGGCTGCTGCTGCTTCTGCGATTCGCCGCTGTTCAGCCTCCCATTGCTCGCGCAGTTTGCGGTCCCGCTCAGCGATTTCGTTGGCTACCGCGTTTTGTTGGGCCTGCACCTTGGACAACTGCGACTGGATACCTGGCTTGGCCGCCTGCAGCTCTGCATTGAGCCGTGTGGTGTCGGCGATGAGCTTGTCCACCTGGTCCTTCTTGGCGGCAGCCTCGTCGCGGGCAGCTTTTTCACGCTCCAAGGCTGCGTCTGCCTTGGCTTTGAGATCCTTTATCTCGGCTTCGACCGCCTGTAGGCGCGCCTGAGAATTCACGTTGGTGGCATTCTGCTGGCTGAGCTTGTCCATGGCGGAGTTTTGACTCCGCATGGCCTGATCGGCAAGGTCGATCGTGTCCGTCAGGCTCGTCCCGCTGTTCGCGCCCAACAGCAGGGTGAGGTTTGATGGCACGCCGCCGGATTTATAAGCCTGCGTTGCGATCTGCCCGATAAGCTTCTTCGTGTCAGCGATCTTTTTCTTGTCGCTCTCCAGCTGCTCGGTGATCTTGGCCTTGTTTTGCTGGGCGAGATCCACTCGGGCCGCAAGTGCCTCAACCTCTTTTACCGCGCTTGCTACCCTGCCCTGGGCTTCAAGCAGGGCCTGCTGAGCTCCAGGAAGTTGACCTTGATAAATGACCAGCTCTCCGGCTGCCTGCGCTATACGGGCGTCGACGAACTCCAATGACTGTTGAACGCGGGCGGCCTCAGCTTGCAACGCGGCCTGCTGGTCCTCAAGGTCATCCGCCAAGGCAGCGGGTGCAGACGTCGCGAGGCTCGAGCACAGCACCAACGCCAAGGCCGCGCTGATCACGCGACCTCGGTATCGGGCCCTGGCTGATGGTGCGATTCTGTTCATTGACGTCATGAGCTTTCCTTTAGGGTACGCACAGCCTAAACACGCAAATATCTGCGTAGGGTCAAGAGAGACGAAATTCCTGCCAAGATTACACCCAGCGCGAAAAGCGCAGGAACCAAGACCAGCGTCTGACTCGGTGAAATGAATGGCGTGTCCTGAAATTGCTTTGACAAATCGCCGAGGAAAAAATACGAAACTGCCCAAAGTGTTCCGGAAGCCAAGGCAGCGCCAATAAGGGCAGCGATGACACCCTCCAGAATGAAGGGAAGTTGAATGACTGTCTTGGACGCCCCCACCAACCGCATAATTCCCGTTTCCCGCCGGCGGCTGAAGGCGGACAACCTGATGGTGGTGGCAATCAGCAGGATGGCACAAACGATCATGACAGCCGCGATAACCACGGCGACAACGGACGCTCCGTTCATGACCGAGAAAAGCTGCTCGAGGATCTTCCGCTGATCTATGACGCTTTCCACGCCCGGCTGGGAGGCAAATGTCTCGCTGATAATTTGATACTTTTCGGGATCCTTCATATTGATCCGAAATGACGCAGGAAGCTGGTCAGGAGCCACTGAATCAACGATGGGCGAGTTGGAAAACTGCTCTTTGAAATGCCCGTACGCGTCTTCCTTTGATTCAAACTGGAATTCGTTAATGTACTGGGCGACGGCTGGGGACCGCAGCAATGCTTCCAGGTTCTTCTGTTGCTCCTCAGTCACGGGCCCGGAGGCACAGCCCGCAGCCGCGGAACCTTCGCTGCAGAGAAAGATCGCTACCTGGACCTTGTCGTACCAGTAGCCCTTCATCTGGTTGATCTGCAGCTGCAGCATGCCTGCGGCGCCGACAAAGGTCAGCGATATGAAGGTCACCAGGATGACAGAAATGACCATCGTGAGGTTACGGCGCAAACCACTGCCGATTTCACTGAGGATGAATGCGAGCCTCACTGCATCGCCTCCCCTGACGATGTACCGTCCTGGCTGACACGCTCTGGTCCCACCAGATCATCAAGGCCGCTGGCGTCCTTGAGTCGCCGCGATTGCCCAACGACCGGAATCATGGACGTGTACAGTGCCTTGGCCTCATCACGGATCACCACGCCATTCCGGAGCTCCACCACACGCTTACGCATTTCATTGACGATGTCGTCGTCGTGAGTGGCCATCACTACTGTGGTGCCGTTCTGGTTGATCTTGTCCAGAACGCCCATGATGCCCATTGACGTCGTAGGGTCCAGGTTTCCGGTGGGCTCATCCGCCAGCAGGATCCCGGGGCGATTGACGACGGCGCGGGCGATTGCCACGCGCTGCTGCTCACCACCGGAGAGCTCGTGGGGCATACGGTGCTCTTTGCCTTCCAGCCCGACAGTCTTAAGCACTTCGGGAACAGTCGACCTGATGACACTCCTGCTCTTGCCAATGACCTGCATGGCGAACGCTACATTGGCAAAGACATTTTTCTGGGGCAGCAGCCGAAAATCCTGGAAAACGACGCCAATACCGCGGCGCAGCCGCGGAACACGCCAGCTGGAAATGTTCGCTACGTTCTGGCCCGCTACGTAGACAGCTCCCGACGTCGCTCTGTCCTCTTTCAGGACCAGACGCAGGAACGTCGATTTCCCCGAGCCGGAGGCGCCGACCAGGAACGCAAATTCGCCGCGATCGATTTCGAGCGTGATCGAATCCAGCGCGGGTCGCGCCTTCCGGTCGTACACCTTAGTGACATTTTCGAAACGGATCATGGCCCTAATTGCCCCGCAGCACGTGGGCACACGGCTCACTTCTGCCGCCGGTGCACGGGCTTTCGGTTTGGGGGAAGTAGGGCTCCGGCTTCTCGACTATACGCACGGATATTCGCGAATTCCCGGGAATAACGGGGCGTGTCGCTCAATTCCGACAAGCTGAGGGGCCGTATCGACGGCCGGTTGACTACTTTTCGGCGTTGCGGTTGTCAGTACGCCAACGGATGCCGGCATCAATGAAATCGTCGATCTCGCCGTCGAACACTGCAGAGGTGTTCCCCACTTCGTGCTCGGTGCGGAGGTCTTTGACCATCTGGTAGGGGTTCAGGACGTAAGAGCGCATCTGATCGCCCCACGAAGCTTTGACGTCACCGGCGAGGGCCTTCTTTTCCGCATCCTCCTGGACTTTCTTCAAGAGGAGCAGCCGGGACTGCAAAACCCGCATAGCCGCTGCCCTGTTCTGCAGCTGTGACTTTTCGTTCTGCATGGAAACCACGGTGCCGGTCGGAATGTGTGTGAGTCGAACGGCTGAGTCTGTCGTATTAACTGACTGCCCACCAGGACCGGATGACCGGAAGACGTCAACGCGGATCTCGTTGTCCGGGATCTCGATCGAATCCGTTTGCTCGATCAGCGGGATGACTTCAACGGCAGCAAAGGAAGTCTGCCGGCGGCCCTGGTTGTCGAACGGGCTGATACGCACCAGGCGGTGTGTGCCGGCCTCTACGCTCAGCGTGCCAAAAGCATACGGAGCCTTCACTTCGAAGGTGGCCGATTTAAGGCCTGCTTCCTCCGCATAGGAGGTATCCATGACAGTGGTGGGGTATCCGTGGCGCTCGGCCCAGCGAAGATACATGCGAAGGAGCATTTCAGCGAAATCTGCTGCATCCACTCCCCCGGCTCCCGAGCGGATGGTGACAACAGCTTCACGTTCGTCGTACTCACCCGAGAGGAGGGTCACCACTTCGAGTTCTTTGAGTGCTTTGCGGATGGATTCGAGTTCGGCGGCAGCTTCACCCATCGAGTCGGCGTCGTCCTCGTCCTGTCCCAGCTCCACCAGAACTTCAAGGTCGTCGATTCTGGAGGCCAGCGAGTTCAGCCGTTCGAGCTCGGACTGCCGGTGGGAGAGTTTAGAGGTGATGACTTGGGCTGCTGCCGGGTCATCCCACAGATCAGGCTCACCTGCGCGTTCACTGAGTTCAGCAATCTCTTCCTTGAGCGCTTCAACGTCCGTGACGTTCTCAATGGACATGTAGACGGCGCGAAGAGCGCGGATTTCTGCAGAAAAATCAATTTGAGCCATGGTTCCTCCAGCCTACGCTATCTGCCTCGTCCACCGGTTTGTGTTGCCTCCCCGCTCAGCGGCTCAGTCTTGCCCTGGCAGTGGATTCGGCTTGGATTGCGATTCCATCAGGGACGAGGAAGTTGACTATTGGCGGATGGACGACAGCACTCAGCACGACGACGGCAGTGGATCCCTCTCTGCTTCCGGTTGATGGCTCAACGGCTAGAGCGTCAAACCGGATGAAGGCATCGTTTTGGGTCAGGTAGTCCATGACGACAGCCTGCACCCTTCCGCCGTTCAACACGGCTGAGGGCGTTCCTGCCTTGGTTTCCATCTGACCGAGGGTGTAGCTGTCTGCAGCCGCCACTGATGCACCGTCAGCCATGGACAGTAGTTTCTTGTGTTCGATGTAAACCGTGGACACTGCCACGACAACGGACGTCAGGAGAAGAGCAAGCAGAATGTAGCCGATGATCAGAACGGTGATTTGACCCGCTTCAGGATGCGCCTGGCTGACGTGAATGTCCTGGTTCTGCTGACGCTGCTGGCTCATCTGAACCTGCCGACGATTTGCGTAGCGGAGGCGTTCAGCTCGCTGGAGGTAAGCCCGAGCGAGTCGTTGAACGGGACGAACGGCAATGGCACGCTCAAATGGACGGTCACTGTAACGGCAGATCCTGCGGAGGAACAGTCAGCGGGTTTGCACACCGTTTCCATCCGGGCGTTTTCTGCAGGATGTCCATGATCGGCGAGCGCCAACATCACCGCTTGCTCAGCGGCGATGCGCCCGCTTTCCGGATCAGCCTGCGCAACGAACACCTTCGCCGCTTGATCGGCGGCGCCAACTACGGCGAAGGATCCGCCCTGGATTTGGCCGACGGTGATGATGAAGTACACCAACGGCACCATCAGGAGCACAGCGAGGAACGTGAACTCCACGACGGCGCTCCCGCGTTCGGCGTCGTCTTTTCTACTGTCGAGCGCAGCAACTGCAGTGCACCAAGCTTCACGAACGCGCCGCCTAATGCACTCCCCTATGCCGTTGGGGGTCTCACGGCTGCAAAGCGGCATGCCCCTTCACCTCCAGTACCTCCCGGGGTCCGATGAGACCGATCACGGGAAGAGGTGCCTTGATCGTTACTTCAAGTGTCCGCAGCCCCTGGAAGGTGACTTCCGCCGTCGTCACGTCCTGCGCGAAATCCTGGTTCAAGGCGCCCTCGATGAGACTCTCCGCCCGGTCTCGTGCATCTTCGGCGTTTCTGTCTGCGAGCGTTCCGTATCTTGCTCCCGACGCCGCCGCATCGATGAGAGTGTTACGGACGTGGAGTACCAGTGCCAATTGAATAATGGCCAGGAAAAACATCGTCAGCAGTCCACCGACCAGAACGAAATCGATCACAGCCGATCCCCGTTCCCGCCAAGAAATGTTTGTGATTCTGGAGGCTCCAAGCGCGGCATCCACCCGCTCGGGGCTCCGCAGCCTCAAACCGGACATTGTTACTTGGCGACCGTGTCCATTGCCTGATTGAAGAGGCCTTCCAACGCCGGTCCGGCGAGCGCCAAAAGCGCGGCCACCAAGACAGCAGACATGAGAGTGATCATCACCCATCCAGGGACATCGCCACGTTCAGGGTTGTCCACAGCGGGAAGCGACCAACGTCGTCGGGATATTTTCAGGTTGCTGAATCGGTAGCTTGCCACCAGCAAATTCCGGCGCATTCTTTCAAGGCTCATGAGGTTCCCATTCTGTGTTGTCTCCGATTGACCCGGGCATCCGGGTGTATTTCCAAACATGTCTAAAGGCCCAGACTGATTGCTGCAAGGCCAGGGAAAACTGCAAAAACCACTGTCAGGGGAAGCACGCCGAACACCACAGGGACCATCATGGCAATCTCCTTTTTGCCGGCCGCCTCCATCAGGTCGCGCTTAGCGGTGTCGCGTACATCCTGGGCCTGGGCCCGCAGCACGTCCGCCAATGGCGTTCCACGCTCCACAGCCACCACTATCCCGTCCACGAATCGCACGAGAGGTCCCAGATCCGTTCGGGCCGAAAACTCCTGCAGCGCTTCCACCAAGGGTTTGCCGGCCCTGGTTTCGGCGAGTACCCGGCTGAACTCCTTGGACAGTTCCCCGCTGGAGCTACGGCACACCCTGTCCAGCGCCCCCGAAGCGCTCTCCCCTGCGCTCACTGCAAGCGCCATCAACTCTGCGAGGCTGGGAAATTCGGCCATCATCCGTGACTCCCGGGTTCTGATTTGGACGCCGAGCCAATAGTCCCGAAACAGGAAGGCGCAAACAGCGCTTCCAAGAACAGCAACAACGGCAAGCAAAGGAGAAAAGCTCCCGCTCGCAGCACCTGCGGCCACAACACCCGTCGCAGTAAGGAAACCGCCGATCGCCCACAGCAGCTGCTCTGCCCGAAAGTCGACAGTGGATTTATTGATACCTGCCTGTGCCATTCGACGGCTCAACACAGACGAACCCATGTTGAGCCTGTTCAGTGAAACCAGACCATCCTGAACAAGCGGCCGGAATATGCGATCCAATAATGCGAACGGAGTGATGCGCTGGCTGTCCTCCAACAAAAGCCGGGACTCGACGTTCTGGGACCTCAACTGCGGCTCAATGCGCTCGAGAAACGTCGGTGGCCGCATGAAGGGAAGACGGACCAAGAGCAACCACAGCCCGGCTCCAAGCGCTGATCCGCAAACCAGCGCACTCGCTGACAGCACCGTCATCTCAGAACGCGCTCGTCTTGAGGCAGGGCCCCGATCCGCAGCATGATCGAATAGCACACCACAGAGACAACGAGGCCGCCCAAAAGGACTGCAGCACCGAGCGGGGTGTTATAGGCGGCGACAGCCTCTGGTCGGCTTGCCAACAGCACCATGACAATCCAGGGAGCGGCAACAGCCAGGCGTGCCGCATTCACGGTCCAGGACTGCCTGGCTTCAAGCTCGCTACGCGTTCGCGCGCTCTCGCGCAGGAACTCGGACAGTGTCCCCAGGAGCCGGCCGAGGTCAGATCCTCCCACGTCGCGTGTAAGCCTTAGGGCCTCGACTATTCGATCTGCAACCGGGTCAGCGAGCCTTTCTTTCAGCCTGTTGAGTGCAGGATCAAACTGGCCGCCCGAACGGTAATCTGCTCCGAAGTCCCGGAAAATATGGCGGAGCTCTTCGGGTCCTTTGTCGCCCAACTGGATCAAGGCCTCAGGGAGGGACAGTCCTGCCCGAATAGCCGAGCGTAAGTGGTCAACGACGTCCGGCCACAGCTGCCGCAGGACAGCCGTTCGTTTTGTCGCCCGCCACCTGACCAGAGCCACTGGAAACCATCCTCCGAAAAGGCCAAAGCAGCACGAGATCGGCAGTGAGCGGGTCACCACGAAGAACACCAAGGCAACGAAGACCGCAAGTCCCAGACACGTCGCTACCAGGCCAAGCCCTGACACCTTTTCAATCCCGGCATTTCTCAGCAGGTCCTCCACGCGGCTGGTCCTGCGCGAACGCCCCGGCCGTTTTCCGGATTCTTCCCATGCGGACCACCAGATCAGGAAGAAGCCCGCACCTGCCAGCACACCGAGAAGCGGCGCCATCAGCTCGCCTCGAGCAATGCTGAGACATCGAAGCCGGCACGGGCAAACTTTTCCGACGACGGTATGGAGTTTGGCCGCGGTTGAAGCTGGCCATCGACCAACGCGAAAACCATGGAGGACTCAATAACTCCATTTTCCACCCTGCGGCCCAAGGACAATATCTCGGTGACCTGCCTCCTGCCATTCGCCTGACGGCTGCAGTGCACCACAAGGTCGATACAGGAAGCCACGGTGGGAACAACAAACGCACTGGAAATGTTCTCGCCCGCCAACAACGGCAGCGTGCAGATTTTGGTCACGGCATCGTGGGCTGAGTTGGCATGGACTGTGCACATCCCGGGAAGGCCTGAATTCAGTGCAATAAGCATGTCCAGGCTTTCGGCCTCCCTGACCTCGCCTACGACCAGTCGGTCCGGCCTCATGCGAAGTGCTTCCTTTACAAGGCGGCGGAGGGGGATTTCGCCCTCCCCTTCGAGGTTGGCTTGACGGCATTGCAGTCCCACTACGTCCCGGAGCGGGAACTGCAGCTCGAAGATCTCTTCCACTGTGATCACGCGTTCGCGTGTCCCGATGCTTGCCGCGAGGCAGTTGAGCATAGTCGTTTTGCCCGCCTGTGTCGCGCCCGAGACGAGAATATTCAACCCGCTCGAAACTGCGGCGCCAAGAAACCGTGCTGACTGAGGAGTCAGGGTGCCGAGCTCAACCAAATGCTCCAGTCTGCTTGCCTTGACGATGAACTTCCGGATATTGACAGCCCAATGCCGTCTGGTCACATCCGGAATGACGACGTGCAGACGGGATCCATCGGGAAGGGCGGCATCAACAAACGGTGACGACATATCCAGCCGCCTGCCGGAACTCTTCAACATCCGCTCTACAAGGTCCCTGACCTGCTGATCGGTCAGGCTCAGCGAGGTCAGCTCCGATTCACCGTTACGTGCCACGAAAATCTCGTTTGGGGCATTCAGCCAGATTTCCTCGATGGTGGGATCGTCCAGCAATGGCTGCAAGGTTCCGAATCCGGCTACTGCATCAAAAACGAAGCGCCGGGCCGTGTCCAGAGACCCGATGGGCGGCAGGGGGCCCATGAGCGCCCGCTCATCGTAATCACTGACAGCCGCCTCTACGAGCCTGCGGACTTCGCCCGCCTGCCGCAGCGGATCCAGTCCCCTTCGGCGGATAAGCTCCCGTACTTCATCCTCGACGATCTGGACCGCGTCCATATGTTCCCCAATACGTCTGCCACCTCCGGCTGAGGCAGTGCAACTGGCTTAAAGCTAGAGCAGGGTACACGCAAGGACAAAGTCAAACCTGGTGATTGTGGAAAACTTCAGTGCCTTTCGTCACATCGGTAACAACAGAAACACTGGTTTCAGCGACGCGGCGGTGTTATCGTGAGCCCGTTACGCCAGATATTTTCAAGTTCAGCGGCCTCTGGTTGTCCGACTGGACACGCAACTTAGTGCCGGGCTCGGGGGAGCCTGGCATGGTTCCCGGAGCTATAAATGATGCACTCACGTGTACGGTCTCAATCCCGGCAAAAATTCCTCGTGCCAGCCGTCCTTTTAACTGTCTCGTTATTGGCAGGGCCATGGATCGTGGTGCCAGCAAGTGCAACGGGAACTGAACCTGCGCCACCTCCCTCTTCCGCTCCTCCTGCTCCGCCCACAGCCTCCGCTACTCCTGCTCCGGAGCCGGCGGCCCCCTCCCCGGCTCCCTCCCCCGTGTCCGAAGCACCAGCCTCCGCGCCGGCGGCTCCTCCGTCAGACCCCTCGAAACGTCCCAGCCCAAGCGCAATGGCTCAAGCGATAGGGCCGGGCGGGGCTGAAATGGGCCAGCGGTCCGCGCGAGTGGCTGGCAGCAAAGAGGATGGGCCTACTGAGGACCAGCCCCCTGCTTTGGAATCCATGACCACCCAATCCATGGAGACTCAGGGTACCTGGATGCCCACCTTCGGAGTGCAAGGGCTGGATGTCAGCGGTCACCAGACCAGCGTCAACTGGCAGCAGCAATGGAACATGGGAGCAAGGTTCGCCTACGTCAAGGCAAGCGAGGGCAACTACTACACCAATGAGCTTTACAGTTCGCAGTATCAGGGATCCCGCAACGTCGGCATGATTCGGGGGGCTTACCACTTCGCCATTCCCAACTGGTCATCGGGATCCGATCAGGCGCGCTACTTCGTGAAAAACGGCGGAGGGTGGTCGGCTGATGGCTACACACTTCCACCGGTGCTGGATTTCGAGTTCAACCCTTATGCCGGCCGAACGATTGACGGATTTTATTTCGGCGACACCTGCTACGGCATGTCCCCCGCCCAGCTGACCTCGTGGGTACGTGACTTCGGAAACACCATGCTTGCCCTGACCGGCAGGCTGCCCGTGATCTACACCAACACGTCCTGGTGGAAGCAGTGCACCGCTGACGCTGCCGGTTTCGGTAGCTATCCCCTGTGGATAGCGGCCTACCCGAGTTCTCCGACCAACAATGCCGGAGCTGTTCCATCCAGCTGGAGCTCCTACAGCATTTGGCAGTACAGCAGTACCGGGCCATTCGCCGGTGACTCGAACGTCTGGAACGGGACTTACGAGAACCTTCAGGATTTCGCACGCTTCGCTGACGGCTACGGTGCCCGTTTCGCCATCGGTCCCAACGGCGGCACCATCTACGTCGTGGGAAACAAGACCAAATACCCTATCCCCAACTGGGAGACCTACCAGCTTTACTCCCGCGTCAACTCACTGACCCAGGTCAGCCAGCAATACCTGGATGCGTTGCCTACGGGACCAGTGGTGGGCCGGTTCGCCAGGTCCGCCGACGGTTCGATCTATCTGATCGATTCGGGACGAAGATTCCACGTCCCCAGCTGCGGCATGATGAGCGATTTCGGCGGAGGCAACTGCACGAACTGGATACCCCTGTCCGGCGCCCAGCTGGGAATGTATACCGACGGCGGCATGCTGGCAAACGCCACCTCTTCGCCCACCGGAAAGCTCTTTTATGTCACGGGCGGCACGAAGCGCGAGTTCTTCGATGCACCGTCCCTCAGCCGCGCCGGCTTGCCTGCAGCCGTGATTCCTGCCAGTGATGCCCTGACCGCTTCGATGCCCTATGGGGCTCCCATTGTCCGCCAAGACGTGATCGTGGTGAACAGAAACACCCGCGAACCGTTCCTCTATACCGTCAACAAACTGCTGCCGGTCCCGACCTCCATCAATGCCGACAACGTTTGGGCGAGAGGAATCACCGCTGCTGCCCTCGACCCCCAGTCCCTTATCCAACTGGCCAAAGGCCCGGCGTTCATAGGATTCGCCGGAAACACGGCTGGAACCGCCAAGTTCGTCATCGGCTCAAACTATAAATATCTGATGTCGTCGGCAAGCCAATGGCCATCAACAACCGTCCTATTTTCAGACACCCTCCTGAATGCCATTGGCTCAGGCAGTTCGGTTGGCAGCCCAGCCTTCATCAAATCAGTCAATTCACCCGTAATTTACCGCTACGAAAACCAAGTAGCCCGGGAAGTTCCCGACCTGACCACTCTCTATCAATTCGGTGAAGGGCGGATTCCGCCTATCTATTCGTTGGCACCGAATACAGTCAACTCGCTGGCAAAGGGACCTGCTCTGCTCCCGGCGGCCAAGCTCTATGTCGGCGATGCCAGCCCTGTCGTCTACCTCGTTGATGGAGCCAACAAGGCGCTTCAACTCGAGGATTTCAGGATCACTGACAGCATGGGAATCGGCGGTTACACCCGCGTCCCGCAAAGTGTCCTGTCGCTTTACACCAACACGGGTACTGTCCTGCCGGCCGTGACCTGCGGATCCACAAAGTTCCTGGGCTACCGTGGCGGTCTGTGGCGGCTCCCTGCCACCACTGGAACTGCCCAGCTGCCTGCACGGGTCCTTGAAGGGTCAACCTGCAGTTCGTTGCCCACTCCTCGAGGGAATATCGACAGCACGGTGTTCGTGAAGGCACTCGACAACCCGGTGGTTTATCTGCTCCAGGACGGTGTCAAGAAGCCGGTGTCTTCCTGGTCAAGGCTCATGGAACTGAACCAGGGAAGCAGCTCTCCCGTAATCGCGGACTACGCACCCAGCGCCCTTGCTGCCATCCCCACCGGCAATCCGGCCTAACAGGGCTTTCGCGGCACAACAAAAGGAGGGCGGTACCGGAAGATTCCGGTACCGCCCTCCTTCGTCGTGGCTCGAACCTACGCACAAGCCCAACCGCGCCTACAGGCCTTTACTTACCTTGCGCCAGCAGTTCCAGCAGGTACTTTCCGTAGCCGCTCTTGACCAACGGCTCCGCGCGCTTCCTGAGTCCATCGTCGTCCAGGAATCCGAGTCGCCAGGAGATCTCCTCGGGGCAGCCGATGGAGAGGCCTTGACGCTTCTGGACCGTGTGGATGAACTCAGAGGCCTGGTTCAAGGAATCGAAGGTGCCGGTATCCAGCCAAGCTGTTCCACGCGGGAGTATCTCGACCTGCAGCTTGCCGCGGTTCAGGTACTCCCGGTTTACGTCTGTGATCTCAAGCTCACCGCGCGGCGAGGGCTTCAGGTCTCGGGCGATCTGCACGACGTCGTTGTCGTAAAAGTAAAGTCCTGGCACCGCATAGTGGCTGCGTGGACGCTCAGGCTTCTCCTCCAAAGAGATGGCCTTGCCGTCTCCGTCGAATTCCACAACTCCATATGCCGAGGGATCTGCCACCCAGTAGCCAAAGACGGCACCGCCGTCGATGTCGGCAAAGCGGCGCAACTGCGTGCCCATGCCCCGCCCATAAAAGATGTTGTCACCCAGCACCAGGGCAACGGGACCATCACCGATGTGCTCAGCTCCGAGCACAAACGCCTGTGCCAGCCCGTCCGGAGAGGGCTGCTCCTTATAGGTGATGTTAACGCCGAACTGTGAGCCATCACCCAGCAGACGCTGGAACTGATCGGCGTCGTGAGGAGTGGTGATGACAAGAATGTCCTGGATACCGGCCAGAATCAGTGTGGACAGCGGATAGTAGATCATCGGCTTGTCATAGACGGGAACCAGCTGCTTGCTGATCCCCAGGGTAATGGGGTGAAGTCTGGAGCCGGTACCGCCGGCAAGGATAATTCCGCGCATGCAACCTATCTTTCCCTCTGGTGGGAAGTCCGGCCAAATCCGGTAACCTATGAAACTATGCAGCGACTTCTCGTAACCGGCGGCGCCGGATTCATTGGCTCGAACTTTGTCCACTATGTAATGGCCAATACGGACAACTATGTAACCGTACTGGATAAGCTCACATATGCGGGGAACCTTGAGTCACTCAAGGGGCTGCCGGAGGACCGGTTCCGTTTTGTTAAGGGTGACATCAGCGACGCTGAACTCGTTGACGGCCTTGTTTCCGATCACGACGTCGTGGTGCACTACGCTGCCGAATCGCACAATGACAACTCACTGCACGATCCGCGTCCGTTCCTGGATACAAACATCATCGGAACCTACACGCTCATTGAAGCCGCGCGGAAGTACAACAAGCGCTTCCACCACATCTCAACTGACGAGGTCTACGGGGACCTGGAGCTTGACGATCCGGAACGGTTTACTGAGGAAACCCCGTACAACCCGTCCAGCCCCTATTCCTCCACCAAGGCGGGGTCAGACCTCCTGGTGCGTGCGTGGGTGCGTTCGTTCGGTCTTCAGGCGACGATCAGCAACTGCTCCAACAACTACGGCCCGTACCAGCATGTCGAGAAGTTCATTCCTCGCCAGATCACTAACGCCATTGACGGGATCCGACCCAAGCTCTATGGCAAGGGCGAAAACGTCCGCGACTGGATCCACGCAGACGACCATTCCTCCGCCGTTCTGACCATCATCGAAAAGGGTGTCGTCGGCGAAACGTACCTCATCGGCGCTGACGGTGAAAAGAACAACAAAGAAGTTGTAGAACTGATCCTCCGGCACATGGGCCAGGACAGTGGAGCCTATGACCATGTTGTGGACCGCGCCGGCCATGATCTTCGCTACGCCATCGACTCCAGCAAGCTCCGCAACGAACTTGGCTGGACACCGCAGTTCTCCGATTTCGACGCCGGCATTGAGGACACCATCCAGTGGTACCGCGACAACGAGTCCTGGTGGCGGCCGCAGAAGTCGGCAACCGAGGCGAAATACAAGGAGCAGGGCCAGTAGGTATGGAGTTCCAGAAGAGGCTCAGCGCCACCGCAACACCCATTCCCGGCGTGATTCTTTTCGATCTTCCCGTGCATGGCGACAACCGTGGCTGGTTCAAGGAAAACTGGCAGCGCGAGAAGATGGTGGCCTTGGGCCTGCCGGACTTCAGCCCCGTACAAAACAACATCTCCTTCAATGACAAAAAGGGCACGACTCGTGGAATCCACGCGGAGCCGTGGGACAAGTTCGTCTCGGTGAGTACGGGAAGGATCTTCGGAGCCTGGGTCGACCTCCGGGAAGGACCAAGCTTCGGGAGCGTATTCACAGCGGAACTCGATGCCAGCAAAGCCATCTTCATTCCCAGGGGTGTTGCCAACTCCTACCAGACATTGGAGGACAACACGTCCTACGTTTATCTGGTCAACGACCATTGGTCTGCCGATGCCGAGTACACCTTCCTGAATCTTGAGGATGAAACGGTAGCCATACCCTGGCCAATCCCCCTTGCTGAGGCGGAACTGTCGGACAAGGACAAGGCGCATCCGCGGCTGGCCTCCGTCAAGCCAATGGGTCCGCGCAAAACCTTGGTTCTCGGCGCAGACGGCCAGCTTGGGACGGCGCTACGATCGGCTCTTGAAGGTGACCCAAGCGTCGAATTTGCCGGCCGGGATGAGTTCGATCTTCTCGATCCGGCGTCATTTGAAAGCCGTCATTGGCACAATTACAGCACGATCATCAATGCAGCGGCGTACACCGCCGTTGACGCGGCGGAAGAGCCTGAGGGCCGGCGTGCAGCCTGGGCGATCAACGCCGTCGCCGTCAGCCGCCTGGCGTCGGTTGCCGCCCGGAACAACATCACCCTCGTTCAGGTGTCCAGCGATTATGTCTTCGACGGAACCCAGCCCATCCACACCGAGGACGAGCCATTTACGCCTCTCGGGGTTTACGGCCAGACCAAGGCTGCAGGTGATGCAGCGACTGCAACAGTGCCCCGGCACTACATCGTGCGCACCAGTTGGGTCATCGGAGAGGGCAACAACTTTGTGCGCACCATGGCGTCGCTTGCCGGACGCGGAATACAGCCGAATGTTGTGGACGACCAAGTGGGAAGGCTCAGTTTTGCCAGCGACATTGCCGCAGGGATTCTGCATCTGCTCACAACCGGATCAGAATATGGAACGTACAACCTGACCAACGATGGCGAGCCACAGTCGTGGGCACAAATCGCAGCTGACGTTTTTGAACTCACCGGAGCGGACCGCTCCGACGTCAGCGGTGTCAGTACCGAAGAATACTTCCAGGGCAAAGCTGCGGCTCCGCGGCCGCTGAACAGCGTTCTGGATCTGAACAAGTTGAAGTCGACAGGGTTCCAGCCAAGGAGCGCACGTGAGGCTCTGGAGAGCTATCTTGCGGAAACAACCCTGAAGATCTGAACAAACGGCGGCATCTTAGCGGCGACCGGGGGTCAGGCATCAACTGCTGACCCCGGTCGCCTCTCTTATGCCGTTTCGAGGAGTTGGCGGGTCTCGCGTCGCCGACCCCTAAACCCAAAACTCACTGTGTCGGGGGCTCGTGAACCTCAAGGGCCTACGCAGGACTTTCCCGCACCGGGTTCGTGGTTCCTGGCTTTTGACGCCTCCGCCGCCAGAACCTTGTGCCTTCAACAGCGGCCCACAACAGGATCCCCATGGTCCCTATTAGCCAGGCTGATACACCTGCAGCCCATCCGGGCGGCGTGAATGACACGGCAACCGTGCGGCCAACCGAATCCGCCGGAATATCAAGGGTGAGAAGGAATCCGTCCATCGGTTCCCCCATCGTCCCGTTCTGAACCGTGTAGCCGGGCCAGGGCAACCTGCTTAGGGCTGCCTTCCCGCCCTCCTGAGGAACCTCGTCTACGCGAAGCCGTACTTCCGTATCGGTGCGCGAAAGTTCCGTGAGTTTCGTATTTCCGCTTGTCCAGACAAGTCCGCCGGCCGAATCCAAGGGAACGTCACGGCTCCAGAGCTCAATCTCGCCGTCATCGCTGACCAAGCTCCATCCCTCCGGGGGTGCGGGGATCTCCAGGGAACCCGATCGTCCCACATAGTTGTTCGCCGCACTGGGACGCTGGTCGCCTTCAAACGATTTCTTCAATATTTGAATGTTGTCAACACTGAGCTCATCGACGAGCATCAGTCCGGTCCCTGGCCGCTTTTCGAAGAGGTCGTCCAGCAGCTCAGGGCATGTGCCACCCAGATACCGGACGCAGAGCGCCCGGTTGTACTGAGTGAAGCCAACGAGCTGATACCTGTTAATCACCGATGCTTCACTGAGGTACCACGTATTTGCCATGAGTGTGCGCGACCACGTGGAATCATCCTGCGGGTAGTCCAGTGCGTCGCCCACTACAAGGACTTGGCCTTTGACACCGGCCAGGACTCCCTTGGGAATGTTGGCGTCGGCTGGGACATTGGCCCTGGACAGGGGGCTGCCGTCCGTCGTCCGGTGCTGAAGGACAGATGCTCCCAGGCAGCCGATGGCGATAACGCCAGCGATAAGTACCGACGTCGACCATTTCCAATAACGGAATCTGTTGCCCCGCAGGACCCACCAAATTACTGCAACACCTGACGCTGCAAGGCAACCTGTGAGGAAGACGGTTATGTACCGGTGGGGACTTTGTGCCCACGCGCCATACATGCCGAAGGCAATCGCCCCGACAGCACCGAACAACGAAAGTTTGGATGGGTGACTGGCCAAGGCATGGGACAACAGCACAACACACAGCAGGATGCAGACCATCGCCAGATACGGCATGAACCGGGCCGGGTACCTCAGGGGCCCAATCGTCGTGGGCAGGAGCACAAAGACGAGCGACAGCATCCCGAAGATCCAAATGTCATTAATTTGTGGTGCGAAAGCGCGTATTCGGCGCCAGCTCAGGTAAGCGATCAGGGGCAGGAACCAGGCAATGTACAGGGCAGGCGCCGGTGCGGTAAATCCATTCCACCACCACGAGGGCATCATGGGCAGTCCAGTGGCGATGGTTGATCCCAACAACCCGGTGAGGTTAACGCCCATGTAGTTGTCGTTGAAGATTGCTGTTGTGCTGCGGGTGGTAACGGAAGCGGTCAGCACACCGGGCAGGTAAACCACCACCGCCACCAGCACGACGGCAAGTCCCACCATTGCCGTTCGGACAGCACTGGACCATTGACGGCGCCACAAGGCATTTATTCCAACGGCGAGCAGCACGAAGCCGACTGCGACGGTCCCGGCGACATAGCCGATCGTTACGATCAGGTATCCGATAAGGAATGGCCATAGCGGATTCCGGCCCGAGAAGGCCATGGATTTCAGAGTCAACCAAAAATACGGAACCAGGGCCCAGGCCAGCGCGCCGGTCACCCAGGACGGGGCATCAAAGAAGACGGTGAAGCCGTTCAAAGGGACCGCCATTCCGGCAACGAACGCCAACGGCGGCGGGACGTTGAAGGAACGGCTGAGAAGGAAGCATCCCACTCCGGCGCAGACGAGAATCGCCACCTTGATGATGGTAGTCACCAGGACCGCATTGCCAGCCAGATGCACGAGGACACCAATGGCCATAATCAGTGGATTCCAGGTGCCCCATTGACCCTCCGCGGTGTAGTTTCCGCTGGACCAGATGGCAGGGTTGAGAATAGGCACCTTGCCCGACAGGAGGCTGTCGCCCAGGTGATACCAGACGCCATAAGCTCCGTTTTCCGTGTCGTCCTGGAAGTAAAAACGCGGGGAACGGGCTAAGGGAATCAGGCTGAACAGCAAGACGGTAGCTGCCGTTAGGGCGAGCCAAAGCCGGGAGGAGATTTTGATTGCTTGTCCCGGCTCCGTCACAGCAGGCTGGGAGTCCGTCACAACAGGCTGAGCCGCAGCCTCATTGGACTGCGCCGCTCCCGTCGAGGAAATATCCGACGGGAATTCAGACGTTTCATCCTTGAGAACCTTGGGCACTATTTGATCTTCCACAATGTGATTACGGCTGTTTCTTCGCCTATTTTGTACCGGCTTTCGGAGACTTTGGTTCCGTCGACCTTGTCCTGCCATCCCTGCTCGCAGCCGCTGTCCGTCAGGATGTACTTCACACCCGCTGACGCTGCGAGGGATTGTGCGAAGACGTAGTGCTTTCGTTGTTCCACGACCTCCCGCAACTTCGCTTCCTCCTTTGGCCAGGCAAGCCCAAGGTTGTAGAAAGCCGTCGGCAACCCGGTGACGGCCTTTAGGCGGAACTGACTGATACACGGATCAAACATGACCAGCTCTGAGGCCGTCCCGTCTTCTGCACGGCGGATTTTCAGTTCGGAATCATCGTCCGTCAGCGGTTTCGAGGCGTTCCTGATCGCAACCGACTGCTCATCCGAGAAGTTGGCGGTGCCGTAGGACTGGACGTACTCCGTGAACTTCGGGTAATCACCGAAACTGACTGCAACCGCTGTCACAGTGACCACCGCTGCGATCGTCGCCGTCGCCACCGTTCCCGTCAAGCGGAGCTTGGTGGTCTGGGCTGTATACGTTGCAGTCTTGACCCCGCCGCCGTCGCTGGCTGCTTCCTCAGCAATGCTCGAGGTATCGATCGCCTTAGTCTGAACCGAACTGCGCCACAAACGCCAGCTTTCCACGGCAACCTGAAGCAGGACGGGAACGGCAGCGGCCGTAACTATGGTGAAACTGTCGATCCAAAACCTGTAGGGTTCCTGGTTCGCTCCCCAGAGATCGTTGCTGGCAACTACTGGCCAAGCGAACACGGCCCCGATCGAAAAGGCGAGCCACGCCCGGTTCCGCTGCCTCATCCCGGCCCAGAAGATCAGTGCCAGGAACAACAGCGGCACGAGTGCAGCCAACAATCCTGTTCCGAGTGGAACTCCAAGCGCCTTTGACGAAAGCTCCCGGTAGGTGAGGAAGTCGTCCTTGGCTGCGAGTCCCAGAAGGGTCCCGAGAATGGTCGGAGAGGCAGCAAGCGCCAATGCGGCGCAGGACGAAATCACCAGCGTCTTGTAGCGGAGCAGAAGTAGCAGGAACCCGGGCACCGCGGCCAGGACTCCTGCCATAAGCGTCGCGAGCGGCCCTGCGACAGAAGCTATGGTGGGTCCGCCGAAGAGTACAGCGGCCAGGATGCCGAGGCTTGCGATGACATGGATTTTTCTTCCATAAGTCAACAGGCCATATGCGGCAGCTGCGTAAAGCAGAAGATAGACCGTTGTGAGGAAGGAATATGTCTGGACGTTGGCGAGGAAGCCTACGGCCCCTGCGGCAACGATAATCGCCGCTGTACGTCTCCGGTGCAGAACAGATTCGGGCCGATGTCCTGCAGGGAAAGTGGCGCCTATGAGCAGGCAAACCGCCGTGACGGCAAGGGACAACGCCGCAGACTCTCCATTGAGCGTGAAGAGGACGCCAAAAGCGCCCCACAGCACAGCATGGTTGTCCAAGGTATGGTGCCAGTTCCCGGTTGCAAGAACGGCAAAGGTGCCGATGATGCTGGGCACGAACCCGAGGGCTCCCAGGGCAGGAACTCCGGTCAGGCGGATCAGCAGCCAGCTGATGGCGACGACCATCAGCAACTGGAATGCAAGGCCTGTGACCTGCCAGGTCAGAATGATGTCCTTGTCGAAAAGCCGTGCAAGAAGGCCAAGGAAGACATAGTAAAGCCGCGGATAGTGATTGGTGCCGGTCTCCGTGAAAGGCTCGACGGCGGCAAGGTTGCCGTTGCGCACGTTGACGGCAATCGCCAAATATGAATACTGATCATACGCAAAATACTGGCGGAAGTTGTTCCAGGCAAAACCGGGGCTTTGGGTCAGAGGCCGAACCTGGAAAAACCAATACATGAGGCAAGAAAACGCAATGGCTCCGGTGGAAACAAGAGACCTCAACCGTACAGTGGGCATTTTGGCAGTCATCAAAGTCATATACGTTGGTTTCCCCGATAGTTCAGTCAGACCGGCCTGCTGCCGGGTACCTCGTTCTTAAGCCGCTCGATTACTAGAAAGATTCTAAGGCCTCCAGCCACAGCTGCAGTTTAGCCACAGTTGATTCTCCGGCATGCTGCGGCCCCGGCGTGACGGTAGACTTTGTGCACATGACGTACGAAACGACGGCTTCTCCCTCCAGCCCGCACCGCATCTCAATTGTGGTTCCTGTTTACCAAGGTGAGAAAACCCTCCCCGCCGTCGTCGCGGAGCTGATGGAGTACACTCAGCCGTCCGTCTCCCCTGACGGAAACCCGTTCGTGGTCAGCGAGGTCCTTCTTGTTTTTGACCATGGGCCGGACGGGTCAGCGGGCGTCATCCGTGATCTAGCCGAAAAATATGACGTCGTCCGTGGGGTGTGGCTAAGCCGCAACTTCGGGCAGCACCCCGCCACATTGGCCGGAATGGCATCGGCCGGAGGCGACTGGGTCGTCACGATGGATGAAGACGGGCAACACGACCCCGCAGCCATACCGGCCCTCCTCGATACGGCTATGCAGAACCAGTCCACCCTGGTGTACGCAAATCCAAGCAACAAACCTCCTCACGGTTTCCTGAGGAACGCAGCTTCAGTCGGTGCCAAGAAAATGGTCTCGGCTCTGTTGTCCAGCAACGACGCCGCCAACTACCAGAGCTACCGGCTGCTCACGGGCGAAGTGGCCCGTTCGGTCGCCGCCTACGCGGGGAATGCCGTCTACCTGGATGTTGCCCTGGGCTGGATAGCATCCAACGTTTCCACCTGCCCCGTTGCACTGAGGGAAGAAGGCGACAGACAATCGGGCTACAAGCTCAGGTCCCTGCTGTCGCATTTTTGGCGGATGGTCATTTCCAGCGGCACAAGGGCTCTGAGGCTGGTCAGCCTTATCGGGGCGCTCTTTGCCCTGATGGGAATCTGTCTGGCGATCTATCTTTTGATTGCGTACCTGACAGGACACGGCGCCGGTCAGCAGGGGTGGACGTCCACGATGATCGTCATCCTTATCAGCACGGGTGCCATCCTCTTTTCCCTTGGCGTCATTGCTGAATACGTGGGCGTCAACGTCAATATGGCAATGGGCAAGCCTGCCTACCTCATCGTCAGCGATCCGGCAGTCGGCCCCCTCGGCCGGAGGCCTGAAGCTCTCCCCCAACGACACAATGCCACGCAGGCCGCTGGAGGAACTACGCCTCATGCCTGATCCCACTTGGGTGATCGGGGCCGGCGGGCTCCTGGGCCGCGGTGTCTTGGCAGAATTGAAAAGCAGAGGGCATGAGGTTCTGACTTCGTCAATTCCCTGGAACGATCCCGCCGCTGCCAAAGATGCCCTCGCTGAATCCGCCGTCGCTCTTCGCTCTCTCGCCGACGGCCGACCTTGGGTGATTGCATGGTGCGCCGGAGCCGGAGTCACCGGCACTTCCCAAGCTGAACTCGACTCCGAACTGGAAGTATTCCAGTCAGCGCTCGATTCCTTTGGGGAAGTCCTGTGCGGACCGGATGCCGCCCCCGGCCGAATGTTCCTTGCCTCTTCCGCCGGTGGCGTCTATGCAGGGAGTTCCGCACCGCCCTACACGGAGGAAAGCCCCACGCAGCCTTTGGCCCCGTACGGGTTTGCGAAGCTTGCAGCGGAAGAATCAGCCGCTGATTTCGCCCTCAAAACGGGAACCCGCCTCGTGGTCGGCCGCGCAGCGAACCTGTATGGGCCCGGTCAAAACCTGGCCAAGCCCCAGGGCCTGATCTCTGTTTTTGCCAAGGCCCACCTGACCGGGCAGCCCGTCTCGGTGTACGTTTCGCTCGATACCCTACGCGATTACATTTTTATTGAAGATGCCGCCGAACTGGTTACGGACTGCCTTGAGCGGCTGTCCGGCGAGGACATTCACGATGGGCAGACTGTTGTGAAAATCATAGCCACCCAGCGCGCTGACACTATCGGTGCAGTGATAGGGGCCTGCAAGACAGTCTTTAAGAGGCGGCCCCGAATAGTCCTTGGGGCATCGCCGTTTGCGAAAGCCCAGGCGCACGATCTGCGATTCAAATCAGTGGTCTGGCCGGAACTGGACCGGCGGCCCTTCACTCCCCTTGCCGTCGGGATTGATGCGACGGTCAGGGATATGCAAACCCTCAGGAACGGACTCGGGCAGCTCTAGAGTTGAGCCTCGGAACGGTGATTGATATCGCATCCGCATGTCAGTGGCAGGATTCGGTACCCTTAATAGAGCGTTGGCGACAGGAAGAGACCGTAAAGAATTGAATATTCGAGAACAAACGGCTGAGGTCCCGGAACGCAAGAGGGCCTGGAAATGGGCCTGTGCGACACCGCTCATTGCTATTGTGGCGGCACTGATCCCGGTGATATTCAACCACCGCTTCTACTTTTATGACGATACCCAGATTGGCGCCTATCCAATCTGGGTGGAAATCGGCAAACTGCTGCGGGCCGGTGACTGGCCCATCTTCAGTGCTGCCGGCTGGCAGGCGGGGAACTACGCAGCCGAAGGACAGTGGGGCATCTTCAGCCCCGTCACGCTGCTGATCGGGCTTGCCGCATCCTTTGCAGGGAATGCGATCATTTTCTCCACGGCCGTGAAGATCGGTTTCCTGGCTCTCGCCAGCATCGGTGTCTATCTCCTGAGCCGCAGCTTCAGGGCCGTTCCACCGCTGGCCTTTGTCGCGGGGGTAACGTCCACTTTGGCAGGCTTCACCGTCTATCTGGATGCGCCGTCCTGGGTGACGGGCCTTATGGTATGGGCATTCCTGCCGTTCGTTTGGTGGGGTCTGCGGCGGATGGCTTTTGACAGGAAGTCACCGCTGCCGGTGCTCGTTTCCGGCTATTTGCTCGTGACGGTTGGCTACGTTCACGGCACCATCATGATGGTCCTGGTTTTTATCGCCTTCATCGCCGAAGTCCTGATCCGTCGGCATTGGAAGGCCTTGAGGCAGACGCTTGCCTCCGGCGTTGTCCTGGGACTCGTCGCTCTGGCGGTGTACCTGCCGGGAGTCCTGACCCTGGCCAGCACGGCACGAAAGACCGGAATCTCCAACACGAACTTCCTGACAGTAGACCTCACCGGTCTGGCCGGATCAGCGCTCCCCAGCAACCTGCCCCAGGTCGCCTCATGGTGGTGGGGGCCGTTTGCGCCGGTTCCCCTAACGTACATCGCCTGGTTCCTGCCCCTCTTCGCCATCATAAATTTCCACAAACTACGTCGGCTCACTCCGCCGATGGCAAGCCTGCCGGTTTTCCTGGTCTTCTCCTTGGTGCTGACACTTGCCCCCAGCGACATGGGACCTCTCCGGACGCCCGTCAGGTTGATGCCCTACGTCGCACTGACAGTCATCGTCCTGATCTGCGTCGCGCTCTCCGTTGCCCGTTTGAAGGCTATCTCACGCACCCGTTGGCTTGCAGTCGGCGGCTTGTTCCTGGCAAGTGTTTACCTTGGCTGGACCGGAAAGCCCGAGATGTGGACCATCAGTGCCAGAATGTTCCTGATCATGGCAGCAGGCTTCGCCGTCATCGTCCTTGTCTTCTGGAAAGTGGATCGTGCGAGAAGAGCCGAAGGCGTCTTCGCGGGGATACTGGTGGCCACATCGCTGGC
>NZ_JAPSHJ010000041.1 GCF_031179985.1 Arthrobacter sp. | reverse complement strand
AGCCGCCTGCATTTGGTGGCCGCTGCCGCATTGGCGGAACCCGCCGTCGGCCTCTCCGAAGCGTCCACGGTGGCGGATGTCCTGCGTCTCTCACCTGCCGGTTTCCCGGCGGTGGTCCTGTTCGGAAGCGACAGGCGTCCCAAACAGTTGGTGGATCCCAAATCTGTAGCGGCGGTCCCGGCCGGGGCAGAGGCAAGTACCCCCGCCAGTGCGGTCTCCTACAAGCTCGACGACGGCGCCTACGTTCTGGAATCGGACAAGGGTCAGGATCTGCTCCAGTACCTGTCAAAGCTGAATGGCAGCGAGTATGCCGTGATCGATGACCATGGCATAGTGACAGGCGTGTTGCATAAGCACGCCGTTTTGGACGCGATCACCGGCAGGGAAGCCCAACGCAACGGGCGCAGATAAGCAGGAACCGGTAGAGTTACCTGCCGGCCATGAAATAGGGCAAGAGCATAATCACCACCAGGCCCGGCAGCTTGGTGCCGGCGCTCTCAATGAGCAGCCAAACAGCATTACAGGAGCGAGGAACAGTCCATGAGCAGCGATCACGCCGCCACCGGTACCGCCACAGCCGAAAATCCAGGCTTGGGTACGGCAAGTGCCGAGCCGGTTGGTGCCGCTAGGCGCCGGGGTCCCTTCCGCGAGGGTGAGCGCGTACAGCTGACTGACGAACGTGGTCGGATGAACACCATCACATTGGAGGTGGGGGGAGCATTCCACACCCACCGTGGATTCCTCAACCACGATGAGATCATCGGCAAAGTTGACGGCTCGGTAGTGACCAACAACGTTGGCCAGCAGTACCAGACGCTTCGACCGTTGCTGTCGGACTTCGTGCTGTCCATGCCTCGCGGAGCCGCTGTGGTGTACCCCAAAGACGCCGGACAGATCGTGACCATGGCTGACATCTTCCCCGGTGCCCGCGTGGTTGAGGCGGGCGTGGGCTCCGGAGCCCTGTCCATTTCGCTCCTGCGTGCAGTAGGGGACAACGGCTACCTGCATTCCTTTGAGCGACGTGAGGAATTTGCCGATATTGCCCGTGGAAACGTGGAGACAATTTTTGGTGGTCCGCATCCGGCATGGAAGATCTCCCTGGGCGACTTCCAGGAAGAAGTGGTGCGCAGTGAAGCCCCCGGTTCCGTTGACCGTGTGGTGCTCGACATGCTGGCACCCTGGGAGTGCCTGGACGCCGTGGCAAGGGTTCTTGCCCCGGGTGGTGTGTGGATCAACTACGTTGCTACGGTGACCCAGCTGTCCCGTACCGCGGAGGCCATCCGGGCAGACGGGCGCTTCACAGAGCCCGACGCCTGGGAATCAATGGTGCGCGGATGGCACCTGGAAGGCCTGGCCGTACGCCCGGACCATCGGATGGTGGCGCACACCGGCTTCCTTCTCGTGACGCGCAGGCTTGCCGACGGCGTCACCGGCATCTCCGTAAAGCGTCGTCCCTCCAAGACGGAGTTCAACGACGAGGACGTCAACGCCTGGACTCCGGGTGCGGTGGGAGAGCGTCTGGTGTCTGACAAGAAGCTGCGTCGGGCTGCCCGTGACGCCATTGCAGGAACCAATGTGAAGGACGATCCAAAGATCACGAACTAGTCCGTATTTCGGAAAGCTTCAGCAGACCTTGCGTTGTTGGGACTATGGTCTTAATAAGAGCGCAAGAAGGGGCTGATGATCATGGAGATGCCAAACAACGAATCAGGACGGACGCCCGCAGGGGACACGGCAGGTCCAGGAGCCGAGGACGGTGCACGTTACGGCGCCAGCGAACTCTCGGTCGCTGACCGGCAGATCAACATTCTGAGGGACAAACTCCGCCACATCGACCGCCAACTCGCGGCAGCAACGCAAAACAACACCAAGCTCGTGGGCATGTTGGAAACGGCGAAGGCAGAGATTCTGCGCCTGAAGAACGCCTTGGATCAGGAGGGCCAGCCTCCTTACAGCTTCGGGACGATTCTCCAGCTCAATCCGAAGCGGCAGGTTGCGCCGGGCAGTTCCACCCAGGCCGTCACGGAAGAATCGGTAGACATCTTCAATGCGGGCCGCAAAATGCGCGTGGGGATCAGCCCCTTGGTCAACATCAACCAGCTGGCCGTCGGCCAGGAGGTGCTGCTCAACGAGGCACTCCTGGTGGTGGCGGGGCTCGGCTTCGAGCGTGCCGGCGACCTCGTAACGCTCAAGGAAATGCTGGGTCACGACCGCGCCCTGGTGGTTGGCCGGGCCGATGAGGAACGGGTCATCCGCCTCTCCGGTCCGCTGATGGCACAAAAGCTAAGGGTGGGGGACGCGTTGTCCATCGATTCCCGCACCGGTTACGCGCTGGAAAAGGTTCCCCGTGCCGAGGTTGAAAACCTGGTGCTGGAGGAAGTCCCGGACATCACGTACCACGATATCGGCGGGCTGGGTCCGCAGATTGAACAGATCCGCGACGCCGTCGAACTCCCGTTCCTGCACCCGGATCTGTACCGTGAACACGGCCTCAAGGCCCCCAAGGGGATTCTCCTGTACGGCCCTCCCGGTTGTGGCAAAACCCTCATTGCCAAGGCTGTGGCCAATTCCCTCGCCGCAAGGGCTGCCGAGCGCACCGGGAATGTGGATCTCAAGAGCTACTTCCTGAACATCAAGGGTCCGGAGCTCCTGGACAAGTATGTCGGCGAGACCGAGCGCCACATCCGGCTCATTTTCTCCCGGGCACGCGAAAAGGCTTCCGATGGCAGCCCCGTAGTGGTGTTTTTCGACGAGATGGACTCCTTGTTCCGTACCCGCGGAACCGGAATCTCCTCCGATGTCGAGACCACCATCGTTCCCCAGCTGCTGAGCGAGATCGACGGCGTGGAACGGCTGGACAATGTGATTGTCATCGGCGCTTCCAACCGTGAGGACATGATCGATCCGGCTATCCTGCGCCCAGGGCGCTTGGACGTGAAGGTAAAGATCCATCGGCCGGATGCCGAGGCGGCAGCGGACATTTTCTACAAGTACATCACCACGGATCTGCCCTTCCACGCCTCAGACCTTGCCGAACACAATGGCGATGTCCAGGCCACCGTTGATGCCATGATCCAGCGCACAGTCGAGGCGATGTACTCAACGGACAAATCCAATGAGTTCCTCGAAGTGACGTATGCCAATGGTGATACCGAGATGCTCTACTTCAAGGACTTCAACTCAGGTGCGGTTGTGCAAAATGTTGTGGACCGAGCCAAGAAGTACGCCATCAAGGACCTGCTCACCACGGCCCAGAAGGGCATCCGCATAGACCACCTGCTCCGAGCAGTCATTGATGAGTTCCGCGAGCACGAGGACATGCCGAACACTACCAATCCGGACGATTGGGCCAGGATCTCCGGCAAGAAGGGTGAGCGGATTACGTACATCCGTACCATTGTCCAAGGCAAGGCAGGTCAGGAGCCGGGCAAGTCCATCGAAACGATGCCCAATACTGGACAGTACCTGTGACAGCCCGCCCCGAACGCGCTCCAGGCTCTGCCCTGCCGTCGGGCGGCGCCATGAGAGTGATGGGTTCGGAGACAGAGTACGGTATCCATGCTCCCTCTGCGCCTGGAGCCAATGCCACCATGATGTCCGCCCGCGTGATCCAGGCCTATGCCCAGGTCACCAGGCAGCGTGCGGCCGGGGGAGCGGAGACGCGCTGGGATTATACGGATGAGGAGCCCCTGCACGATGCCAGGGGCTGGACGGTGGAACGCACCTCCGCGGATCCGAGTCAGCTGACGGACCAGCCGCCGGTCCTCGACGCGGAGGCCATTGCCATGGCCTACGGTCGTGACGAGCTGGACCATGATGGCGACGACGAATCCGGCTCGCTGCTCATGAACATGGTCCTCGGGAACGGGGCCAGGCTGTATGTGGATCATGCCCACCCCGAATACTCCAGCCCCGAAGTGACCAACCCGCGTGATGCGGTGGCTTGGGATGCTGCCGGTGACCTTGTGGTGCTGGCGGCAGTCCGGCGCCTGGCCGCTGACCCTACCCTGCCGCCCATCAACCTGTATAAGAACAACACTGACAACAAGTCCGTCTCCTACGGCTCGCACGAAAACTACCTCATGCCGCGCTCCGTTCCCTTCGGGGACATTGTCAGGGGGCTGACGCCGTTCTTTGTTTCCCGGCAGATTGTCTGTGGAGCGGGACGGGTGGGGCTGGGGCAGGACAGCTCCCGGCCCGGCTACCAGATCAGCCAGCGTGCCGACTTTTTTGAAGCCGAAGTGGGTTTGGAAACCACCATCCGCCGCCCCATTATCAACACCCGCGACGAACCCCACGCCACAGCTGACAAATACCGGCGGCTGCACGTCATCATTGGTGATGCCAACCTCAGCCAGACCTCGAACTACCTGAAGTTCGGTACCACGGCGATGGTGCTCAGCCTCATCGAGGCGGGCCTGGCCCCCAAAGTGGAAGTCCACGAACCTGTAGCGGCCCTCCAGGCTGTCAGCCATGACACCTCCCTGACAGCCACCATCCGGCTTCTCGACGGCCGGCGAGTGACAGCCCTGGACCTTCAATGGATGTACCACGAGGCCGCCGCGAAGCTCTCGCAGGACGCCGGAGTGGCTGACGCGGTGGACGGGGACGGTCACACGCACGCAGTCCTTGAGCGCTGGGCGGCAACGCTCAGCCAACTGGACAACAACCGCGACGCCGCAGCTTCCTCGGTGGAGTGGCTCGCCAAGCTTTCACTGCTGGAGGGTTACCGGCAGCGGGACGGGCTCAACTGGGACAACGCACGCCTGGGACTGATCGATCTGCAATGGGCGGACATCCGTCCCGAAAAGGGTTTGTACCACCGGCTTTTGTCCAGGAACCGTATGCAGCGCATCGTGGATGGCCAGGCCATTGCCCGTGCGGTGGCTGAGCCGCCGTCAGACACAAGGGCGTACTTCCGGGGACGCTGCGTCAGCAGCTTCAGCAAAGACGTTGTTGGGGCCAGCTGGGACTCGGTCATCTTCGACGTTCCGGGTTACGGACGGCTCCAACGCGTACCCACGCGGGAACCACTGCGCGGCACCGAAGCACTCACGGGCGGACTGTTTGCCCGTCATCACGAGGCCGCGCCCTTCCTCGCGGAGCTCCTGGGACTGGGCACCACTCCGCCACCCGGATAAAGCCACCCGCAGGGGCCTCTGGCATGGCACTATTGGCTTACAGGATGTCCCTGCAGGAATTGGGGACTCTCAGAAGGAGGAACAATGGCAGGCCAGGAGCAGCAACATCCGCAGTCACGGGATAGTGAAGTTGACGAGGATATCCCCGCAACCCCTCCCGCTCCTGCGGAAGCCCAGGCGTCAGCCGCCACACAAGGCGTTGACGACCTTCTGGACGAAATCGACGGAGTCCTCGAATCCAATGCTGAGGAATTCGTTCGGGCCTTCGTCCAAAAGGGTGGCCAATAAGCGGACGAGCCCCAGTGCCCGATGGGTGAGGAAAACGTTGATTCACCACGTTGAAGGAGTGCAGCAGTGCAGGAAACTACAGCCAACCAGGTAGCGGCCAATGCGACGTCATCGTTCACCGAACACCTGCAACGCGACAGGCCAGGACTGCTGCCCTTCAACAATCCTCTTCCAACGCCGCAGGCCGGGTCCACCCAGCCGCCGCAGGTTCCACACGCCACCACCATTGTTGCCCTGACGTATGCCGGCGGCGTGCTCATGGCCGGAGACCGCCGCGCCACCATGGGAAACATCATTGCCAGCCGCCACATCGAGAAAGTTTTCCCCGCAGACCAGTACTCGGTGCTTGGTATCGCCGGTACCGCAGGGATTGCCATCGATATCACCAGGTTGTTTCAGGTGGAACTCGAGCACTATGAAAAAATCGAAGGCACATTGCTCAGCCTGGACGGCAAGGCCAACAGGCTGGGCGCCATGATCAGGGGAAACCTGCCCATGGCTTTGCAGGGGCTCGCCGTGATTCCACTGTTTGCCGGCTTCGACACTCAGGCGGGAGTGGGCCGGCTGTTTTCCTACGACGTCACCGGAGGGCGCTACGAGGAACAGGAACACCACACGGTAGGGTCCGGCTCCATGTTCGCCCGGGGGGCACTCAAGAAACTGTGGAGTCCGAACATCTCCGAGGATGAAGCCATCCGGGTGGCTGTGGAATCCCTGTATGACGCGGCCGACGACGATTCCGCCACAGGTGGCCCGGATCCAGTCCGGCAGCTATGGCCGGTGGTGTACACGGTGAACCGTGCAGGTGCCCGCCGTGTCCCTGAGGCCGTCCTGGCCGAAGCCGCGCAACGGGTCATAGAGTCACGGGCTTCGGCTCACAGGGAGTCCTGAGATGACCCAGCAGTTTTATGTATCTCCCGAACAGCTGATGAAGGACCGTGCGGACTTCGCACGGAAAGGCATCGCACGCGGCAGGTCCGTCGTGGTCATCAGCGGCGCTGACGGGATAGCCCTTGTTGCCGAGAACCCATCGCCTTCCCTCCACAAGATCGGCGAAATCTACGACAAGATCGCCTTTGCCGCCGTCGGAAAGTACAACGAGTTTGAAAGCCTCCGCCAGGCGGGTGTGAGGTACGCGGACGTACGCGGGTATTCCTACGATCGTGAGGACGTTACCGCAAGGGGCTTGGCCAGCGTCTATGCCCAGAGCCTCGGGGCGGTCTTCACCGCTGAACAGAAACCCTTCGAGGTGGAGCTCGCTGTCGTGGAGGTGGCCAGCCGCCAGGATGAGGACCATCTGTACCGGTTGACCTTCGACGGTTCCATCGCGGACGAAAAGGGTTTCATCGTGATGGGCGGTCAGGCCGAACAGGTCTCGGCAGCCGTCGAAGCAGGCTGGCAGCGGGAACTTGACCTTGCCGGCGCCGTCCGCTTGGCCATGCGCGGTCTTGTCACTGACAAGGACGCTTCGGCCTTGCCTCCCTCGGCTGTTGAAGTAGCGGTCCTGCACCGGGAATCGGAGACTGCACTCGGCACGCGCCGGGCGTTCCGCCGGCTTGGAGACGCAGAGATCGCGGAACTCCTAGCCGAGGGGAACTGACATGGACAAACGGATTTTTGGCATCGAAACGGAGTTTGGCATTTCCTACTCCAGCCCGGATTCTCGGCCGTTGGCTCCTGAGGAAGTGGCACGCTACCTATTTCGCAAAGTGGTGAGTTGGGGCAGGTCCTCCAACGTGTTCCTCACTAACGGTTCCCGGTTGTATCTGGACGTCGGCTCACACCCTGAGTACGCCACGGCTGAATGTGATGACTTGGCTCAGTTGATAGCGCACGACCGCGCCGGAGAGCTGATCCTCGATGACCTGGTCGATGAAGCCCAGGCCCGTTTGGCCGCCGAGGGCTTCAACGGCACGGTATATCTCTTCAAGAACAACACCGACTCTGCCGGCAATTCATACGGCAGCCATGAGAACTACCTGATTCCACGCCGTGGCGAGTTCTCCAGGCTCGCGGAAATCCTCATCCCTTTTCTGGTTACCCGTCAGCTCATTGCCGGTGCCGGAAAAATTTTGAAGACTCCGCACGGGGCGACCTTCGCTTTCTCGCAACGGGCAGACCACATCTGGGAAGGTGTTTCCTCCGCCACCACCAGGTCCCGGCCCATCATCAACACCCGGGACGAGCCTCATGCGGACGCCGAATTCTATCGGCGCCTCCATGTCATTGTGGGTGATTCCAACATGTCGGAAACCACCGCGCTGCTCAAGATAGGTACTGTGGACCTGCTTCTGCGGATGATTGAGGCCGGGGTGATCATGCGCGACATGCGAATGGAAAACCCCATCCGAAGCATCCGGGAGATCTCCCACGACCTCACCGGCAGGGCCCTTGTCCGACTCGCCAACGGCAGGCAGCTCACTGCCCTGGAGATCCAACATGAGTACCTGAGCAAAGTGACCGCCTTCGTCTCCGAGAATGGCGCCCATAATCCGCACGTGCCGCTGATCCTTGATCTGTGGCGACGCACCCTCGATGCGATCGAAAGCGGTGACACCCGGACCATCGATACCGAAATTGACTGGGCCATCAAGAAAAAGCTGATGGACACTTACCGTGAGCGCCACGGCCTCGGACTCGACGCTCCCCGGATTGCCCAACTGGACCTTACCTACCATGACATTTCCCGCTCGCGAGGGCTCTTTTATCTGCTCCAGTCCAGGGGAGCCACTCGGCGCCTGGTAGGGGACATCGATATCAAGGACGCCGTGGACGCCCCGCCGCAGACCACCAGGGCCAAACTACGTGGAGACTTCGTCCGAAGGGCCCAGGAGCTGGGCCGGGACTACACCGTTGACTGGGTCCACCTGAAGCTGAATGACAGGGCGCATCAGACCATTCTGTGCAAGGATCCGTTCCGCAGCATTGACGACCGGGTGGATGCGCTTCTGGACTCTATGGGCTGATACCCAGCTTCAGGGGTTAAGCTGGATGGGGCCGTTTATGCGGCCACCCTTGTTCTGCCGCGAGCCTGATGCCGGCATGACGTCCATCTTGCCCCGACGAAAGTTCTTACGTGCGCCGAATACTAGCAATTCTCATTCCCGGACTGCTGCTGCTGACCGCGTGCGGCGGACCAGCTGCCGCTCCCGAGCCAACAAGTCAATCCGCGGGTGAAACAGCAAAGCTCGACACCCTGAAGCTCACTGAAAATGGAGACAAGAAAGCGCCGGGTGTTGAGTTCACCAAGCCGCTGGATGTCGCAGAACCCACCGTAAAGGTGGTCAAGGAAGGCGATGGCGAATCAGTCAAAGCCAATCAGATAGCCGAAGTGTCCATCCTCGCCCTCAGCGGCAAGGACGGTTCCAAGCTGGATGACACCTTCGAGGGGGAGCCTCTGCCCATCGAACTGAACGAAGAGTTCAAAACAAGCAACCCCGCCATTTTCAACGCATTCGTGGGCGCGAAGATCGGGTCCTATCTGGCAATCGGCATCCCAGGACAGGCTGCAGCCCAGGGCGGAGAGGCACAGCCAACCCAACTCCTGGTTGTGAAGATGCTGTCCTCCAAGGACGCCCCGCCGGTTCTGGACAAGCCAGAGGGTGACACCGTCACGCCTCCGGCCGGCCTTCCCACTGTGAAGGAAAACGACAAGGGTATCCCCGAGATTAACGTCGACGGCGTTGCGGCCCCCAAGGAGCTCATCTCCCAGGACCTCATCAAGGGCAAGGGCCAGGAAGTTAAGGCCACCGACACCCTCACGGTTAACTACGTGGGTGTGACCCTGGTAGGCGCCACGAAGTTCGACTCCAGCTACGATCGCGGCGAAAAAGCCAGCTTCCGCCTGGACGGCGTTATCAAGGGCTGGTCACAGGGACTGGCCGGTAAGACGGTCGGATCCCGCGTGCTGCTGGTCATTCCCAAGGATTTGGCGTACGGCGACAAGCCGCAGGGCGAAGCCAAGGGCGACCTCGTGTTCGTCGTCGATATCCTCGGCGTTAAGTAAACAATCCTCACAGTCCCACCCCGAACAAAAGGAGCAACCATGTCATTTGGTCAGCGTGATTTCGACCGCCAGAAGCCTGAAATTGACTTCCCTGAGGGCGATGTCCCCACTGAACTGGTGATTACAGACCTCATCGAGGGCGACGGCGCCGAAGCCAAGCGTGGTGACACCGTATCAACGCACTACGTTGGTGTTGCCTGGTCCACCGGCGAAGAATTCGATGCGTCCTGGGGCCGCGGAGCACCGCTGGACTTCAAGGTGGGCGTCGGCCAGGTTATCCAGGGCTGGGACCAGGGCCTGCTGGGCATGAAGGTCGGCGGCCGACGCCGGCTGGAAATCCCCTCAGAGCTTGCCTACGGTTCCCGTGGCGCCGGAAACGCTATCGCCCCCAACGAGGCACTCATCTTCGTTGTTGACCTGGTAGGCGTGCGCTAAGCAGCGGTAAACACGGTTGGGCGATCAGCCCACGGAGCCTGGAAGCGCGGTAACAATCGGAGCTGTATTTCCGATTGCGGCCGCGCTTCCTGCGTTTCAGCAAGCGGTTTTTAGTAACGTTGATGGGGTGTCCGCCTCACGTACTGAACGCCTCCTGAACCTGCTCATCGCCCTCCTCAACACCCGGTATGGGCTGCGTCGCAGTGAGCTGCGCGAGAAGATTTACCACGACCCGGGCAGCAGCGATGTCTCCTTCGGGCGGATGTTTGAGCGCGACAAGAATGATCTCCGGCAGTTCGGATTCGACGTGGAAACGGTGACCGACAAGGGTTGGGGATCCGATGACCCCGCCACCACGCGATACCGGATCGGCAAGGAATCCAACCGCCTGCCCGATGTCAGCCTCACTCCGGAAGAGTGCACCGCTCTTATCCTTGCCTCCCAGCTGTGGGAGCAGGCTGCGCTTGGTTCGGCCGCGCTCAGTGCCATGCGCAAGCTGCAGGCGACGGGTGAACTGTCTTCCGTGGCCGAACTTCCCTCTGGCGTACAGCCACGCATTAAACCTCCAGGCCAAGCCTTCGAGGACCTGGTTGCGGCAATGCACTCCCAACATCCGGTGAGCTTCCGATATCTGGCTGGAACAACGGGAAAAGAAGAGGAACGCCTCGTGGAGCCCTGGGGACTCGGCAGCCGCTTTGGCCAGTGGTACCTCGTCGCCTTCGACCGTTCCCGTGGGGCCCAGCGGTACTTCCGGCTCTCGCGCTTCACATCGGCCGTCACGGTGCTGCAAAAGGACTCCTACACACCGCCTGCCGGCTTTAGCGCCCGCGCGGAGCTCGACAAACTACCCGAGCTCCCGCTCAGGACCGCCGTCGTGGATGTGCGTGAAGGGCGCGTGCTGGGATTGCGGAAGAAGGCAGCACTGGCGTTTGACGCTGGAAGGGCTGATCTCGCGGGGCAGGAGCCGGACCGCGACGGGGATCTGGACACTGCACCCCAAGCAGGAACCCCCGACGACGGTTGGGACCGTCTCTGCGTTCCTTACCGGGATTCGGAAGTGCTGGGCGAAGAACTGGCATCCTATGGCCCCAACGTCGTGGTCGTATTGCCGGAGGAATTGAGGGACTCAGTCCGAAGGCGGCTCACAGCAGCCGTGGCCTTCGCGGCCACCCCTGTGCCGCCAATCGAGTTCCCGGACGACACCGCTGCCAAGCGGACCCGTAAGCGTACCTCGGAGGACCAGTTGCAACGGATGCTGCAGCTGGTGCCTTTCCTGGTCCATAACCAGGGCCTGCATATCCGCGAGGTCGCGGACCGCTTTGGAGTGACCAGGAAAGAACTGGAAGACGATCTTCGGATTCTCATCTGTTCAGGTCTGCCGGAGGGGTATCCGGACGACCTGCTCGACATCCAGTGGGAGGACGACCACGTCTACATCACCCAGGACCTGGACCTGAACCGGCCTGTCCGCTTCACCATTGATGAAGCGTGTGCCCTCCTTACCGGCCTCGAAGCGCTCAACGGATTGCCGGAATTGGCCGAAGGAAGTGCCCTGGAGTCAGTAACGCTGAAGCTGATGGCAGCTGCGGGGGAGGAAGGTCTCAGGGCTGCCTCACTGGCGGGGCCTGAAGTCAGCCCCGGTAACTCCGCACATCTGCAGACCGCGAGGGACGCGATTGAATCCCGCAGGCAGCTGCATCTGGTCTACCTGTCACCCCAGCGCGACTCCTTCTCCGAACGGGATATTGATCCTCTCCGGCTCTATTCCCTGGACAACACGTGGTACCTCGAGGCCTACTGCCACTCCGTCGAGGGGCTTCGCAACTTCCGCCTTGACCGCATCGAGAAACTCAGTCCAAACGGACGGGCTGCGACTGACCACGGCGAGGCCTCAGAAGGGTTCCCCGTCAAGCTTTTCACCCCGAACGACGACGATACGCTCGTGACGGTGCAACTCACCAGACAAGCTGCCGGCCTTGCTGAGGACTACTACGCGGAACGGACAGCGCCTCTTATTGAAGGGGGAAAAGATGCCGGACTTCTGGCCGAAATCCGGTTTGGCAGCACAGAATGGTTGCCGGCTTTCGTCGCTCAGCACGGCGGGGGTGTACGGATCCTGAAGCCCGACGATGCAGCTGCGGCGGCAGGCCGATGGATCGAAGAGGCCTTGGCCAACTACGGCGGCTAGACTACTCAGCATGCCTTGGTGGTCCTGGATACTTCTTTGGATAGCGCTCGTTGCGCTGTCCCTCCTCTTCTACGCCTTTTTGGGCTTCCGGCTCTTCCGTCAGATCATGGCCACCTTGAAGGAACTTGGGGAGGCCGGAAGCCGCCTTGGCGGACCCGGCAGCCGACCGGGCAGTTCATTCACTGACCTTGATCCTGATGCCGGTAGCGGGGACGGACAGTATTCCGGGAGGCTGACGCAGTCCCTGCCACCAGGACTTGCGGTCTTCGCTTCCCCGGAGCAGATGCGGCACGAGTATCACGCGGGGAAAGCCGCCCGACAGGAAAGGCGTCGTGCCCGGCGCGTACAGCGCAAGGCGGACCGCGGGCAGCCCCAACGGCTGCGCGACATCGAATTCAGTTAGACGTAGGATGTATCTAAACGAAAGGACCTCTCATCATGAGGCTTGAAGGCTGGCATCTCATCATCATTATTGTTTTGGCTTTGGTGCTCTTTGCTGCACCGCGCCTGCCTGGCATGGCCAGAAGCCTTGGGCAGTCGATGCGGATTTTCAAGTCCGAAGTCCGGGAAATGAAGAAGGACGGAACCCCGGAGGCGAAAGACGGCTCTGAGCCGGTCGAAGGCAAAGTGGTGAACCACCCCCGCACCAACCCGACGGACAACCGCCCCGCGGACGGTACTGACGTTCCGCCGTCGAACCGCGCCTAAGTCCAGATGGCAGTAACCATGGGCCGCCGATCCAACCCTGAGGGGAGGATGGCGCTGCTTGACCATCTCAAGGAACTGCGGAACAGGCTGTTCAAGTCCGCAATCGGTGTCATCCTCGGAACCATCATCGGTTTTCTGGCCTATCAGCCGATGCTCGCCGCATTGATCAAACCCATCGTTGACCTCAACGAAAAAGAGGGGCGTCAGGCCTCGCTCAACTTTGACGGTGTGGCCAGTTCCTTTGATCTGATGATCCAGGTGTCGGTCTTCTTGGGCCTGATAGTTGCCAGCCCTGTATGGCTTTATCAGTTGTGGGCTTTCATCGTTCCTGGCCTGCATAAGAAAGAGCGGCGCCTGGCGCTGTCCTTTGTGGCAGCCGCAGTCCCGCTCTTCGTAGGAGGGGTAGTCCTGGCCTGGCTGGTGCTTCCCAACGCTGTCCGGGTACTCACAGACTTCACTCCCAGCGGGGGCTCCAACTTCATCAGTGCGCAGGTTTACCTGGCGTTCGTCCTGCGGCTCCTCCTGGCCTTCGGCATTGCCTTCCTCCTGCCGGTCGTTCTCTTTGGACTGAACCTGGCTGGAATCATCAAGGGGCAGCAGCTCGTCAAGAGCTGGCGGATTACCGTGTTTTTGGTGTGCCTGTTCGCGGCTATGGCAGCCCCCGGCGCTGACGCCATGAGCATGTTCTACCTCGCCGGGCCCATGCTGGCGCTGTTTTTCGCCGCCATTGGTCTATGCCTGCTCAACGATCGGCGTCGGGACCGGAAGGCGGCAAAACGCGCTGCCGAGACCGAAGCCTCCGCCAACATAGCAACCCCACGGACCGAACTGGGCAATCTGTAGCTCTCCGCCCATTAGGCTTGATGCATGTCCTCCATATCCGGGCCCCAGTCGCCATCCGAGCTCTACCGGGCCAGCGTTGAACGGACCGCCGAAGCCAATACTTACCTGGGTGGTTTCGTCCGTTCCCTGGAGTTTGAGCTGGATGACTTTCAACGCGAGGCCTGCAAGTCATTACAGGCCGGCCGCGGTGTCCTTGTAGCGGCACCCACAGGCGCGGGAAAAACCATTGTGGGGGAGTTCGCCATCTACCTCGCCCTGCAGCGTGGCCTGAAGGCGTTCTACACCACACCGATCAAGGCACTGAGCAATCAGAAGTACTTCGAGCTCTCCGACAAGTACGGGCTTCATAATGTCGGTTTGCTAACCGGGGACACGAGCATCAACGGTGAAGCACCGGTTGTGGTGATGACCACCGAGGTGTTGCGGAACATGCTTTACGCCGATTCCGATTCCCTTGACGATCTTGGCTACGTGGTGATGGACGAGGTTCACTATCTCGCAGACCGTTTCCGTGGGGCCGTCTGGGAAGAGGTGATCATCCACCTTCCCAGCGAGGTCCAGGTGGCCTCGCTCAGCGCAACCGTCTCCAACGCTGAGGAGTTCGGAGCGTGGCTGGACACTGTCCGGGGCCAAACCGACATCATCGTTTCAGAACACCGTCCCGTTCCCCTTTGGCAGCACGTTATGGTTGGCCGGAACATCGTGGACCTCTTCGCAGGTGAAACGCCCTTCGACGAAATAGCGCCTCCGGATGCCGACGCTGCGGAGCCGGTGCTTTCAGCAGAAGCAGCAAGCCAGCGTGGCTTTGAAGTGAACCCTGAGTTGCTGTCCATGGCGAAGGCCGAAAGCCAGATGAACTTCCGCGGCCGGTTTGGTCATGGCGGCCGCAGCCAGCGTCGCCAGCATGGGCAGCAAGGACGGGAGAACCCCAGTGCCTCCGGCGAGCAGCGAAGCCCCGTGCGCAAGGCCAGCCGCCCCCAGGTCATCGCCAGCCTGGACCGGCAGGATTTGCTGCCGGCAATCACTTTCATCTTCTCGAGGGCAGGCTGCGACGCCGCCGTCGCACAGTGTGTATCCGCCGGACTCTGGCTGACCACTGAGAAGGAACAGCGGATCATCGCCATGCGCGTCGACGAAGCCGGCCAGGACATTCCTTCGGAGGATCTGGACGTGCTGGGCTTCTGGAGCTGGCGTGACGGTCTCCTCCGGGGATTGGCTGCCCATCACGCAGGGCTGCTGCCCACTTTCAAGGAAGTGGTGGAGAAATTGTTCGCGGAGGGCTTGGTAAAGGCCGTGTTCGCAACGGAAACGCTTGCCTTGGGCGTGAACATGCCTGCACGCTCAGTGGTGCTGGAAAAGCTTGAAAAGTTCAATGGTGAAGCCCATGTGGGTATCACCGCCGGCGAATACACGCAGCTGACCGGTCGCGCCGGGCGGCGCGGCATCGACGTCGAGGGTCACGCGGTGGTGCTGTGGCAACCAGGAACCGATCCGGCGGCGGTAGCTGGCCTCGCATCCCGGCGCACCTACCCCCTGAACTCCAGCTTCCGTCCCACGTACAACATGAGCATCAACCTTCTGGCACAGTTCGGCAGGCCCCGGGCTCGTGAGATCCTCGAATCTTCCTTCGCTCAATTCCAAGCCGACCGTTCCGTCGTCGGACTGGCCAAGCAGGTGCGCAGCCGCGAGGAATCGCTGGCCGGATTCCGCAAATCAATGACGTGCCATCTCGGAGATTTCACGGAGTACGCCCGTTTGCGTCGTGAATTGTCCGACGCCGAGAATGTTGCGGCCCGCGGCCAGTCCCGGGCCCGAAAGTCCCTCACCGAAGACTCCTTGAGCCGGCTCCTTCCCGGCGACGTCATTGACGTACCCACAGGAAGGGCTCCGGGATTCGCCGTCGTGCTGAGCTCTGACCACACGTCCCGGGAACCGAGGCCGGCGGTCCTGACCATGGACCATCAGCTGCGGCGGATCGGAATTCACGATCTCGAGGGGCCGGTTTCGCCCGTCACACGCATCCGGATCCCCAAGTCCTTCAACGCCAAAGTGCCCAAATCCCGCCGCGAGCTTGCTTCCTCCGTGCGCAATGCGATCCGTGAAAACCGTCCGCCTGCTCCCGACAGCAGCAGGCACCACGACTTTGGGCGGGCAGCGGCGCTTCCGGACCAGGAACGAAAGATCGCCGAGCTGCGCCGCGCCTTGCGGTCCCATCCCTGCCACGGCTGCAGCGAGCGGGAAGACCATGCGCGTTGGTCGGAGCGCTGGTGGAAGCTGCGCCAGGAGACAGACGGCCTGATACGCCAGATCCAGGGCAGGACCAACACCATTGCGAAGACCTTTGACCGGGTGTGCGACGTGCTGTTCAGCTACGGATACCTTGAGACGGCTGAATCCGGCAAGGTAGTGATCGGCCCGGACGGCCAACGGTTGCGCCGGATCTACGGGGAGAAGGATCTGCTGATCTCCCAAGCCCTTAGGCAGGGGGCATTTGATGACCTGGATGCTGCGGAAATCGCCGCCTTGGCCAGCATCCTCGTCTTCCAGGCGAAGCGTGAAGACCGTGGACTCAGGCCCCGTATGCCAAGCGTTTCACTGGAAACGTCGGTGGACATTGTGGTTCAGGAATGGTCTGCGCTGGAGGACACGGAGGAAGCAAACAAGCTTCCGCTGACAGGAGAGCCGGAGCTGGGGCTTATGTGGCCTATCTTCAAATGGGCGAAAGGCCGCCATCTCCAGGAAGTCCTCAGCGGAACTGACCTGGCCGCCGGTGACTTCGTGCGCTGGGTCAAGCAGGTCATTGACCTCCTTGACCAATTGGCCAAGATCCCGGGCCTTGATCCCAGGATTGCCAGGCTGTGCAGCGAAGCAATCACCTTGGTGCGCCGCGGCGTCGTCGCGTATTCCACTGTCGCCTGATCCGCCCTGCCCAAACTTGGAGTTCCCGCACGCGGAGTTTCCGCCGGACGCTCAACCGTCAGTTTTCACTACCAGGTTCAGGAGTATTTCATCCATGTCTGACTCATCGCCTGACTCCTCGTCCCAGGAGCCGGCAAAAAGCAAGCAGGCCGAGCGGAAGGTGACCCTGTACCGCAACGGCTCTGTCTACACCGCTGCCGATCCATTTGCGACTGCAATGCTCGTGGACGATGGAACTGTGGCCTGGGTGGGCTCGGAACAGGCAGCATCCTCCATAGCTGATGATGCCATGGAAATCATCGATCTCAGGGGCGCGCTGGTCGCACCAGGCTTTGTGGATTCACATGTCCACCTGACCGAGACTGGAATCGCGCTGGACTCGCTTCAGCTGGATGGGGTTCGCTCGGCCGGAGAACTGCTCGACGCCGTCGCTGCCTGGGGCGGCACCGGGACTGTTATGGGGCACGGTTGGGATGAGAGTGCCTGGCCTGACGGAACCCTCCCCAGCAGGGAAGAACTGGAGCGGGCCTCCGGGGGCAGGCCGGTTTACCTTGCGAGGGTGGACGCCCATTCCGCGCTGGTCTCTTCGTCCCTGGCCGCTGCGGCCAAATTGTCATCCCCGCACCCCCCGGAAACCGCGGCCAACAGTCAGGTGAAACGGGAGGAGCATACGGCCGCCCGTTTGGCAGCCCGCGAGTTCCCGCAGCAACAGATTCGGGAGTTCCAGCGCAGAGCCCTTTCCGAGGCCGCAGCCAATGGCTATGTGGCTCTCGCTGAAATGTCCGCCCCGCACATCGGCGGCGTAAAGGACCTGCAGCTCGCAGTGGGCTGGAACGAGGCCAAGGGACAGGCTTTTCCAGAGATTCTCGCCTACCGCGGCCAGCTCGCCGAATCCGAAAGGGATGTTCAGTCCCTTCTTGGCGGACTTGGCGTTAGCGTTCGGGGACTCGCGGGGGATCTGAACATTGACGGTTCCATTGGGTCCAGGACGGCTGCTCTTCGCGCCGACTACAGCGATGCACCGGGGGAGCGGGGCACCAGGTACCTCTCCGTGGACCAGGCGGCCGCGCATATTGCAGCCTGTTCACTGGTGGGGATTCAGGCTGGCTTCCACGTAATCGGAGACGCGGGGCTGGACGCCGTGCTGGAAGCCTTTGACCAGGCTGCCGCGGAGGTTGGCGATCAGCGTATCCGGGCGGCAGGACACCGGCTTGAACACGTGGAAATGGCCGACCTCCCGGCTATCGAGAGACTTGCCCGTCACTCCATCACTGTCAGTGCCCAGCCGGCTTTCGATGCAGCCTGGGGCGCCGAGGGACGCCTGTACCAGGAACGGCTCGGTTCACGCCGCCTCACTATGAATCCTTTCGCCACCCTGTATTCGGCCGGAGTGCCTGTCTGCTTCGGCAGTGACAGTCCGGTGACACCGCTTCGCCCCTGGGAAAGCGTGCGGGCGTGCCTGGAACACAGCAATCCCGAACAGCGGATCTCTGCACGGGCAGCATTCCTGGGGCACACCCGGGCAGGCTGGCGGGCCGCAAAGTACTCCAACCCGATGGCTGGCCAGCTGGTACCTGGGGCACCCGCGAGCTTTGCAGTATGGGAGGTCGAGGAACTGATGGTCCAGGTAGCAGACCGCCGGGTACAGTCCTGGAGCACCGATCCCCGGGCAAGGACTCCGCTCCTGCCGGCACTGGACACCGGGGTCAATCCAGTGTGTCTCCAGACTGTCCGCGACGGCAAAGAACTCTATTCCCATGACAGCCTCCGCGGCTAGGCCTGAGTTGCCCGGACGTACCCTTATGCTGAACGCCCTATAATAGAAAGTTGCGCCTGCAGCTCGGCTTTTCGCCTGATCTTTGCGCGCTCTGACCGCTCCCATCAAGGAAAGGCCTCGCTGTGCGTGTCCTCACGATCATCCCGACCTACAATGAGCTGGAATCCCTGCCCAAGACAATCAGCCGCCTCAGGGCAGCTGTCCCGGCATCGGATGTCCTGGTGGTTGACGACAACAGCCCGGACGGTACCGGGCAGCTGGCGGATGGCCTGGCTGCAGAGGATTCCCAGATCCACGTCCTGCATCGGCAGGGCAAGGCAGGACTCGGAGCGGCCTACATCGCCGGCTTCAAGTGGGGACTTGACGCCGGGTATGACGTCCTCGTGGAGATGGACGCCGACGGCTCCCACCAGCCGGAGCAGCTTCCGCAATTGCTGGAAGCCTTGGAGCAGGGTGCTGATTTGGCCATGGGATCCCGCTGGGTTCCTGGCGGCAGCGTCGTCAACTGGCCGCTGTACCGGCAGGCCATTTCGCGCGTCGGGAGCACCTATGCACGGCTTATGCTCGGCCTGAAGATCAAGGATGTTACCGGCGGATACCGCGCCTTCCGCCGCACCACCCTTGAAAAGCTCAACCTCGATGAGGTGGCCTCAGTTGGCTACGGCTTCCAGGTGGACCTTGCCTGGCGCGTTGCGAAGCTGGGACTCACAATTGTTGAGCGACCCATCACCTTCGTGGAGCGCGAGCTCGGGGACTCGAAGATGAGCGGAAACATTGTGGTTGAAGCGATGATCAACGTCACGCGTTGGGGCCTCGCCGCGCGGTGGCAGAAACTCACCTCCGGGAAAAGCTCCGCCGCCTGACTAAGCTCGGCACACTGACCTAAACCTGGCAGGCTCGAGACACAACAAAGCCGGGCTCCCTCATCGTTAGTCGATGAGGGAGCCCGGCTTTGTTGTGTACTGAGTTCTTGTCCCCTGTGGTTCAGCCCTTAGGCTGAGCGGCGTTCTCCACGGCGTTCGCGCAGAATGGTGAGTCGATCCTCGAGGATCTGTTCCAGCTCGGGAAGGGACCGGCGTTCCAAAAGCATGTCCCAGTGGGTCCGGACAGCTTTTTCGTTGCTGTTGATGGGGCGTTCGCCATCCACCAGGAGAGCTTCCTTGCCCGTTTTCGACACCCATACCGGAGGGATTTCAGCTTCCGAGGAGAACGTGACGAAGACCTGCTCGCCGTCCTCGCAACGGTACTCAACCCGCTGGCGGGGAGCCGGTTCGACACCGGATTCCGTCTCCATGCTTTGTGCGCCGAGGCGCATGCCCCGCAGGCTGCGATCGCTCATGATTTCTCCCTTTGGTCGGTTCGCAGAGCCTGGCTCTGCGCTAGCCGGAGGTAAGTGACAGCCCCCGGACTACGGTTTGCACTACGTTGCATCGTTAACTCCAACGCTTTCCGCAGCATTCTTGTTCCAGCCTTATTGAACCGGTCGGACAAATATCCTATTATACGGTTCCTTCTACAGCCAAGCAAAAAGAGCGAAGCAAGAATCAAGCAAAGGAGGAGTTGCCCGGTCCCGGGCAACTCCTCCTCTTAAAGGCCCTAAGGACGATCCACGGCCTGTTTTTCGGTGGTTGGTCTTGCCGGGGCGCCCGCGCCGAAGAGGCCTTCGGAGTCCATGTTGGTCCCACCCAGGGCGTTGCCAATGCCCTTGAGTGCCTCGCCCACTTCGCTGGGGATGATCCACAGTTTGTTTGACGATCCTTCCGCCAACTTGGGCAGCGTCTGCAGGTACTGGTAAGCCAGCAGCTTCTGATCGGGGTTGCCCTTATGGATTGCGTCGAAGACCTTCTGGATCGCCTGGGCTTCACCGTCGGCGCGCAGGATGGCGGCCTTTGCGTCGCCCTCGGCCTTGAGGATGGCTGCCTGCCGCTGGCCCTCTGCGGTGAGAATGGCCGACTGCTTGGTGCCCTCGGCGGTGAGGATGGCCGCACGCCGGTCCCGTTCGGCACGCATCTGCTTTTCCATCGAATCCTGGATGGAGTGGGGCGGATCAATCGCCTTCAGTTCCACGCGTGAAACGCGGATACCCCAGCGGCCGGTGGCCTCGTCCAGCACGCCTCGCAACTGACCATTGATCTGGTCGCGGGAGGTCAAGGCCTCTTCGAGGTTCAGGCCACCGACGACATTACGCAGGGTGGTGGTGGTCAGCTGTTCGACCGCCTGGATGTAGTTGGCGATTTCATAGGTTGCAGCCCGCGGGTCCGTCACCTGGAAATACACAACCGTGTCGATCGAAACCACCAGGTTGTCTTCGGTAATCACCGGCTGCGGAGGGAAGGAAACCACTTGTTCCCGGAGGTCCAGGAGCGGGAGCAGCCTGTCCACGAAGGGGATCAGGATAGTAAGTCCCGGGTTGAGGGTTCGCTGGTACTTTCCGAGCCGTTCTACCACTCCTGCCCGCGCCTGCGGCACAATCCGCACCGAGCGTACAAGCACGATAATTACGAAAACGATCAGAACCAGCAGCACGATCGTGACTGCGATATCCATGCATCTCCTTCATTCCCCAATAGTTGTATTCAAAGCTGAATACGCAAGCGCGGTCTCCCGGCGGATGCAGGGGCCGTTCACACTCTTTTGCTCCGGCAGCGATGCCGGTGGCGATTACTGTACGGGTTCCGGCTGGGGAACGACGACGGCGGTGGCTCCTTCGATGGCGGACACCACCACACGCTGGCCCGCCTCAAGAATTCCATCTTTGGAACGAGCACTCCACACGTCGCCCCCGATCTTGACCAGACCGCCGTCGGAACTGACGGATTCCATGACCAGCGCTGATTCCCCGATAAGGCGGTCCACGTTTGTCCGCTGTTCAGCAGGGCCTTTATGCAGGTGTTTGAGCGCCACTGGCCGGACGAGGCCAACCATGAGGAGTGACACGACGCAGAATACGATGATCTGCAGCCAGAGGTCGGCGCCGGCAAAATCCGCCACCAGGGCAGCAAGGGCGCCACCGCCGAGCATAATGAAGAACAGGTCCAAGGTGAGCATTTCCACCACGGCAAACGCCAGGAAAACCGTCAGCCACAAAGCCCACCAGTTCTCGCCAAGCCAATCAAACATGTAGCTCCCCCTTCGTCGCCGGGACCTGCGGGAGCAGACCCTCAGTAACTGTGCTTCCATCGTAGTCCGAACCCTGAGGGGGAGGGGAGGGCCCGGAGCAGAGGTACGGAAAGTGGCCAAGTCGTTATCTCGGACACTCGGGATTCAGGAGTTAAGGAGCCAAGGCCGGGGTTCAAAAGCGGTGATCCGGAAACGGGCAGAAACTCTCGTTCGGGCCGGCAGGGAGGCCAGCAGCTCAGGAAGCGCCGTTCGGTCCAGATGGTGCCCGGCCGGCCCCATCAGCGCCAAATTGACGACGTCCGCCGCCGGCAGGCTCAAGTCGAGATCCAGCTCCCGGGTGGACAGTTCGCTGAACGCGCCGTTCATGGAGGCTGCCAGCCGTTCCTCCTTGGCTGCCTCCAATCCCAGCATTCCGGTTGTTCCAGCCACTTCGGCCAGGTGACCAGGTCTGGGCGTCACCACTATGAGTCTCCCACCCGGACGCAGGACCCGGGAGAACTCGGCTGGGTTGCGCGGAGCGAAGACGACGGTGACGACATCGACTGACCGATCCGTCAGCGGAAGGGGTTGCCACACATCGCAGACAATGTTGATGACGTCCGGGTTCAATCTGGCAGCGCGCCGCAAGGCGAACTTGGAGATGTCCAGGCCGATGGCTGCAGCCGGGAACCTGTCCAGAATCGCCCGCAGATAGTGTCCGGTTCCGGTCCCGGCGTCAAGCACAGCAGGCTTGGCTGCGGCGAGGGCAGGCGCGGCGGTGTCCGCGATGACGAGCGCCAGCTCGTCATAATGCCCATGAGACAGAAAATCGCTGCGAGCCGCCACCATATCGGCAGAGTCTGCTTCGAAGGCAGTTCCCTTGCCCACCAGGAAGTTGAAGTATCCCTGCCTGGCGGCATCAAAACTGTGACCGGCAGGGCACTTCAACGTGGGCACTTCCCCCGTGCCGTAACCCAAGGCTTGCCGGCAGACGGGGCACAGCAGCGAGTGGACGGCGTCAGAAGGCATAGCCCCATCTTAAGTGGCCTGTTCATCACTAGGGTGTTTCCCACCCTTCGAAGGAACAACTAGGCTCGCAAGAGTGAAACCAGAACACCTGCCGCTGCTGAATTCCGTATCTGCACCCACCGTCCATCCCGACGGCACGAGGGCCGTCGTGTCCGTTGTCCATCCGGACTTCGACGCTGACACCTATGTAGGCCAGCTTTGGAGCATCTCCCGGAATCCCGAAAGACTGCCCCGGAGACTCACCCGCGGGTTCCGTGACACATCCCCGGCGTTTTCTCCGGACGGGCGTGTGCTGGCATTTCTCCGCACGTCATCGGAGGGGAAGTTCCAACTGCATGTAGTGGATGCGGCCGGAGGAGAGCCTCAGGTGATCACCAATGCGAAACTTGGCGTCTCCTACTTTGCCTGGGCACCGGACTCGCACCGGATTGTGTTCGCTGCCAGAACTCCGGAGGAAGGCCGCTACGGAACAGTCGACGGCGTCTCATCTGCCGCAGAGGACGCCCGCCTGATCACGGACTACAAGTACCGGATGAACGGCGTGGGCTACACCGCCGATAAGCCGCTGCAGTTGTTTCTCGTTCACGTCCCGGATCTCGACGACGAGCCCAAGGTGGTGCGCTCCGGCCGTGCCGCCCAAAAGAGGAACGTGGCCACGGACTCGGCGGATCAGCATGCTTCGAAGGATTCACCCGACGTGCCCGAGGACGAGACAGTGCCTCCCGCCCGGCAGCTGACTTCGGCTCCAGTTGACCATGAAAGCGCGACGTTCAGCAGCGACGGAGCCACTATCTTCTTTGTGGCAGCACTCCACGAAGGAAGCGACGGCGATCTGGCCACCGGTATCTATTCCTTGGCCGTGGCGGGTGTCCAGGAACCCGTTCCTGTGCTATCGGTTGACGGCCCTCGGCAGGCAATCCACACCGTCAGGCAGAGCCGGGACGGCAAGTGGCTCTTCTACCTCGCTCAGGATCTGGGCACCTCCGGGCTGGACTTCGTGGCCCGGAATACCGCCATGTACGTTATTCCTTCGGGCGGTGGTGACCCCACGTGCATGAGCGACGTCGAGAACATGGATCTGGATACAGGCGGTGGGCTGCTCGAACTGCAGGGGGACGATTCGGCGCTCGTCCTTAACAACGCCCAGGGCACTGTGGAACTGCTGGAATTCGGCGCCACCGGCAATAACGCGCTCCTGGTCCACGGGGACCGGGTGGTTGTGGGCGCGGGGTCGGGAGGAGGCTCGATCTTCGTCACCTTTGGGGATTCAGCCACTGCCGGTGACGTGGCCATCCTTGAGGCTGGCCAACTGAGGCTGCTCACCGATTTCTCAGCGCGGCTGCGGACCGAAGCCGGCATTATTGAACCCCGGGAACTCACCTTCAGTTCCCAGGACGGTCATCCGGTGCACGGCTGGCTTGTTATGCCTCCGGGCAAGGGTCCCCACCCGGTGCTGCTCAACATCCACGGCGGGCCGTTCGCCCAGTACACGGTTGGAGTTTTCGACGAGGCCCAGGTTTATGCGGAGGCAGGATACGCCGTCCTGATGTGCAACCCTCGCGGCTCGGCGGGCTATGGCCAGGCCCACGGTCGTTCCATTAAGGGAAAAATGGGCACCGTTGATATGCAGGACGTTCTGGCGTTCCTCGACGGCGCATTGGAGAAGTTCCAGGAACTGGATTCCACCGAATTGGGCATCATGGGTGGCTCCTACGGCGGCTATCTCACCGCATGGACCATCAGCCAGGATCACCGTTTCAAAGCGGCCATTGTGGAACGGGGATTCCTTGATCCGGTCAGTTTCGTGGGCTCTTCTGACATTGGATGGTTCTTCGGTGGCGAGTACACCGGGCCAGCGCCGGAGGAAATGGCTGCCCAGAGCCCCATGGCCACCATTTCTGCAGTGCGTACCCCCACGCTCGTGATCCACAGTGAGGAGGACCTGCGGTGTCCGGTAGAACAGGGGCAGCGGTACTTCACGGCACTGAAACAGCAGGGAGTGGAGGCAGCGTTCCTGATCTTCCCGGGGGAAAACCATGAACTTTCGCGGTCCGGAACTCCCCACCACCGCAAGCAGCGCTTCGAACACATCCTCCGCTGGTGGGCAAAATACCTCCCCGTGAAGGCTTGATCAGTCAGGGAGAAACCCGAGTTCATGCCGCGCCCGGCTGATGTCCGGCGCCATCCAGCGAAGCCCGTATTCCTCATTTGTGGTGAGGGAGCGGAGTTCGGCCTTGTCTACATACAAGGTGCCATGCAGGTGGTCGGTTTCGTGCTGAACAATCCGGGCCTGCCAGCCGGAGTACTCTGCTTGCATCGCAGTGCCCTCCGGCGTGGTGTACGTCAGATGAACGCGGTCCGGCCGCGACACCACCGCCTGCAGGCCGTTTAAGGACAGGCAGCCTTCATAAAACGCTGCCCGGCCTGCGCCTATGGCTATGTAGGAGGGGTTGAGCAGTACCAGGAAGTCCAGCGGGGCTCTCTCGCGCAACCCGGCAATGTCAGGCTCGACGTCGAACCCATCTTCCGCCACGGCAATCTGAAGCGGGATCCCAAGCTGCGGGGCAGCCAGACCCACTCCGGGAGCGTTATGCATGACCCGGCGCATCAGGCCTATCAGCGCGGCCAGTTCCTCATCGGTGAGCTGTCCGTCGTAACGGGCGGCGGACTGGCGCAGCGCAGGATGCCCCACCTGCACGATCGGTGGAAGTCCGTCTGATGCCAGGATGGATTGAACGGTCTCCCGTATCTCGGCGGGACTGGACGGTGTGGGGACTGAAACCTGGGCCATACCAAAAGCCTAATGCGGCTCAGCCCTGCTGCGGTCCGCAGGTCGAGATGACGAAATCATGAATGCGGCCCCGAAGCCCGGCACCTGCGTCCACTTTAAAGACTCCTTGCTGCCCGGCCACTGTTATCCGCAGCGGAAACAACGTGCCCACTTTGTCTTCTGCCACCGCATGCGGATCACACCGGGCCGGACGGATAACCAGTCGGAGCTCTGAAGCCGGTCCGCCCTCCCGCACCTCCAGATCCCGCGGCCAGGGCTGGGAGGGTTCTTCGGCTATGAGCGGGGTGCCGTCGATTTTCTCGATGGTCAGGACCCTCGGTTCCCTGGGCGGCTCACCAGCGCCTTGTGTGCTCCTGCTGCCCTCCTGGGGCGGCAGCTTGGGGAGTATGCGGATACGGACGACGGCGGTACCGCCTTTCCCAGCAGCATCCAGTTCCGGTACTGGCCGGAACTCCGCAATGTCCTCCGCTGCCTTGCTGACGCACTGTTCCATATTGTTCCGGGTCAGCACTCCATGTGGATCCACGGGCTCAAGTGTTGCTTGACCAGCCACCGCCGGCTGGGTGGTGATTCGAAGCATTAATTTGTCACTTGGAACGTTTGTCGGGCCTCCCGTCGCGTCAGCAGCGCGTGTGCAGGTCGCTTCAGAAAGCTTTGCCGGAAGGCTTTTGGTCTGCCTCGCGGGAAGTTCGATGCCGCCGGCGTCGGAATTCCAGATAATGGCGGCGCTGAAAAGGCCACTGTGAAGGGAGGCGTCCAGTACAGTCACGGGTTCAGGGGTGTTGTTAGTGAGCTGTATTTCAATGATTTGATGGGCATAGTTGTCCCTGAACTGGTTGATTTGTGCACTTATGGCCGGCAGTCCGCTGATTGCGGTGGATGCAGACCCGGAAGAAGACGCAGACACGGGATTGGGACTGCCTTCAGGCCCGGGACCAGGGCTGCAGGACACCAGCGTCACGAGCATCGCCAAGGCAACGGCTGAAGCCGGAGCGGACGTGAACCGCCGTCGGGAGGTCAGCGGTGCGCGACTCATCCCTGAAGTCTAAGCCGTTGGATGACGCTCCGTCACTGGGCGGCAGTGCAGGCGGTTCCGCTGGACAAGGAAGATGGCTGGGTTGAAAATGCGCGATTCCGCTAGGGTCGTTTCATGACAGAAAAGCACCCCTTGGCTTCAGACCCCTTGACCTGCGTGCTCAGCTTTATCCGGACGCTTGAAGGAGGAGGCGGCGCAGAGGACATCAGGCCTTTCCTTGCTGACGAGTTTGTCCTCGTCGAAGCGCCGCATGTGCTGGCGCCAAAGGGTTCGACCAGAACCCTGGAGGACGTCCTGTCAGGAGCAGAGAACAGCGGGGAAGTTGTTACCGGCCAGCGCTTCAAGGTGAACCGAACCACTTGTGAAGGCGGCCGCGTGGTCATCGAAGCGGACTGGTCAGCGACCCTCCGAATGGACCTTCCGTACTGGGACTCCGGCGAAATCATCAGGGCGAGGACCACTTCGGTTTTTGAGGTAAGCGGCGGCCGGATCCTCAGTCAGGACAGCTACGACTGCTACTTCACCGGCGGCTGAACCCGGGCGCAGGAGGGCACTTCAGTGCATGGTAAAGCGCCGCGCCACCCAGGCATTGACTGCCGGGATTCCTGCGACTTCGCCCAGCACCCGATTGCGTGCGGCCAGCAGGAGCGGCGGAACGGGGCGGCCCAGGGCCATATTAATCCCGGCCTGACGCATGGCCTTGGCCGACGCGTGCAATCGTGATCTTTCGTAGGCACGCAGATCAGTTGCCACCGGCTGCCCTCTTATAGCTGCCACAATGATGGGCGCGAGCGCTGCTGCATCAAGCCATCCAAGGTTCATGCCCTGACCGCCAATGGGACTGACCTCATGGGCGGCATCCCCGATCAAGGCTGTTCTGCCATGGATCAGCCGCACGGCTCGTCGTGACCGGACACCGAACGAGCTGAGCATGCTGTTTGTTTCGGGGTCTATGGGTATTCCCGTTCTTTCGTACACCAGGTCAGCTACCGTTGCAGGCTCCGCTTGTCGGGGCAGGCCCGGCATTCTGACTACCCAACGGCGGAGGGAGCCGGGCAGCGGGAACGATTCGACGATCCCCTTCGCTGCAAGAAACAGCACGGCATCTGATCCGAAGTCAGTGGAGTCCTGGAAGTCGCCCATCAGGTAGGCATCCGGATAGATCTTCAGCCGGGACGGAATGCCCAGGAACTCCCGCATGCTGGACCGGACGCCGTCGGCAGCGATGGCAAGCAGCGAGGTGTGCCTGGATGAGCCGGAAGCGGAGGCAACATTCAGCGTGACTGTCCGTCCGTCGTCGTGCATTCCCGTCACAGTGGAGCCGCGCTGCAGCGCAGCCGGATCCAGTTCCCGGAGACGGTGCTCCAGTATGGCTTCCGTCTGTTCCTGGGGGAGGGAAAGGACAAAGGGGAAGCGGCCGGAGAGCCCGTCAAAGGACATCCCGGCCACAGGCCTGCCGCTTCCGATCGCGAGGCCGTGGTGGATTTGGACTCCAGCGGCCACCAGTCTGGACGTGACGCCGATTCTGTCGAGGGCTTCCAGAGCGGGAGGGTGGATTCCGATAGCACGCGAAAACGGCGATCTGGACAGTCGTTGCTCCAGCACCCGCACCGCCAGACCGTGACTGACCAACAGGGAAGCAAGATACAGGCCAACAGGGCCACCGCCAACGATCAGAACGTCGGTCAAGGGTTCAGTGCCCCGGGTAGTTCAGGCTTCCTGTGATGCAGGACCGTCCTGAAGGGAAAACGCCGTTCGGCGGTCCAGGCCGGCGGGGTGCGGGCGTCGAGTTCGGAGGGTGTGTAGCTGCGCCGGATGGATGTGAGCCCGTCCTGCCGAATGAAGGAATGCCTCAATGGCAACGCAGCCACAGAGAAGATGGCATATGCGGCCACACTGCGGCGGAGGTCGTTGTGGATGACAGTTCCGCGGGATAACGACGCCGACTCCATCAGGAACTGTTGGAGTTCGGCGGCAGGCACGTGATGAAGGACGTGGTTGGAAATCACGACGTCGAACGTCAGCCCTTCAGACACAAGCTCGGCGGAGAACGCCTGCCGGAAGGTAACGCCTGCTGTTGCCGGCCGTTCGGCAGCGAACCGGTAGGCCCGCTCATCGGGATCGATGCCCGTGACCAACAGCTGCTTGCCGTCCCGGGCAGCCCACTCCGCGAGCAGCACCGGGATATCGCCCCCACCGCAGCCTATGTCAAGGAGCGTGGTGGGGGTGGCTGACGATAACTGGGGCAGCAGCTCTGTTCGGTAAAGCCGGCGCCAGCCCGAAACCAGCCTGTTAACCAAGGAAAATTGTGTATAGGTGTTTTCGAGACGGACCGGATCACAATCGCTTGCGTCCATTTCCTCGACGGCGTCAGCAGCCCGCTCCCGCAGAAGAGCCATGATCGGATCAAGCACGGAAGGGTTGGGCCAGTGCATCCAAAGGGGTCTCCATGGCCAGTTCTGCGGACGCCGTGTCGACTGTGGCAGTAAGCCCGGCTGGAGCATCAGGGCATTGGGATGAAATCTTGGTGAAGAGGGCAGTCTCCACCGTTAGTCCTGGGCCGAATGCCATGGAGCAAATCCTTTCGTCGCCCGATTCGGCCGGAAGTTCCAGGATGTACTTGAGGACGAACAACACGGTGGCACTGCTCATGTTTCCGTAGTTTCGCAATGTCTCTCGGGCAGGAATCAGTTGCTCATCGCTGAGCTGCAACCGGCTCTGCACCTTATCCAGGATGCTGCGTCCGCCAGGGTGGATTCCCCAGTGCCTGATGTCCGTGTAAGGCTTGTTGGAGAGCGATTTCTCGCGGGATAGCAGCGGCTCAAGTGCGCCGACAATGTGATCGTCGATGATGTGCGGGACGTAGTTTCCCAAGACCATCTCGAAACCCTCATCGCCGATGTTCCAGGCCATGGATTCCTCGCCGACGGGTGTCAGAACGGTTTCAAAGTGATCCAGTTGGAGCAATGGTTCGGCGTCAGGAATGTCGCGTGCCGTGACAACCGCCCCCGCCGCGCCGTCGGCAAACAGCGCTGAGCCCATGATCGTGTCCGGGTCATTGGACGTCCGGACGTGAAGCGAGCACAGCTCGGCGCACACCACCAGGACCACAGCCTCCGGATCCGCTTCACAGAAGGACTTTGCTGCCCGGAGTGCCGGAAATGCTGCATAACATCCCATAAAACCGAGGTGGTACCGCTGGACCGAGGGATTCAGACCGAGGGCGCGGACGATTTTATAGTCCGGGCCAGGATTAAAGAATCCCGTACACGAAACTGTCACGAGGTGCGTGATGTCCTCCGGTCCGATCCCTGCACAGGCTGCCAGGGCAGCATCTGCGGCCTCGATGAACAATTTGGTTGCTTCCCGCCCGAAGATGTCATTCCGCACCTTCGTGCTGGGCCTGAGCAGGAGACCGGTGCGGGGATCGAAGAACTGCGGGTTGTCCGAGCGGATTTCCATCGTCAGTTCGTCAACGGCTGTGTAGCGGGTGTCTATGGCGGCCGAGTCGAAACAGGTATTGACCAGCCTCGAGCCGAGCCTCGTGAGCCCCGGCTGGGCTGCGAAAACCTCCCGCGCCTCAGACTGGATCAGGATAGTCGGCGGGACTGCAGTTTCCAGGGATCTCAGGTAGACCGTCATGGTTCATTCTTAGTGAGAGACGGTGGATAAAACAATGCGAAAAGCGGCCACTCATCTGGAAAAGATGAATGGCCGCTTTTCTGTAACTGGGTGTTATTCCTAGCGCGCGATGGTTGCTGCCCGGAAATCATCCAGGATGCTGCCGCTCGCTGAGGACGTCCGGAGACCGGCCTTGCCCTCCTTGCCGGCAAAGACCTGCACGTCGGCTGCCCGGAGCGGGACACTAGACACAACATCGGCATTCCGGTAGATGGTGACGGTGCCGTCCACATAACTGGCAGTCAGGATGTCACCTGCAGCGAATGCAGATTGTACTGCGCTGTAGGAGTTCCAGGTGTTTTTGTCAGCGCCCAGGGTGGACAGAAGTACCGACTTCGTGGGCGCGTCGTAGACCACTGAGATTCCGCCCGATAGGAATGACTTCCCGGATTGGGCCTTCAGCAGAACACCCTGGACAGACTTGGGTGCGATTGACTTCAGCGTCAGGGACGCCGTCTGGTCTGCACCGAACGCGTCGGCGTAGAGCAGAGCGCCGCCAAGGAGCGGGCTGAGGGCTTTGTCCTTGATGACGTAGGACTGGCGTCCGTCCTCGCCGCTCCAGGAACGGCCCACGGCTCCATTTGCCCGGTCAAAGGTGTCCCGGACAGGGGCGTTGACCGTAAAGGACCGGACGACGTCGGGGGCCGCGAGGAACCGTTGGTTCCCTTCCTGCTTGGCGGTGATGGTGCAGGTTCCGGCTCCGGTCAAGTGAACCGAGTTCCCTTGCAAGGTGCAGGAGCCTGTTGCAGAGAACGTCACAGGGAGGCCGGAAGTGGACGTTGCGCTGACTGCGAAGTCAGCGTCCCCGAGCGTCGTGGTGGCAATCGACCCAAAGGAGATCGACTGCGAAGCCGGTGCGGGGACGTCCACGATTCCCTGGGTGGAGTTGCCTGCCTTATCGACTGCCCTGAACTCAACAGTTGCCGCTGTCCGTCCCGCGGGAAGGGGACCGGAGTAGGGAACCCATTCCGCGGTGCCCACACGGTAGTCAAGGGCAGCAACGCCCGAGTAAGGATCTTCGGCGGCGAGGGTGAGCGTCCGATCGTCGTCGAGGGTGGCAGCAGTCCGTGGTGCTGTCCTGTCGATCTTCAACGCGATGGATGCTTCCACGGACACGTTCCCGGCTGCATCCGTCGCCCTTGCCTTGACAGTGTGAGCGCCGTCTGAGGCCACCTCAAAGGACCGGGTGTACGGAACCCAGGCACCGTCGTCGACCGATACTTCAACGCTGGGAGCCGTCGCAGAGTCATCACTGACGGTGACGTTCACCGTGACAGGACCCATGTACCAGCCCTCAGCACCGTTCGGTGCTGCCGGCTCAGTGGCGACCGTAACTGTCGGGGCGGATGTGTCGGCGAATCTTGGCTCCACACTCTCGAGAGTGGGAACAACCCGATTAATCGATCCGTCTGCGGCGAAGGTGAGCCGGTCAATGGTGGTCTCCCGGTGCATTCCGTCGCCACCTGGGATAGCGAAGCGGTGGTACACGATGTACCACTCGTCCGTGCCCGGAACCTGGACGACCGAGTTGTGGCCGGTTCCAAGGATGCCGAGTTCTGGTTTCTTCTCGAGGATGACTCCCTTGGAGGTCCATGGACCGTTGATGCTGCTCGCGGTGGCGTATCCGACCCGGTAGTTCTCACTCCGTGTGTCGTCGATCGAATAGGTCAGGTAGTACGTGCCGTTGCGCTTGTGCACAAAGGCGCCTTCCCTGAACTGGGTCAGGCCGCCGATGGTCTTGATGTTCGCGGCGTCGTAGGAAACCATGTCCGGGTTGAGCGGAACATAGCGCGCGGTGCCGTTGCCCCAGAACAGGTAGGACACGCCATTGTCATCGGTGAACACAGCAGGGTCGATCTGTTGGGCACCTCCGAAGGCTGCCTTGTTGACCAGCGGCGCACCGGAGTCGACAAAGGGGCCTTTGGGAGAATCAGCGACGGCGACGCCGATGTTCTGGCCGGCGCTGAAGTACAGGTAGTACTTACCGTTTTTGGATGTCGCTGCCGGTGCCCAGGCATTTGAGTGGGTCCAGCTGACGTTTGCAAGATCCAGCACCACGCCTTCGTCTGTCCAGTCCACAAGGTTCTTGGATGAGAAGACGGAGAACTTCGTGCTGCCCCATGAGGCAATTCCGTCGGTCGTGGGGTAGATGTAGTACGTATCCCCGTAGACCACGATGTTCGGATCAGCGGTGTAGCCGGGCAACACAGGGCTCTTCATTTCCAGTGCTGAGAAGGTCCAGTCCGCCGTCGAACCATCAGGCCCCGTCACCTCGTAGGTGACCGGCTTGCTGAGGTCCGCGCTCGCTCCGGAAGCCGGGCTTGAAACAGCCCCGGGAAAGAGGCTGAAGGTGGGGGAGAGCTTACTCAGATCCGTTCCTGGTTTGACGGGATAGGTAACCTTCCGGCTTGTGCTGTCGACGATGGGTGCCACCTTCAGGAGGCTGGCGTCACTGAGCGAAACATCTCCCAGACCGGTTTTGTCGCCCGAGATATTCATTACTTCCTCAGCTGACAGCGCCCGGTTGTAGATGGCGAACTCGCGGAGGGAGCCGTTGAGGGTTTTGTCTGCGGTGTAGACGGACTTGCCGAGGTAGTTAGACGTGGTGCTGCCCAGTCCGATGTCCGCAGGGTTCAGGGTGGCGTTCAAGTTCTCGCCGACCTTTTTCCCGTCGAGATAGACGGTGGCGACGCTGCCCTTCAGCGTGTAAACCAGGTGCTTCCATGATTCACGGGGCAGGGCTGATGTGCTGTTGGCAATTTGTTCTGTCGTCCAGTTCCCGGAGGCGATACCGGTCTTGTACACGGAATTTCCCGTGGCGAACAGATAGCCATTACCCACTCCGGCGGCGTCGGTGTTGCCGAATCCATAGATGAAGTAGGACCCGCTCTGGGAGGCGTTTACGAGGACGTCTGCTTCCACCGTCACGTCCTGGACACCGGAGAGGATGTTATCCGGGACGTCGACATAACCACCGGCACCGTCGAGCTTAAGCGTGCCGCCCGGCTGCCAGCTGCCGCCGGCGACGACCTTGCCGTTGAGGCCATTGCCAGAGGAGTCTGTGACGTCCGTTCCTGAGGTCTGGTCAAAGGAGTAGCGGAGGATCTCCCCTTTTTCATTGGCGGGAACAGGTTTTGGTGTCTGGCGAAGGGCGTCCAGCTCAGTCTGGGTTACCGGGAGAACGGTTCCGTGGCGGGGGCTGGCCGGCAGGTCGTAGTTGGTGGACAGCTTCCAGCTGGGGGTTTCCAGGCTGGTGCTTTCGAGCGGGATGTAGCCGCGTCCTCCGAATTCGTCGAGGAAGAGGTAGAACTTCTCCTCCGTGTTGGATTTGAAGACGGTGGGACCTTCGACCGCTGCCGTTCCGGCGTTCTTGCCGATGCAGGAGCTTTGGAGCGCCCAGTTCCTGGGGTTGCTGGTCGGAAGATCAACGGCGAGCAGGTTGTTGGACTTTTCCTGCATGATGTCGACGCAGCCCGAAACACCGCCTTCATCCTTGGTGAAGCGATAGAACGTGTCCTTGTCCTTGATGACCGTTGAATCAATGACTGAGGTACCCGGGTCGTTCCAGACCTTGGCTTCAGAGAAGGTGCGGAAGTCTCGGGTTGTCGAATACATCATCTTGTTGACAACCCCGGCGGTGTGGCCCGGGTCGGATTCTGCATAGATCTTCGATGCCCAGAACACGACGTAGGCGCCGATGCCGGCGTCGTAGTAGGCCTCCGGAGCCCAGGTATTGCCGGCCGTGCTTGGCGAAACCTTCACATGCCTTTGTTCGGACCAGTTTTTGAGGTCGTATGATTCCCAGACCTCAAGGTACTGGCTGCCTTGGCGCTGGGAGGAGTCCCAGGAAGTTCCGCTGCCAATGGAAAGGTCTGTGGCGATCATGTAGAACTTGTCGCCTTCGGGGGACCGGATCACAAAGGGATCGCGCAGGCCTTTGGTGCCCATGGTGGACGTGAGGATCGGCTTGCCGCCATTGGTTTCATCCCAGTGGAGGGCGTCGTTGCCGCGGCTGGCGGCCATGAAAATATTCTCGCCAGCCAGGCTGTTCCCCGTGAAGTAAGCAAACGCGTATCCGGCATAGGGCGCAACAGTTGGCTTCGCTTTTACATGCGCTGTGAATTCCTTGGTCCCGGTCGCTGTGCCGACCGTGAGGGTGGCTGTCAGGACGACGTCGGTGTCCACCGCCGGACGGTTAACAATGCCTGTGGAATCAATGATCGGGCTTGCGGACTGCCACGTTACCGCTGCCTGTCCGCTGGTTGCCGGGAGAGTGACATTGCCGCGGACGTCATCAAGTGCGGGAAGGGACAAAGCAGCGGTGGCGGCCGCCAGCTTTTCTTCATCTGACTCGGCAGGGACCACGGTAGCTGTGAACGCCTTGGTTCCGGAGGATTCGCCGCGGGTGATTGTTGCCGTGAGGGTCACAGTTGCCGGACCCTGCGCCGCGTTGGGCCTGGTCACCACTCCTGTATTCGAAATGACAGCCGGATCGCTCGATGACCACGTCAGGGTGGAACCATTGACGCCGTTGGCCGGCAGGGACAGGTTGCCTGTCACCGCCGAGACGTCCCCGAGAGTCAGAGCTGCCGCATCCCGATCCACGCGGAGTGCGTCGCTTGGTGCGATCGCGGATGCGACCTCGCTTGGAGTGAGGGCAGCATTGTAGATCCGGAAGTTCCTGACCGACCCGGACAAAAACTTGTCGGCTGCGTAGACCGAACGGCCGAGGTAATTCGCCGTCGTCAATCCGTTGCCGATGCTGCCTGGCGTGATGGTGATACCGGTTTTCTGTCCCACCTGTACGCCGTCGAGGAACAGCGTGGCTGTTCCATTGGCGAGTGTGTAGGTGATTGTCTTCCAGACGCCGCGCGCCAAAGGCTGGTTTTGGGAAAGTGTCTGCTCGGTGGACCAGTTACCTGAGGCGATAGAAGTGCGGTAACTGTCACCAGTGGTGAACAGGTAGCCGTTCCCGGCGTTCGACGTCGTATTGCCGAGTCCGTAGATGAAGTAAGGAGTTGCTTGCGTTGGTGCCATCAGAACCTCGGTACTGACCGTAATGGCGGACAGTCCCTGCATGATGTTGTCAGGAAGGCGGACATGGTCGTTGACGCCGTCCAGCTTCAGTCCTTCGCTTCCCGTCCAGGTGCCACCATTGACGACCGTGCCGTTGCGTCCCTTTCCGGAGCTGTCCACAGCCACGGTCCCGGAGCTTTCATCCAGGTTGTATTGCAGGACGAGCCTGGGGTCCGGGGTGGTCTCAGCCAGCGCCGGGACCAGCGGAGTCAGGACAAGCGCCGAGGCTATGGCCCCCGCGGCTGCCGTTCTGGTGAGCAAACGTAAGGGTCGCATCGTTGCGCCTACTTTCCGTGCCCCTGATTGAACGGGGCATTCTTGAGGGTAAATTTCATTGCAGGGGACGGCAGCCGTGACTGGCCTGTTGTTGTCCGGCTTGCCAGGGGTGTGGTGATCCGTGCGGTGGCGGATTGATCCGTGCGGCGGCAGTGTAGGCACTGCCACCGCACGGACGGTCAGGTGAGCGGGGGGCTCAGTACTGACGGGTAGGCAGGGCCTTGATGGCCTGTTCCTGGGTGAAGGTGGTTTCTTCGGTGACGACGCGCTCGGGGACCGTTTCGCCGGCGAGGA
>NZ_JAPSHJ010000040.1:8217-35786 GCF_031179985.1 Arthrobacter sp. | reverse complement strand
CCCTGGCCGAAGTAGCAGCCTGGGCAACTGGGCGGGGCACGCGGGGAGTCGCCTCCCGGAAACAACCCGGGCAGCCGGCCCCCCGCTGGATCTAGGGGCCTCTGCTCCGTCAGGACAGGCAAGGCAACCATCCCCGTAAATGCCGTCTGGTAAGCGCCCTGCAATCGGCGTAGATTCGGCTCAGTTTATGGTGTGGCCTTTGTCATAAGGAGCCTGAGATGGCCGGATGGAATGCCGACAACGCAGCCGGGAGCACCGGGCAGGGAGCCGTCACGCTGGTGGCAGGATCGTCCTTCTGCATATCGCTCCCGAACGGGGATGTCTTCCCCCATCATCCCCATGGCATTTTCTACCAGGACACCAGGATCCTGTCCCGATGGGCGCTCACCGTCAACGGACAACCGCTTGAGCCGCTGGGGGCGTGGACGCCTTCTCCGTTCCAGGGCATGTATGTCGGGAGGGCAACGCGCTCCGACGGGCGCGCAGACAGCCCCCTGACCGTAGAACGGAAACGTGAACTTGGCGCGGGTTTTGTGGAGGACATTACTGTTCACAATTATTCTGTTGAGCCGGCCGCGTGCGAGGTCGCGCTGTCGGTGGATGCTGATTTCTCTGATCTTTTCGAGGTTAAGGACGGCCGGTTTCTTCGCCGCTGGGAGCAGACCCGGCGACCCCGGGCGGGTTCTGTGACCATCGAAGCCACCTGGCAGGGATCACGCAACGGGATTGTGGTGCGGGTACGGGATGCCGAGGTCACCGCCGACGGCCTCGTCGTAAACATGGTGGTCCCGCCGCATGGAAAATGGACGGTCCGCGCCACCGTGCTGCCGCTGTCAGCGGAAACAGATGTCGACGCCGGCGTACCCACGGTCGCTCTTTCAGCGGATCTCATCTCAGCACAGGAACGGCGACAGCGGGCCTGGGAAGAGCGCGTTCCGCTTCCCCGCACAGGGAATCCGTCCATCGAACGAAGCCTGATGCGCAGCCATGACGACATCGGAGCCCTCCGCATCGTGGACCCCCTCCACCCCGACCGGATGGTGGTGGCCGCAGGGGCACCGTGGTTTATGGCGCTGTTCGGACGGGACGCACTGCTGTCCTCCTGCATGGTCCTGCCCGTCGATGCAACGCTGGCCCTGGGCACACTACAAACCTTGGCGGACCGGCAAGGGTCGAAAGTGGATCTGCTGACCGAAGAGCAACCGGGAAGGATTCTGCACGAGGTGAGGCTCGACGTCGGAACGGGCCTTGCGCTGGGCGGCAGGTCGGTCTACTACGGCACCGCTGATGCCACCCCCCTGTTCGTCACGCTCCTCGGGGAAGCCAGCCGCTGGGGACTTCCCGCTGAAGACATCGCCGCGCTGCTGCCCAATGCCGACCGCGCGCTGGACTGGATCAGGGACTACGGCGACCTCGACGGCGACGGCTTTGTTGAGTACGAACGGCTCAGTGACCAAGGCCTCATAAACCAGGGCTGGAAGGACTCCTGGGACGGAATCAATTTTGCCGACGGCCGGATCGCGGAGGCCCCTATAGCCCTGTGCGAGGTGCAGGGGTATGTCTACAGCGCCTACCTCGCCCGGGCGTGGATGGCCTACGAGGCCGGCGACGATGCGCTTGCCATCGATCTCCGGGAACGTGCCGAGCGGCTGAAGGCACAGTTCAACGAGCAGTTCTGGCTCCAGGATCGGGGGTACTACGCCATCGCACTCGACCGGGACAAACGGCCCGTCGATGCCTGCGCCTCCAACATGGGCCACTGCCTGTGGTCGGGAATTGTGGACGAGGACAAGGCACCGTTGGTTGCCCGGCGGCTCATGTCCCCGGAGATGTTCAGCGGCTGGGGCGTACGCACCCTCGCCACGGACATGGGAGCCTACAACCCGGTCAGCTACCACAACGGCTCGGTCTGGCCCCATGACAACGCCCTCATTGTTGCCGGCCTGATGAGGTACGGCCTGGTGAAGGAAGCGCAGCGGCTCTCCTCGGCGCTGATGGAGGCCGCGGAATTCACCGAGAACCGGCTTCCCGAGCTGTTTTGCGGGTTCAGCCGGGCCGATTACCCGGAGCCTTTGCCCTACCCGACGGCCTGCTCCCCCCAGGCCTGGGCATCCGCAACGCCGGTGATGCTGGTCCGGAGCCTCCTGCGGTACGAACCACATGTCTCCCGGGGTGAGCTCTGGCTGGATCCGGCCCTCCCGGAAACTTGGGGAGGCCTGCGCACAACAAACCTGCCAATTGGAGAGGCCAGGGTTACGCTCGATGTTTCAGGGTCACGCGTGGACATTGCGGGACTACCCGAGGGCATGGTGCACCGAAGGGGAACCCGCCCGCCACTGACCGATCTGGTGGACCTCAGCGGCCTGCGCCGGACCTGACGGCGGAAGGGGTAACTCCTTCCTTTGACCTTCCCCCAAACAAAGCACAGCCGACGACGGCGGGACCTCCCGCCGTCGTCGGCTGGCTTTAAAAGCAACAGCAAAGGCTCCTTTTCCGCGCAACAGAAGCAATTTCAGGATAACGATTGCCTGAGACCGGCATCACAGCTAAGCTTCCGGATAGCGCTTGCCATCCCTTGCCCTTCCCGATGGCGTACATCACCACCCCAACTAAACAGGAACCACCAATCGATCCAGGAGGACCGATGAAACATCCTTCAACGATGAGGCGATGGGCCCGCATGCTCGGGCTTGCCGCGGCTCTTTCCCTCGTAGCCCCGGCAGCCGGCTTCCCCGCACCGGGCGGCACAGCTCCTGCGACGGCAGACACCGGCCAGGACGTAACCATCAGTGAAACAGTGGGTGCGAACGGGTTCGTCCACCCGGGCATCGGCGTCAGTGCTGACAGCCTGCGCAACGCCCGGAGCATGGTCAAGGCCGGCACCGAGCCGTGGAAGACCTACTACGACGCCATGGCCGAGACGCCGTTCGCCGCAAAAAATTTCCGCTCCTCCAACGGCAGCGCAGTCATCGACCAGCCCGGCAGCACCGCCTTCAACTCCCAGGGTATCCAGAGCAGGCTCATCCGTGACGCCTTCGGCGCCTACACCCAGGCCACTCTCTACGTCATCACCGGCGACCCCGTGTACCGCGAGAACGGAATGCGGCTCATCCGCATCTGGAGCAACATGGACCCGGCCAAGTACGCGTACTACCCCGACGCCCACATCCATTCCGGGGTACCCCTGTACCGGATGGTTGCCGCGGCCGAGATTTTCCGCTCCACGAGCGTCCCGGAGGGCTACACCGCCTATGACCTGAACTGGAACGAGCAGGACACCGCGAAGCTCAGCGCCAACCTCATCGGGCCTATGACCGAAACGTTCCTTCACACCAACTGGCGCTACCTGAACCAGCACGGATACCCGCTCACCGGGGCGATCGCAGGGTACATCTTCACTGAGAATCGTGAGCGGTATAACGAGGCAGTGGAGTGGTACACGGTCAACGCGACCACCTCCCGTCCCGAGCAGAACGGCTCGCTCGCAGCTCTCTTCCCGCTCATCTCCAAGGACGATCCCCTCAACCCCTACGGCTACTCCTTTGTCCAGCATCAGGAAATGGGCCGAGACCAGGCCCACGCCTGGGACGGCATCAACATCCAAGGTGCACTGGCCCGTTTCCTCACCGTCCAGGGCACCAGGATCGACCCCTCGGCCGGCACGGTTTCCACTGCCTCCAACGCTGTCTCGCCGTACAAGTTCCTCGGCGACCGCCTCCTCAAGGCCGCGAATGCCTTCACCGGGTACATGCTCGGGTATGAAACGCCGTGGATCGACACCACCGGCGGGCCGGGCAGTCTCTCTGAGGCCTACCGCGGCCGTATGTTCAACCCGATCGACGAGCTCTACCACGTTTACAAATACGACCTGGGCGTGGACGTCGAAACGGAAGCGCCATATGTCGCCGAACTCCACGCCAAGGCGGACGGGCCCAAGTTCTTCTGGGGCACAGGCGCGTACAACTCATGGGAAAGCAACCCTGATTACAGCCCCGAGTACTGGCTCTCCCTTCCGGCTCAGGTAGCGGGGCAGACCAGACCCGTCGCTACTGACGCCAAGATCCAGTTCGAGACCCGCAGCTCGGCCACGGACGGGAAAAAGCTCAAGGTCAGGACCGAGGACGGCCGCACGTTCGTGCACGTCGGTGCAGCAGATAAAGGCCGCACAATTGCCGCCCGTACGCTCATGTACGTCAGCCGCACCGGCTACAGCCCCGTCGGTGTCCAGTTCAGGAGCAACGGACCCGCAACCCTCGCCATCGGGAGCAACCCGGCTAAGCGGCTGGAAGTACCTCTTCCCGACACCCAGGGGCAGTGGCGCTATGTGACGTATGACGTGGATGTGGAGAAGCTGAACGGTGTTAGCCCGGGCGGCGAAAATCTGGCCTACTTCACGGTAATCGGAGCGGACGGCACAGAGGTGGACTTCGATTACGTCAACCTCGAAGCCAAGACGCAACTGACCGTGCCGCAGTTCCCGGCAGACACCGCAACGCCCGTCATCGGAGTGTCGGGCGCCGCGCTTTCCCGCTCGCTAGCGGCAACGGATGCAGGAGGGGAGCCGCTGCAGTACTCCACCATGGGTCTGCCGGCCGGCGCCCGGATCGACGCCGCAACCGGTCAGCTTCTCTGGAGTCCGGCCGCTGACGCAGTCGGCGAACACACCTTCAAAGTAACGGCCGACGACGGCACTTCCGTCGCGACGCGTTCCGCCACAGTGGTCATCGCTCCCACCCGGCAGGCAGCCTTCGATGCCGCCCTGACAGGGTTCGATCCGAACGCTGTCTACGAGACTCCATCCTTCGCATCCTTTGAAACAGTGAGGAATGAAGTCCGGACGGCAAAGGAATCAGCCGACGACGCCGGCTACCTTGAGCAGCTTGTTCGTCTCCAGAAAGCGGTGAAGGAGCTCAGGCTGCTGACTCCGAAGCTGGCGGACGACAAATCAATCGACTACCGCGGGCTCGTCACCACCAACCCGACGGGCGTCCAGCCGAGGAACCTTGTGGACGGAAGCTTCCACTCCACCACGGGAGACCTGCGGGCACCTTTCACGCTCGACTTCGGCCAGGGCTTCCAGGTGTCAGCCGATGCATTTGGCCTCCAGGCAAGGTACAACTTCGCCAACCGTTCACAGGGCGCCAACGTGTACGGCTCCCGTGACGGACGGACGTGGACGCTGCTGACGGAGCGGGAGACCACCAACACAACGGCGATCGACTTTGCGATGGAGACGATCCCGGTGCGCGCCGAGGTGGCAGGGCAGACGTTCCGCTACCTGAAGGTCCAGGTAGATCACCCCGGTGTGCCAACCGACCCCGCCTACCCGGGAATCTCGTCCTTCGGCGAGTTCCGTATCCATGGCGAACGGCATGAGATGGCCACCGCAATTTCCTCGCTGTCCATGTCAACGTCCAACACGGACAAGGGTCTGGCCACGAACGGCGACACCGTAACGCTCGCCGCCGTTGCCACCGAGCCGCTGTCCGAGCTGAACATCGTTGTCGAGGGAGCAGCCGCCACTGCCACGTCCGCCGACGGGATCAACTGGACGGCCAATGCGGTGTTGCCTGCCGACGTCGAATATGGCCGGGATGTGCAGTTCAGCGTCGAGTACCGGACGGTCTCCGGTAAGGTCGGCACCACGCTCACAGCCACAACAGACGGCAGCCGTCTTGCCTTGTGGAATACCGCGATCCAGCGGGTTCCGGTGGCTCAGGCCTGGGTAAACGCCTCAACCCGCGCATGGCCAGGAACGGGCACCACGCAGGAGAATGCGTGGAAGATGTTCGACAGGAACACGAACACATACACGGACACGACGACGGCGAACGGCTGGGTCACGGTGCAGCCCACCGACGCCGCCACACGCATCGTCACCAACATCGTCCGGGTCTACCCCCGCGCGAGCCACATCAGCCGGGGCAACGGCACCGTCATCCAGGGATCCAACGACGGCGGTGCAACGTGGACGACGTTCCTGACCATCAACGGCATGTCGGCGGCCAACTGGTACACGTTCCCGCTCCCCCAGCGCGCAGACTACGCCCAGGTCAGGGTGCTCGACGAGCACGGTGGCAACGTGAACCTTGCCGAAGTGGAGTTGTTGAACAAGGCGGGCTAAGCCCTCCCGCAAACCCCATTTGGCCATACTCGGGGCCGCATTCTGGTGATCAGAATGCGGCCCCTTGTCGTTGGTGCCCAGGGCTGGAGGCCCGATGTATTGATGCCGTGAAGGTATCAGTCGATGCAATATCGGGCTTAGACAGACATTGCCGGGATGTCTACTGTCGGAGGCAGGTAAGAACTGTGCCGGTCCTCACATCACCTGGTGATGGTCCCCCTCCATTCGCCAAACATCTATGGACAAGGAAGCTCATGATGAAATCGAAAATCTCCGTCGTGCTCAGTGTTGGGGTGCTCGCAGTGGCAGCACTCGGCGGTTGTTCGCAGGGAGGTGCCGCTCAAGGCACTTCCGTCCAGCAGAACGACGAAAAGTCGCAGACCCTGGAGATCTGGCAGCGGAAGGCTCCCGGAAGTCCTTCAGATAAGGTCGGCCAGGAGGTAGCCAAGGCGTTCAGCGATGCTACCGGCGTTCAGGTTGAATTCACCTCGATACTGGAGGACTTCGAAATCAAACTTCAACAGCGCGCTTCACAGGGAGATCTGCCCGACGTTGTCATCAACGACACCGCACAACTTGGAAACATGAAAACCCAGGGCCTGCTCCGCGAGATCGATCCCGCCAGCATAGAGGGCTCGGACAAGATCAAGCCGAGGGCCTGGGAGGGTGCAAAGGCGGCAGACGGTAAGTTCTACGGCGTACCCCATACGGCCCAAACAGTTGCTTTGTTCAATCGAGCGGACTGGCGCAAGAACGTTGGCGCTGAAGTCCCGACGAACTGGGATGAACTGGTCAAGCTGTGGGAGTCCTACTCCACAGGGGACCCCACAGGCACCGGAAAAGACGTTGCAGGCCTGGGCGTCCCGGGATCCACGAAGCGCGGCTACATCTCATGGAACACTTCCTCCTTCTTTTGGTCCGGCGGCGGAGAGTACTTCAAAGAGAATGGCAGCGGAAAGTTCACCTCGGAAGTCGCAAGCGACGGATCTGTAGCGGCCGCAAAGTGGATCCGCGGACTGGTGTGCGAACACGACGTTCTCCAGCCCGGAGTGGGCAGCCAGGACACCACCAACGTCAAAGAGCTGTTCCAGACGGGCGCCGTCGGATCCTACCTCGTGGCGCCCTACGAACTGGCCAGTTTCGATCTGAAACCGGGCAAGGACGTAGTGGAGGTCTTCGCCCCGCCGGCAGGCCCGGCAGGTCTCACCACTCTGGCAGAAGGTAACAACGTTTATCTGATGGCCGGCAGCGCAAATGAGTCGGCACAGGAAAAGTTTGCCGAATGGGCAGTCTCTGCCGAAGGTCAGACGGTTGCAATGGCTGGCGACCGGGAAGGCAACCTGGTCCGCGTACCCGTCAACTCCGATGTGGATATGTCAAAGGTTCGGGCGGACTCCCGCTGGCAGATGTTTGAAAAGCTGTACGAAGAGAATGGACGCTACGTTCCCGCCGTTCCCAACTGGGCTCCGTTCCTTAACGCCTCAGCGGAGACCCTCAATACGCTCATCAGCGACTGCAGCCTGGACGTTGCTGAGCAAATGAACAAACTGGACGAGAAATTCACTGCTGAGCTTGAAGCTCAGGGGGCGCTGGCGGAATGAGCAATTCAGCGCTCATCGAGAAGTCTCGAGAATCTGAGCGATTGCCCAGCGGACCAGCCAGGCGGCGTTCCCGCCGTCGGAATGGAGCCTTCTGGGTCCCCTGGGCATTCCTCGCTCCCGCGCTTGTTCTGTTCCTGATGTTCAAGTTCATCCCCATGGGGGAAGCCGTGATGACGAGCTTCCAGAACGTCCGGCCCTTCCTCGGCAACCAGTGGGTTGGCCTTCAGAACTACAACGCATTGGTATCCAGCGATGATTTCCAGGGCGCGGTCTGGCATACGCTGCTACTCGGTGTGGGACAAACCGCTGGTTCCTTGCTGCTGGGCTTCGTCCTGGCCCTTCTCCTGGAAGGACAGGCAAAGCGGCTGTGGTTCGTAAGATCAGCCGCGTTCCTCCCAGTAGTCGCACCGATGGCCGTCATCGCCGAAGTCTGGCGCATCATCTATCACCCCACAGGCGATGGCATAGCCAACCAGGTTCTTTCCTGGATCGCCCTGGAACCTTCGCAGTGGATCAACTCGCCCGACTCATCCCTCGTTTCTGTGATGCTCGTTGGAATTTGGCGGGGTGCGCCTTACGACATGATCATCATCGTCGCCGGTCTGGTCAGTGTGGACAAATCCCTCTATGAAGCGAGCGCACTCGACGGTGCGGGCCCGCTCCGCCGGATACTCTACGTAACGCTGCCGGCGCTCAGGCCCGTGATAGCCATCCTCCTGACCCTGGCGGCCATCCGCGGCATGCGGGTATTCACCGAGGTGTTCCTGCTGACAAACGGCGGACCAAACGGCTCCTCTGAGGTGGTCATGACCCTGATCTACAAACTTGGCTTCGAACGCAACCAACTCGGAATCGCCGCAGCAGGCTCGGTTCTTCTCTTTGCGGCCACCGTCGCGTTGACCCTACTGATCCAGCTCTCGCGCAGGAGGAAAGCATGAGCACCAGCTTCGATTCAGCCTTAGGTCTGGGAACCAACAACAAACCCTGGATCAAGGCAACTAACTACTTCCTCTGGGCGCTGATCATTGTGGTCTTCGCCGGCCCGCTGATTGCCATTATCGTGGGCGCCTTTTCCACCAACCGTGACCCTTCACAATTGAGCCTGATACCTCAGCAGCCCAGCCTGGAGAATTTCTCCACAGCCCTGGACCGCAGCGTCATGCTCTACCTCGGAAATTCGCTCATCGTGGTGGGCATCGGCCTCTTGTTCCAAATGCTGGTTTCGGTTTTCGCTGCCTATGCCCTGGCGCGCAAGAAGTTCAGAGGACGCGGAATTGCCATGCTTCTGGTTCTGGCAACGTTGATGCTGCCCGAGGAGATTCTGGCCATCCCCCTCTCGCGGGTCCTCTCTGATGTTCCATTCATTGGCGTCAACCTCATCAACACCCTCGCCGGCATGATCGTCCCTGTCATCGCCTGGGGATTCTCCATATTGGTGATGACCGAGTTCATGAAGGAAGTGCCGATGGAACTCGAGGAGGCGGCCAGGATTGACGGAGCAGGCGAATTGCGCACCTTCTTCTCCGTTATCCTCCCCACCTGCACACCCGCGCTCGGCGTGATCGGAGTCTTTGGGTTCACCATGATCTGGGACCAGTACCTGCTGCCGCTGATTGTCGCGTCCGATTCGAACATGTTCACCCTCCCCCTCGCGCTGCGGAGCCTCAGGGCGGATCCGGAGGTAGGGCTCGGAGTTGTCCTTGTAGGAGCCACCCTGGCTCTTCTGCCCTCCGTCATAGCTTTCCTGTGCTTCCAGAAGTCCTTTATGCGCGGGCTGGCCTCCGGTGCGGTCAAAGGCTAGAACGCAACCCATGACTACGATTGGACCAACATCCACATGAGCCGCCACGAGATCAATCATGTTGCCATTACTCCCGTCGCTTTCACCGATCCCCCCTTGCTCAATGCCGTCGGAGTGCACGAGCCACTGGCTTTGCGGGCCATCGTTGAAGTCCACACTGCTTCCGGACTCATCGGCTTGGGAGAAACGTACGGTGACGCCGGCCACCTGGAACTCCTGACAAAGGCAGCAGATGCCGTCAAAGGTGCCTCGCCGTTCGACGTCGGACGGCTTTGGAGTGTCATCAGCGGCGTTCTTGACGGGACCGCCAGTGGCTCCCGGACGGGCCTCATGGGCCCTGAAACGTCCGGCAAGACCATCGGCAGCGTGGTGGCGCCATTCGACTCGGCCTTTTATGACCTTCAGGGCCAAATCCTTGGTGAACCGGTGTGGTCAGTACTCGGCGGGAAACATCGCGACAAGGTCGATTTCAGCGCCTATCTCTTCTACAAGTGGGCAACGCATCCCGGCGCCGAAGAGGATCGTTGGGGTCAGGCCCTGGACCCGGCGGGCATTGTGCGCCAGGCGCAAAAGATGGTCGATGAGTACGGTTTCAAGTCCCTGAAGCTCAAAGGCGGTGTTTTCGCACCGGAGCAGGAAGCCGACGCTATCGAGGCGTTGCGGGACGCATTTCCTTCGTTGCCCCTGAGGGTGGATCCCAACGGCGCCTGGTCGGTTGAGACGTCGGTGCGCATCGGCAAGCGGCTCGGCGAAGCCCTTGAATATTATGAGGACCCCACCATGGGGCTTGAAGGAATGTCAGAGGTGGCGCGCCGGACAGGTATTCCGATGGCCACCAATATGTGCGTGGTGGAAACCGGCCACATTCCGGAAGCAATCCGGCTCAACTCCGTCCAGGTGATCCTCATTGACCAGCACTATTGGGGAGGGTTTCGGCCATCCCTGAACCTCGCCGCACTCAGCAAGGTTTTCGGTATTGGCGTCTCGATGCACTCGAACAGCCATCTTGGAATCAGCCTCGCGGGAATGGTTCATCTTGGTGCCGCCACAGAGAATCTGACCTACGCCCTTGACACTCATTGGCCATGGAAGGACCCGTCTGAAGACATCGTCAGCACAGCGGATTTCCAGTTTGCGGACGGCGCGATTCGTGTACCGGATAAGCCGGGCCTTGGGGTTGAGCTTGACCGCGAAGCCCTGGGCCGGCTGCACGAGAAATACCTGTCGTCGAGCATCCGGACAAGAAACGACACCGGCTATATGCAGTCGATCGAGCCCGGCTACGAGTACGTGGCTCCGCGCTGGTAGGGCGCCAAACAGATGATGGAAGTGAATTCTTGAACGTCACGAACGGTTCAACCGTGCTCATCACCGGGTCGTCGGGCCGAATGGGGACAGCATTGAGTGCAGACATGGCCTCGGCAGGCTTTGATCTTCGACTCCTTGACCTGCGGCCGCACCCGGATCCGCCAGAAGGCGCCGTGGAATATTTGGGCAGCTTGGCGGAACAAGGCCTGATCGAGGCCGCTGTTGACGGAGTGGATGCTGTGATTCACCTGGCAGCCTTGCCCAATGAAGACTCATGGGCCGAGACCGTGTCCCAGACAGTCAACAACACTGAATTGCTGCTTCGGAGCTGCGCCTCGGCTGGTGTCAGCAAGATCCTGCTGGCTTCCAGCCATCACGTAGCCGGTTTTTATGGCAAGGCGGAGACGCTTCCTGCGGACGTATTGCCGCGGCCTGACACCTACTACGGAGTAGCCAAGGCCACGGTCGAGGCCATGGGATCGCTCTACCATGACAGATTCGGGATGGACGTGCTGGCCCTGAGGATCGGGTCGTGTTTTCCAGAGCCTCATGCTCCGAGGTCCATGCCCATCTGGTTATCGCCACGGGATATGACCGGCATCGTCCTTGCCTGGCTGTCGTTGTCCGGATCCGCTTTCCGGGTGGCCTGGGGGGTTTCGAATAACTCCAGAGGTTTCCTGTCAACGAAGCCTTTATTGGAAATGGGATATAGCCCGAGGGACAACTCAGAAGATTTCCTAGCCCGGCTCACAGAGAAGTTTGGAGCGGCTGCCTTCTCAGAAGCCCAATCCGACTATCTGGGAGGCCCTTTTTGTACCGCGCCGCTGGGACAAAAGATGGAGGGCTGAGGGCGTGACCGGCCACACGGCATCTTATTCTCATACTTCCGCAATTCCAGTTAGGGACAGACCTTGAGCATTATCGTCGGAATCGACCGCACGCCAGCCGGCCAGGCATCCCTGGCCGCCGCCATCGAGGCGACCAAACCGATGCAGAAGAAGCTGTTCATCGTCCCCGTGGCCCGCGAGGGGACGAAGCTGGATCCTGCATCAGCCGCGGAGCTGCTCGAAGAGTCAAAGCTGCAGGCCTCTGCCGCCGGCGTAGAGGCTTCAGTCCTCGCCACCACTCCTGAGAAAGACTCCGTGGACGAGTTTCTTAGGCTGGCTCAGGATGTTGATGCCTCACTGATTGTCATCGCGATGCGTCAGCGCTTTGAGGTTGGACGCTTTATCCTCAGCAACAATGCCCTACGTATTATGCTGCAGGCAGACCGTCCTGTGCTGGCTGTGAAATCTTCCCAGCCCCCGCTGCAATCCGGTGACGAGTCATTGCAGGATCCGAAGCAAGTCTGAGCCCGGTAGCCCTCCATGACCCATTTCGCCGTCTACGTTGCTTGCTGGCAAAGCCAAAAGATCGACGTGCTGCTGCTTGATGCGACATCAGGCAGTTTGACTCCCTTGTCTGAATTTTCAACCGCCGCACCGGTTCATTGCCTTGCCCTGAATCCGGCGAAGGGGACGCTCTATGCCGCGCTTGCAACCACTCCGCCGTCGGTGGAATCGCTGACCATCACTTCCGGCGGTTCCCTTGAGCACTCGGCAACGACAGGTTCGATTGCCCGCCTCGCTTATCTAAGTGTGGACCGCAGGGGCCGTCACCTCCTTGGCGCTTCCTACGAGGGAAATTTCGTGTCTGCGTCCAGTCTTCATACCAGCGGCAGAGCGCTGGATGCGCCGTCCAGCCTAAGAAGCCCGGGTCGCCACGCCCACGCCGCACTTGCCAGCCCGGATGGACGGTACGTCTACGCGACCTCGCTGGGGGACGATCAACTTGTCTGGTGGCTTCTGGACGATGAAGGGCACCTGTCCAGGCAACGATCCGTTCATTGCCCACCCCAGAGCGGCCCGCGCCATATCCGATTTTCACCCGACGGAGGCAGGCTGTATGTGCTCCATGAATTCTCGGGAATCGTAACGAGCTACTCCCGTGACGCAGGCACCGGGGCGCTAACGGAAACCTGTCAGGCATTAAGCATTGATCCCGAGCTGCAGCTCGTGCCGGGCGCCATCCGCAACGGCACCGGGCCTGCCCCTAAAGCAAACGCCATCTGGAGCGCTGAACTTCAAATCACCCCGGATGGACGATTCTTATACGCCACCGAACGAACCAGCAGCACCATCGCAGTATTGGCCCAGGACGCTCGCGAGTCATCATTGACACTCCGCGCAACTGTAAAAACGGAGGAGCAACCGCGCGGGATGGCCATCGACCCGACTGGAAGCTTCTTACTTGTCTGCGGAGAAGTCTCAAACAGACTCTCCGTCTACCGTATTAACGGGGATACCGGATTTCTGACATGGGAATCCGGTCTGAAATGTTCAGCTGGCCCTAGGTGGATAGAGTTCTTTCCGTACGGGGAAGCCCCAGACAACCCGGAATGAAGGGTGCGGAAAGGTCCCATGTTTACCATCGAGCAATTGGCTGGCTTCGTGGCTGTCGCCGAGGAGCTCCACTTCGGCAGGGCCGCTGAGCGGCTCAACATGACACAGCCTCCGCTAAGCCGTCAGATCCAGAAGCTGGAAAAGACCGTAGGCGTGGAACTTCTTACCCGGAACAACCGGAAAGTCGAACTCACGTCGGCTGGCGCAGGCTTTCTGGAAGATGCCCGACGCCTGCTGACGCTGGTCCAACGGGCACCCTTGGCTGCGCAGCGTGTCGCCGCTGGTCACACCGGGCTCCTGCGAATCGGTTTTACGGCGGCCAGTAGTTTCAGCATTCTTGGGCCGTTGCTTGAGGAAATCGCGGAAACCATCCCTGACGTGGACATCGATTTGCGGGAAATGGTTACTGGGGAGCAACTGGCGGGGCTTGGGAGCGGAGAACTCGATCTCGGAATCGGACGGCCCCCCTTCGACAAGGATCTGTTTGCCTCGCGGCTGCTTTACAGGGAAGGCCTGGTCCTGGCAGTCCCTGATGGCCATCGCCTTGCCCAGCTGCACAGGGACATCAGCCCGACAGACTTTAAAGATGAACCCATCATTATGCATTCGCCCACCGAGGCGAGGTACTTCTACGACCTGGTGGTCAAGATGCTCCCCCTGCACCACGGCAACGTTGTTCACACGGTCAGTCAAATCCTGACCATGGTCTGTCTGGTCGCTGCCAAGAGAGGGGTGGCCTTCGTCCCGCAGTCCACGGCACTCCTTGGCGTGGCCGGTGTACGGTTCCTGCCTCTCGAAAGTCAGCAGGGTGACCCCGTTGAACTGCACGCTATCTGGTCACGCAGCAGCACCAATCCCGCTCTCACCCGGTTGCTGGAGTCCCTGTCGATGTAGCAGCGGTGATGCCCATAATGCATCGTGGGATACAAAAAATGACTTAGACAGGCATTGCTGGCCTGAATAGGCTGAGGGAAATCAAGCGCCGCATCAGCGGTGCGGACCCGGAGGACTTATTGTGGCCAACTACTCGCACCAGGAACTTGCCAACACACTCAAGGATGGGCTGCTTTCATTTCCGGTGACATCCTTCGACGCCGAGTTGCAGTTCGACGAGGAGAACTACCGCAAACACCTCGCGTGGCAGGCCAGCTTCCCAGTGGCCGGACTGTTTGCCGCCGGCGGAACCGGAGAAGGCTTCTCCCTCACTCCTGCCGAGTCAGAACGGGTGGTCCGCACCGCCGTCGAGGAAGTCGGGAACATGGTTCCCGTCCTCGCATCAGCCGGGGGTTCCACGGCACAAGCTATCGAAAATGCCAAGGCCGCCGAGGCGGCCGGGGCCGACGGCATCCTGCTCCTGCCGCCGTACCTGACGGAAGCAGACCAGGAAGGACTGCTTCACCACGTCAGCGCCATTTGCAGCGCCACGTCCCTGGGTGTCATCATCTACAACCGGGCCAACGCCATCTACAAAGACACCACGGTTGCCGCCCTCGCCGACAAGCACGAAAATCTGATTGGCTTCAAAGACGGCGTCGGTGACCTCGAGCATGACGCCAGGGTCTATGCGAAGCTCGGCGACCGCCTCTTCTATCTGGGGGGACTCCCCACTGCTGAGACTTTCGCCCTTCCGCTGCTTCAGCTCGGTATGAGCACCTACTCCAGCGCCATGTACAACTTTGTCCCACAGTTCGCGCTGGACTTCTATCAGGACGTCCGCAACCAGGACCGCACGGCCGTGAATCAGAAGTTGAATGAATTCGTCATCCCGTACCTGGATATCCGTGACCGGGTCAAAGGGTACTCAGTTTCGATCGTCAAAGGCGGCCTCGAGGCCATTGGCCGTTCGGCCGGCGGAGTCCGCCCGCCGCTGCAGAACCTTGCCGAGCAGGACCTTGCCGACCTCACTGCACTCATCGCCACCGTCTCCTGATCATCACCGTCTCCTGGGAGGAAACCCATGACGCTCACCGGACATTCACTTATCGCCGGGCAGCACGTTGCCGGCAAGGGCACAACAGCCTTTGGCTACAACCCCGCCACTAATGCGCAGCTCGAACCTGCCTACTCACTGCTCACGGAGGAGCAGCTTAAGGCTGCCACAAACGCGGCCGCCGAGGCCTACCCATCGTTCAGCATCCTCGAGCCTGAGACCCATGCCGGCTTTCTTGAGAGCATCGCAGACAACATCGAGGCCATCGGAGATGAACTGATCATCCGCGCCAGCCAGGAGACGGGCCTGCCGGAAGCCCGCCTGCAAGGTGAACGCTCCCGCACCATCGGCCAGCTGCGGCTCTTCGCCGGTGTTGTCCGGCAGGGCGACTTCCGCGGGGTCCGGATCGATCCCGCCGTACCTGACCGTTCTCCCCTCCCCCGCGCAGACATCCGCCAGCGCCAGATCCCGCTGGGGCCGGTGGCTGTCTTCGGCGCCAGTAACTTCCCGCTGGCCTTTTCGACGGCGGGAGGAGACACCGCTTCTGCCCTCGCCGCCGGCTGCCCGGTCGTCTTCAAAGCGCACAACGCCCACCCCGGCACCAGCGAGTTCGTCGGCCAGGCCATCGCAAAAGCCGTCAGAGATCACGGGCTGCATCCCGGCGTCTTCTCCCTCATTTACGGCCCCGGGAGCAGCATCGGCCAGGCCCTCGTAGCGGACCCCGCCGTCAAGGCCGTCGGCTTCACGGGGTCGCAGCGGGCCGGCATCGCCCTGATGCAGACTGCCGCTGCACGTCCGGAGCCAATCCCGGTCTACGCCGAAATGTCCTCGCTCAACCCGGTCTTTGTGTTTCCCGGCGCCCTCAGCGGCTCTGCCGAGAAAATCGACGCACTGGCACAGCAGTACGTCACAGCTGTCACTGGAAGTTCCGGACAACTCTGCACCTCCCCCGGCCTCCTGTTCGCCCCCGCTGGTGAGGCAGGCGACAAGCTCGTTGCCGCCGTCGGCCGTGCCGTGTCCGCCCAAGCCGGCCAGACGATGCTCACTGAAGGCATCGCCGCTTCGTGGAACTCAGGTGCCGTGGCGCTCGGGTCTTCGGACCATGTGGCCGTCGTGGGACACGGCACCGAGGGCGGCACGAAAAATGCCCCGGCGCCGGCCATCTTTGGCACGGATATCCGCAGTTTCGTTTCCAACCCTGTTTTACATGCTGAGATATTTGGTGCCGCCAGCCTGATGATCCGCTATAAGACCGCCCAGGAACTGATCGAGGCCACCAACAGGATGGAAGGGCAGCTCACCGCCTCCTTGCAGCTCACCGAAGAGGACTACCCGGCAGCCTCCCGCCTGCTGCCGGCCCTTGAGCAGAAGGTGGGCAGGATCATCGTCAACGGCTGGCCTACCGGCGTGGAAGTCGGCCACGCCATGGTCCATGGCGGCCCGTTCCCCGCGACCTCCGATCCAAGGACAACCTCCGTGGGGACCCTGGCGATCAACCGCTTCCTCCGCCCGGTCGCATACCAGAACCTGCCCCAGGAACTGCTGCCGACGCCACTGCAGGATGCGAATCCGTGGCAGCTGAACCGCCGGATCGACGGCAGAGTGGAGTCCGGAAAGGTCTTCGCCTAAGCGGATCAACCGGGGCCTTGGGCCCTTTGTTACCGGCAGATTTTGGGAACGCTGAATCAGCACCCTATTCTGTGGTTAGCCAAGCCTTACCTAATAACTGTCCGGAGAATCACGTGCCTGCTGCCCCTGGCCGCCACCTGCCCTGTTGCCTTGCCGATGACGACTGAGACGTACCGGGACCCGTGGGGAATCCCCCATCTTCGCGCCGACAGCCCGGACGAGCTGGCCTTCCTGCAGGGGTCCAATGCCGCTACGGACCGCTCGTGGCAGATCGAGATGGAGCGTTGGCGCTCGGAGGGCAGGACTGCTGAGCACCTTGGAGCGGACGGCCTTCTCTGGGACCGGTTTGCCCGGCGAGTACGGCTGGATGACACCGCCCGGCGCTGCTTTGAAAACCTGGATGCTGACACGCAGCGTTGGTGCACCGCCTATGTCGACGGGGCCAACGATGCCTTGAAAACCGGCCGCCGCCATGCAGCAGAGTTTGCCGCCACGGGCACCGCACCTGCTTTCTGGGAACCGTGGACACCGCTGGGGGTCTTCCTGGTTCATCACATCCTTTTCGGCACCTTCCCCAACAAGCTGTGGCGCGCCCACGTCACCGAAACGCTTGGTGCCGAGGCCGTGGACATCTTCAGCCTCGAAGCGCCGGTGTGGGCCGGCAGCAACGCCTGGGCTGCAACCGGCAACCTGACCGAATCCGGGTCTCCCCTCATTGCCGGGGACCCGCACCGCCTGATGGAACTCCCCGGCGTGTACCAGCAGGTGCGCTTGGCGTGCCCGGAGTTCGACGTCGTCGGGCTGGCCTTTCCCGGTGTGCCCGGCCTGCCCCACTTCGGGCACACCGGAAGCGTGGCCTGGGCGGTCACGAATGCCATGGCGGACTACCAGGACCTTTACAGCGAGCAGCTGAAGCACGAGGGCAGCCAACTCCTGGCCCTCGGGCCGGAAGGCTGGAGCCCGGTCCGCGCTCATCATGAGGAAGTGATCAGAGTCCGCCATTCTGAGCCGGAAACAGTGGAAGTGATTGAAACCGACCGTGGACCCGTCATCTCCGGCGGGCCCGACGGCGGGGCGCTGAGCCTCCGTACGCCCTCCCGGGCAGCCGAAACGCTGGGCTTCGAGGCCCTACTCCCCCTCCTGCTGAGCCGTTCCGTGGACGATGTGGAGGCAGCCCTGGAAAACTGGGTGGAACCCGTCAACTGTGTCCTGGCCGCTGATTCCAGCGGGGCTGTGCTCCAGGTCGTTGCGGGGAAAGTCCCGGCACGGAGCCGGGACAACCGCGTCCGTCCGGTTCCAGCGTCGTCGTCCGAACACCAATGGGCCGGAGCGTGGGAGAAGCTCCCCCGCTCCTCGGTGGCCGCGTTGGCTGTGCATGCCAATGACCGGGACGCCGGGGGCGGTGACAGGCTGGGGCTGGAATTCGCCCCGGCCCACCGTGCGCAGCGGATCCGGCAACTTCTGGTGGATCACGGAACAAAACCGGGCGGGGGTGGTTTAACCGCGGCTACCATGCAGCGGATCCACATGGACTCTCAACTCGGTTCCTGGCCTGCCTTTCGCGGGCTGCTGCTGAGCCTCACTCCGCTGTCAGACACCGGCCGCACATTCCGCGAGCGCCTTGTCGATTGGGACGGGCTCATGGACGGGGACAGTACGGAGGCTGCGGCCTTTGCGGCATGGCGGTCGGCCCTGGTCCGCGCGCTGGGGAGCTCCCCGGAGTTGCTCCCGCTCACGGCTGCCAACAGCCACTCTCCGCTGTTCGCGCCATGGCTGCATCCAGAGGCCCGCATCGGTTTCGCCCTCGAAACGCTCCTTGCAAAGGGGCCCGGATTCGGCGTCGACGTCGAACTTGCTGCGCGGCAGGCTCTCGAAGAAGTTGCCGCAGCCGCTCGGTCTGAAACGTGGGGAGCCAGCCACACAGTCCTTCCTCTCCATGCACTGGCGGACCACGGCTCGGCCGCTGCAGCGGCGCCCACGGTCCCTGCCACCCGGTTGTCCGGCGACACCGGCTGCGTCCTCTCCACTGAAAGCCTCCCGGGAGTTACCGACAGGTCGTTCCGCGGGCCGGTGGCCCGTTATGTCTGGGACCTTCAGAATCGCTCCAACAGCCGTTGGATAGTGCCGTTTGGTGCCTCAGGCCGTCCCGAAGACCCGCACTTCGCCAGCCAGCTGCCTCTGTGGGCTGCTGGGGAACTCATCCCCGTCGTCACCGACTGGGAGCAGCTGACCAAGGAGACCCATGACCCGCGCTGACACAGGCCTCCTGCTTTCTGGCAGGGATTCAGTCTACGAGGAGATCCTGCCGGCCCTGGGCCGTTTGCGGCTCCTTCCCCTCATCCCGGAAACAGACGCCGATCTGATCCACAGCTGGGTGAGGGAAGAACGTGCCCGTTTCTGGGGCATGGGGGACCTGAGCCGGGACGAGGTCAGGGATATCTACCTGTTTCTGCACAGCCTGGAAACCCACCATGCCTACCTCATATCCGTGGAGGACCAAGCTGTGGGGCTGTTCCAGACCTATGAGCCGCTTGAGGATCCGGTCGGCGAGGCCTACGAGGCCCGACCCGCCGATACCGGGCTGCACCTCCTGCTGGCTCCTGCCGAGCGACCGGTCCCCAACTTCACGCCCACCCTCATCGGGGGCCTGATCCGTTTCCTGCTCTCCGATCCCACCAAGGACAGGGTGGTGGCGGAACCCGATGCCCGGAACGCCAAGATCATCCAAAGGCTGCAGGGATGTGGTTTCGAGCCCGGCCCCAAGGTGCAGCTCGCCGAAAAGGAAGCACAGCTCGTATTCCTGACCAGGGACAGATTCGAGTCCCGGACCACCTAAGACAGCCGGCCGAACCAGTAACACGAGGTCTCGACGCCGGGATCGCCGGAAACGTGCCGGGTCGCCGGAAGCTTCCGGCGATCTGGCAGCTCTCCGGCGACTTCGGTGCGAGGACCAGCCACGACGCCGGGATCAGGGCCGCAGGTCATATGTTCTTCAGCGCTTCCCGGCGGGACAACGGGCTGATGTCTCCGCCATGCTTGGTCACGAAGGTCAGCACCCAGTCCGGATCCGTCTTGGCGTACTCACGCAGGGCCCACCCAATGGCCTTCCGGATGAAGAACTCCGGGTCCGCCAGGTTCGCCTCGATGACGTCGCTCAGCAATCCGGTGTCTGTGTGGGCCCTTGCCTTCAACTGGGAGGTGATCGAGGCGCGCCTGATCCAGAAATCCGAGTCCCGGCTCCAAGTGCGCAGCAGCACCGTCATCGTGCGGCGGTCGGCCTGCAGCAGCGTACCGATCCGCTCAGACACGCCGTCAACGAAGTCCCACCAGGCTCCGCTCCTAATGATCTCCTCGTACACCGGGAGCATCGGCGGTTCCCGGGCAGCCAATCGAAGACCGGTGAGATCGATCGCCGCGTAGCGTTCCTCCCGGAAAGTGGCGTTGCGCCAGAGTTCCAGCACCGTGTCCTTCAGCTGCTCCAGCGATTCGAACGGATGAGCGTCCGCCACGGCCTTAGCCAGCCGCCGTACCTCGGGAACGCTGACGCCGAGGGACGGGATGGACGATTTCATGTACGCCTGCGCCCCGGCGGCGCGTACCGGGTCGCAACGCTCCGCCAGCCCCAGACGGATCTCGGCAAGGAGCACACTGTTAACCGCTGGATTCGCCATGCAGCCACTCTAGCCAGCAATGCCGGAGCCGCCAGGCCCTCGTGAATCACAGAAAAGGAAGAGGACGACGGCGGGAAGTCCCGCCGTCGTCCTCTTCCTTCTGCTGTTGTGAGGGTTGGTAGATGCCTGGTCAGGCGCGGGCGTGTTCGGAGAGGATGGCGTCGATCTGGCTGACTGCCTCCTTCATTCCTTCCTCCATGCCCATTTGAACCATCTGTTCCATCTGCTCTTCGGACTCGAAAGCAGAAGAGATGGTCATCCGGGTGCGGCCACCAATGTCCTCCAGGTTGACGGTGGCGTGGGTGGTTCCCATCGCGTCGACAGGGGCGCCGTCGTCGTCGGCAAATCCATCGTCAAACGCAAGACGCTTCGGGGCCTGGATGGAGGTGAACTGCCACCAGCCACGGGCTTTCTCCCCGTCCGGACCGGTCATGTAGTAGGCGGCCTTTCCGCCGGGCTGGAAGTCGAACTGTTCGAACGTGGCAGGCCAGGTGGGCGGCCCCCACCAGCGCTCAAGCTGGCGCGGGTCTTCCCAGATCTGCCAGACACGGTCGACGCCGGCGTCGAACTCTGCGATCAGCGTGAAGTTCAAGCCCTCGAGGTTCTTCGTGGAACTGATAACGGTCATTGCGGAACCTTTCCTATCCTTCAGCGAGAATGTCTGCGATCCGGTCGGCACGCTGCCGCCAAATCGCCTCATATTCATCGAGCAGCCGACGCGCTTTTTGCAGGCCTTCATGATTGCCGCGCACGATCTGCTCCCTTCCGCGCTTCTCCTTGGTGACCAGGGAAGCGCGTTCCAAAACCGCCACGTGCTTCTGGACGGCGGCGAAACTCATGGCATAGAGGGCAGCAAGACCGGAGACTGAATACTCCCCCACCGTCACCCGGCGGACTATATCCCGCCGGGTGCCATCTGCGAGCGCCTGGAACAGGCGGTCGACTGCGGCTTCGCTGATCTGATCTACAACCATTTGGTTGTAGGATATGCCTGCGGTTGGTGGGTGTCAATGGCCCATGTACTCCCGCCGTTCCCGGGTCAGCCCATAGGGAACGTCGCGGCTGACGGCCACCGTGTAGCTGGTGTGGCTGTGCCTGGTGACCAGGATGCCGTGGCGGCTTTCCTTCATGGCGTGCCCGCGTTTCTCAGTCGCTCAGCATGACCTGGTCCACCATGAGATGCCCCCATTCCCCGGTGGCGTCGTCGAGAATCTGGAAGCGTGCCGTTTGGCCGGCGAGGTCGTGCACGTGCCACGAGACATGGCGCAGTGAACCGGAGTTCTCCCCCGTGGCCGTCCGTACGGGCTGACCGTTCACCAGAAGCTGCACAGAGGTTGCGGGCTCCACACCGAGGGGATGGTTGCCGCCCCCGAGCTGGAAGTGCAGGAAGTTCCGGTCAATCACGAACTCCGGCGAGGTGATGCTGCCGGTGGCGGGATCGCCGGAGCCCACGAATGTGTCGGCGATCTTCGCGCCCACCCGTCCTGAAGCCGACGTCGTGGACGGACCTGCTGCTGCGAAATCCCCGCCGGTGGTCCACCCGTCTCCCCAGCGCGCTCCCTCGAAGTCAGCGATCAGCCTGGCCGGCCGCTGGGCGAGGTTTTCGAACTCAGTGACCGTGACGTTCGTGAAGCTGGCAGCCCCACCGCTGGAGTAGAGGTTGATGCCGTCGTCGCCCGGGTTTGCGAAGACCTGGCTGGAGTGGACGTACCGGCCGTCATCCACGAAGACTTCGATGGTGGTGCGGTCCACCAGGATCCTCAGGTGCACTTTGTTGATAGTGGGATCAATCGGTGCCCGGCTCTCCAGCTTGGTCCCCGAGCTGTCCGGGTTCCCGGTAGGGCCCCGGTTAAGGTAGCTGAAGTTATCGAATATTCCCACGTCGGCATGTCTCGTGCCGTCCGCAGAGGCACGCAACTGCAGGCCGATGTTCTGCGCCTGATTCCAGGACACGTCCGCTTCAAGCTGGTACGACTCACCGCGGTACGGCAGGGCCTGGCTCCCGCTGACCGTGAAGCTGCCGAGGTTTGCCACCGTGGTGGTATGATCATCCAGCGCAGGGGTGGGCTGGGACACCAGGCTGTAGCCGGTTCCGTAGTTCTTGAGCTTGATTTGGCGCACGATGGAATCCGTGCCATTGAAGCCGTCGGCCGCCCAGGTAGGTGTGGTGTGGGCGTAATTCCAGTTGTTCATCCATCCCATGGCGAAGCGCTGCTCCGAGGGATTCGCCGGATCCTCCCACGTGACCGCGCCGTACCAGTCGAAGCCGTGGTCCAGCCACTGTGGATCTGCTGCATCAGGGGTGAAGGATGCGCCGTTGAAGCTTCCGGTCCAGTAGGCAAAGGTGTTCGGGGCTCCAGTCAGGTAGCCGTTTGCGCTCAGGCCCATCACCCACTTTTCAGTGCCGTCATCAGCACGGATCTTGAACAGATCCGGACATTCGAGCATCCCGAGGTTCGGTTCGATGAACTCCGAGACACGCGTCCAGTCCTTCAGGTTTGGCGAAGTGTAGAAGCTGATCTTGTTGCCCTCCGCGATGAGCGCAACCCAACGGGAGGCGTCAGCGTCCCAAATGACCTTCGGGTCCCGGAAGTCCGCGCGCCCGCCGTTAGGGATCACCGGCGTCTCCCCGAAGGCATGGAAGTTGCGCCCGCCGTCCTGGGAATACCAAAGGAACTGCGCCTGCGGGCCCGTGGAGTTCGCGATCTGCTGCGGCGTGGGGTGGTCCATCTGCGTGGCCAGCATGATGACCGCGCCGGCCCCGAATCCGGCCGTGTTTGCTGTGTCGACTACTGCGGAGCCGGACCAAAGATCGTGGTTGGCGTTCGTTTTCTTCTGCGCCGCGACACCCTGGTCCTGGAAGGCCACGTTGTCCATCGTCGTCGCCAGCCGCCATGCTGTACCGATCTCGGTGTCATAGTCCGCGTTGTACAGGTAGTAGTAGTGGAACTTGCCGTCGATATAGACCGGGCGTTGTGGATCGTTCTTCCAGTGGTCGGGAACTGTGAAGTGGTACGTATCCCGGTAGCTTGGTTCGCCTGCTCCCTCCACCGCGGGAGCTTCAACAGTAGGAGCCAACGGAGCCGCAACGGCCCGGGGTGAGGAAGAGCCATGGACCCACATCCCCGCCGCCACCAGCCCAACCATCACCCCCAGTGTGGCCAACCTCCCCGAAAAGCTTCGACCCGCTCGCCTCCGGCCGGTTACCCCGCCAGCGGCCCCCCAATAACGTCGCCGTACTCCAGTCACCATTGACTCCTACTGTTGTTGGTTGTCCCTAAGCGGGACTGCTTAGGCGGTCAGCGCACGACGGCGAGACTCACCAGGGTTCCGCCGTCGCCTTCAGCGAACAGGCCGACGGCGGTGCTTGAGCTGGCTGGAAACACCAGATCGGTGATGGTGGCCAAACCGTCCTGCGTGAAGACCTCCACCGAGCAGCGGTCCACGAAGACCCGAAGTTTCAACCGGCCGCTGTCCAGAGGCACACTGACCCGCTCCACGGAAGGGAACGCTGCGTCGAAGCCCACGTTGCCCGATTCGGTCCGGTCCAGGCTGAGCTCCCCGGTTGCGGAGTCATAAGCCAGGACAGTGCGTTCTGCAGGGGCCAACTCCCCGGGGCTCAACTCAGTTTCGGCCCGGAGCACAAGCCCCACCCTGCCGGCACTACCTGGCTCGAACTCAGCATCAATCCGCAGCGCATCGCCGTGAGCCTCAGCAGGAAGCCAGGTCACACCTTCCGCCAACGGCTGGCGGTCCAGGGCGAACCGTTCCATGCTGGACTCCAACTGGAACGGATCCACCGCCTCCTGTACCAGGACTGGGCGTCCACCGCGGGTGATAAGCCTGACTTCGCGGGCCAGCGACATTGCACTGCGCCACCCCTCGGTGGGGGTTGAAGCGGCGTACTGCCAGTTGTTCATCCAGCCGATCATGAACCGGCGTCCGTCGGGCACATTGCTGAAGGACACGGCCGCGTAGTAGTCCCGGCCCCAGTCGAGCCAGCCGTAATCGGCCATCCTGCTCTTATCAGGCTGCAGGCCTTCGGTGACGGTCGTTTCAGAACTGAACGTCACGCCGTCGAACGTTCCAATGAAGTACTGCCCGCCGGAGCCGCCGGCGATGCCGCCCGGGCTGAGGTTCACCACCAGAACCCACCGGGTGTCTGAGACGTCGCCGTCCACCGGCAGTTCAAACAGGTCCGGGCACTCCCAGATTCCTTCGATGGCATTGGCCGGGCCGAAGGTGCTCAGGTACTCCCAGGATTTCAGGTCGGCTGACTTGTAGAGCAGCACTTCGCGGTGGAGGGCCTCGACGGCGACCATCACCCAGTAGCCCCCGGAGTCGCCGTCGTACCAAAACACCTTAGGGTCGCGGAAGTCCGCGGACGCCCGGTCAAGCACCGGGTTCCCGGCGTACTTGGTCCAGGTGGCGCCGTCGTCATTGCTGTAAGCGAGGGACTGTGCCTGCCGGCCGGCAAGCGGTGAGGTCCCGACGTAGGCGCTGGTGTAGACCGCCACCAGTGGAGGAATTCCCCCGACGCCGAAGCCGCTGGTGTTGTGAATGTCAGCCACCGCCGAACCGGAGAAAATGCCCTCCTGGTCATCGCAGGGGATGGCCACCGGGTGCTCGGTCCAATGGTTCAGGTCCGCAGAGGTGGCGTGGCCCCAGGACATGTTGCCCCAGTCATCGCCGAACGGGTTGTGCTGGTAGAAGAGGTGGTAGGTGCCGTTTGAGTAGATGAGTCCGTTGGGGTCATTGAGCCAGTTGCGCTCTGCTGAATAGTGCCATTTGGGCCGGTACTGGGAGTCGAGTCCGGTGGTTGTTTTCATGAAGGATTAGCCCTTGACGCCGCTGGAGGCGATGCTGTTGATGAAGGAGCGCTGGAACGCGATGAACAGGATGACCACGGGGACCGTGATGAGTGAGGCGTACGCCATGACTTCACCCCAGGAGACGTTCAGCTGGAAGAAGTACTGGATGCCGATCATGACCGGGCGGAGCTCCTCGGACTGGACCACCATGAGCGGCCACAGGTAGGAGTTCCAGGCGGGCAGGAAGGTCAGGATGGCCACCGTGGCGGTGGCGGGCCCGGCAAGGGGCATCACCACCTGGCGGTAGATCTTGAACCAGCCGGCGCCGTCGATCCGTGCTGCCTCGTCCAGTTCCTTCGGGATGGACTCGAAGTACTGGTGGTAGAGGTAGATGGAGAACGCGTTGGCGATAAACGGGATGATCTGGACCTGGTACGTGTCCAGCCAGCCTTTGGAGAATTCGAGGCTGAAGCCGTTGAGCTCAAAGTAGGGCAGCTGGTTGACCCACCACACCAGCGGCAGAGCCAGGGTCTGGAAGGGCACGATCAGGGTGGCCAGGATCGCGGTGAACACGATGCGCTTGCCGCGGACCTCCATCCGGGACAGTGCGAAGGCGCAGAGGCTGTTGATGAAGATGCCCAACACCACAGTGATTGCGGAGATGCCGATGGAGTTCATCAGGAACCGTGCTGCCGGTACCCGGTCGAACACGGCACCGTAGTTGTCGAAGGAGATGTTGCCGATGGGCAGGAACGCGGCGATGGAGGACATGTCGCCGAAGATCTGCTGGTCCGGTTTGAGCGAGGACACCAGCATGAAAACGATGGGAAAAGCGGCGGCGACGGCGAACAGGATGCGGACCGTCATGGTGCCGACACTGCTGACGGCCCTGGAATTGAGAGCGTTCTTCACGTCAGTCCTTCTCTCGGGTCAGGTAGCGCTGGACTGCGGAGATCAGCAGCACCAGGACGAAGAATACGAGCGAGATGGCAGAGGCATAGGAGGTTTCCTGTTGCTTGAAGCCCGAGCGCACTGCCTCGTAAACGATGGTGGTAGTGGAATCAAGGGGACCACCCTGGGTCATCACGCTGACCTGGTCGAAAAGCCCGAGGGCCTGGATGGTGATGGTCACCAGGATCAGCGTGCGGGTGTGCCGGAGACCCGGCCAGGTCACGTAGCGGAACTGGTGCCAGCGGCTGGCGCCGTCCAGCTGGGCCGCCTCGTAGAGTTCGCCGGAGATGCTCTGGAGGCCAGCGAGCCAGATGATCATGTGGAACCCGGCCGCCTGCCAGATGGACAGGATGATGATGGCCGGCATGGAGGTTGCAGGATCGTTGAGCCAGTCCGGGCCCTGGATGAGGCCGAAGCTCACGTTGGACAAGAGTTCGTTGATCAAGCCGTCCTTGCGGTACATGAACAGCCACAACAGGGACACCACCACCATGGACGTGACCACGGGAAGGAAGTAGAGCGTGCGGAAGAAGTTCACGCCGCGGAACTTCTTGTTGATCAGCAGCGCCATCGCCAGGGCCAGTCCGGACTGGACGGGCACCACCACAATGGCGAAGTAGCCGACGTTCAGCAGCGACCGCCAGAATGTGGGGTCGGTGAAGAGCCGGGCGAAGTTGTCCGTGCCCACGAACTCAACAGGCCGTGGTGACACGAGCCGGGCATTGGTGAACGCCAGGCCGAATCCCATGATCGCCGGGAGGAACACGAAGGCGAGCAGGAGAGCGGCGGCCGGTGCGATCATCGCCCAGCCGCTGAGCTGTTCACGCAGGTGGCGGCGGCGGCGGGGTTTGCCGGGGGCAGCGGGGGTTGGCACTTCCGGGCTGGAAGGAGCTGCGGGAAGCTGGGTGGTTGTCATGGGATTCTCCGTTGACAGTGATGTTGGGGGCGCAGGGCCTTTCGGTACGACGACGGCGGGGTTTCGCAACCGCCGTCGCCGTACCGTGTGGCGGCTGGCTAGTTCTTGTAGCCGCCGTTGGACTTGATATTGGCGTCGATCGCCTTGACGGCCTTGTCCAGCGTCGTCTTGGCATCAGCACCGGCCAGGATGTCCTGGACGGCCTTGCCGTATTCGGTGGCAATGAACGGGTAAGCGGGGGTTTCAGGACGCATCACGGCGTACTCGCGGGAGAAGTCCATGAAGATCCGGCTGGCGCCGCCCTCGGCATACTCCGGAAGGAGCGCTGCGGCTTCGTTTGTAGCAGGGATGGTTCCGGTGGCCTTTGACACGGCGGCGATGTTTTC
>NZ_JAPSHJ010000040.1:0-8117 GCF_031179985.1 Arthrobacter sp. | reverse complement strand
GCGTTGTGAGTCCACATCGTGATCTCGTTGGAGCCCTCGGAGGAGGATGACGCGCTGCCCTTGCCGCAGGCGCCTAGGGTACCGACGAGGGCCGCCGCAGCTACACTGGTGGCCAGGATCCGGGTGAATCGCTTGTTCATCATGGTGAATCTTTCTGCTGATTTGTGCGTGGAGGATTGCCCCGGGTCTGTGGGGGACGTGGCCGGTGCAACGGCCGCGTCCCTTTCTGCCTCCCCGGGTGGTGAAGCTGTTGGTGTTGGTGTTGGTGACAGCTAACTTGGCGGCGGGGCAAGCGAGCCCCGCTCGATAAGCGGACAGTCCATCTGCGTCTGGACCGCCGGGTTGCCGGGGCTCTCAATATCGTCCAGGATCCGGTTGACCGCCCATCGGCCCATTTGGTAGTGGGGAAGGGCGACTGTTGTGAGCCCAGGCCACAGGGCGTCAGCAATAATTTCGAGGTTGTCGATCCCAATGATGGAAACGTCCTCCGGTATCCGAAGCCCCAATAACGTGGCCGCCTGGTAAGCACCCATGGCAACCCTGTCGTTGAAGCAGAAAAGCGCTGTAGGACGATCATTCCGGCCGAGAAGTTCCAAAGCAGCCTGGCGGCCACCTTCGGTGTGAGCCGTCCCGATGACGTAGTAACCGGGATCATGCTGCACCCCAGCCCGCCGCAGAGCGTTGAGGAAGCCCTGCCGCCGGCCGTGTGTGGCGGGGATGTCGTCCACGTTGTTGATCATCCCGATCCGGGTATGGCCGGCCTGGATCAGAGCCTTAACTGCCGTCTCGGCTGCGCCCACCTCGTCCGGGACAACCGAGGAAATGGACCCGTCCTCGGTGGCTGCGTCCAGGAGTACGGTGGGAAGTCCTGCCAGTTGCGCCGGGACCTGAGCGTTCTGGTGATACATCCTTGCGTAGATCACGCCATCCACCTGGTGCTGCTGAAGCATGGTGATTTCTCGGCTTTCCAGCTCACTGTCCATACCGGAGTTGACCACCATCACTACGTAGCCACGTTCGTAGGCGGCGTCCTGTGCCCCGCGGATCAGTGCTCCCGCAAAAGGTGTTGTGGTGATTTCGTCGCTCACCAGGCCAAGGATTTGGGAGCGTTGATTCCGCAATCCACTGGCCAGCCTGTTCGGGGCGTAGCCAAGGTCTCTGGCCACTTCCCGGATGTGTTCCTGTGTTGCCGCCTTGACCCGGAAGCTGGTGGCGTCATTGAGGGCATGGGACACAGTGGTCACTGAGACCCCGGCAGCTTTCGCCACCTCACGGATTCCCACCTTCGTCGTCATTGACTTCCTTTGCAAAACGTTTTGTATTTGGTGTGAGCCACGCTACACAAAACGTTTTGCATTTGTCAACGAATACTTACCGAGACCTCACAAACCCACTCGCGCGGGCCGCGCACCGAAGCCACAGCCAGCCGTCGTGACCCGCTTTGGCGCCGAGCTAACGGAGGACGCGCACGATCCTCGGCGTGTCGCGGGGTGGGGAGGCTGAAACAAGGTCAGGACGACACCCCATTGAGGCGCCCGTCGAGCAAAATGCCGGGCTGAAAGAAGGTCAGAACGGCACCAAAAAGAGAGGCCGAAACATTCCCAGGAGGTCCCTGTGACCCAGCCAACAACTGGCCCTGGAGGCCAGGGCAAAGTTTTTAATCTTCTGATTAATTCGACACATTTGACCTTTCCAAGATGTTTGTGCCACGCGCGTAAAAGAGATAGGTGCAAGCGCTTACACTGCTGGCTTGAATGGTACAAAGGCCGACGTAAAGAGGTTTGAAAGCCGTTAAGAAGCGTGCTTAGGGTGTTGACAGGCGCAGCACAGGTAACCCCAAGCGGCCTATGGCAGGGCCGAAAGACCCTTCTCTCCCAAAACAAAGGCGTCCCTGCGGCAGCTCTTTAGTCACTGGGGCACTGGAGTTTTGAAACCGGGCATCCGCCCATCTTCCACGAACTGTCTCAAACTCCGCGAGAAGAGAACTGATGAATAAGCATCCCCAATCGCCAAGAATGCAGCTGTGGCGGCCTGCCGCCCTGGCACTGGCCACGGCTGTAGCTGCCACCACGTTCCTGGCTGTGCCCTCGGCGCAGGCCAACGAACCGTCGGATCCCCCCGCCGCAGAGCAGATGCCGGCACCCACCCCTGGCTTCCCGCTCCCCAGCGAGCACACCCAAGAGGCGCATGATCCGGCGTCGGACTTCACCTCGAAGTGGACCCGCGCAGATGCCAAGCAGATCATGGCGCAAAGCGATCCCAATGTGGCTCCAGGTGAGAACTCCATGAGCCCGTCCGTCACCATGCCGGAAATCCCCGAAGATTTCCCCACCATGAACGAGGACGTCTGGGTCTGGGACACCTGGTCCCTGACGGATGAAAACGCGAACCAGATCAGCTACAAGGGTTGGGACGTCATCTTCTCGCTCGTGGCAGACCGGCACGCCGGTTACGGCTTTGACCAGCGCCACTGGAACGCCCGCATCGGCTACTTCTTCCGTAAGACCAACGCTGATCCGGCCAAGGACAAGTGGAACTACGGCGGACACATTTTTGCTGACGGCGCATCCATCGGCAACACGGAGTGGTCCGGCTCAACCCGCCTGATGCAGGGCAACCACGTCAACGTCTTCTACACGGCCACTACGTTCTACGACGTGGCCGAGCGGAACGCCGGAGGCGGCGGAATCGCTCCGGATGCAGCCATCGCGAAGGCGCTGGGCAACATCCACGCCGATAAGAACGGCGTTACCTTTGACGGCTTCAAGCACACCAAACTGCTGGAACCCGACGGCAAGATGTACCAGAACAAGGCCCAGAACCCGGGCTTTGCCTTCCGTGATCCCTACACCTTCGAGGACCCGGCTCACCCCGGAAAAACCTACATGGTGTTCGAAGGCAACACGGGCGGTACCCGCGGCGAATACGAGTGCAAGGAAGAGGACCTGGGCTACAAGCCGGGCGATCCGCACGCAGAGAATGTGAATGAGGTCAACAGCTCGGGCGCCTACTTCCAGACGGCGAATGTTGGTTTGGCGGTAGCTGACAACAAGGACCTCACCAAGTGGTCCTTCCTGCCGCCCATCCTGTCGGCCAACTGCGTCAATGACCAGACTGAGCGTCCGCAGATCTTCATCCAGAACGAAGGTGGCAAGAACAAGTACTACCTCTTCACTATCAGCCACCAGTTCACCTACGCAGCGGGTATGCGCGGTCCCGACGGCGTCTACGGCTTTGTGGGCGACGGCATCCGGTCCGATTACCAGCCGCTGAACAACAGCGGTCTGGCCTTGGGCTCGCCGACCGACCTGAACCTGCCGTCGGAGTCACCGGAAAATCCGACTCCCCAGCAGAACGGCCGTCAGTTCCAGGCCTACTCGCACTACGTGCAGCCGGGTGGCCTGGTGCAGTCGTTCATCGATAACGTGAACGGCGTCAGGGGCGGCTCCCTCTCCCCGACGGTAAAGATCAACTTCCGTAACGGAATCTCGGAAGTTGACCGCTCCTTCGGCCAGAATGGTCTCGGCCCGTATGGCTACCTGCCTACCAACGTCAAAGTTGGCGGAGAAGGCCTGTACAAGTAATTCACAACAGCCGGGTTGCCACTGATTGACGCAACCCGCTGACAAAGTAATGAGCGGGGGCGCCGGAAACGGGGTCCCCGCTCCTTTTGCCGGTATCCGGTCCTAGCTGAACGGCCATGATGTCCGAAAAATTCAAACTCACGTCGTTACCAGGCAAACGGAACCTCTGGATTGCAGTTGCAGCGGCTGCAACTGCCCTCGTGGTCGCCGTGGTGGCCTTCATCGCCATGGTTCAGAGTCCAGACGACGCCGAGAGCCGCGCAGAGACCGCCCTGGACTCTGTTGCCACCGCCCAAGCCAATTTCAAGACCTCCCGGGGAACCTATGGTTCGTACTGGTTGTCGGGCGGTGACCGCACCCTCGAGGCCGGACAACCCCTCCAAGCAGCCGGAGTGGAGGATCTCCGCACCATCAATTGCGCAGACGGCTGGGTGGCAGCAGCCCGGATCGGCAGCGACATCTTCCTTCGGTCCAGCCAGGACGACGCAACGGAAACCGCTGGTGCCGGGGACGTGCGGCGCCCGGACTGTATTACGTCTGAAGCCGTGGATGCCATGCTCAGTGACCTTGGCAGAATCGACCGCTCGCCGGCCCCGGGAACGAAACCCGAGCGGCCAGCCGGATCCTCGCAGTACCGCCCGAGCTACCACATCACCCCGGAGCGGGACTGGATGAATGATCCCCAGCGCCCCTTTTTCCTCAATGGGCTCTGGCACTACTACTACCTCTACAACGCCGATCATCCCCAGGGCAACGGAACAGAGTGGTACCACCTCACCAGCAAAGACCTGGTGACGTGGAAGGACGAGGGCGTTGCCATCCAGAAGTACAAAAACGGACTGGGTGACATCGAGACAGGCAGCGCCGTGGTGGACTACGAGAACACCGCCGGCTTCGGAAAAGACGCCGTCATCTCAGTACTGACACAGCAGGACAAGGGCGTCCAGCGGCAGTCGCTTTTCTATTCAACCGACGGCGGGTTCACGTTTTCCTCCTACGAAGGAAACCCGGTGATGGAAAACCCCGGAGCTGAACACTGGCGCGACCCGAAGATCGTCCGTGATGAAGCAAACGGGCAATGGCTGATGATCCTGGCCGAGGGCCACAAGCTGGGCATGTACACGTCGAAGGATCTCAAGAGCTGGCGTTACGCTTCGGGTTTCGAGCGGTCCGGACTGGGCATCCTTGAGTGCCCTGATCTTTTCCAGCTGGACGTCGATGGCGACCCCGCCAAGAGAACGTGGGTCCTGGCGGCCAGTGCCAACGGATCCGAAGAAGGAAGAACCACAGGCGTCGCCTACTGGACAGGGAGCTGGGACGGAACAACGTTCACGCCTTCCGATGAGAAGCATCAGTGGCTGGACGCCGGCTCCGACTTTTACGCCGCTGTTACTTGGGATGATCCGAGGCTTACCGACGGCCAGCGGATGCAGTCCCGGCAGGCTTTGGGCTGGGTGAACAACTGGGACTACGCCCGGAAACTTCCCACTGAGGACTGGCACGGCGGCATGGACTCCATCATGCGGGACATCAAGCTGAAGACAGTGGACGGCAAGCCGGCTCTGGTCTCAACGCCCTCCAAAACCCTGGCCCGCCTCGAAGGGCAATCGTCGTCGTCGGGTCCGGCGACCATCACCCCGGAGGGAACTGCCGGACTTCCCACGCCGAAGGGCGGCGCCTACCGGCTGGATCTCACCATTGATCGGGTAACTAAAAGGGACGACGACGGCGGCGGCGACGGATCGGAGGCTCTCCTGCAGTTTGCGAGCGATGAAGCAATATTCGCCACGGTCGGCTACAACTTCCAGGACGGGGCCGCCTTCGTCACGCGCGAGCAGCCCGCAGCTGGTGACCTTGGCCCGGTGTTCACACAAAGACGCACCGCCTCCGTGCCAGCCAGGAACGGCAGCGCCGACCTGACCGTATTCGTAGACCACTCCTCGATTGAAGTGTTCGTCAACGGCGGGGAACAGACGCTCACGTCACTGGTCTTTCCCAAGTCAGGGCAGCAGAGCATCAAGCTGATGACCGCCGGAGGCAACCTCACGCTGAAAAGCCTCACGCATACTCCGTTGTCGTCTACGCGCTAAGCGATCCAACGGTCATGAAAGAAGCGGAATCAAGTGCCCGTTTTCAGCAGCTGGGGAGGGCGGATCCGCGACGCGTCCAGAGTGGTCATGCTAACCAAGTCCGCACTGAGGTTTGTGACGTAAGCCACTTCCTAATATTTTGGTACTCCTTTGACAGGATGGTGTGAGGATGCCATAGTCGAGGCATGGAGAACCTGTTGGACAGCTGGACAGCTGGACAAGACCGCGTGGTCCGCGTTGGTGCGGCGGAAGCGGTTTTTGCATCCCTTCGGGGTGCCATCGAAGGCGGAAAGATCCCTGTCGGGACCCGGCTGGACTCTGAAGCTTCACTTGCCAAGCAGTACGGCGTGAGCCGCACTATGGTCAGGGAAGCCCTCCGCTCCTGCACCGCCCTGGGTTTGACTGCCACACACACGGGCAAGGGAACCTTTGTCATCGCCGACAAGGTTGCCACCGACCTCAAGCTCGGAAAGTACTCGGCCAGCGCCCTGGTGGAGGCCCGCCCCCATGTGGAGGTTCCTGCTGCAGGGCTCGCAGCCCAGCGCCGCAGCACCGAAGACCTTGAAGCCCTTCGGGAAATCCTGCGGGAAATGTCCGAGGCGGACGATCTCCATCAATGGGTTCTCCTGAACACCGAGTTCCACGTGACCATCGCCCGCTGCAGCGGCAACGGTGTCTTTGAATCATTCCTCTCCGACATCTGTGACGCGATGGCCAACCAGTCCAACACCCTCAACCTCGTGGCTGACCGCCGCAAGGAGTCAGGTGACGAGCACGCGCGCATTTTCGATGCGATCGAGCGCGGGTCAGCTGAGGAAGCCTCGCAGGCCATGAGAATGCATCTGCATGGGGTCGAATGCGCTCTCGGCACCATCATCCCGGGGAGCGAAAACTCCCGGGCCAACCAAATGGCCTGACTCCGCGTCCCGGGCTGGCCCCCAGCTCATACCTGAGCTCTTGTCTTACCTGCACCTTTGTCCAAACCCGTCAATGAAGCCCTGTGAGGAACCCCCGTGAGCATTCTGGAAAACAACCCTGACGTCCGTTCAGAGCATGACCTGCTCGGGGACCGGGATGTTCCCGCGAAAGCGTACTGGGGTGTTCACACGCTGCGGGCAGTGGAGAACTTCCCCATCACGGGCCAGCCGCTCTCCTCGAACATGTATCTGGTCCGGGGCCTGGCCGCCGTCAAGCTCGCCGCAGCCCGCACCAACCTTGAACTCGGACTCCTCGACGCCGAACGAGCCGCCGCGATCGAACAGGCCTGCACGGACGTCATGAACGGGATGCTCAGCGAAGAGTTCGTGGTGGACGTTATCCAGGGCGGCGCGGGTACCTCCTCGAACATGAACGCCAACGAGGTCATCGCCAACCGGGCACTGGAAATCCTCGGCCACCCCAAGGGCGAGTACCGGCACCTGCACCCCAACGATCATGTGAACCTCTCCCAGTCCACCAACGACGTTTACCCCACCGCAGTGAAACTGGGCACCATCCTGGCCGTGAAGGAGCTTCTCGCCGCCCTCGAAGAACTCGAAGGTGCGTTCGCCGAAAAGGCCCTTGAATTCCGCACCGTCGTCAAGATGGGCCGCACCCAGCTCCAGGACGCCGTGCCCATGACCCTGGGCCAGGAATTCGGCACCTACGCCGTGACCATCGGCGAGGACCGGCTCCGGCTCGCCGAAGCCGACCTGCTCATCCATGAAATCAACCTTGGTGCAACCGCCATCGGCACCGGCCTGAACGCGCCTCCAGGCTACGCCGCAGCAGCCTGCCGGCACCTGGCCGAAATCACAGGGCTGCCGCTGGTTACCGCCCCGGACCTGATCGAAGCAACCCAGGACGTCGGCGCGTTCGTCCACCTCTCCGGCGTCCTCAAGCGCGTCGCCGTGAAACTCTCCAAGACCTGCAACGATCTTCGGCTGCTCTCCTCCGGTCCCCGTGCCGGCCTTGGCGAAATAAACCTCCCGGCCGTGCAGTCCGGGTCCTCCATCATGCCCGGCAAGATCAACCCGGTGATCCCGGAAGTAGTCAGCCAGGTCGCCTACGAAGTGATCGGCAACGACGTCACCATCACTATGGCCGCCGAAGCCGGGCAACTCCAGCTGAACGCGTTCGAACCCATCATCGTCCACAGCCTCCACAAGAGCATCTCCCACCTGGAAGCAGCCTGCCGCACCCTCACGGCCCGCTGCGTCCGGGGCATCACCGCCAACACTGAACACCTCCGGTTGACTGTCGAACAGTCAATCGGCCTGGTCACTGCGCTCAACCCCCATTTGGGTTACGCCACTGCCACAGCAATCGCCCAGGAAGCCCTCGCCACGGGCAAGGGTGTCGCGGAGCTGGTCCTTGAACACGGGCTGCTCACTGAAGCGCAGCTCGAAGAACTGCTCAGCCCGCAGCGCCTGGCAAACCTCAGCAAGTAGTCCCCAACCGCCCC
>NZ_JAPSHJ010000008.1 GCF_031179985.1 Arthrobacter sp. | reverse complement strand
AGAACCTCACCTGTCAATGCAGTGGCGGAATCCTTGTCTTTGAACGCTGGGAAGGACAACGTTCTATCGACTGGGCCGGCCGTGGTCGGTTTCGGCGGTGAACGTTGCAACAAGGTGTCAGCCCATGTAGCGGAGGATTGCAGCCGTGGCTTTGCTGTGCCGCTCGAGTTCTCCATAGTTCGAGCGTAGGTCGGGGCACTGTCACCCTGCTGTCTGTTTTGTCTGATTCCCGTGGCGCGCGGATGCTCAGGAACAATGCCGCCACGGTTCACCGTTAGTACGGCGGAGGCGGTCATAGATCATGAGCTCCGTCTGATGGGCTCGATACCTCTCCACTGGTCACGTGAAACATATGCCTCATCGAGCGACTCGGGCCACCTACTGTTCTGTTTCACGTGAAACAGGCCGCCGACGTTAAGCATGTCGCGAAGTAGGCCCTGCAATGCCATGAATAGCGAGCCACAAGCGCAGCGACCAACCAGCAGTAGATCGATCTGCGTCCCTTGGATACTTCGCCACTCTCAATATTCGTACCGCTGCTCCGACCAGGATGGGTGGTGAGTTTTGATTCGAAAACGAATCGCGGCGCCCATTTCGGCCTACGATGGGTATGGCAAAGTCGAAGGCCGAAGTCGCCGCGCTTGTTGTGAACCTCCATAATTGGCAGTTGAGGTCGAAGCAGCTCATTCTCCATCAAAACGCGGAGATGGGCTTTGAAGACACGACCGGCCCTGTGGCGCGACTCCTGCTGCACAGTAGACTTCTAGTCCGATCGATTGTGAATCCATCTCATCGCCGACGCAGATTGCCGGAAACAAGGACACAACATCGTGAGCTGGCATCGGACGCCCTACCCCGACTTTGGTACATCCGGCAGCCTTAACGACTCCCGCTTCGACGACGCTCGCTGAATGAAATGATCCCGCGTTGCCCTGCCGCAAAGCGTGTTTCACGTGAAACGCCCCCTGCAGCTTGCAGTGTGTGTAGGAACTTCGCAGAACAGAACCTCAGCTGAAACCAGCCCGGATTCGGTATGCCCAATTCCATTCCTTCTACGACGCATGAAGCAATGAGAAGTCGTCCCCGCAGGCTCGTTGTAGCTCGGTATGGTTTCAGAGTGCCACTCCACACCCCGTACCTCCCGGCCTGCCACGTGAATAGGTGACCAGAAGCAACTAGACCGTCGGCGTGTCGAGAGAGGCAGAGCGAGATACCTGGGCAACGACCGTTCTGCGCAATGCACTGTAGCGTTGATTTCAGCGTTTCCAGTGTTTGGTTTGCTGATTTCCGTCAGGCGAACTGGAAGTGTTCTGTTCCGAAAGTCCACTGGATCCGGTCACCAAGACCCTGTGTTTCACGTGAAACATTGGGACCGCATGCAGTCAATGAGCACTGGCAGTTCCCGCAGCGCCAGCATGGGTAGAGCGCCACCTTGGCCTCCCGACGGGTTCTCGTTCAAAACCCCGGACCACAAGACGCCCGGGTTCGAGGAAGGGTAGCCAAAGCGTTGAACGGGAGTGTTTCTCCTGCAAGACCGGCTCGTATCCCGCCAGGAAATGGTCACCGGAGTTCCGTCGACGTCAGATTCTCTTTTCAGCAAAAGATGCGAATAGAACAACGATAAACCGTTGATTTTATGGCATTACTCCGATCAGAAGGGAACCCCCTCGGACCAGCCCGATCATTTGTGGCAGGCAAAACAAAGGCGGCCCCCTCGTGGGGACCGCCTTCAGCTAACTGGCGCTACGCTAACCGTCCTTGTCCAGGTCAGGACAGGACGTCGGCAAATTCCTTCTCGAAGAACTGCTTCGGCCTGGCGCCGATCACGGTGCTCTTCACTGCGCCATCCATGAACAAGTAGACGGCGGGAATCGAGGTGATGCCGTACTCGGCGGCGATTGCCGGATTGTCATCCACGTTCACCTTGACGACTTCCACCTTTTCCCCGTACTGCACCGAGATCTCATCCAGGATGGGGCTCAGCTTACGGCAGGGGCCACACCACTCGGCCCAGAAGTCGACAATAACCGGCTTTTCTGAGGCCAGCACGTCAGTGCCGAAACTGGAGTCTGTTACGTCTTTTGCGTTACTCATACCCTTGTCTTTCTCCCTAATTTTGTAGCGGCGCCGTGAATCGTCTGAATCTCAGGCGTGGAAATCTGCGAGGTAGTGCTCAACATCAATTGCAGCAACGCAGCCGGACCCCGAGGCGGTGATGGCCTGCCGGTAGGTCGGGTCAACTACGTCACCAGCGGCGAAAACACCTGGGATGCTGGTCTTGGAACTGCGGCCCTCCACTGCGATAGTGCCCTCGAGAGTCAGTTCCAAGGAGTCCTTGATGAGCTCTGTTCGGGGATCGTTGCCGATAGCCACGAACACTCCGGTTACCGCCAGGTCTGATTCGGTTCCATCGACAAGATTCTTCAGCTTCAGACCGGTGACCTTCTCCGCGCCCAGGATGTCTTCGACGGCTGAATTCCACACAAAGCTGATCTTTTCGTGTGCAAGCGCACGGTCGGCCATGATCTTTGAAGCCTTCAGGGTGTCGCGGCGGTGAACCACTGTGACGGACTTCGCGAACTTCGTCAGGAAGAGAGCCTCCTCCATAGCGGAGTCACCCCCACCGATCACAGCGATGTCCTGATCTTTGAAAAAGAAACCGTCGCAGGTTGCACACCAGCTGACTCCATGTCCGGAAAGCCGTTTTTCATTGGGAAGACCCAGCTCCCGGTATGCCGAACCAGTGGAAAGAATAATGGCGCGTGCACGGAAGGTCTCCCCCGTGGCGATTGTCACGGTCTTGATGTCGCCATCGAGCGCCAGCCCTGTAACGTCCTCAAACTGGATTTCCGTGCCAAACCTGGCAGCCTGCTTTTCGAAGTTCTCCATGAGATCCGGGCCCATGATGCCTTCGGGAAATCCCGGGTAATTTTCGACGTCAGTGGTATTCATCAGTTCGCCGCCGGCAGTGACGGATCCGGCCAGAAGTAACGGCTTCAGATTGGCACGTGCCGTGTAAACCGCGGCGGTGTAACCAGCAGGGCCCGAGCCGACAATGATGACATCACGCACGTCTGACGTGGCATTTTCTGCGTTGCTCACTGAACGGTGAACCTCTTCCTTGGTCGATGTGCCCGCCTCAATGGCCGGGCACATGGCACAACTCGATCTTCCAACTGAATATTCCGGGCGCTCCCCATACCGCGGAGACACCACCACTCAGGGTACCGTCCGAGTGGGCAAGGCGTGGATTCGTATTACCGGAGTCAGCTGCTCATCGAACACGGGCAATGCATCGCGCGATTGAGCAACGGGGTGCAGCGAACTTCAGCAATGAACCAGCTATGCATCCCAAAGACGAACAAAGCTACTGAACGACGGTGAACCCCTGCTACTGGACCTTTATCTCAGCGAGCCGGAGGCCGTAGCCGAAACGGGTCTTCGGCGCAGCCAATTTAGGAAGGGTCTTGATGGACACAATCACATACTGGGCGTTGACGGGTTCGGACAGCGGGATGGTGAGATCCAGCGAGGTGAAACTGTTTGTTCCCACCTGCTTCGCTCCATCCAGCGAGGGACGGTCATTGGTGAGTACGCTGATGCTTCCGCCGGAGGCCCCCAACTGACTGAGCGTAATCGACGAAATACGTGACGGACTCTTCAACTTTGCAACAAGCGAAACGCCGTCCGTGGCCAAACCGCCCCAGTTGTCAGTGGCGAATTCCATGTCCGACCAGTAGCTGGCTGCGTTCCCGTCGAAGGTCTTGGACAGATCGCCATCGTACGTGGCCGCAAAGTCGAAGTTACCAAGGCGGGTCACGCCCTCCACAGCGGGAGGACCCGCCGGCGCAGCATTTTCGGTTTGCGTAGGCTCCCCTGATGCTTGTGGAGCCGTAGCAACAGGTTCCTGGGCGGGATCAGCCTTGGGTTCGGACTTGAACAGGCTACCCAGATTGCCTACCGCGAAGACCAGGCCGACAATCAACACTGCCGCGAGGAGCCCGCCTACGAGCCAACGCATCGACCGTGGTTCGCTCTTCGGTTCGTCGTCGTAGTCAGTGTCAGCATCCTGGGTGGATCCAGCAGGAACGTAGCTGCTGCGCGCATCCGCACCGTCAGCGTCGTAGGAGTCGTTACCGGACCCGGCCGGATAGTCGTAGTCATCCTCCGCCCAGAGAGAGACTTTCGGGGATTCGGCCGGTGAATGTGCTGTCCCAGCAGCAGGTCCGGTGACAGTTTCCGGCCTGCCGTTACCAGAGGACACAGGCTGGGACACAGTGGATTGAGGGGGCGACGATGGGGCTTCTGGCTGCGCAGCGGTGCGCGGTGCCGGGGATGCCCCGGGTGCGGTACCAAGACCGGATGCCGCAGCTGCTCCAAACCCTGCAGCCTCCGCGGCTGCTCCAGCAGCGCTGGCACCTGTCCGCCCTGAGGGAGCGGAAGAGGGCGGGGACGAGGGGGCGGAGGCCGGACGGGCAGGACGGGGAGGCGCCGAGGGCTGAGTTGCGGGACGTTGCGGGGTAGCCGGCTGCACGTTGTGGTAATTGATGACCCCGGCGTCGACTTCTTCGTCGTCGTAGAGTCCGTCGTAAGTCTCAGGTTCCTTTGAGCGTGGCTGGCCAAAGATCTCACTACCCAGGGTGTCCGTGAAAAACGGCTCCACATAGGGTGTGTGGGACGCCACCACCAAATCAAGCAGATCGGCCGCCGAGGTGTGGTTGGTGATCAGGTAGGTGGTGGCATCACTGACTCCCAGATCCAGGATCTGGACGCTCCCGGGGCGTTCGCCAGTGGCCACTTCACGTGCGCTCTGGGCCACCTGGTCCGCGTTGCCCTGCCCCGCGACCAAAATGCTGACTGGACGGTTGAGAACCTGATCCACACCATCCAGCACCAGATCCTGGTCGTGAGAGGTCAACACTGTTGCGGTGACCTTGTAGCGGCCGCCAAGTACTGATCCGACGTCGATCGGGTGGGACACTGGTTCCTCCTAGACTGTCCGGGAAGTGCTGGCCAGAATGATCCCCTCAGTGATCACGGATCATCCGGAACGTCCGTTGATCCTTGGTTGGCAACTACCCTTGTTAGCTTCTGATCCTAGCCGATGCCTCGCAGTTGCCGTGGGAATCAGGGCCAGGCCGGGCAGCGGTCATTTTTTCTTTTTCCTGCGGGTGCGGAAATACGGGTTGTGTCCGGCCGTACCCTGATAGGTCCTGCGGCCCGGCAGGGGGATCTCCTGGCGGACCATGCTCCCGCGGGCGGTGTTGGGAATTTCTTCGGCAGGAAGGTACCCGGCCCCGGTGCCCGCGTTGTCGTCGTCGTGTTCCATCTTTGGCCCTGCCCGGAATGAGGCAGCATCGAATTCTCCCGAGATACGGGGGATTAAGCCAGTGTCCACAGAAACGGTAGCTCTGTCCGGCGATTCCGACGGCGTCCCTTCAGCAGCCGGCGCAGCGGCCGGACCGCGGCCCAGACGGCCAAGCAGCGGCCGCAGAAGGTCCCGCAACTCGGAGACGTGGAAAGCCTTCAGCAGGAAAAGATAAGTAACCAGCATTACAGGACCGACGACGGCGATGGTCACCAGCGCCTGGATCCGGCCGCTCCACGCGAAGCCGTCTTCCTGGTAGCTTCCCATCAGATACAGGGCCACAGCTCCAGTCAAGGCGGAACCCAACGCCGCATACCCCATCCGGATATATGAATTGGCGACACGCGGACCGTCCAGATGCCCCAGAAGCCGGCGAAGGAAGGCGGCGCTGACCATGACGGAGAGGATGTTGCCGCCCGTGTAGAGGATGGCGATGGCGAAGATAATCTGATCAGCCGGAAGGAACTGGATGAAGAAGGCCGCCACAACATTGACGAGTGCCAGAATCAACTGGATGAAGAAGGGCGTCCTGGCATCCTCGTTGGCATAGAACACCCTGGACATCATGAAGTTGGCGCTCATAAAAGGCGTGCTGAGAGCCAGGATAGTCAGCGTCTGGGCGAGCATCACGCCGTCCTGCTCCCTTCCGCCGGAGAAGAACATTCCCAGGGGCCCGGCAAGGGCGAACAGCGCCAGGGCTCCGAAAACCGTGGCCACAGCCATGGTGCGCAACCCGTGGGACAAGGCATCGCGCAACGCCGCACGGTTTCCGTCCTGTGATGCCCTGGTCATCCGGTTGAACAACACCGTGGCCAAAGACAGCGCGATGATCGAATGCGGCAGGAGGTACAGCTGGCTGGCGACTTCCAGGATGGCGTTTCCCGGGAGCCGCTCTGCGGCCGGATCCCCCGCCTGTTCGAGGCGTAGGCGTTCAGCGCCAGGGATGGTGGCAATACGCATCACATACAGGAAAGCGAGTTGCCCGACGGCGGCCGTCAGGAGCGTCCAGACGCTCAGCCTTGCTGCCTGCCCCAGTCCCACACCCCTCCAGCCGAAGCGGGGCCGAAGCCTTAGGCGGAGCCTCAGCACGGGGACCATCAGGATGACCGTCTGGGCGACGACGCCAATGGTCGAAAAGCCCGCCACCAGGAACGTCTGGAACGGTCCCCAGGTTTCCAAGGTGTGCGGATTGGTGACATTCGGGCCGAGGATCCAGATGAACATGCCGAGCCCGGCTATCGCAACGACGTTGTTAAGTATCGGAGCCCACATGGCCGGGCCGAATGCCCCGTTGGCATTCAGGACCTGGGTCAGGAGTGCATACAGCCCGTAAAAGAAAATTTGCGGCAGGCACCAGAAGGCAAAGGAAATTGCCAGCGATTTCTGTTCCGGGGAGTAGTTCTGCGTGGTCAGATCGATGACAAGGGGTGCGAAGAGTGTCACCAGGAGGGTAAGAGTGAGGAGGACAAGAACCGCCAGGGTCAACAGGCGGCTGATGTAGTCGGCTCCCCTGTCCGGAGCCTTGCTCGCTTTGATGATCTGCGGCACCAGGACCGCGTTGAACACCCCGCCTGCCACCAGGAGGAAGATGAGGTTGGGCAGATTGTTGGCGTTGATGAACGTGTCATTGACCGTGGATCCCAGACCCAGGGCGAAAGCAAGCATCCACGTCTTACCGAAGCCCAAAAAGCGCGAGATCAAGGTGCCAGCCGCCATGATGGCGCTGGAACGGGCCTCTCCTGCGTGGGCTGATCCGCCTTCGGCGGGTTCTGGTTTGGCTGCTGACATTGCCTTCATCGTCTCACTCGCAAGAGGGTACACCTGTCAGCGGGGGTGAATGGCATGAGTCGCAGGGCTCTCAGAGATGTTCCGGCAGGACTTCTTTGGCGAGATCGGCAATACGGCGTTCGTTGGGAAAGGACAGCTTCCGGGCCAGCTCAGTGATGGGGACCCATGCGACGTCCACGGCTTCCTTATCGGGATCGTTTTCGATGGTCAGCTCTCCCCCGGTTGCCCTCAGGAGATAGTGGTGGACCGTTTTGTGGACCCGGTGCCCGCTGACCGTGAACCAGTAATCAATGCTGCCCAACGGCGCCAGAATGATCCCGTCAATTCCGGTTTCCTCGGCAATTTCGCGGACAGCAGCTTCCTCGTTCTTTTCCTTGCCCTCCGGGTGACCCTTCGGCAGGCACCATTCAAGACGTCCGCCGCGGTTCAGGCGGGCGATAATCGCAACCTTTAGTTCGCCGTCGGACGTGTCCACCACAACTCCACCCGCGGAGATTTCCTCGACGGTGGGCAGCGAGGCCGGTGCCGTGTGCGGCGCGGGCGCGACGTGCGCACCGATTGCCGATGGCAACGGTGGGTTTGTCCTCCTGCCGGGAGCGCTCGGTACGGGATGGGCCATAACGTCCACTCTAACGACTCTTGCCCCGTGGTGATGACCGGAACATGACAGGAAAGTGGACTGGATGTGACGGACTCCGCACCCTGAAACTTTCAATAAACCCAATTGATGGGGCTCCCGTGCCTGCTCTTTCGCAGTATGTTTCAGTACTTCGATGAAGAATGCTGGAGATTTTCTGCCAAGCTTAAGTAACTATGGCGCACGCACATCACACGACTGACTCCCACACCGTTGATTTTAATGTTGATCCGGTGGTCCTGGAGCTCGGCCAGCGCTTTGTCGATGCAGGTCACGAACTTTCCCTTGTGGGTGGCCCGGTCCGTGATCTGTTCCTGGGCCGTTCCTCGCCGGACCTTGATTTCACTACTGACGCGACGCCGGATCAAACCGTCGCCCTGATCCGGAAGTGGGCAGACAACTTCTGGGAAATCGGCCGTGCTTTCGGAACCATCGGATTGCGCAAAGCGGGCTTCCAGATAGAAATCACCACGTACCGCGCTGAGGCGTACGATCCCGAATCGCGGAAGCCTGTGGTCGCCTTTGGCGCATCGCTGACTGACGATCTGCTGCGGCGCGATTTCACCATCAACGCCATGGCGCTCCGCCTTCCCGCCCTGGAACTCGTTGATCCCTTCGGTGGCGTCCGCGATCTTCATGCCTCCTTGCTGGCGACCCCGGGCGCACCTGAAACGTCCTTTTCTGACGATCCGCTGCGGATGATGCGTGCCGCACGCTTTGCCTCCCAGCTCGGCGTGTCAGTCCATGACGACGTCCGCCTCGCGATGACCAGGATGGCCGAGCGCATCACCATCATTTCGGCAGAACGCGTCCGGGACGAACTTGTCAAGCTGATTTGTGGCGCGCAACCGCGCGTAGGGGTGGACCTGCTGGTGGAGACCGGCCTGGCGGAGTTTGTGCTCCCTGAAGTGTCGGCGCTTCGACTCGAATCAGATGAGCATCACCGGCACAAGGATGTTTACCAGCATTCGCTCCAGGTGCTTGAACAGGCGGCTTCCTTGGAGGACGGCCCTGACGGGCCCGTGCCGGGTCCTGACTTCGTGCTGCGGTTCGCGGCCCTGATGCACGACGTCGGGAAGCCGGCTACCCGCCGTTTTGAACCGGGCGGCGCGGTGAGCTTCCGGCATCACGACATGGTGGGTTCCAAGCTCACCGCCAAACGCATGAAGACTCTGCGCTTTGACAACGACACCATCAAGGCCGTGGCCCGGCTCGTGGAGCTGCACATGCGCTTCTACGGCTATGGAGATGCGGGTTGGAGCGACTCGGCGGTGCGGCGTTATGTCACAGACGCCGGTCCATTGTTGGATCGGCTTCACAAGCTAACGCGTTCGGACGTCACCACCCGGAACCAGCGCAAGGCTGAGCGGCTTGCCTTCGCCTACGACGATCTCGAAGCCAGGATCGCCGCACTGCGCGAACAGGAATCCCTCGAAGCTGTGCGCCCGGACCTTGACGGTGGCCAGATCATGACGCTCCTTGGCCTGAAGCCGGGTCCGGTGGTGGGCCGTGCCTACAAGTTCCTGCTGGAGGAGCGGATGGAGCACGGTCCGTTGGATCAAGGTGAAGCTGAGGAAAAATTGCGGAAGTGGTGGGAGGCTCAACCGGAGGCTCTCGCCCCTGTACCCGCCGACGTCGACCATGTCCCAACCGAGGAGTCTTAAGTGAACATGGAATTCAACACTCCCCGTCCCCAGCTTTGGATCATGCGTCATGGGGAGACCGAATGGTCCAAGAGCGGACAGTACACGGGGCTGACAGATCTTCCTCTCACCGTTGAAGGCGAGCAGCAATCGGTGGAGGCCCGGAAAGCGTTGGACGGCGTCGACTTCGATCTGGTCCTCACTTCTCCCCTCCGTCGGGCACGCCGCACGGCTGAACTGGCCGGCTTTCCGGACGCGAAGCAGGAACCCCTGGCCGTGGAATGGGATTACGGGGACTACGAAGGAATCAGTTCGGACCTCATCCGCAAGGACAACCCGGACTACCTGATCTGGACTCACGGAGTTCCCAACGGGGAAACACTGGATCAGGTAGCTGCCCGTGCGGACAAGATCGTAGCCCGGGTACTGGAGTCCGGCCTTGACAACGTACTCATTGTGGCCCACGGACACTTCTCCAGGATCCTGACGGCACGCTGGTTGGGACTCGATGCCCAGTACGGCCGGCACTTCCTCCTTGGCACTGCAAAAGTTTGCACGTTGGGCTGGGACAAGAAGACCCCCGCAGTGGTCCGCTGGGGCCTCTAACCAGTCGGGTGCGAACCCTTTGACGGGTCAATTGCGTGAATTGCAGAATAACTTTAGAGAAGTCTGTAATTCGGCTGGTCAAATGATCTGTCTTTAGTGTAATTTTATTTATGGCCCCAGTGCGTCTTGCCAGGGTCAAGGCGCGCGCAGCCCGACGAAGTCGGTTGGAGCTACGGCACAGCAGAAAAGGAGGTTGGGACAATGATTACTTTGACTAGCGGATGGAAGATGACCGTCGCCGCGAACCCCGCCTCTGCTGCCCACGCCCGCCTTCGCACGGGAGTGACTGTCTCCTAGTGTCCGTTGGCCCCAGTGGCCCGGACCTTGATAGATCCCCTACTTCTTTTGGGGATGCCCGGTAGCAGCGTCTCCACCCCTCGGTTTTAAGCGGATGCGCAATTCCTCCTGAATCGGAACCAGCTTCCACTGGGTCTTTCGCATCCATATTCCACGGGTAGTTTCCCACTTTGCAATTACTTGCCCTATCGGGCATTTCTTTGCCCAATTGCGGCCAATTCCTTTGTGAATTAAGAGGCTCTAATTGGTGCGCCCAAAATCAAGTATCGGCCAGTCCGGTCGGGACTTCACTTTCGAGTAAATGAGAGGAGGTGACCTACATGACCAAATTATTCGAGGAATTCTTCTCGATGATCGGCATTCCGCTGCAGAAGGAAGGGACTCAGTTCAACGGCGACCAGCTCGACGAGAACAGGGAAGTTGTCCTGATGGCTATGTACATGATGCACGTGAACCGCTGAACCGATGATGCCGGTACGGACCACCCGCAGTACAACTGTCAGGAGCACAACGGATCACCCCATTGAAGGAGGATCTGATGATTCACATCGGAGCCAATCCGCCAGGAGCCCACGCGGCAACGCGTGGGCTCCCCCCGTTTAACGTCTTGGTCGTGGCGCAGCGCGGCTAACTCTGCCGTTTAGCCCGCCTGCCCGTTGGCGAGCGTGCCGGTTTACCGTGCCGGGCAGCTGAAGGAAAGCAGCAGCATGCGTTGGGAGTTCTTTACCTCCGTGGACGAGCATCCGGCGTGAGTGAATGCCCTGAAATCAGGAACGGAGCCACCTCCGGCGCCGACGAACCACACGCGGCCGCGCCCCGACAGTGCAGCGGTGGTAACTTCCTTGTTGGTACCCCAAAGCGTGCCTGACTCCCCTGGAGAAGCATCCAAGGACAAGTCTTGCAGCGACCTGAACGCTGAAGGGTAAGCAATGGAGACATCCCGCAGCTCCGGCCGCTCATAAACGACAGAAGCCGGTCCCTGCGTCTCATCGCCGATGATCGCTGCAATATCGCGTTCAGTATCCTGTGGTTCATTCAAGACGCTTTTCAGGGTCAGCTGCGGAACGAGGCTTGCGCCGAGAACAATCGCAATGGCAACGGGCAGCAGCCGGCGTTGATTACGCCTGACGGTGTCCAGGCCGAGTCCGACGAGGAGCGCAAAGGCGGGAGCTGTGAAAGTCAGGTACCGGGCCACGTAGACAGGCTGGGCAATCAGGCTGACCATCAGGAGAACCGTCACGGGCAGGATCACTGTTGTAAGGCACAACACCAGGAGCGTCCGCAGCCTGCTGTTCCGGTCACCTCGCGCCATGCCGACAATGCCGAGGATGACCAGGACAAGTTGCGCCAACCCCAGCAGCCCAACTGCCGCGAGAACCCACGTGGGAGGCAGGTTTCCGGTGGGCCGGTCGTCCCCATAGAAGAACTGTTTAACGGCTGCAGCGCTGAGGTTCTGCAGGAACGATCGGTTCTGGATCCAGTCAACCTGTGCCTTTTGCGTCAAAGCGAACAGCATGAAAGGAAGCACCAGAAGGCCGATTCCTGCTGACGTGATGAGTGTTCCAAGGATCCGTTTGCGCAGGATGAGTGCCGCCACAGCATGAGATGTCACCGCGAGGGCAGAGAACATAAAAACGAATATCCCCAGAGCAGCGCACGCTCCGTAAAGGATCCAGTCGATGCTGCGGTTCGATTCCCACGCCCGGATCAGCAGGAGAGTGAGCACCACCGCCAGTAAGGCAGAGATTGCATACTGCCGTGCTTCGGTTCCCGACCACACCATTCGTGGCAGCACCGCCAAGACCAGGCCGCTGGCGATGCCAATGCTTTCTGATCCAAGACGGCGTCCGATAAGAACAGTTCCCGCGCAGGCCAGGCCTACCGCGATGGCCGATGGCGTACGAAGGGCCACCTCTGAGAACCCGAAGACGGAGGTCCACGCATGCATGAAGAGGTAGTAGGTTCCATGGACAGCGTCAACGGACTGGAGCAGTGTAAACAGATCGGCAGGCGAACGCCCCGCTGATGAAACTGTGGCAATCTCATCGTTCCAAAATGAGGGAATCCATGAGCCAACGAAGGCCACGAGGAAAGCTGTGACCCCCACTGCCACAGGGCTGAGCCAAGGGCGCGATGATGGGCTCCCGTTGGATGACGCCGGAGCTCCCTGCAGCTCTGAGGACCGGCGCCCTTTTTGCCCGGAAATGAGTCCCGGTTCATAGGAGAGTTGCCGTGACATTAAGGAGCCCCCTGAGGCTGGCTGATTGCAACGAGCATATACGGGAGGCGTTGGACCCGTACAACCATGCCCCTAGCCACGGCCGGCTCCAGCGGTAAGCTCAAACACATGCAGGAGATCAAGCCGCCGGCGAGGCCGAAAAGGGCGCGTCTGGTCATTCCGAGCCGAAGCGACCTCCTGCTGCGGAACTTCACGGAACTGATCGGTGGCCCTATGGGCACCAGGTCCGCCCCCGGCGTCGTGTCCCCCGGCTTCTTTACGGTGGAACGCGTACTCATCATCCTCACGGTCGTGGCGGCCCTGACCGGCATCCTCATCAAGAACCATTGCCGCGTCAACGGCTGGGAAACGCCCGGACAGTTCTATTCCACGTGTTACTCCGACTTCCCGGAGCTGTTCAGGAACCGGGGCGTGGGTGACGGCGTCTTTCCGTTCTTCACGCCAGGTTCCTCCTTCGAGTACCCGGTACTGACTGGTTTGATTGCCGGTATCACTGCCCTGATGATTCCCGGCCAGGGCGTCAGTGATGCCAGGATCCTCGGCTATTTCGACGTCAACGCCACGCTGATCACCGCCGTGTGGATCCTCGTGGTGCTGGCAACCGCGAGGATGACCCACCGTCGGCCCTGGGATGCAGCCATGGTTGCCCTGGCGCCGGGAATCATCCTGTCCGGGCTGATCAACTGGGACATGTGGGCCGTCGGACTGCTGGCCCTGGCCATGTACTTCCTGGCTCGGGACAGGCTGGTGCTGGCTGGAATCTTCATTGGCCTGGGCACGGCGACTAAAATTTATCCGCTCCTGATCCTTGGCGCGATCCTGTTGCTTGCCCTGAGGACAGGCCGGATCAGGCCGCTTCTGGTCACGGCCGGAGCTGCAGCCGCTGCCTGGCTGGCAGTCAACCTTCCCATCGCCGCGATAAACCCGTCCGGTTGGAGGTTCTTCTACGACTTCACCGAGGACCGTCCGGCCGGCTACAGCTCCCCCTGGTTTGCCTACAACCTGCTCGCTGAACGGCTCAAGGGGCAGCCCCTGGATCCCGAGACCGTCAACACCATGGCCCTGGGCCTGTTCCTCCTGGCCTGCCTCCTGATTGCCGTCCTGGCTTTGTCCTCCCCCGCACGGCCGAGGATCGCCCAGCTCGCCTTCCTCATCGTGGCGGCCTTCGTGCTCACCAATAAGGTGTACTCCCCACAATTCGTGCTCTGGCTTATTCCCCTCATGGCGCTCGCCCGGCCCCGGTGGCGCGACTTCCTGATCTGGCAGGCGATCGAGGGACTGCACTGGGCCGCGATTTGGATGTACCTGGGGCAAGTAACGAGCAACGGGTCCGCGCAACACAATATTGACGTACCGTACTACGTTCTTGCCGTCATCCTGCACATGGTGGCCACTGGTTATCTCATGCTCAGGGTCACCTGGGACATTTGGAATCCCGACTACGACGTCATCCGAAGGCACGGCATGGATGATCCCCATGCAGGTCCTTTTGACGGGGCTCCGGACCGGTTCCGCCTTGATCTCGGCCGCCCCACCGCCTCAATACTCCCTTGGAAGGATAGAAGCAATGTCTGATGTCGCCGTCGTAGGTTCAGGTCCTAACGGATTAGCGGCAGCGGTCATGATGGCGCGCTCCGGCCTGGCTGTGCGCGTCTATGAGGCCGCTGAATCGGCAGGAGGCGGGGCGCGGACCAGCGAACTGATGCAGACAGGGCATTTCCATGACGTCTGTTCGGCGGTCCATCCCATGGCCCTTGCCTCCCCGTTCTTTCGGGCTTTCGGACTCTCTTCCCGGATTGAGTTGAAGACACCGGAGGTGTCGTACGGTGCAACGCTCGACGGCGGCCGGGTCGCCTTGGCGTACAGGTCACTGGAACGCACGGCAACAGAGCTGGGACGCGACGGTGATGCCTACCGCAGGCTTATGGAACCCTTGGTTCGTATGGTGGAGGGCGTCACAGAAACGGCCCTGAACCACCTTCTGCGGGTGCCGCGCCATCCGTTGGCCGCGGCGGTGCTGGCGCTTCGGACGTTCGAGCAGGGGACAGCCCTGTGGGGTAAAAGGTTTCAAGAGGATCTGGCGCCCGCGCTTCTCTCCGGAGTCACCGCCCATGCCGTCGGCCGGCATCCTACCCTGGCACCAGCGGGCGCCGGCCTGCTGTTGGCCACCCTTGCCCATGTGGAGGGGTGGCCGATACCCGTTGGCGGCTCGGCGGCAATCGTGAAGGCCATGACAGACGACATCCAGGCACACGGTGGCGTGGTCGAAACGGGAGTCCAAATTGACTCCCTGGACCAGCTGTCCCCGGCGAAGGCCATCCTCCTCAACGTTGCCCCACCTGCCTTCCTGAAAATCGCAGGGAATCGGCTACCCGCAGGCTATCGGCGTTCCCTGGAAGCATTCCGGTTCGGTAATGCAGCATGCAAAGTGGACTTTATCCTGTCTGGTCCGGTCCCCTGGGCAGCCGGAGAACTGTCTGAGGCAGGAACGGTCCATGTGGGCGGGACTCGGGGGGAAATAGCTGCCTCTGAGGCCGCCGTGGCTGACAGCCGGCATCCGGAACGCCCGTATGTCCTGGTGGCCCAACCATCACAGTTCGACGCCGGCAGGGCACCGGCCGGACGCCACATCCTCTGGAGCTACTGCCACGTTCCGGCTGGATCAACTATGGACATGACGAAACGGGTGGTTGCACAGATTGAGCGCTTTGCCCCAGGTTTCCGTGATCTCGTGATCGAGTCCAAGGTAACCACCGCAGCGGACATGGCCAGTTACGACGCGAACTATGTCGGCGGCGATTTCAGTTCGGGAATAGTGGACGTGATGGGCATCATCAAACGGCCCACCATTAGCCCCGTGCCCTGGCGGACGCCTATTCCCGGGGTGTATTTGTGCTCGTCCTCAACGCCGCCCGGTCCTGGAGTGACCGGTATGCCGGGGTTCCACGCAGCAAAGTATGCCTTAAAGGACATATTCGGGCTGCCGGTGCCTTCTTTGGGAAGGCACGCTCCCTGACGAAGAGACCGTCGTTGCCAGGCTTTCTGATGTAGAGACCATCGGGACCCGCGACCAGGCGGCGTTTGAAGGAGGCTAGTTGGCGGCGGTGAAGCGCGTTCGGCGGTGCTTTGGGTTTTCGATCTCGTCCAGCATTGCTACCGCAAAATCCTGGGTTGAGATTTGCGAACCCGCCGGAGTATCCAGGGCGGTTACATACTCCCCGGTCCGCTCACCGGGCTGGATCAGCGGAGCAGGGGCCAGGACTGTCCAGTCCACGTGGTCAGGGGCCTCTTTGGCAGCCTCATGGGCTGCTGCCATGGTGAGCGCTTCTGCCTTGTAGGCTTCGGGAAAATCGGGCGAGTCCACGAGCCTTACGCCGTCGATCTCAAGGGCGCCGGCACCCCCGACGATCAACAGACGTGCCTTCGCGGCAGTGCCATAGACGCTGTTCATAGCATCGAGCCATTCTGAATGGTCGCCTCCGGTCCGACTCGGCACCGTGGCCAGGACCACAGTGTCGTGGGCCTCGACGATTTGAGCGAAGGCTCCTTGATCAGCAAGATCAGCGGAGAGCGTCGACGCACCCTTAACGGCAGAACCGCTGCGTGAAACTGCGGTGACTTCATGCCCCCGGCTCAAAGACTCGTTGACGATCTGGCTTCCGACCATGCCAGTGGCTCCATAGACTGCGATTTTCATGACACTCCTTCATATTGGTATTCTCGGACAGCCCCTAAAGTATCTTTTGGATACAAAGACCTTCAAAGAAACTGAGTATCCATTTGGAAACCAACCAGCAGGCTGCCAACGTCCTGGACCCCGACTGCCCATCCCGGGTGGTGTTCCAGAGGATCGGGGATAAATGGGCCTCCTTGGTGATCCAGGTTCTGGCCAACGGACCTGTGCGGTTCAGCGAGCTGCGAAAGATGGTTCATGTCGTCACGCCAAAGGTGCTGACACAAACGCTCCGTTCTCTTGAGCGGGATGGTCTGATCAGGCGGAAGGTGTACGCACAGGTTCCGCCGAGAGTGGACTACACGCTGACTGACCTGGGCCTGTCCCTTCTCGCACCGCTGAGCCAGCTGCGTGAATGGGCGGAGAACAACGTGCCCGCCATCATTGACGCCCGCGATGCCTACGACGAGCTTCGGGACTCGGAACTCCTGGAGGGCTGAACTGGACCCTAACGGCAGCAACTACCCCACGTAGGGAGTGGCCAAAAGGGTGCTTGCGGACTCCTCAACGTGCAGCATGATGGTATTCCCGCGCCGCTCGAACGGGAGCGGTTCCTTGAGCGAACGCTCCATCCGGGCCTGATCGTCATCCCACGGGAAGTGGCAGTCAGCCAAAACCGTTAGCAGGATGGCACCGATGAGAACCCCAAAGGGTAAACCCGCTTCAACACCATTGATGTCCGCCACGCCACCTGAGTCACTCCCCCACATCGGTCATGCCTGAACTGTAGGGGCCCAGGATCGCCCCGGCAACGCCTGTCCTGGCGCATATGAGCGAGCCGTCCCAACGAGTTGACAACGCAATTCCCAGGGTGAGCAGGCATAATGACGCGGTGGGGAAAATTCAGAAGATATCACTGGCACTTGTCGGACTCATCATTGGCGGTTCGTTAGTGGGTTGCGACGACGGCCGGGCAGGGGCGGAAGTCGCGGCCAAACAACTCGCGTCCGCCATCTCAGCCCTCGACGTCGGGGATGTTGCCTTTGAAGGCAAGGATGCTGCGGCGGCTAACGAGCAGCTCCAGGAGGTTTTCAAGGCACTTGAGCCGGGTAAGCCTGCCGTGGAAACAGGTGAGCTGAAGCTGGAGGAAGACACCGCCACCGTCCCTTTGGCATACAACTGGAAAATCGGTTCCTCGGAGTGGAAGTACTCCGTGACAGCCGAGCTCAAGAAATCCGGCGACTCATGGCTAACGGTATGGAAGCCAGCGCTTCTGGTGCCCGACCTGGTTGATGGTGAAATTCTCACCAAGGCCACCGAATCACCGCAACGCGCCGATATTCTTGGCGCCGGTGATGCCCCGCTGGTTACCTACCGCCCTGTGGTGAACGTTGGCATAGACAAGCAACAGCTCGCCGGAGGAGATCCGGCGGCCTCTGCTGGAAAGCTCGCCGAGCTGGTGGGAGTTGATTCCGCGGCGTTCGTCAGCCAGGTGCAGGCCGCCGGTGCTGAGGCCTTCGTGGTTGCCATCACCCTGCGTGACGACGCCAGCAGGACTGTCACAGATGCCCAAATCTCCGCGATTCCCGGCGCGCGTGCCATCAAAGAAAGCATGCCGCTCGCGCCCACCCGCACCTTCGCCCGGGCGTTACTGGGCACGGTGGGGCAGGCCAATGCTGAACAGATTGAAAAATCCGGCGGTGCCCTGACAGCCGGAGACGTGACGGGGACCGGAGGCCTGCAGCAGCAGTACGACGCCCTGTTGCGTGGAACGGACAGAGTGATCATCCGAGCGCAGAAAGCAGACCTCACGGCGGAAGAGATCCAAGCGGCCGGTACCGATCCCCGCCGAACCGTCTTCGATGTTCCGGCCACCCCCGGCACACCCCTGAAGACCACCCTGGACCCCTCTTCGCAGCAACTGGCCGAAGAAATCCTGGCTGACATTCAGCCGGCATCCGCCATCGTGGCGCTCCGCCCCTCTACCGGTGCTGTCCTTGCCGCTGCTTCGGGACCTGGCAGCAACGGCTACAACACCGCCATGCTTGGCCAGTACGCGCCGGGTTCAACCTTCAAAATGGTGGATTCCCTGGCCATGTTCCGCAACGGAATGACGCCGGACTCCAAGGTGGAATGCACCCCGACTCTGACCGTGGACGGCAGGACCTTCAAAAACGCTGAGGGTTATCCCGCTGACTCCTTGGGGTCTGTCACTCTGCGGGACGCCTTCGCCCACTCCTGCAATACTGCTTTCATCTCGGCCAGGGATTCTGTGAGTCAGGCCCAGCTGGAGTCGGCAGCCACTTCACTGGGTGTGGCCGTAGAAGCGCCGAAACTTGGGGCCGACGCCTTCCTCGGTTCCGTCCCGGGAGAGGCCGAAGGTACCGAACACGCGGCATCCATGATCGGCCAGGGCAAGATTCTCATGTCCCCGCTGTCCGCTGCCGTGATGGCCGGTTCTGTAGCCAAGGGCGCCCCCGTGTCGCCCCAGCTGGTTCTCAACGCTGATGCAGCCGTCCCGGGCAGCGCAGCTTCCGAAAGCCCGACGGCGGCAGCCGCCACGCCGTCGTCGTCCGCCTCCGATGCCCCGCCACCCGCTAAGACAGCCGAGAAGCCGATCACCAAAGAGGAAGCCACAGCACTGGCGGACATGATGCGGGCGGTAGTGACCTCTGGGCATGCCGGATTCCTCATGGACGTCCCGGGCTCACCGGTGGGAGCGAAGACCGGCACGGCCGAATTCGGCAAGGAGAATCCGCCAAAGACGCACGCCTGGATCGTTGCTGTGCACGGGGACCTTGCCGTTGCAGTGTTCGTGGAAGAAGGCGGCCTTGGTGCAACCACCTCGGGGCCGTTGCTCAAGGAATTCCTGACCGCCGCGGGCTAACCCCCCCGACCCTCCTTCATCTTTCGCGGGTCTTAGCCCGACCCTCCTTCACGTTTCGTCGCGTTTGGCCCGACCCTCCTTCACCAAGTGAGGGAGGGTCCGGCTTTTCGTTGCGAAAGGTGAGGGAGGGTTGGCGGCCGGATCAAGCGCGGCAACGGGGCATGGGAAGATTGCCCTGTGGCTCATATTGACGTTTCCGGTATCGATTACTTCCTCTCCGACGGCACCCAACTGCTCAACGGTGTCACTTTCAAAGTGCCCGATGGAAGTAAAACTGCGCTGATCGGACCCAACGGCACCGGGAAAACCACGTTGTTCAGGATCATTGCCGGAGACCTGGTCCCCGATGAAGGCGTCATTGGCCGCTCCGGGAATATGGGCATCATGCGCCAATTTGTAGGCCAGGTCCGTGACGATTCGACCGTCCGTGACCTTTTGGTATCCGCCGCACCACCAGCTCTGGCGGCGGCCGCCCGCACAGTGGATGAAGCCGAGCAGGCCATGATGGAGTTCGACGACGAACCCACCCAGATGCGCTATGCCCAGGCCATAGTGGACTGGGGAGATGCAGGTGGTTATGACGTCGAGACTGTCTGGGACGAGGTCTGCATGGCCGCGCTGGGACTTCCCTTTGACCGCGCGCAGCACCGCCCGGCGTCGAGCCTCTCAGGAGGCGAACAAAAAAGGCTGGTGCTGGAGGCCCTCTTCGCTGGTCCTGACGAACTGCTGCTTCTGGACGAACCGGACAACTACCTCGACGTCCCGGGGAAGCGTTGGCTCGAAGGCAAGCTCAACGAGTCCAAAAAGACAGTGTTCTTCATCAGCCACGACCGTGAGCTCCTGAACAATGCCGCCGGGCGAATCGTCACCCTTGAACCGGGCATCAACGGCGCCGGCGCCTGGGTGCACGGAGGCGGCTTCGGCTCTTACGTCGATGCGAGGGCTGACCGCAACGCCCGCTTCGAGGAACTGCGCAAACGCTGGGACGAGGAGCACATCAAGCTCAAAGAACTCGTCAACATGTACAAGAACAAGGCCGCCTTCCGTTCTGACATGGCTAACCGCTACCACGCGGCGCAGACCCGACTGGCAAAATTCCTGGAAGTGGGCCCTCCCGAAGCCCTGCCCATCGAGCAGAACGTGAAGATGCGGCTCAAGGGAGGCAGAACGGCCAAGCGTGCCATCGTCGCCGAACGACTCGAACTCACAGGCCTCATGAAGCCGTTTTCCACCGAGGTCTGGTTTGGGGACCGGGTCGGAGTTCTCGGCTCCAATGGCTCTGGCAAGAGCCACTTCCTGCGACTGCTGGCTACCGGCGGGACCGATCCTGAGCGTGAACACCTGCCGGTATCGGAAGTGGAGATTGCTGAGGTTCCACATGAAGGAACGGTGAAACTCGGCGCCAGGATCCGGCCAGGATTCTTCGCGCAGACGCATGTTCGCCCGGACCTTCTTGGGAAAACCCTGTTGGAGATCCTCCACCGCGGGGACGAGCATCGCTCGGGGTTGGGCCGTGAAGCCGCCGCTGGTGCGCTGGACGGCTACGGCTTGGCAGGGCAGTCGGAGCAGAAGTACGAGTCCCTGTCCGGCGGGCAGCAGGCACGGTTCCAGATCCTGCTGCTGCAGCTTTCGGGAGCCACCCTGCTGCTGCTCGATGAGCCCACAGACAACCTCGACCTCCACTCTGCCGAGGCTCTCGAGCGGGCCATTGACCATTTCGAGGGGACGGTCCTGGCCGTCACCCATGACCGGTGGTTCGCCCGGACGTTTGACCGCTTTCTTGTATTCGGCTCCGACGGCAAGGTGTACGAATCTGAGGCACCTGTTTGGGATGAAAAACGCGTGGAGCGCGTCCGCTAGTCCTAACGCTCCCTCACCTTTCGCAGCTTTTCGCCAAACCCTTCCTCACTCAGTGATGGAGGGTTTGGCGTTTTGGGGTGAAAGGTGAGGGAGGGTTCTATATGAAAGTTTTGCGCTTGCCCTCGGACCCATCGACGGCGTAAGTCACCCATTCCCCGGTTTTGCGGCCGACGTCGTACGTTACTTCGTCCGGCGTACGCGTTGAGCTGACCACTACGGTAGTAGAACCGCCACCAAGCGTGACTAAATGATCACTTCGGACTATCATTTGATCGTGAAGACTGAAGAAAGACACCGTCTGATTGCAGAGCTTCTGCGCCAACGGGATGAGGTCAGCGTCGAGGAGCTCATCGCTGAATGCAGTTCCTCGGGAGCCACCATCCGCCGGGATCTTGAGGTGCTGGCAGGGCACGGTGTACTCCGGCGGATCCACGGCGGCGCAAAAAGCCTGGTCCTGCGGGGCGAAAACCCGGGCTATGGTCAGCGGGAACTTGAGGACCAGGCGATCAAAGTCAGGATTGCGGCAGGTGTAGCCTCCCTTTTAAGCGATCGTGAACACGTCTGGCTGGACAGCGGAACCACGGCAACAGAAATTGCCCGTCAACTGCGCCAGCGTGAACTTACCCTGATGCCGATGTCCTTGCGGTCCGTGAACGTACTGGCCGTGGATGATTGGCAGAGCGGACATCGGCCGGCACTGCTGCTCCCCGGCGGAAGCCTGATTCCGGGCGAGTTTTCCTTCCGTGGACCGTTGGCGGAAAGAACCATCCGCTCCCTCAGGTTCGATACCGCCGTGGTGACACCCTGCGCCCTCAACTTTAAGGACGGTCTGCTGGCCCATGACGTGGACGACGCCGCCGTCAAGCGCGCTGGCCTGGAGTCGGCGGCCAGGGTGGTTGTTGCCTGCGCCGGCTCAAAGTGGAACGGTAATGCTGTTGCACTCGTAGCAGCCCTGCCGTCCATTGATGTCCTCGTGACGGACAGAATCCTCACTCCTGAAGAACTTGCACAACTCGAGACGTACTCGGTGAAAGTAGTGACTGTATGAGTGTCAGCATCGCAACCGGCCCCAGCCTGAAAGCGGCATCCGTCGCCACTTTCCTGATTTTCGGGGTGAACGGGCTGGTCTTTGCCAGTTGGGCGGCACGGATCCCCGCTGTCACCGAAATCCTGAACCTGACGTCGGGTCAGATGGGCACGCTGCTCCTGTGTACGGCCATTGGCTCGCTGATTGCCCTGCCCACCGCAGGGTGGGTTGTCGGGCGGATCGGGACAGCCAACACTGTTCGCGCCAGCGGGGTTCTCGCAGCGCTGGCCGGCACAGGTGTTGCATTGTCCCTCTTGGCGGAGTCCGTTCCGGCTACCGCCCTGGCCCTGTTCTTCTTCGGAATGGGCATCGGACTTTGGGACGTCGCCCAGAACATTGAAGGGGCCGACGTCGAACACCGGCTTAAGCGGACCATCATGCCCCAGTTCCACGCGGCTTTCAGTGGCGGTGCTTTTGTCGGAGCCCTGATTGGTTCGGCCCTGTCCAACCTTGGCGTAAGCCTGCCCGTGCACCTGCTGGTCATCGCCGGCCTGGTTGCCGTCCTTACCCTTGTGGTGCCCCGCTACTTCCTTCCCCATATCGTGGCAGAGCGGCCCGCGGACGGGGAACCCAAGCCCGTCAAGGGACCTTCTGCCTGGCGCGACGGGCGGACCCTTTTGATTGGCGTGGTGGTCCTCGGCGCTACCCTGACGGAGGGCGCAGGAAATGACTGGATCGCCAAAGCATCAGTTGACGGACTAGGCACAACCGAGTCCGCGGGCGCTTTGCTCTTTGCTGTTTTTGTCCTCGCCATGACCGCGATGCGGTTTGCAGGCGGAATGGTCATCGATCGCTATGGCCGGGTGGCGGTGCTGCGGGCCAGCATGGCTGCGGCAGCCGCCGGTCTGGGTCTCTTCGTCCTGGCAGGAAATGTGTGGTTGGCCGTGGCGGGGGCCGCTCTTTGGGGCGTGGGAGCCGCCCTTGCCTTCCCCATGGGGATGTCAGCCGCTGCAGATGATCCCCGCCACGCCGCCGCACGGGTGTCCGTGGTGTCGACGATAGGCTACATGTCGTTCCTGGCCGGCCCGCCCTTGCTCGGATACCTCGGGGACCTCACGGGAATACACTTTGCACTCCTTGCTATCCTCGCCCCGATCCTGGTTGCCTTGCTGCTCGCTGGCGCCGCGAAGCCCTTGCACGCCAAGTAAGCAACCTGCGGGCGTCCGTGTTTTCCCGTACACAGGCGCCCTGAAACATCAGCCAGACCAGGGGCACTACGGCGGCGGCGAGCAGCGCGCCACCCAGGGTGTCCATCAGCCAGTGCGCGCTGAGGTACGTCCGGCTGACCATCATGGTGAGTGTTCCCAGAATGGCCAGCAGCCACATCCACAGCCGTCCGATCAGGAGTGCAACCACCAGCAGAAATGCGGCCGTGGCGGAGACATGCCCGGACGGAAAAGAACCCGTATCAGTGAGGACGATGGTGTTTGACGGACGGCCGCGGCCAATCCCCGCCTTGATCAGCTGAGTCAGTAGCGCCACAGAGGCAGCGGCGACAACGGAGAAAACGGCAGCCTGGGGCCTTCGGCGCACCAGCAGAATGATGACGAGGCATGCGTGAAGCACATAGATTCCGCGGTAGCCCGCCACGTTAAGGAACTCGTTGATGCCGTCCCACGCAGGGCTGCGCAGCCTCTCCACAAACTGATGCCATCCGTTGTCCAGGGCCAGGAAGGGTGGATCCACCTTGTTGGCCATGAGCAGGCCGCCCAGAACGGTCATCACTGAGAGCAGGGCCGTACTGGCCGCGATTACCGGGCCTGGGGAATAGCGTTGCGGGTCGAGGACGCGCGTCATTGATTCATCCTAACCATTCGCCCCATCAAGCAACCGGGAAATCGAACCGATGATCCAACGGGCGTGCCTTCCCCGACGCCATGCCCGACCAAAGCCCTGCAAATCCCCAACGAGCCTTCGGTTGTAGGGTGGGGAAATGCGAAGGATGCTGAGGAGGGGGCCGGGAAGGATTGCCCGTCTGGACAGGGCACTCGTCAGGGCCATTTCGGGTTTCCCCGGAGGTGAACACGACGACTTCTTCCGTCGGCTGTCCGCCGTTGCCAACAAAGGCAAGCTGTGGTTTGCCGCAGCTGCTGTGCTGGCCATCTTCAAGGGCAGGCCGCGTCGTGCTGCCCTTCACGGCCTTATTGCGCAAGGCGTGGCTTCTGCTGTGACTAACCTCGGCTTCAAAACCCTGCTGCCGCGCGCCCGCCCCCTGCCAGAGCACCTGCCGGTGTTTCGTTTCGTTCATCCGCAACCGACCAGTTCTTCTATGCCGTCCGGGCACTCGGCTTCAGCGGTGGCCTTCGCCGTGGGAGCCGGTTTCGTCCACCCCGTGATCGGAGCAGCAATCGCTCCTGTCGCTGCCGGAGTTGCATACTCAAGAGTGCATACAGGCGCCCACTGGCCATCTGATGTGCTCTTCGGGTCTGCCATCGGAGCGGGAGCCGCTCTGGTCACCAGAAAGTGGTGGCCGGTCAGGCCCCCGTTTCCTGATACACGGCGAAACCGAACCCATGCCCCCGAGATAGCGGGCGGACTCGGGCTAAGTGTCGCCGTCAACACGCTTGGTGGATCTTACGGCCCGGAAACAGTAGCCGCCCTGCAAAAAGTATTCCCATCAGCGTATATACAGCAGGTTGGTCAGGATGACGATTTGGTAGCTGCAATCCGGGCCGTTGGCACCCATCCCGGAACGGAAGCCTTAGGAGTCTGGGGTGGGGACGGCACTGTGGGCGCCGCCGCTGCATGCGCCGTGGCAGAAAAACTGCCCCTGCTCGTGCTGCCTGGCGGGACTCTCAATCACTTCGCCCGCGATGCAGGCACGTCCACCCTCACGTTGGCACTGAATGCTGCTGAAAAGGGTGAGGCAGCCCGGGCAGATGTTGGCCATGTTGTGGTGGAACGCGGCTTACCCGACAATCCCGAGCGCCTTGCGCTGACGATGTTGAACACCGCCAGCATCGGTTTGTATCCCGATATGGTCAGGCGCAGGGAGCATCTTCAGCCCAGCATGGGTAAGCCCCTTGCAGGCGTAGTAGCAATGCTCCGCACATTCGCTGCCGGCACCCCCACAACCTTGTTCGTGGACGGAGTGCATCACAAGCTCTGGATGCTGTACGTGGGCCGGGGCAGGTACTTCCCCCGGGACCACGCTCCCTTGGTGCGGCCGGTAATGGACGACGGCGTCCTGGACTTCCGCCTCATTACTGCTGACGAATCTTTTGCCAGGCTGCGCCTGTTGTGGTCGGTTCTCACCGGGACTGTGGCGACGTCGAAAATCACCCATCTTCGCGAGGCCACCAGGATCAGGGTCGAGGCAAGCGGCACCCCGCTGACTCTCGCGGTGGACGGTGAGGCTATCCCCGGGGTCCGCAGCGTGGAGTTCACAGTGCGGCGCGGCGCACTGACGTATTACTCCCCCGAGCCCTGAGGATCGTCCGATCGGACTACCCTGATTCGCCCCTGAATCATCCCTGAGACGGGCGATTTTCCGGTGGAGCGTGGGTAGCGTGGAGGTTGCATACCAACGCACCTCGCATTCACTGCTACCCAAAGGAAAGCTTCCATGATTGAAGCAAAAGGCCTGACAAAAATCTACGGTGACAAAACCGCCGTCGACGCTGTCAGCTTCACGGTCGAGGCAGGCCGGGTCACCGGCTTCCTGGGGCCCAACGGTGCAGGCAAGTCCACCACCATGCGCATGATCATGGGACTTGACCGGCCGACGTCGGGATCCGTCACGGTGAACGGTGTTCCGTTCGCCAAGCACGTAGCCCCGCTTCGCGAAATCGGATCCCTGCTGGATGCCAAGGCCGTCCACACAGGGCGCACGGCCTACAACCATCTGCTGGCCATGGCAGCCACGCACAGCATCCCGAAAAAGAGGGTCAACGAGGTCATCGAAATGACCGGGCTCTCCGAGGTGGCCAGGAAGAAGGTCAAGGGATTCTCCCTGGGCATGGGTCAGCGGCTCGGAATTGCCGCTGCCCTCCTGGGCGATCCGCAAACGGTGATTCTGGATGAGCCGGTCAACGGACTTGATCCTGAAGGCGTCGTGTGGGTCCGGAACCTCGCTAAATATCTGGCTGCGGAAGGTCGGACTGTTTTTCTCTCGAGCCACCTCATGAGCGAGATGGCAGTCACCGCGGACCATCTCATCGTCATCGGCCGAGGCAGGATCATTGCTGATGCTCCTATCCAGGAGATCATCAACGGCAAGGGACAGAGCCGGGCGCGTGTGCGGACTGACCAGCCAGAGCATCTGATGAACATCCTCGCCGGGGATGGTGTAGCCATCCAGGTCCAGGAGCCCGAATTGCTGGAGGTCACCGGGCTTGATCCACGCCGGATCGCTCGCATTGCCCTCGAGAACCGCGTCATGATCTACGAACTCACGCCGTTGCAGGCAAGCCTTGAGGAAGCCTATATGGAGCTGACCAAGGACGAGGTCGAATACCACTCGCTGATCACTGCGGGAGCCCCTACTCCTGTTCAGGCCGGAGGCAACTAAGCCATGACCACATCAAACGTGAATACGTCGTCACTGAACCCATCAACCCCGGCACCGAGCCGTCGCGGAACTGCAGCTGGCGTCGGACCCGGCCCGAGCTTTTTACGGGTCCTGAATTCCGAGTTCATCAAGTTCCGTACCCTTACATCCACTTTGATCTTGTTGGCCTGCACGCTGCTTGTCATGGTGGGCTTTGGCGCCCTGACAGGCTGGGGAACCGGCACCTTCGCCGAGCAGGCCCTGAGTGATCCGGAGGCCGCTGCCGCGATAGCGGCTCAAGGAGGCGACCTGGCAATCACCGTACCCACCTCCGGCATCGCCTTTGCCCAATTGATCCTGGGCTCACTGGGTGTGCTGCTGATGAGTTCGGAGTTCACCACGGGCATGGCACGTTCCACGTTCGCGGCCGTGCCCAAGAGGCTGCCTGCATTCGTAGCCAAGCTGATTGTGGTGGTGGTGGCCTCCTTCGTGCTAACGGCGGTATCTTCGTTCCTGGCTGGACTCGTTGCGCTTCCTATCCTGGACTCCTACGACCTCAAACTTGACCTCGCCAGTTCCCAGTCCGTGAAACTCCTGCTGGTCAGCAGCGTTTACGTTGCGGCGGTGGCTGCCATCGGTCTGGCACTGGGAAGCATCATCCGGAACTCCGCCGGCGGCATCATGAGCCTTGTCGGTCTGTTCTTCGTGGCTCCCATTGCACTGCAGATCATCCAAGGCGACGTCGCCAAAGAGATTAGGAAATACCTGCCAGGTAATACCGTGGAGCCGATGACTGCTGTCAAACACCTGCCGGACACGCTCGAAGTCTGGCAGGCGGCCCTGGTGCTCGGCGCCTGGGTTGTTGTTCCAGTGATCCTGGCCATGGTCCTGCTGAAAAAACGGGACGTGTAACCAGCATCTGATTCAGAAGTGAGTGAAATAGCGCCGGTAAAGGGCGCGTCGGCCACACCTGTCGACGCGTCCTTTGCCGAGATTACTGCCCGCCGGCGGGGCCGCCTGCGGCGTTACTTGCATGGGCGGCCCCGTTTGGTGGACCTCCTGGTTGCTGCGTGCTATCTGCTGCTGGTTACGCCCACCATCGTTGAGGCGGCGAACGACGGCGACTGGGCGGGTATAGCTCTGATGGGCACCCTCGCCGTGGTGCTGTTGGCCCGCCGGGATCAGCCGGCCATGGTTGTGACAGCGGTTGCGATACTTGAAGTGGCAATCACCATGCTCCATCCCTGGGGATCAAACGTCTCCGCCGGCTTATGGTTCGCCCTCTATGCATTGGCTGTTGCCCATACCCGACGGTTTGCCCTCGTGGCGCTGGCCCTGGCCACGACGCCGCTTTCCCTGGTCTACTTCCTGATGCTGGTGGGGCCCCTTCCCGCGAACGCTGGAGGGGCAGGAAATGATCTGCATTTGGTCAGCCTCGTGGCCGGCATCACCATCACACTTTCCAACGTCATCGCTGCCGGCATCGGCTTTTCCGTGCGCCAGCGGCGCCTTCACGAGCAGGAAATTGCTGCATGGGCATCGCGGGCAGCCCAGCTGGGATCCGTCAATGAGCGCAACAGGATAGCCCGGGAAATGCACGACGTCATAGCCCATTCCCTGACCGTGATGGTCACCCTTTCGGACGGTGCCGCCGTCGCGGTTAAAAGGAGCCCGGAACAAGCTGGTGAGGTTCTCGGAGAACTGTCACGAACCGGCAGGACGGCTTTGGCAGACATGCGCCGCGTGCTGGGCGTCCTGCGGAATGACGCCCCCGGAGAATCTCCTCGCGAACCTCTTGCTGGAAGTGCCACGCTGGGCAAGCTCCTCGACGGGTTCCGTACAGCCGGACTTCCGCTGCACTTTTCGCATACCGGGCCGGCGCTTCCGGCTGACGCAGCCTTCCAGCTCACCGTTTATCGGATAGTGCAGGAATCACTGACCAATGTGCTCCGGTATGGCCGGGGCTTAGGCCGGGTGGAGGCAAAAATTGTCCGGGACGGCTCCCGGGTGACCATCGAGGTAACTGACGACGGGAAGGGGAGTACGCCGTCGGGCCAGTCCTTAAACGGCCATCAGACCATCCACCACCTTCAGGCGGGACAGGGCCAGACCGGGACCGGCCAGGGAATCGAAGGAATGAAGGAACGGGCAGGAATCTATAACGGCACAGTGGACGCCGGTCCCGGGGCAGGCGGCGGCTGGAGTGTGAGGGCAGTGCTGAACATGACTGACGAGGGGATCAAATGAACGGCATGCGTGCCATACGTATTGTGCTGGTGGATGACCAGCCTCTGCTGCGGATGGGGTTTCGCCTGATCATGGAGGGGGAGGATGGTATTGAGGTTGTGGGTGAGGCCTCAGACGGTGCGGAGGCTGTCCAGCAGGTGCGGCTGCTGGATCCCGACGTGGTCCTGATGGATGTGCGCATGCCGGTGCTGGACGGGATCGAGGCAACACGTGCAATTTCAACGTCCGGTTCAAATGCACGGGTGATTATCCTGACCACCTTCGATCTGGACGAGTACGCCTTCGCCGGATTGCAGGCAGGGGCTTCAGCTTTTCTCCTCAAGGACGTGGCCCCGGCAGAACTGACCCGTGCAGTAAGAGTGGTGGCCAGCGGCGACGCGGTAGTAGCGCCTCGGGTAACGCAGCGGTTGCTGGAGACGTATGTCCGGGGTAATGGAGTCGCAGGGCAAGCCAGCGGAAACATTGAGCAGGTGGCCGCCCCACAGCGCGATCCGTTGCTGGACGACCTCACACCCCGCGAGACGGAAATGCTGGAGTCCATGGCGGAGGGACTTTCCAATGCCGAAATCGCCCGGAAGTTCTTCCTTTCGGAAGCCACAGTGAAAACTCACGTGCGGCGCATCCTCAACAAGCTCCATCTGCGGGACCGCGTCCAGGCGGTGGTCTACGCCTACGAAACCGGCCTCGTGGTGCCCAGCAACCCCGATTACTGAGAGCAATCTGAGGACCACTGGAACCCCTGAGAGACTCAAGCACAGCCGACACACAGGAACGGTCTATGCAGTGCATAGCCGGTGGAGGTTCTATTGACCCATGAACAACCTCCCTGAACCCCACGAACCGCACCCGAACCACGATCGCGGCCTGGAATTCGACCTTTCAACGCTAATAAGCCGCCGTTCGCTGGGTGTTTTCCTCGGTGCCGGTACGGCGGCAGCTTTGGCGGCGTGCACTCCTGGCGGATCAACCGGGGGCGGCACCAGCGCGGCGACGTCGACCGCCACCGCAACCAGTACGACGACGGCGCCCGCCAGCACAGCGACCGCCACAGCTTCACCGACCCTGACCAGGGCCATAGCCGAATGTGGCGCGGAGATTCCAGCGGAAACGGCAGGTCCCTACCCTGGCGATGGCTCCAACGGCCCGAATGTCCTGGAGGCTTCAGGCGTAGTGCGGCAGGACATCAGCTCCAGCTTCGGAACATCGACTACAAAGGTGGACGGCGTCCCGCTGACCGTCACCATGATCCTCCTGGACAACTCCAACGGCTGCGTCCCCCTAGCGGGTGCAGCCGTTTATGCCTGGCATTGCGACCGGGACGGCAAGTACTCCATGTACGATTCCGGGCTGGAAAACGAAAATTACCTTCGTGGCGTCCAGGAGGCCGATGCGAATGGCCAGGTCACGTTCAAGACCATCTTCCCCGGCGCCTACAGGGGACGCTGGCCCCACATCCACTTTGAGGTTTTTGAATCCATGAGCAACGCGACGGCCGCGGGCCAGGTGCTTGCGGTCTCGCAGATCGCGCTGACGGATGCAGCCTGCCGCGAGGTCTACGCTTCCTCCGGGTACGAAACCAGCGCCAGCAACTTCCCCAGCACCACTCTGCAATCAGACATGGTCTTCGGGGACGACGGCGGCATCCACCAGCTCGCAACCATGAGCGGATCGGTATCAGCGGGTTACACGGCCGGCCTCAACGTTACGGTTTAGGCAAAGATATTGGCGGGGATAGACTCGACGCCATGCCTTCCAAAACCACCCCCGCCGATCACATCCAGGACCTTTCGGCGTACGTCATGGCGTCGCCGTCGAGTTTCCACGCCGTCCATGAAGCTGGCCGGCGCCTGGACCAAGCCGGGTTCACGCGGCTGGACGAGCTGGCGTCCTGGGATGCAGCGGGCGCCGGAAGCAACGGCACTGGAGAGTTCTATGTGATCCGCGACGGCGCCCTGATCGCCTGGGTGACTCCGGCCGGGGCGGGACCCACCACCCCGTTCAACATCCTGGGCGCCCATACGGACTCGCCCTCCTTTAAGCTCAAGCCCAAATCCACAACGGGCAAGTTCGGCTGGCTGCAGGCAGGGGCGGAGATTTATGGGGGTCCGCTGCTGAACTCGTGGCTGGACCGGGAGCTGCGGCTCGCGGGCCGGCTGGTCATGCTGGATGGCACCCAACACCTCACCGCCACAGGGCCCCTGCTCCGCTTTCCCCAACTGGCCATCCATCTGGACCGCTCAGCTAATGATGGCCTGACGCTGGACAAGCAACAGCATATGAATCCCGTCTTCGGGCTCGGGGAGCCAAACGGAGAGGACCTGCTTGCGCTCCTTGCCGGGAATGCGGCGGGCGATGCGACAGTGGACCCGGGGCAGATCGGAGGGTACGACGTCGTTATTGCAGATACGCAGGAACCAGCGGTTTTCGGGGCAAAGGGGGAGTTCTTCGCCTCCGGGCGACTGGACAACCTGTCCGCGACCCACGCCGGATTGACGGCTTTGATCAGTCACGCCGCCTCATCAGGCAGTACCGACGGGCAAGCGCCCATCGCCGTACTGGCGGCATTCGACCACGAGGAGATCGGGTCAGCATCCCGGTCAGGTGCTTGCGGCCCCGTCCTCGAAGACATCCTGGTCCGCATCTCGGATGGCCTTGGCGCGTCCGCGAGCCAGCGGCGCCAGGCCTTTGCGGCGTCGTTCTGTGTGTCTGCCGACGCCGGGCACGCGGTCCACCCGAACTATTCCGAGCGGCACGATCCCGCGAACAAGCCTGTCCTCAACGGAGGCCCACTACTGAAGATCAACGCCAACCAGCGCTACGCCACAGATGCCGTCGGCGCGGCACTATGGGCACGTCTGTGCGCGGACGCCGGTGTGCCGTACCAGGAGTTCGTGTCCAACAACGTGATGCCATGCGGCTCCACCATCGGGCCTCTGACGGCAACACGGCTGGGCATCCGGACAGTCGACGTCGGTGTACCGCTCCTTTCCATGCACTCGGCCCGCGAGCTGTGCGGGGTGGAGGACCCGAAGCGGCTCGCGATCGTCACCGAGGCCTTCTTCAGAACGCCCGCCACAGTCCTTAACTAGGAGAGCTTCCACCAGCGATTTGGGCGGTGTCGTCACGCACCTCCCAATTGGCACGGTTTCCGGCGTGTTTCTGAATTGCCCTGCAGGCAACAGCGAATGCCTATTTGGCCGAGTTTTTGTGGACTTCTCCTTTTTGCACAGCAGCAGACTGTTTAACTGCACAGATCGCTTCAGGGTGTCTGACGCTTAAGGTAGGAGCGATGTGATCCACGGTACAAATCTCCACTGAACCCAGGAAGACGAGGACAACCGCCCATGCAGGCTGAACAGCAACTCTCGAAGTCGCTTAAACCGCGGCACCTTTCCATGATCGCCATTGCAGGTGTCATCGGCGCCGGCCTGTTTGTAGGCTCCGGCGCCGCCATCCAGCAGGCGGGCCCAGGTATTCTCCTCGCCTACATGGCGGCCGGGCTCGTGGTCATCCTGGTGATGCGGATGCTGGGTGAAATGGCTGCAGCAAATCCGGAAACGGGTTCGTTCTCCACTTATGCAGACAAGGCGCTGGGCCGCTGGGCCGGGTTCAGCATCGGATGGCTGTACGCCTGGTTCTGGATCATAGTGCTGGGCATCGAAGCCACAGCGGGTGCAGCCATCATGCACCGCTGGGTTCCGGGAATCGACCAGTGGGTCTGGGCCCTGATCCTGATGGTCCTCCTCACCTTGACCAACCTCGGCTCGGTGAAATCGTTCGGGGAGTTTGAGTTCTGGTTCGCGTCCATCAAGGTGACCGCCATTGTCCTGTTCCTGCTCTTCGGTGCAGCTGCAATTCTGGGCCTGGTTCCAGGAGTACCCGCACCAGGGTTGAGTAACCTTGTGGAGAACGGCGGTTTCCTGCCGAACGGTCCGGGAGCTGTGCTCGCCGGTATCCTCGTCGTCGTCTTCTCCTTTTTCGGGGCCGAAATTGCCACCATTGCCGCCGGTGAGTCGGAAAACCCCGTAGATGCGGTCAAGAAGGCCGTACGCTCCACCGTCTGGCGGATCCTGGTGTTCTACATTGGCTCCATCGCCGTTGTGGTCACTCTCCTGCCCTGGAACGATGCGTCCGTTGCCAAGAGCCCGTACGTCGCCGTCATCGAGCTCTTCGGTATTCCCGGGGCAGGCACCATCATGGACATTGTGGTCCTGACATCAGTGTTGTCCTGCCTTAACTCAGGCCTGTACACCGCAAGCCGCATGCTGTTCTCCCTGTCAAAGCGCGGCGACGCCCCCAAGTCCTGGACCAAGATCTCCTCCAGGGGTGTTCCGGCGTCCGCAGTGCTCGCTTCCACTGTGGTGGGATTCATCACCGTCGGACTGAACTACATCGCCCCGGATACCGTGTTCCTGTTCCTGGTCAACACCTCAGGTGCCATTGCCCTGTTCGTATGGCTGGTCATTTCCGCATCACAGCTCATCCTGCGCCGCCGGATGGGCGCAGCCGCCAAGGATCTTTCCCTGAAGATGTGGCTTTTCCCCTACCTGACGTGGGTTGCGATTGTCAGCATCGTGGCACTCCTTATCGGAATGGTGATCCTCGAATCCACCCGCGAGTCTCTCCTGCTTTCGCTCGCCCTCGCTGCCGTAGTGGTCGGGATCGGCCTGTTCCGCTACCGCAACTCAGCTCCCAAGGCTCCGCAGGCAGCGGCTCCCGCCCCGGATGCCGATGATGTGAGCGTCGGCGTCGGCGCCGGACCGTCATCCTAGCTTGAACGCTGCTGGCAGCAGGCTCACAGAGCCTGCTGCCAGCAGCTGCACGACGCAGATGCGTTCATCCACGAGCCACATCCGGGCACATGCCTTACGAGGCATATGGGAGCATGTGCTCTATGGTTCCTAAAATTGCATACCAGGGTGAACCCGGGTCCAACTCAAACATCGCCTGCATGGAAATGTATCCGGACATGCTTGCCGTGCCTTGTGCCAGCTTTGAGGACGCCTTTGGGCTGGTCACGGCGGGTGAGGCGGAGTTGGCGATGATCCCCATCGAGAACTCGATTGCAGGCAGGGTAGCTGACATCCATGCCCTCCTCCCCGACTCAGATCTCCAGATTGTCGGAGAGCATTTCCTCCGGATCCGCTTTGATCTGCTTGGAATCCCGGGTAGCACCATCGAACAGGCGGAGGAAGTACACAGCCACCTCCACGCCCTGGGCCAGTGCCGGAAACTGATCCGTTCCCGAGGGCTCAAGCCAGTTATTGCAGGAGACACTGCAGGGTCCGCCCGGGAGGTGCGGGACTGGAATGACCCCACAAAAGTGTCGTTGGCGCCGCCGTTGGCTGCCGGAATGTACGGACTCGATGTCCTGGCGACTGAAGTCGAGGACGACCCTACCAATACCACCCGCTTTGTGGTCCTTGGGGAGAAGCGTCCCCTTCCGGTCCGCGACGAGTTACCGGAAGCTGTGGTCACCAGTCTGGTTTTCCGGGTCCGGAACGTTCCGTCAGCCCTTTACAAGGCATTAGGCGGATTTGCCACCAACGGAGTCAACATGACGCGGCTCGAAAGCTACATGGTGGGGGCTGAGTTCGCCGCCACCATGTTCCTGGCGGACGTGGAGGGGCACCCCGAAGACGTCCCCCTGAGTTTGGCTCTCAATGAACTTCAATTCTTCACGTCGGAAGTGAGAATCCTTGGCGTCTATGGGGCGCATGCTTACCGGATGCAGTCGAAACAAGAGGCGTCGTAGCAGGCAGGCATCCAGTTAACCTGCAGGTCGTGGGCCAAGCCGGTCAGCTTGCGAGGCCGATCACCAGATTGATGGTGGTGGCCAGGATCAAGGTGCCGAAGAGGTAGGACAGGAGCCCGTGTTTCAGTGCCTCGGCCCGTATCCTGTGGTGCTCCAGATTGGTATCGGAAACCTGATACGTCATGCCCAGGCTCGTGGCAAGATAAGCGAAATCTGAATACTGGGGCGGGCGGTCCTGGTTGAAGCTGATGCCGCCAGGCTCTTCCCCTCGTTTTTCGGGGTCGTAGTACAACTCTGCATATCGCAGGGTAAAGAGTGTTTGCACCAGCATCCAGGACAGAGCAACGCAGGACAGGGCGAGCAGGCCCCCGGCCATCACCTCCCGGCTGCCGGGGGCGCCGCGGTGTGAATCGACGACGACCGCGGCAACAGCTGCGAGGCTGGCCAGGTTTGCGACCAGAATGAGCAGGTCAGTCACACTTCTGGAGGGGTCCTCCGTTACAGCATGGGAGCGCGTCCCAGCGGGATCAAGCCTTCCGATCACAACCCACACCCAAACCACATAGGTCAGGGAGGCGACGGCCCAGCCGATGGCCGGGGCTTCGATCCAGCGACCCGAAAGACCGGCAGCCAGCGTTGCTGCCAGCCCGGCAAGAACCATCACCACGAAGCGGATCCTGCTGCGCCTGACGATGGTGGCTGGCAGTTCCGGGGAGAGGGAGTCCATGTTCTGTACTCTAATCCCGCCGCCGGCCGCCTATCGGCAGGCTGTCGCAGGCTGGCGCCGGGAGGACTGACGCCGGTTATCCACATGGCAGCCGGGGAGCCTTCCGAGGGCCTTCAACCTGACACTAACCTAAGTATCAGCTCCAGTCCACGACTGCAGTCCAAGAGAAATCGCCTATCCGGTTCGGATGCACTAAGATAGTGAAGTCTGTGCTGCGCCCTGCCTCCACTATGGGAGCCGGGCTTGCATGACTCCGCAAATGAACCTCCTGTTACGGAAATGCCGTAACCGCTTAGCCCAAAGGAGGTGGGTTCACATATGCGTCCTTACGAATTGATGGTAATCATCGACCCCGAGGTCGAAGAGCGTACCGTTGAGCCGTCGCTTCAGAAGTTCCTGAATGTCATCACCAACGATGGTGGAACCATCGAAAAGGTTGACATCTGGGGCCGTCGCCGTCTGGCCTACGACATCAAAAAGAAGTCCGAAGGTATCTACGCCGTGGTGAACTTCACCGCCAAGCCGGACACCGCCAAGGAACTTGACCGCCAGCTGAGTCTCAATGAGACCATCATGCGCACCAAGATCACCCGCCCCGAAGAGCAGAAGGTTGTTGCTGAGTAATCAGCTCCACCCTTTTATTCTTTACCCCGCAGGAACGAACAAGGAGGCAGTAGATGGCAGGCGAGACCACCATCACGGTCATCGGTAACCTCACCAGTGACCCCGAGCTGAGGTTTACACCGTCAGGCTCGGCAGTAGCGAACTTCACCATCGCTTCCACTCCGCGTACCTTCGATCGTCAATCCAATGAGTGGAAGGACGGGGAAACCCTGTTCCTTCGCGCATCGGTATGGCGTGAGGCAGCCGAAAACGTCGCCGAATCCCTGACAAAGGGCATGCGCGTTATCGTTTCAGGCCGCCTGAAGAGCCGTTCCTACGAAACAAAAGAAGGCGAGAAGCGCACCGTTATCGAGCTTGAGGTCGATGAAATCGGCCCGAGCCTGCGCTATGCCAACGCCAAGGTCAACCGCACCCAGCGCTCCGGCGCTCAAGGTGGTCAGGGTGGCTTCGGCGGCGGAAACGCGGGCGGCGGCTTCGGTGGCAACCCCGGTGCAAGCCAGGGTGGCAACTCCGGTGGAACCTGGGGCGCCAACCAGCCTGCTGCGCAGGATGACCCTTGGGCTACGCCCGGAGTCAGCAATGCAGGCGGCTGGGGCAACGGCCCCGATTCCGAACCTCCCTTCTAACCACTCATTAAAGGGCCGACGTCGAGACCCGCCAGGGTGCCAACGGCACCAAGGCGACCATCGCCGTCGGACCACCACCATCCCGTGGATCACTATCCACGGGCTCCATAGATAAGGAGCTCCACGATGGCTAAGGCTGAACTCCGTAAGCCCAAACCAAAGTCCAACCCCTTGAAGGCCGCTGACATCACTGTCATCGACTACAAGGACGTAGCATTGCTGCGCAAGTTCATCTCCGACCGCGGAAAGATCCGCGCCCGTCGCGTCACTGGCGTCACGGTGCAGGAACAGCGCAAAATCGCCCAGGCAATCAAGAATGCCCGCGAAGTTGCTCTGCTGCCTTACTCCGGCGCTGGCCGCGGTTAAGGAAAGGGATTAACTAAAATGGCAAAGCTCATTCTGACCCACGAAGTAACCGGTCTCGGTGCTGCTGGTGACGTTGTCGAGGTCAAGGACGGTTACGCACGTAACTACCTGCTGCCCCGCAACTTCGCCCTGACCTGGTCGAAGGGTGGCGAGAAGCAGGTTGAGTCCATCAAGGCTGCCCGCGCCGCCCGCGAGCACGCTTCCCTGGAAGATGCTCAGAAGCAGGCCGCGGCTCTGTCCGCGAAGCCCGTCAAGCTCGTTGTCAAGGCTGGCGAGACCGGACGCCTGTTCGGCACCGTCAAGCAGGGCGACGTTGCTGACGCTGTTGAGGCCGCTGGCCTTGGCCGCATCGACAAGCGCAAGGTTGAACTGCCGGCACACATCAAGTCGGTTGGTTCCTACCAGGCCAACGTCCGTCTCCACGACGACGTTGCTGCTGTGATCGAACTCGACGTAGTCGCAGGCAAGTAGTCTTCCGGCTTTCGGGCCGTCGGTTACGCAGTCCTGAACTGCTGAAGGCCCCCGTACCATAACCTCCAAGGTTGTGGTTGCGGGGGCCTTTGCTTTAACGCTCGGCACTGTGGTGCATCACCGTGGTGTTGTGGCGGTGGGCGGCCTGGATCAGCTCCACCAAAACGTCCTCGTCGACATCTTCGAGGCTGTTAATGTAGAGGCATGCAGCCCCCAGGGTGTACTTTCCCAGCCTGGGAAGCAGTGCCGAGGCCTCAGGCGCATAAGTAAGCCCATAGAGGGAGAGGCTACCCTTGCGGGGCGAGAAACCGACGGCCACCGTGTCGCCTTCCCGACCGCTTTTGTAGCGATAGTGGTAGCTGCCGAAGCCTACGATGCCCGGACCCCACATCACGGGAGTCTCACCGGTGTTCTCTTTCATCAGGGCGAGCAGGCGGAATCCGTCCCTGCGGCGGACCGGGTGTTCAACCCCCTCCAAAAAATCCTCGACGGACTCCGGCGTTGGTTGGGTCTTGTTTTCAGCCATAACGGCAGTTTTCCAGACCCTGATTACCTTGTCAGCAAGTGGTTGCCATGGGGACCCGCACGAAGTAGTTAGGGCCGGGCAGGTGCTCCGGAATAAACAAACGTGGGCGTCTGTTCTCAAGGTAGATGCAAATGCATGTAGACCAGCGATCCGTTCAGGAGTCAGCCGTGGAAACCCGCCACATTACAGTCATCACCGCCGGTCTTGGCGTTCCGTCGTCGAGCCGCCTGCTCGCGGACCAGTTAGCTGCTGCGGCCAGCCGGAAACTGAGCGCGGCCGGCTACCTGGCCGAAGTGGACGTCGTCGAACTCCGGGACCTTGCGGTGGACATCGCCAACAACTTTGTCACCGGCTACGCCGCTCCCCGCCTTGCCGGGGTTTTGGCGGGAGTCTCTGCGGCTGATGGCATCATCGCCGTATCACCGGTCTTCAGTGCCTCCTACAGCGGCCTCTTCAAGTCCTTCATGGACGTGGTGGACCCCGCGTCCCTGGAAGGGAAAGCCGTGCTGCTGGGCGCCACCGGCGGCTCCGACCGCCATCAGATGGTTCTGGACTACGCAATGCGTCCCCTGTTCAACTACCTGCGGACCCGCATTGCACCGACTGCAGTCTTCGCTGGCCCCCAGGACTGGGGAAACATCGACGGCGGAGGGTCGCCGCTTTCTGCCCGGACCGAGCGGGCGGCGGCGGAGTTTGCCGAAATGCTTACGGCCCCGCGTCAGGCGAGGGGATCATCTAATGGACACTCTCAGGACTTGGAGTCCCTTCCGTTCGAGCAACTTCTGGCAGGCATTTCCGGTGGCCGGACCGAGTAGCGCCAGGGAAGCCGTTCCGTCCTGAACGCTCCTTTGAACTATTTCGTGGTGCCGATCGTTGTGGGGTCATGAAGTGTCCTGTGGATTCAATTGACCTGATAATGAGCGAACGCAGCGGTGTGGAGATTGACTACTGCCCGCAGTGCCGCGGTGTGTGGCTGGACCGTGGGGAGCTGGACAAGATCATTGACCGCGCCGCCGAGATGGGAACCGGGCAGGCTCCGGCGGCACCGCCTGCTCCCATGCCTCCGGCGGGCATCGTTCCTCCGCCGCTTTACAACATGGATCCCCGCCGGGATGACAGGTCAGAGCGCTACCGCCCGGAGCAACCCCGCTACGATGACCGCGGCCACGACCGCAACTACGGAAAAGGGTACGACCGGGACTACGACCGCCGGCGGCCCAAGAAAAAGGAAGGCTGGCTCGGAGACCTCTTTGACTTCTAAAGCTAGTCGTCCAGGAGGTCGATGAATTCCCGGGCCTGCTTGATGGTGATATCCGAGTGGCGGGTTAAGGCCAGGGCGGCCCCCTCAGTATCTCCGCTTTTGGCAAGGGTCCGGATCCGGCCATAGATTTCGTCGTTGAGCATGTTGCTGCTCACCTCCCGGGTCACGTCGCCTTTGCTGGCGATAGCCCGGTAGCGGTAGGCGAAGCGCTGCGGCGCATCGTCGTCGTCGTCCCTCGGCGTCTGTTCTGCGGCTGGAGCGCGGAAGGGCTGCGGGTGGGCGGCCAGGGCGCCGACGGCGTCACGTGAGGCACGCAGACCCTCTCCCGCGGCTTCGTAGTAGAGCTTGATGGCTGCCATGGCCTGCCCCTGCGCAATGAGGGCATATAGCCTGCGGTGCTCGTCCTCGCTCAGCTTGGCTGCCGCTGCCCGCGCCAGTTCGAGTTGGGTCATAGGGGCCTGGCCAGGGGAGTCTGAGGCGTTGCGTGCCCTGCGGTTCCAGGCGCGGGCGGCCAACAGAACGCCGGCTCCGACAACGGCCAGAATAATGACGGGGATCACTAGCGATTCCATGGTGCTACAGCCGATCTATGTAATTCTTGGCGGTTCTAAGGTCTGAGCGGGTGGCCTCGCGCAGTCTTTTGATGGCTTGAATCTTGTGCCCGCTCCGTGCCAGGGCTTGCAGTTCGAGCTCGAAGTGGGGATTCAGCTGGCCTCCTGGCAGTACCGGAGCGTGGTATCCGCTGCCACTTGAAGCGTGCGCATGCTGCGCCCTGTCCCGGGCATTATCCCTCTGCTGCGACTGCTGTTGCTCGTTTTGGCTGGGACGGGTGGAGGCGTCCACACGTGCCCTTAAGGCCTCTGCAGCTTGAACCTGTTTGGCATAGTGGGCCTGGGAGCGCATGGCAAGATCCAGCTGATACCGTTCGGCATCTGAGATGCCGGGGTTCCGCGGCCTTAAGGCGGTGGAGAGCCCCCATAGAACTGCCGCCAGAATTACGGCGGGCAGTATGACTTGCAGTACATCGCCCATATTTAGAGCTTATGCCAGATGGCTGTTATCCACAGCATATTCCGCGGCTTGCATAAAGGAGGCGCGGCGGCAGGTGTTGAAATGAACGGAGACAAAACGGAGGGCATCGTCCGGGTTGCCGTTTTGCCGCTTCTATGCCTTCCTGCCGAAAGCTTTCCCCAGCGGCCAAGGTGCAAGCTGTGGATGAAGCTTTGGATAAAAAACTTTTCATCCACACCTGCAGTCCGACGTTTTCGCAGGTCAGAGCCCTGATGCTGAGCAAAGATTTTTTGTTTCCACAGCTTCCCCCACAGACTGTGCACAAGCAGGAACAGGTAGTACACAGGTTATCCACAGGCGTGGACAAAGCCCCGCTTGGTGCTTTCTCCCCAGCAGACTACCGTTGCGGAATACCCAAAATTTCGGGTGCCAAAAAGTGTCTTCCTGTACAAAGGATGGCTCACAGCAGGCCATATTTTGGCTTTTTGTGCGCTCTTCTGTGGATAACTCTGTGCCAATGGGGATAACCGAATCAGGGCTGGATCGCAAAAACTGTCGTAGCGGGCTGATACCACTGGCAGAGGGCCCACCGTGAGGTGACACAGTCTTGGTGAAGGCGGTTCGCTTAGGACGGTCTGCTAAAGACATGGCACCGAAGGGCAGATGGTTTACGCGCGGCTGTGTTGGAGTTCTGTGCACACAGCGCACTATGGAGGACGGCAGCTTTGTCAGTTACGCACCTGGACTCAATCGAGGGCACTCGGAGCGCGGAAGGCAGCCGCAAACCGCCCCAGGACATTCCGGCTGAGCAATCGGTACTCGGCGGCATGATGCTGTCCAAGGACGCCATCGCCGACGTCGTCGAGATTCTCCGCGGCCAGGACTTCTACCGGCCCGCCCACGAAACCATCTATGAGGCAGTGATCGACCTCTACGGCCGCGGCGAGCCTGCTGACGCCGTGACGGTATCCGATGAACTGACCAAGCGCGGTGAGATCAACCGCATCGGTGGGCCTGCATATCTCCACGAACTCATTCAGACGGTTCCCACCGCGGCCAACGCCGGCTACTACGCCGAGATCGTTGCCGAACGGGCCGTTCTGCGCCGCCTCGTCAACGCAGGTACCAAGATTGTGCAGCTTGGCTACGGACAGGACGGTGAGGTTGAAGACCTCGTCAACCAGGCCCAGGCCGAGGTTTATGCCGTGGCGGAGCGCCGGACTGCCGAAGACTACGTGGTCCTCAAGGACGTCATGGAGTCGACGGTTGACGAAATCGAGGCCTCGGGTCACCGTGGCGAAGGAATGACAGGGGTGCCTACGGGCTTTTACGAGCTCGACGAGCTGACCCATGGACTTCACCCCGGTCAGATGATTGTCATCGCCGCACGCCCTGCCGTGGGTAAGTCAACGTTCGCGCTGGATTTCGCGCGCTCGGCAGCCATCAAGAACAATCTGGCCACAGTGATGTTCTCGTTGGAAATGGGCCGGAACGAAATCGCCATGAGGCTCCTCTCGGCCGAAGCAACCATCGGCCTCCAGGACCTCCGCAAGGGCACCATCAAGGACGAACAGTGGTCCAAGATCGCCACCACCATGGGTCGGATGAATGATGCCCCCCTGTTCATCGACGACAGTCCCAACATGTCCCTGATGGAGATCCGGGCCAAATGCCGGCGCCTCAAACAGCAGCACGATCTTAAGCTGGTCATCCTTGACTACCTTCAGCTGATGAGCTCGGGCAAAAAAGTGGAGTCCCGCCAGCAGGAAGTATCTGAATTCTCCCGTGCGCTCAAACTTCTCGCAAAGGAACTTCAGGTTCCGGTGATTGCCCTCTCCCAGCTGAACCGTGGATCGGAACAGCGGCAGGACAAGCGGCCCATGGTTTCGGACCTCCGTGAATCAGGATCCATCGAGCAGGATGCCGACATGGTAATTCTGCTGCACCGCGAAGACGTCTATGACAAAGAGTCCCCGCGGGCAGGGGAAGCAGACATCCTGGTGGCGAAGCACCGTAACGGTCCCACCAAGGACATCGTGGTTGCTTTCCAGGGGCACTATTCGCGGTTTGCCAATATGGCAGCCGACGCCGGCGGCGGGTTCTGAGGCCAACAGGTTCTGACAAAAAGGGCTGCCCCGCCAAAACGGTGGGGCAGCCCTTTCAGTTGTTGCTGGTTACGGGCAGCGCTGGCTACCGGGTTCCGGTGTAGGTGATGTCCGGCATCGCGGGCGTTTCCATCCCCACACCAATAAAGAATCCCGGGTGTGGAGGCTGGTTGTAGGAGATGTTCTCCCTGGCAACAGAGAGCCGGTACACGGGATCGTGCATCAGGGTGCGGAGCCGGACGTCTGTGGATGCGGACGTGGTGTAGATCCGGAGTTCCGTGCTGTCCGCTGAGGCCCAGGCGATTTCTTCCCGCCAGTCACCAAGAAGATCAGCCTGGATGGCGGGCGTTCCCTTGGTGCTGTTGTTGGATTTTGCCCCGACGGCCGTGAGCAGCCTGTCGCTTGCCTGGGTCTCCCAGTTCCACTTCGCGATGGTGGGGGTTCCGCTGTTTGAGGTCGCGTTCCAGTCGTGGTCCACAATCTCACGCAGCAGGTCTCCGTCCCACCAGGCGAGGAAGTTGGCGGCCGGGATCTTCTCCGAGAGCAGTTCTCCCTTTGCGGAGCGCAACTGCCCGACAGGTGAGTTCCAGGCGGCGTCTCCTCCGACGGCCCAGCCTTCAGCGCCAGGGTGACGCGGGTCGATGTCGCCCGCAGCGGCCCGTCCCGTGTCCTTGGTTGCGGGGATGCTCCAGATAACTTCACCCGTTCCGGAGTCGCGGAAGGTGGCGCCGCGGTTTCCGCTTGCTCCCATGTCCTCGTGCGCCGCGAACGTCTCCAGGCCGGGCCTGGACGGGTCAAGGTCACTGGTGTGGATGGCGTCTCCGTGGCCCAGGCGGGTGGAGTAGAGCGGTTTGCCGTCGTCGTCGATGGTCATTGAACCGAAAACGAACTCATCCTTGCCGTCGGCGTCCACGTCGGCGACGGACAGGTTGTGGTTCCCCTGCCCTGCATACTGTGAGCCGGCGGAGTCGGAGTCAAAGATCCAGCGTTTGACGATCTTGCCATCCACCAGGTCATACGTGGCGAGAACCGTGCGGGTGTAATAGCCGCGGCTGAACATCATGGAGGGCCGTTCGCCATCGAGGTAAGCCACGGCACCCAGGAAACGGTCAACCCGGTTCCCGTACCCGTCACCCCAGGCTGCGACGTCACCTCGCGGCGGATCGTACTTGACCGTGTCCATGATGGTTCCAGTCTGGCCGTGGAAGACGGTCAGGAATTCGTCGCCGGTCAGGACATACCCGGCGCTGCTGCGGTAATCAGCGTTGGGGTTTCCAATCACTGTTCCCGCGGCGTCCCGGGTTCCGTCAGCCGTCTTCATCGCGACTTCGGCCTTGCCGTCGCCGTCGAAGTCGTAGGCGAGCGGCTGTGTGTAGTGCGCCCCGGCGCGGATGTTGGGACCCATGTTGATCCGCCAGAGTTTGGTGCCATCCATCTTGTAGGCGTCGACGTAGACCGTGCCCGTGTAGCCTGCCTGGGAGTTGTCCCTGGCGTTGGACGGGGACCACATCTGGATGACCTCGTACGTGCCGTCGCCGTCCAGGTCCGCCACCGTGGCATCGCCTGCCGAATAGCTGTAGGGCTGGCCGTCCTTGGTGTAATCGTTGGCCGGCTTGTCCAGCTTGATGGCCAGATAGTCCTGGGCCAGGGGCGTGAACTCCACTGTCAGCTGGTCAGATCCGTTGCCCACTGCTTTGATGATGTATTTGGATGACGCGGTGCCTGCCGCATCCAGATACGTGGTGCTGTCCTTGACGGGATCAACCGTTAGCTGGACGCCGTCACGGATCACGTGGAAACCGATGCTTTGGGGGTCCCGGCCGAGCATCCGCCAGCCCACCCTTACTCCCTGATCGGTCAGTATGGCAACAGGTGCACGGTCCAGATTCTCCATCTGGCGGTTCACAACCGTAACCTTCTCTGTGCCAATCACATCCGAAGGAGCGGACTCCCCGCCCTTGTTGATGGCTGATACCCGGTAGTAGTACCTGATGGTGGTGAGCACCGTAGGGTCAGTAAAGTCCACCTCAGTGGAGCGTCCCACAAAGCTGAACGCGCCTTCCGGGGAGGTCGAACGGTAGACGTGATACGCGGTAGCGCCTGTAACTTTCTGCCACTTCAGGCTCACGCTGGCCTTTTCAATGCCCTTCACGTCCACCTTCGCAGGTGCAGCCGGGAGGGGCGTGTTCGGGTCAGTCAGGGAAACGTCCGCAACGTTGGACGGAACGGACTCCAGGCCGGTGTTGTCAACAGCGGTGACGTGGTACTTGTAGGGAAGTCCGGCGAAGGCGGTGGTGTCCTTGAATCCGGGGGTGGAGACGTTGTCAGCCACCAGAGTCGCCTGGCTTTCGTAAGATGCCTGGCGGAAAACCCGGTAACTTGCTGCGTCCCCTGACGCATCCCAGGCCAGTTCGACGGCGGGAGGCTCGGCTGCCGCGTCGATGCCCGTCGCCCGCAGGTTCGTCGGTCCGATGAGCAGGGGTGTCACTTCAAGCCCGTTCAGCCTCTGGCCGGACCCGCTGATAGTCAGGTTGAGCTGGCCGTCGGTGACGAGGACCTGGTTGATGATTTTTGTGGCCGAGGAGGCCCGGCTGGACGAGACTTGGCCGTAACCTTTCCCCTCTGCGGCGACGTCCGTACGCGTCGAGCCGATCCAGTCGCTGTGGTAGGTCTTCAGCGCATACGTGCCGTTGGGGACGTCCAGCTGGAATTCGAAGCTGGTGCCACTGAGCACGAAGTCGCGAAGCAGTGCGGTGGTGACACTGCCGCGGTCCCGGTCAGAGAGAACGGAGAGATCCTTGAAGCCGAAGCCACGCTCCTTGCTGTACGCCATGGTGCGGTTCACCTCGGTGTAGTTCGGCTCGACGGGGGCACCGACCGGGCCGAAGTCGAACCGGTACTTGGCCTCTTTGGTAGTGACAGTCAAAGGGTCACTGGGTTCGGAATCTCCCTTACCGTTCGTCGCTGTAACGCGAACGGTGTAAGCGGTACCCTCTGCCAGCCCGGCAAGATTCGTGGTGGGGACGGTGGAGGTTGTGGCGAGTTTGTAGGCCGAGTCCGGTTCGGCTGCGAGTTTCCGGTAGATCTTGTAGATGTCAGCGCCTTCAGCAGGCTGCCATTTGAGCAGGGCGCCAGCGTTCGAAACACTCCCCGCGACCAAGCCGGCCGGCTTGGCAGGAACCGCGGCAGGGGGTGTGATTTCCTTGACTCTCGAGGCAAGGGGAACGCTAAGCCCCTTTACGCCACCGGCTACCAGACGGGCGATGTGGATTGCGCCGTATTCCTGGAAGTGGGTGTTGTCCACGGTTCCGTTGGGGCGGTTAGGGTAGACCCCGGCGTCGACGTGCAGGAAAACTGATTTGGTGGCTTCCGGGCCGATTTCGTCATAGTAAGCGCGGCTGAGGGAGGACAGATTAACCAGCGCGACGTTCTCCTCGGCGGCGAGTTCCTTCATCTTTTCAACGTATTCCGGGAAGCTGACATTGAATTTGCCCGTAGCCTCGTCAAAGTCGCGGCGGCCTACCGGGGTCACCAGAACAGGAGTTGCGCCGCGCTGCCGCGCTCCATCGACATAGGTGCGCAGGTATTCCTTATAGTCGGCCGGTGAGGCGTAGCGGTCATCGACGCCTACGGTAGCGTCATTGTGGCCGAACTGGACCATCAGGTAGTCGCCCGGATTGATGACTCTCAGGATCTCGTCCAGGCGGCCCTGGCTGATGAAGTTCTTGGAGCTGCGGCCGCCGATTGCGTGGTTGTAGAACGCGACTTTTTCGTCGAAGTAGCGCCCGATCATCTGGCCCCATCCGGCCTGGGGCACAAAGCCGGGGTCGTAGGTCTGAACAGTTGAGTCGCCGGCAAGATAGACGCCCGGATCGGCAGTTGCGCTGCGGGGTTGGCGGGCAGAGATGACCAGGGAGTTGATCTTGGCGGCGGTTCCGGTGAAGTCCAGGGTCAGTTGACCGTCAATGAGGGAAATAGGGAATTCCATGTCGAGGAACTGACCCGCTGGCTTGTCCGTGAGCTGCACCTTTGCGATTTTTTCAGCCGTGATTCCAATGTTGGTGGCGGCAGCAGAATCACCGGCGATGAGCTTTACTGTGTAGTCCCCGTTAGGCAGGTCCACGAGAAAGCTGCTTCCTTGTGCTTGCACAAAGTCGGAACGCAGAGCATCGGGGGTGCCGCGGTCCTCCCCGGTAGTGGCGGAGGTGTTGGTGAACCCGAATTTTGATTCAGGGCTGTAGGCCAGGGCGGCATTTACCTGCGTGTAGCCCTCTTCCGTGGCACCGGGGCCGAAGTCGAAATGGAATCCAGAGCCCGCAGCCGGAAGCCCGGTTTCGGCATGCACGGCGGGGAGGCCTGTAAAGGCAATGGCTGCCGCGGCGGTGGCTGCCGTGAGAACCTTAGCGCTGCTTCCGGCAGGCCTGGCACGGATCGCGTGGACTGGGGCCGAACTCGGCCGGGACGGCTTGTGCCGGTCTGGGCTCTGTAGCAGCTCGGCTGGCCTGTGTCGGGTTAGGCGTGCGACATCTTGCCCTGGCGGATCTTGAGAGGGGTAGTTCACGAACATCTCCTTTGATGGCGCGTGGATATGCCAAACCACACTGTGGGGCAGTGGAACGTTTCAATCTGCCTTACAGTCTGTCGTTTTCCCAGAACTGAAGGTGCTGCACGGGTGGGGGAGACCTGTGGCATCGGAATGGCGCGGGACCACCATGCATTGGAACCAAGGTTTATCAGTGGATCGTTTCAAACGTCAAGGCCTTTTGGTTCATTCCTGTGAGTTTTTGTTTCTGATCGCACATTTGACGATCGCCCCGGGCCCTGGATCGGAAGGTTTGGCGGGAGCGTTTAACCGGCGAAGGCGGCCCCGCCACCGCAATGGTGACCGGGCCGCCGTCGTCGTAGTTCTGGCCTGTGGGCTTGTCCACTGGAGGCCAGGCCCGCAGGGGCTAAAGCAGGCTAAGCAAGCACGCTGAGTTTGCTGCTGCTCCGGCCAAAGGTGGCGTTGTCCACTGAAAGTCTGCCGGCGCCGGTCAGGGCAACAGCAGCGGCGGCCGTTGCCAGGAGCAGAACCAGCTCGTAGCCGCCATTAGCAGCAAAGACACCCGCGGGGGCGTGAACCAGGACGAGAGCACCGAGCATGTCCAGAGCCAAGAGGGCTGCGAAGACGCGGGTCAGGGCACCAAGAATGAGGGCAATTCCGCCCACCAGTTCCAGGGAGGCCACAACGGGGGCGGCAAGATCGGCAGCGGGAACGCCCATCTTCGCGAAGGAAGCCTGGGTTCCAGTGATGGTGAACTCATTAAACTTCTGCCAGCCATGGGCAGCGAAGAGAAAACCTGCGATAACGCGCAGGGCGGTCAAGGCCGTTGTGGTCAGGGTGGACTGGTTCATATTCTGGTCACCGTTTCGTAGGGGGCCGCACCGTCATTTGATTGACTGCTAAGCCTTGCGGTTGTTTCAGCCTCCGAGTCTTCCCCATCAATACTTGAACTGTCAACTAAATTTCGGTTAACTGTGGCGCAAAGCATGCCGCTAGGCTAAATCCGTGCCAAAAACGCCTTCCGTGACCCGGCCCGAGCCAGTCACCGGTCACCGCCGTGAGATTTTGCGTTTGGCAGTGCCCGCGTTTGGGGCTTTGATCGCCGAGCCGCTGTTCCTCCTTGCGGACTCCGCCATTGTGGGACACCTGGGCGTGGCAGAGCTTGCCGGAGTGGGACTGGCGTCCGCGGTTCTCCACACGGCAGTGGGTCTGATGGTTTTTCTTGCCTACTCCACGACTCCAGCGGTGGCACGGGCCATCGGCGATGGGAAACTCCCGAAGGCACTGGCTGCCGGACGTGATGGAGTGTGGCTTGCTGTTGGACTCGGGACCATCCTTGCTGCCGCGGGGTCTGCCTTCGCAACCCCGGTTCTGGAACTGATGGGAGCCCGCGGAGCAGTCCTGGACTTCGCTGTTGACTACCTGCGCTGGTCGATGCCCGGACTTGTCGCCATGCTGCTCATCTTTGCGGGAACCGGGGTTCTGCGCGGCCTGCAGGACACCAGAACGCCGTTACTTGTGGCTACTGCGGGGTTCGGTTTGAACATCGTCCTGAACCTTGTGCTGGTGTATGGCCTGGGCTTGTCAGTGATGGGTTCGGCCGTAGGTACAAGCATTGCGCAGTGGGCCATGGCCCTCGTGTATGTGGTCAAGCTTCAACGAAAAGGGCGCCAGCACGGGATCTCCCTCCTTCCCAGCTGGAGCGGTATTCGAGCCATGACGACGATCGGTTCCTGGTTGATGCTGCGGACGCTCAGCCTCCGTGTGGCCATCCTGGCGACCGTTCTGGTTGTCACTTCCCAAGGACCCGTAAACCTGGCTGCACACCAGTTGGCCATGACCATCTTCACCTTCTTTGCCTTCGCACTCGATGCCCTCGCCATAGCCGCACAGGCCCTGATCGGCAAGGAACTGGGTGCTGCCCGGGCGGCTAAAGCGCGGCAGTTTACGGCAACCATGGTCCGTTGGGGTGTCGGGTTTGGAGTTCTGACGGGAATCCTGTTGGCGGCAGCGGCCCCCTGGGCTGGCGCTTTGTTCACTTCCGACCACGATGTCCGCTCAGCCCTGACGCTGGCCTTGTGGGTCCTCGCCGTGGGGCAGCCACTGGCCGGATACGTCTTCGTTCTCGATGGAGTCCTCATCGGTGCCGGCGATGCGAAGTACCTGGCAATTGCCGGCGTCGTAAATCTGGTCTTTTATGTGCCGATGCTGCTGGCTGTCGCGTTCTGGGCGGCCGACGGCGTGGCGGGGCTGGTATGGCTCTGGGTTGCCTTTGCGCTGGGCTACATGCTGGCCCGAGCTGTCACACTCGCACTGCGAGCCCGCGGCGACCGCTGGATGGTCCTTGGCTCACACTGACCCACGGGGTCGAGTCCGGTTCAGACGCCCTCCTGGCCGCACTAAACTGGACCCGTGACTCTACCCGCAACTCCTGCCGGACCTGCTGCCCCTGTCCCCTCGGCCGACCTCTGGAAGCCGGTTCTCACGAGGGCAAGTGTTGCGCTGGTGTTCGGTGCGGTGACCATCTTTTGGGCCGAGCCATCAGTGCTCGTCCTTGGCGGTGCCGGAGGGCTGTATCTGGTGGCAACGGGACTGGCGCTCCTGTGGTCGGTCAGAAAAACCGGTTTCAGGCGGGACGAACTGCCGGGCCGGCTCCTTGCGGCAGGTCCATCAATCATGACCGGAGCCGGAGTTGCTTTGCTGTTCCTGCCCGGGGACTTGATGTTCGGAGTATTTGCCGCACTGGCACTGACTGTTGTGGGGGCGGTTGAGCTCTATGTCGGTATCCGCTATCGCCGGCATCCACTGGGGCGGGACTGGGGCATTTCGGGCGTTATTGGCTTGGGAACCGCAGTCGCATTGCCGTTCTTCATCTCCCTCGGCGCGCACGCCCTGCTGGGAGTCGCGGGAGGAGGCGCCATTATTTCCGGTGTTCTGTGGATCCTGGCCGGACTGACGCTCCGCTACGATGCGCGTGCTGTTTCCGCAAAGGCCGTAAACTAGGAACAGGCTTCTACCTCGTGTAGAAATTTTTGTGTTGAACGTGACGACAAGTCAGTGGAGGAATCATCGTGCCAGACCAGAAACCAGGAGAGCCGCGCAACCTGCGGACCTCGGTGAAGGGACCGCTGATGTTCTCTGCGTTCTGGGCTGTGGTGGCGTTTATTGCTGTCCTCATCTTCGCCTCGGGGGGAAGCTCACGCTCGCCCCGTTTTGATCTCGCCCTGACCGGCGCCGGCATTGCTTTCATCGTTACCCTCGTCATCGCCGCCATGCTGTCCATGAGTTACAAGGACAATGCCGAGCACCTGGGTAAAGGATCCGGCGTGAATCTCAGTTCCAAGAAACCCGGCGGTCATGGTGGCTACCGTGCAGGTTCAGGGGACAGTGCTTCCGGAGCCACGGGCGCTGAAACCTCCGACGGGCCGGAAGCCGACAGGCTGTAGCGCTCTCCGTCCGGACGGATCCGTCAGCTGGTTGTCGCAGCCTGGCGGGCGCGGTAGGCCGCAACATGCGCCCGGTTGGCGCAATTTCCGGTATCGCAGTAGCGCTTTGAGCGGTTGCGGCTGAGGTCCAGCACCACGGCGTCGCAATCCTCCGCGGCGCATACCAGCATCCGGTCCATTTCCTTGCTGCGAATGATATCCACCAAGGCCATTGCCGCCTCCGTACTCATCCTGTCTGACAATGGCGCCTCTCGCGTGGTGGCATGGAGATGCCAGTCCCAGCCATCGTGTTTGATCAGTTGGGGGAGGGCGTTCGCCTCACGCAGCAGCCGGTTAACAGTGGCGACGGCGGTGTCCTCGTCTGCCTCCCACACCTCAGCCAGTTGCGTCCGTAGCTCGTGGATGCTGGCCAGTTCGGCCGCGTTACGGGTTCTGGAACCGCTGAACCCCTCAGCTTCCAGGAAGGCGTCCAGCTGCTCAACGGTGGCCAGATGCTCCTCGCCATTGGCAGCGCTGTTGATGAGGTTGACGACTGTGCGGAGAGCCACCTCTGTGTCAGGGGCAAAGATCACCTTGACCCCTTACTGGGACTGAGCGTAATGTAATGACCATTACCCCACTTTACTCCTGACAGGAGGCAGACTGTGCCTGCCGCAAACAACTCCATCCCGGCCACCGCGAAGGACGCACGCCAGCCACGGCCGGCCACGGGCTTTCTGGCTTCCGGCTTGGGAGTTGCCCTGTTTTCCTCAGCAGTTTTTGGCCTTTCAGGTTCGTTCGGCAAAGCTTTGCTTGAAACGGGATGGACTCCCGGCGCCGCTGTTACGGCACGACTTACAGGAGCGGCCCTGATCCTCGCGATCCCTGCCATCCCGGCGCTTCGCGGCCGCTGGCATCAGCTGAAGGACAACTGGATCACCATTCTGCTGTTCGGGTTGATCGGTGTGGCCGCCTGCCAGCTCTTCTACTTCAACGCGGTCGAAAGACTCTCGGTAGGTGTTGCCCTGCTGCTCGAATACCTGGCACCAGTGCTGATCGTGCTGTGGCTATGGGTTGCCAGCCGCCGCCGTCCGCGGCCTCTGACGATTGCCGGCACGTTGCTCTCCCTGGCTGGACTGGTCCTCGTCCTGGATCTCACCGGAGCTGTGAAAATCGACTTCGTCGGAGTTCTGTGGGGGCTGGCGGCGGCTGTTTGCCTTGCCATCTACTTTTTCATCACGGCCAAGGAGAACGACACGCTGCCTCCGATCGTCCTGGCCTCAAGCGGTCTGCTGGTAGGCGCGGCCCTGATGTGGCTCGCCGCCGCGACCGGACTTTTGCCCATGGCTTTCAGCACCGCCGACACAAAACTTGGTCCCTGGGTCACGCCTTGGTGGGTATCGGTGGCGGGATTGGTGGTTCTCGCCACGGTGCTTGCGTACGTTTCCGGCGTTATGGCTGCCCGTGCCCTGGGCTCAAAAGTTGCTTCGTTTGTGTCGCTGACGGAAGTGCTGTTCGCTGTCATCTGGGCGTGGCTGCTGCTGGGTGAACTTCCCGGTCCCATCCAGCTGCTGGGCGGCGCCCTGATTGTGGGCGGCGTGATTCTTGTCCGGCTGGACGAGCTCCGGCTCGCCTCCCAGGTGCAGCCTGATGCGGCGGCGTCCGTTGCTGCCAAGGTTCTCGACCACGCGAACGACGTCGAACCTCTGTGCCGCACCGCTCCCGAATCACTGGCAAAAAAGTAGGCAGACAAAAGGATGGCCCGGATGCTGTGCATCCGGGCCATCCTGTTTTAAAGCCTAGTGGGCGTTGGAAGTGCTTTCCTGAGCCTGGGCGTTGCTCTTTGCCTTCCGGCCGGCTTCGTCAAGCGCCTGAATGACCTTGCTCAGCGCGGCGGTGTGCTCCCCGTTCCAGTCGTTCTTGAAAGCCTCGGCGTCCGGGCCCTTCCAGTCGACGCCCTGGACGGCACTCGTAAGCTGAGACTTGGTGTTCCGGATCTCCTCTGATCCCCGCTGCAGCTTGTTGCCCAATTCCCGCAGCGACTGTACGTCTGCACCCCAAATAGCCATGATTATCTCCTTCTTTTCAACGGATTCGATTCAACAATCGGCATCCCCAGCGGCCTCCGGCTGATCCGGAAGATCCATTACCTAGAAGCTATCCCGCATCCCAAAGAGTGTCGATGGGCACCGCTCCCCATACACTGCTCCCCATTTCTTGCCGGCATTGCGTGTTATCCGGGTGGCGGATGAGGGGCGTGGACGTGGCTTCGGGGTCGATCCTAGGCGTTCCAGAGCCTAGCATGGAGCTATGTGCCGCAATATCAGGACCCTGCATAACTTTGAACCGCACGCCACACCGGATGAGGTTCAGGCCGCCGCGCTCCAGTACGTGCGCAAGATCAGCGGGAGCACCAAGCCGTCCAAGGCCAATGAAGAGGCCTTCAACCGGGCTGTGCACGAGATCGCCCACATCACTGAGCACCTCCTCGACGCCCTGGTGACGCATGCCCCGGCGAAGGACCGTGCCGAAGAAGCTGCCAAAGCGAGGGCGAAGGCTGCCATCCGTTACGGCACCGCCTGATCCCCGTCGTGTAGACCTTATCCGGGTTGGGAATCCGCAGCGCCGAAACGACGCAGCCTCAGCGAGTTCGCCACCACCAGCACGGAGCTGGCAGCCATGGCTGCGCCCGCGATCATGGGGTTAAGGAGGCCCAAGGCGGCTACCGGGATCCCCACCGCGTTGTAGAAGAACGCCCAGAACAGGTTCGTTTTGATGGTGGACAGGGTGCGTCGCGAGAGCTCAATTGCCTGGGCCACCTGCCCGAGGTCGTTACCCATCACGGTGAGATCTGCCGCCTCGATGGCAACGTCGGTTCCCGAACCCATAGCAATGCCAAGATCAGCCTGTGCCAGTGCAGCGGCGTCGTTCACGCCATCGCCGGCCATGGCCACTGTTGCGCCGGCAGCCTGCAGTTGGCGGACAGCCTCGACTTTCCCCTCGGGTGTAACGCCCGCGTACACGTCGTCAGGATGAATCCCGACGGCGGCAGCCACCTGAGCGGCCACGGCAGTGTTATCGCCGGTCAGCAGGACCGGGCGCAAGCCGAGGTTCCGCAGCCGCTCGATGGCGACGGCGGAACCGGGCTTGATGGTGTCACGCAGGGCGACAATGCCTGCCACTTCTCCATCCACCGCCACCCAGATGACGGTGGCACCCGACTCCTCGGCGGTCCTGAGGGCGTTCCCCTGCGCCGAAGACACAGACATGCCGTTCTCCTGGAGCCAACCGGTGCGGCCGGCCAACACTTTGTGTCCGTCAACCGTTCCCAGGACTCCTCCGCCGGGAGCGGAGGCGAAGTGCTCGACGGCGGGTAACCGGCCAGCGTCGTCGTTACCCGTCGGAAGTGAAGTGCTGTCAGCCGGCCGTCCGGCTCCAACAGTAGAGCGCGCCGCGGCGGCAATGGCATGGGCGATCGGGTGCTCTGACGCAGCCTCCACAGCGCCGGCCATGAGCAGAACGTCTGCTTCTGAAAGTGCGCCGAATGCCTGCACCGAGTCCACCGCAAGTTGACCCGTGGTGACCGTTCCGGTTTTGTCCAGCAGGATAGTGTCCACTGTCCTGGTGTCCTCGAGGACCTGCGGGCCCCTGATCAAGATGCCCAGCTGAGCCCCGCGGCCAGTGCCTGTCAGCAGTCCGACCGGCGTTGCGAGTCCGAGGGCACAGGGGCATGCGATGACCAGGACTGCGACGGCGGCCGTAAAGGCTGCCCGTACCTCGTGGTCTGAGATCTGGGGACCGGCAGCCAGCAGCCACAGCCCGAACGTGACTGCTGCGATTATCAGAACGACGGGTACAAACACGGAACTGATTCGGTCCGCGAGGCGTGCGATTGGCGCTTTTCCGGTCTGGGCCTGGGAAACGAGCCGTCCCATCTGGGCCAAGGTGGTCTCAGAGCCCACACGGGTGGCACGCACCAAAAGGCGCCCGGAAGTGTTGATTGTGGCACCCGTAACCAGACTGCCCGGAGCCACCTCCACCGGCACCGATTCGCCAGTGACCAAGGAGGCGTCAACGGCAGATACTCCATCAATCACCTCGCCGTCAGTGGCAATTTTCTCGCCCGGCCGGACGACGACAACGTCCCCCACCACGAGTTGGTCGGCTGGGATGCGGTATTCGGCTCCACCTTCGAGCACTGTTGCATCCTTGGCGCCCAGGTTCATCAGCGCCCGGAGGGCATCCCCGGCTTTTTGCTTTGCATTCGCTTCCAGGCACCTGCCGAGCAGGAGGAAGGTGGTGACCACTGACGCGACTTCGAAATAGAGCCCGCCTGCTTCCATCTCCGCCATGCCGACGTGTTCGGTCATACGAGGGTCCATCAGCAATTGCCAGGCCGAGAAGACGTAGGCGGCAATAACTCCGATGGAAACCAGGGTGTCCATGGTGGAGGCGAAGTGGCGGGCGTTGATGGCGGCAGCCCGATGGAAAGGCCAGGCGGCCCAGCTGACAACAGGCAGAGCGAGAACACCCACAACCCAGCCCCAGTTGGCGAACTGGAAAGCCGGAAACATCGAAATCACGAACACCGGGACGGTCAGGATGGCCGCGACGATCAGTCTGGGTTTGAGAACCTCCGCGCCCCCACCGGTCACATGCCCGGCATGCTCGGTCGGAACCGAAACCTCGTCTCTTTCGGGCTCGACGCTGCCTGAACGCCTTGCCCGACGGATGCTCGCTTTGTAACCCGCCGATGCTACCTGGGCCGTGATCTGTTCGTCTGTGATGCCGTCCGGAACTGTGACGTGGGCGGACTCCAGCGGCAGGTTGACTGAGGCCTCCACGCCGTCGAGCTTGCCGAGCTTCCGTTCCACGCGGCTGACGCAGGACGCGCAGGTCATCCCCTGGATATCAAGTTCAATCACCCGGCTTCCGGGTTGGTTCAGCAGTTGCTCGTTACTCACGGTGTGTCCTCGGGGATTGGTGGTTCAGGCTGAAGCGGGCGTGGCGGAATCGCGGGAGCCGTATGCTCTCAGGCGTTAGTAGCCACTACCAGGTATCCGGCTTCCGCCACAGCCTCTCCGACCTCCGACGCCGAAAGCTCCCTTTCGGAAGTCACAGTGACGGTGGAGATGCCTCCGGCGTTGAGGTCGACGTCGACGTTTTCCACGCCGTCCAATGACTCCAGTTCCTCGCTGACGGCTGAGACACAGTGGCCGCAGGTCATGCCGGATACGTTGACGATGGTGGAAACGGGGCTCATGGTTGGGTCCTTCTCGTTGGAGTCAGCCGGCGTGCTGTGGTTCATCAGCCGGATGGTGTGATGGGTTTGATTGCCGCTACCGCAGCAGGCGCCCGATGGCATCGGTGGCCTCCTTGACCTTGAATTCGATGGCTTCTGCACGCAAAGCAGCGTCAGGCTCACCAGCGGCGCCTACGACGCAATGCCCAATGTGCTCCTCAACCAATCCAAGGCTGACGGCATGCAAGGCCTTCGTAACAGCAGAAACCTGAGTCAGGATGTCAATGCAGTACTTGTCTTCATCCACCATCCGCGCGATTCCGCGGACCTGCCCTTCGATGCGCTTGAGCCGGCGCAAATACGCCTCCTTATTGGAGGTGTAGCCGTGTTGATGCTGAGACTCTGCGTCCGCAAGGCCCGTGACAGCTTCTTCAGGTGCGTTCATACAATCAAGCTATACCCCATGGGGGTATGGGTCAAGTACCCCCTAGGGGTATGTGCACCGATCGTTGGACAAAAAGGAGCTCCGGAGTGCGTTATTGGGGGATACGCACTCCGGAGCCGTCTATGGGCAGGCTCTTCTTTGTGCCTGCGAATTCCAGCATACTGTCCGACGTCGGTGCATGCCAGCACCGAGAATTACTACTTTCACTTTATTTACATTTGCGCTTCAGAGACCTGGGGGAGACCAAGATAACCCGCGCTGACTGAGTGCAAGTTAAGTGAGCGGACTGGTGGGGGTGCTATTCCGGGAGTTCCCTGTGCGCCCCAAGGTGGGGAGGCACAACCAGGACAGGGTGCTCTTGATGGTGGCTGAGCCAGGCGGCTACCGAACCGTTAAGCACCTCGGAGATTCTGTGAACGAGTCCACGTTCACTGGTTCCCACGATAATCATGGAAGCATGGGCCTCTGCGGCCAGCCTGCCCAGAGCGCGGGCGGGATCACCGGCAAGGATCCGCAAGGACCACGTAATGCCTTTGTCCTCGCAAGCGGCGGATACCCTGGTTTGCAAATCCTCTGTCACAGAGCGGATTTCGGCGTCGTCCGCGTCGGGGTGCAAGGACAGCCTGTGAGCGGAGCGGGCAGGATCCCATTCCACCAGGTAGCTTGCCTCGTCCACGTAACTGCAGATCAAGTGAGCATCGAGCTTCACGGCCAGGGCGGCGGCCGTATTCAGCACCTCAGGGTGCTGTCCGGGAAGGACGCCGACCACCAAGGGCTGGCTGTTGGAAGGTTCCGGGGACATACCCTCATTGTGGCCCTGTCGATCCAGCTTGAAAAGCAATATCGACGATTGTCAATGTTGTGCATAATGGAGCTATGACTGCAGTCCAAATACTCCAGGCGTCCTCCGGTATCCGCGTGCGGCAGATGTCCCGTTCCGATTGGTCGTCGGTGGAGCGTATTTATGCTGCCGGCATCTTAGGTGGCAATGCCACGTTTGACGCTACCACCCCTACTGAAGATGACTTTTACAGCCGGCGGATCCCGGGCCTGAGTCTTGTGGCAGAGGACGACGGCGGCATCATGGGTTGGGCGGCTGCGGCCCCCACATCGAGCCGCCCCGTCTACTCAGGTGTCGTGGACTACTCCGTTTACGTAGATATCGAATCCAGTGGACGGGGAGTAGCCCGGGCACTGCTGGAAGCTCTCTGCGCATGCGCGCGTGACCTCGGCTACTGGAGCATCCAGGCGTCTGTGTTCCCGGAGAATGCAGGAAGCATCGCCCTGCATCACAAAGCCGGCTTCCGGGAGGTGGGGCGGATGGAGCGAATCGCCCTGATGAATCACGGGCCGTTCGCGGGCCAGTGGCGGGACACGGTGATCTTCCAGAAGCGGCTCTAGGCGTGGAGTGACAGGAATCAGCGTCGTGAATTGTCCTGGAAAAACGATGTGCAGGCAACGGGTAACAAACCATACGAGCTTGTCACCGCTCCTGATGGCGGCCGCCGGATTGCGGTCTCGACTCCGCTGGACGCCTGCAATCCGGACCAATCCGAGGGCACTGGACAGCAGGCTTAGGCAGCGTCCGGTTCCGGATAGTTGTCCTGCCGGGACATTGTCCGCTGCCGCCAACGGGCCTAACGTTGAGGCATAGGAGAGGTGGGCATTGATGCAAATCTTTATGTGGTGGCTTGATCTGGATCTTGACAGCAAAGAATGGCTCCGCGAGAATCTGCGGGCCGAGGAACTCCCGCTTCCGGTTCTTCAGGGGATTGCCGAAGCAGGCGGACCGCACCCCGGCTCGCCCAGGAATGTACTGACTGAAGCCGACTGGGACTTCATCGAGACGCAATCGGAGTTCGTCGACTGATCTGCCGCCGCAGGTGCTTGGAAACCATTGCCTCCTTCCGGCCGGAGTGGTTGCATGGTGGGCATGGCAACCGCAGAACGTTATCTCTTGGCGATCGGAACCAAAAAAGGCCTCTGGCTGGCCAACAGCCCGGACCGGAAGCAATGGTCTCTTTCCGGCCCCCATTTCCTCATGAGTGAGATTCCCAGCATCGGAATCGACACTCGGGACGCCCGGACCAGGATCATGGTGGGTGTTCGCTCTGAGCATTGGGGACCAACCGTCGCCCATTCCGATGACCTTGGTGAAACCTGGACTGAGCCCGAGCAAGGGGCCATAAAGTTTCCCGAGGGCACCGATGCGGCCTTGGAGCGTATCTGGCAGATTTACCCTGATGCAGACTCCCGTCCGGGTGTCGTCTGGGCTGGTGCCGAGCCCATTTCGGTTTGGAAATCTACCGACGGCGGCGAGCACTTCGAGCTGAATCGGGGGCTGTGGGACCATCCCCACCGTGGAGAATGGGGAGCCGGCTACGGTGGCGCGGCCGCCCACTCCATCGTGGTCAATCCATCCGGGGACAACGTTCATGTGGCCATGAGTACCGGGGGTGTTTACCGCTCGCTCGACGCCGGAAGCTCCTGGGAGCCCAGGAATAAGGGTATTTCCGCCTATTTCATGCCGGATCCCAATCCTGAATTCGGTCAATGCGTCCACAAGATAGCTGCTGATCCCGCCGTCGAGGGCCGCTTGTACGCGCAAAACCACCACGGCGTCTACCGGACGGATGACAACGGAGACTCGTGGGAGTCCATCGCGGACGGGCTCCCGGCCGACTTCGGATTCGTGATGCTGTCGCATCCGCGCAGGGAGGGTACCGCCTGGGTGGTTCCCCTCAAGGCCGACGGCGAGAGAATTCCGCCGGATGGAAACCTCGCCGTGCACCGGACCGACGACGCCGGCAGTTCCTGGAAACGTTTGGATTCCGGGTTGCCGGACGGCGAATACAACGCGGTGCTCCGTGACGCTGCCTCCGTGGATTCCGCGGAACCCGCCGGGGTGTACTTCGGAACCCGCGGCGGTTCGGTCTATGCCAGTGCCGATGAGGGCGAAACGTTCACCGAGGTCGCATCGCATTTGCCCGACGTGTTGTGCGTGCGGGCCGCGGTAGTTGCCCAGACGGGGTAAGGAACCAGGCGAGGATTCCTAAGGTGAGTCAATGACTGAGATCAGCGTTCTGTTGCCCAGCGTTCTGCAGCCACTCGCCGGCGGGCAGTCCGTACTGACTGCGCCCGTAGACAGAGCGGTTACTGTGGCGTCGCTGCTGGACGTGGTGACCGGGGATTATCCGGTGCTCGGAAGGCGGCTGCGGGATGAAACCGGTGCCCTCCGCCGCTACGTGAATATTTACGTGAACGGGGATGAGGTCCGGCGTCTGCAGGGTCTTGATACAAAGGTGGCTGCTGGCCAGGAAGTGCTGGTCATCCAGTCCGTGGCCGGCGGCTGAGCTGCCGGCGGAAGGGTTGAGCTGTCAACGGAAGCCGCAAAGTGCCTCAAGCAACCCGCCACACACTGCATTCATCTGCGCTGATTGCCTTACGCATTCCGCTGACGTGGTCCATGATCCACACGACGCCGATCCCTGGCGCTGTCTCCTGAACCCTCCCTCGGCGGATTACGACGTCGTCATAGCCGGGACCTACTGAGAGGCGGGCTTCAATCTCGTCGCCACGATGCAACTGGTCGAGGGCACGAACGCGGGTTATGTGGGCTCTGGCTTCCTTCAACATTGCTGGCCTCCTGGTTGGAGCTGGCGCCGGCTGTTCCGGCACTTCCAGTGTGCCGCCCCATTATTGCCAAGGCGTTTCACGTCGGTAAGCGCTGGGTTAGCTTTCTGCGCCTCACTTGTTTCTGGGGTTTCCGCAAACTTGAAACCTTTTTGGTGCTGCCGGACACTTCAGGGCAATGGCGCTGGAACGGGACTGGCAGGGGGAAAACGGTGACTGGGTTCAAAGAGCAGGGCAGGGGCTTATTGGCGGGGCTGGTTGCGGCGGTCCTGCTGCTCGCCGGATGTGCGGCGCCGGGCACGCCAACTGCGCCGAGTTCAGGCGCGTCCGCTTCCGAAGCGCTGGAGGCATATACCGAGGAGGATACGCTCACCGCCTTCGCGAGCAACGGCCCGAATGCTGACTATGATCCCTTTCAAACTCCGGCTGAACTGGCGAAAGCCAGCGGGCTGGTCATTGCCGGAACGGTCGCGGGCGTCCGGGAGGGCCGAACGCTCTACTACCCGCAAAATGACCAGGCGGAGGGGACGACGTCCATCGTACTGATAGTGAACGTCACCGAGGCGGTGAAGGGGAAACTGCAGCCAGGAACCGACGGGCGGGCCTACATTGAGTTCTTTCAACCCGTCCAGAGCGATCTTTCGTCTTATGGCCGGGCCTTCCCTGAAGGCAGCTCGGTAGTGGCGTATCTGGCTCCTGCCGGAGAGGGTGAACCGAACGAACTTGTCGACGTCGCGATAGAAAACCCGGAGGTTGGAAGGCCGACTGGGCAGGTGTTGTACCGTCCAGTCAGTCCCCAGGGCCTGATTTTGCAGGTTGGAGGACACGACGTCGTGTGGCCCCTTCTGCGAGCTCAGAAGACGGGGCCCATCTCCCGGGCGCTGCCTGGTGGCGACCTGATCGCCGTCTAGGAACCCGCCGCGGTTACAGAATCCGGCGGTCCTGCGGGTGCTGGAGCCTGAACCACCGGAAGCCGTAACGGTCCAACTGGAGTTCGAACCCGCCGTCGTCCTCCACTTCGATGTCCTCCCCGTCCAGCAGGTCCAGCAGGACCGTCCCCCCGTAGCTTCGTTCGGGCTCATTAGGTGATGCCACGCTGGCTATCAGTGCCGCAGGTTGGGAGCCCATGTTGTGGGCAAGAACCAGGGTGGAACCATCGCTGGTGCAGCGGTGGAGCAGAACCCGTGGATGCGGCTGCTCAATCACCTCGAAACGGCCCCAGCCCAACTCCGGACTTTCGCGGTAGCGCTGGATGAGCGTGGCCATGAAGTTCCATAGCGAGCCGGGATCGCGTTTGGCCCCGGCCGCGTTGACGTTCTTCGGCCCAAAGTAGCCCTCGACGAGGGGTGCCACCAGCTGGTCTGCGGGAGCAATGGAAAAGCCGCCGTTTTGGGTGTCGTTCCACTGCATAGGGGAGCGGACTGCTCCCCGTCCCTTGATCTCTAGGTTTTCGCCCATGCCGATTTCCTCGCCGTAGAAGAGCACGGGGGTGCCCGGCAAGGAGAACAGCAGCGAATAGACCATGCGGATCCTGGCCGGATCACCGTTCAGCATGGTGGGCAGACGGCGGCGAAGTCCCCGCCCGTACATCTGCATGTCCTCGTCCGGTCCGAAGGCTGCGAACACCTCTTCGCGTTCGGTAACGCTGAGCTTGTCCAGGGTCAGTTCATCATGATTGCGTACAAACATTGCCCATTGGTTGTCCGGATGGATGGCTGGCCGGCCAGCCAGCGTTTTCGCCAAGGGACGCGCATCTTCCCGTGCCAGGGAGAGGTACATGTTCTGCATTGTCAGAAAGTCGAACTGCATATTCAGTTCGTTGCCCTCGGGCCCGCCGAAGTATTTCAGCTGCTCCTTGTAGGGCAGATTGACCTCTCCCAGCAGTACTGCGCTCCCGTTGCGCCTGTTGAGGAAGCTGCGCAGGGCGCTCAGGTAGTCGTGGGGATCGGTCCTTGCTGCCTCGTCCTCGGGTTCTCCACGCAGCTCGAGGAAAAAGGGAACTGCGTCCAGCCGGAAACCGTCGAGTCCAACCTGGAGCCAGAAGCCCATGGACTTGGCGATTTCGTCCCTGACCTTGGGATTTGCCACGTTGAGATCCGGCTGGTGCTTGGCGAACATGTGGAGGTACCACTCACCCGAGGCTGAATCCTGGGTCCAGATGGCAGTTTCCTCTCCGGGGAACACCACCTGGTCAGAAGTGTCAGGCGGAGGATCGCTGCGCCAGACGTAGTAGTCTCGGTACGGGCTGTCCACCGACTTGCGGGCTTCCTTGAACCAGGGGTGCTGGTCAGAGGTGTGGTTGATGACAAAGTCGGCAATGACCCGCATTCCCCGGTCCTTGGCTGCCCTGATGAACTCCACCACGTCCCCCAGCGTTCCCAGGCGCGCATCCACACCATAGAAGCCGGTGACGTCATAGCCGTCATCCCGGTCGGGGGAGGGATAGAAGGGCATGAGCCAGATGCAGCTCACACCCAGAGCGGCCAGATAGTCCACACGCTGGGTCAGGCCGCCGAAATCGCCGGTGCCGTCGCCGTCGTTGTCGAAGAAAGTTTCGGGGTCCACGCAGTAGATCACGGCATTCTTCCACCAGAGATCAGAAGTTTGAGCGAGTCTCACGGCGAAACCTCCTGGTCGAGGGTGACAGAGCGGTCAGGAGGGACCGAATTCAGCGAGCGGGCGTTGGATCCCCGGAGTTCGGGCAGGACCCGCTCGGCGAAAGTGTTGATGAACGGTTCCTGATGCTGGCCGACGAAGTGCAGATACAACTCGTCGAAGCCAAGGTCCACGTATGCCTGCAGCCAGGCTGCATGCTGGGCTGTGTCTGCGGAGACGTTCACCACCTTGCGGATCTGCTCCTCTCCCACGGCCGCACTGACGCCGTCGAAATGCGCTGCTGTTGGCAGGTCCCAGATCACCGGCGGCGAGAAGACGTTCGAGTGCCACTGGTCCAGGGCGATGGCCACGGCATCTTCTTCCCGCTCCGCCCAGGACAGATGCACCTGAAGCACTGCCTTACCGCGGCCGCCGTTGTCCCGGTACACCGCAAGCATTTCCCGGAGCTTTTCAGCGGGCTGGTTGACGGTGACCAGCCCGTCAGCCCACGCCGCGGAACGACGCGCAGTGTCCACACTCACGGCAGGCGCGATCAGCAAGGGCTTGATCTCCGGAACATCCCAGAGCCTTGCCTGTTGCACCGTGACCACCCCGTGGTGCGTGACTTCCTCACCCGCATGCAGGCGACGAATGATCTCAACGCACTCTTCCAACCGTTGCTGGCGTAACTCTTTCGGGGGCCAGGGATCACCGGTGACGTGCTCGTTCATGTTTTCGCCGGACCCGGGGGCCAGCCAGAACCTGCCGGGAAACATGTCGGCGAGAGTTGCCGAGGCATGGGCAATGATCGTGGGGTGGTAGCGCTGGCCCGGTGCGGTGACCACGCCGAAGCGAAGGGATGTGGTGGCGAGGGCTGCCCCAAGCCAGGACCACGCAAAGCCGGAATGCCCTTGGCTTGCTGACCAGGGCTCGATATGGTCCGAGCACATTGCGGCGTCGAACCCGGCCTGTTCTGCCAGCTGAACGTCTTTCAGCAACTGGCCTGGACTGATCTGTTCATGCGATGCGTGAAATCCGAAGGTAGCCATCGTTAAGGTCTACGTCGCTGCCCGGCGGATGTCGAGGACTTCAGGGCCTCTGTTGCCCCGTTTTGTTGCTGGGTCCAGATGTGGCAACGGGGGTAGCGCTGAGCGGGTGTCCGGGCAAGAATGGGCCTCATGCAGCTGCCAGTCATGCCCCCTGTCGCCCCCATGCTCGCCAAATCCGTCACAGCCATCCCGGACGGCAACATGAGCTACGAGCCGAAGTGGGACGGATTCCGGTCCATCATCTTCCGCGACGGAGAGGACGTGGAAATCGGCAGCCGCAACGGCAAGCCGATGACCCGCTATTTCCCTGAACTGGTGGAAGCACTGAAAGCCAACCTGCCAACGCGCTGCGTGCTCGACGGCGAAATCATCCTGGTTGGACCGTCCGGGGACCGGCTCGACTTTGATGCCCTCCAGCAGCGGATCCACCCGGCCGCGAGCCGGGTAAAGCTGCTGTCCGAGCAGACGCCCGTGAAGTTTGTGGCGTTTGACCTGCTGGCCCTGGAGGACCAGGACTTCACCAGCCAGCCGTTCTCCCAACGGCGCAGTGCCCTGGAAGAGGCGCTTTCCGGTGCCAACGCCCCGATTCATCTCACCGCCGTCACCCACGACAAGATGAGGGCCGAGCAATGGTTCCATCAGTTTGAGGGTGCAGGACTGGACGGCATCATCGCCAAACCGATGGACGGCAAGTACCAGCCGGACAAGCGGACAATGTTCAAAGTCAAGCACGCCCGCACAGCTGACTGCGTCCTGGCCGGCTATCGCGTGCATACCAGCGGAACGGACCTCATCGGCTCCCTGCTGCTTGGGCTTTATGACGACGACGGCGTACTCGCGAGTGTTGGGGTGGTGGGCGCTTTTCCCATGAAGCGCCGCAAGGAACTTTTCGAGGAACTGCAGCCCCTGGTCACCGACTTCGATGACCACCCCTGGGCCTGGGCCAAGCAGGAGGAAGGCAAACGCACCCCGCGCAAGGCTGAGGGCAGCCGGTGGAGTGCGGGCAAGGACCTCTCGTTCACGCCCCTCCGGCCGGAGCGCGTCCTCGAAGTTGCGTACGACCACATGGAAGGCGAGCGTTTCCGCCATGTGGCGCAGTTCGTGCGCTGGCGCCCGGACAGGGATCCCCGGTCCTGCACCTATGACCAGCTTGAAGAACCCGTTAATTATGATCTGGCCGAGGTGCTGGCTACCAAGATTTAACCGCTGGACCGCCGTCGTGACCTTCTTTGAGGCTGAACTGACCTTTTAGGCCGACGACTCGCCGTGGTGCCGTGAGCTTCGCAAGGAAACAGGGTCACGACGGCGGAGCAGGCTACTTGAGGCCGAGCTCCTTTGTGGGCACCCGGAAGGTCTCCTTGGCAGTGAGCGCCGAGGTGGCGGCAATGACGCAGATGACGGCAGTGAAGATGCTGATCTGCACCCAGCCGCCGGGCTTGATGCCGCCCAAAGCCGCAACAATGGCCGGAGCAAAGCCTGCCATAAGGAAGCCGAGCTGGGTTCCGATAGCCAGGCCGGAGAACCTTACTTTGGTGCTGAACATTTCGGCGTAAAAGGAGGGCCAGACGGCGTTGGAGGCCGCGTAACCAAAGGAGAAGAAGCCGATGGCTGCAAGGAACATCAGAGGCACGCTGCCGGATTCGAGGCTGAGCAGGAATACGGGCGTCAGCACCGCACTGGCCAGTGCGCCATAGATAAAGACCGGCTTCCGGCCGATTCTGTCGGCAAGCTGCCCGAACAGGGGCTGCGTGCCGAGGGCCACCAGGTTGGCGCCGACCACGAGCCACAGTGTGGTGGTCCCGTCTACGCCGGCGACGGTCTTGGCATAGCTGATCGCAAGGGTACCGAACACCGTGGATACTGCGGCGATGAAGGCACAGGCAACAACCCGGAGGACGTCGCGCCAGTGTGACTTGAGAAGGTCAGCCACAGGAAGCTTGGAGATCTCGGCATTCTTTTGGGCTTCCTCGAAGGCCGGCGGCTCGTGCAGCGTGCGGCGGATAAAGAAGGCCACCACAACCACCACTGCGCTGAGCCAGAACGGAATCCGCCAGCCGATGCCGTACTTGATCTCATCAGGAAGGGCGAGGACCGGGATAAAGACGAGGGCCGCAAGGATCTGGCCGCCCTGGGTACCGGTGAGAGTCCACGACGTGAAGAAGGAGCGGCGGTTGTCAGGTGCATGCTCCAGTGTCATGGAGGAAGCGCCGGCCTGCTCGCCAGCTGCGGAGAGCCCCTGGCAGAGACGTGCCACCACCAGCAGGGCCGGGGCCCACCAGCCCACAGTGTTGAAGTCCGGCAGGCATCCAATCAGGAACGTGGAGGCACCCATCAGCAGGAGGGTGAACATGAGTACTTTCCGCCGGCCCACACGGTCGCCGAAGTGACCCAGGATGACGGCACCTACCGGCCGTGCCACATAGGCAAAGCCGAAGGTGGCGAAGGACATGATGGCCGCGTTGGCGTCGGCATCGGGGAAGAACACGGTGGGAAAAATCAGGGCGGCGGCAGAACCGAAGATGAAGAAGTCGTAGTACTCGACGGCGCTGCCCAGGAAACTTGCAATGGCTGCTTTCTTGGGGGTCCCGGCCGGTGCTGAGACGTCCGGCGTGCTGGACGGGAGGGTCTGGCTCATGGTGTTCCTTTGCGTGACGACTATGTCGCGGATGAATCATGCGCTTCTCAACGGCTACCGGTTCAGTGTGGGGCGCCGCGAGGTCTTTGGGAAGACCCGTAGCCACATGGTGAGAGCTACTGTTGCGATACAGCAAGCATGAATGTGAGCACAGTCACCTGTCAAGAAAAACTTTCATGATCTAGCAATAGCTCTCACTATGTGGCAACATCGAGCTATGAGTGTGAGTCAAAACACAGGCCATGATGCCTCCAATGGAACCGCGGACGCCAAGGGAGGCATTGCTGTCAGGGCATTGAAGGGAGGCAAGGATGATTCGCGCACGGATATGGTCGGGAAGGCGCTCGGCCTGCTGGTACTGCTTGGGGACGAGCCACGCGGTGCCAGTGCTGCCGAGATCTCCCGCCGGGCCGAGCTCCCGTTCAGCACCACTTACCGGCTGCTCGGATCGCTCACGCGGGACGGGTTTGTGGACTACGAACCGGAGGGCCGTCGCTACCATCTCGGGTTGCGGGTCTTCCAGCTCGGCCAGCGGGTCTCCAATCATCACGGCTTCGCCGGCACCGCCCTGCCCATCCTGCGCAGAGTTACCGAATTGACGGCCGAGGCCACAATCCTTTCGGTGCGCGATGGAAAGCATCACCTGACGGTGAACAAGGTGGACGGTCCGCAAACGTTCCGGGTTACCAGCGACCCCGGACATCTCGGATCGCTTCACACCACGGCCGTGGGGAAAGCCTTGGTGGCCTTTGCTGACGAAGCCACCCGCAAGGAACTTGTTGAAAGCCTGGAACTGGCGCCGCTGACGGAGTTCTCCATCACCGACCGAGATGCCTTTCGAGCGGAAATTGACCTGGTCCGAAAGCGCGGCTACGCCACCATGGATCAGGAGAACGAGCTCGGGATGCGCGCCGTCGCCGTTCCGGTTTTCAATTCCCAGGGCCACGGTTTTGCGGCGCTGGCCACAGCCGTTCCGGTGTTCCGGCTCAACCAGGAAGCCTTGGTGGCCCTTGTGCCTGTGCTTCAGGAAGCAGCCGCTGAACTCGCGGCCCGCCTGCCCGAACGCTAACTTTGTTCGGGATAAGAACAAGAGTGCATCATATGAACATTTCCTGTACTGTAACTCGTACCACCCGGCGTGAGCCGACGCTGCGGCGTCAAAGCGGCCGCGTGGTGTTGTCAAAGGAGCTAACCGGATGAGCAATCGAGCAGAGTCCTTTCTCGTAGGACTCATAGGGGACGGTGTGATGCCCTCGCTGACGCCCCTCATGCATGAACGCGAAGGTGACCGGCAAGGCCTCCGCTATCTCTACCGCCCCATCGATTTGGGCGAAATCGACGTCCCGGCCGCGGCAGTCGGCGAATTGCTGACGGCAGCTTTCCGCCTCGGCTTCAACGGCCTCAACATCACCCATCCCTGCAAGCAACTGGTTCTGGATCATCTTGATGAAGTGTCGCCGGACGCCCGAAAGCTGGGCGCCGTGAACACCGTGGTAATCAGGGATGGCCGCTTAATCGGTCACAACACCGACTGTTCCGGCTTCGGTGCAGCCCTATCCTCGGGCCTTCCCGATGCCAAACTCAGCCGGGTGGTCCAGCTTGGAGCCGGCGGGGCTGGTTCCGCCGTCGCGTACGCGCTGCTGATGGCCGGCGCCCAGACGCTGGACCTCGTGGATATGGACACAGCGCGGTGCGCCGAACGCGCCGTCGAGCTTTCCGCTCTCTTCCCGGACAGGACCATCACCGCCCGGACGACGGCGGAGCTGCCGCGGCTAATGCTGCTGGCGGACGGCCTGGTCCACTGCACTCCCACCGGCATGGCCGCCCATCCCGGCACGCCGTTGGAGCCGTCACTCCTGGAATCCCGCCACTGGGTGGCAGACATCGTGTACCGCCCGATCGAAACCGAACTCGTACGTGAAGCCAAGGCCAAGGGCTGCGATGTCCTCGACGGCGGGCGGATGGCGGTGGGTCAGGCAGCAGATTCTTTCCGGATCTTCACCGGACTCGAAGCCGATGCGGAACGGATGCGTGCCCACTTCCTGGAGCTTGTGGCCGCGGAAGGGGTGACCGTCTGATGCGCACGGGAATCGCTACAGTGTGCCTGTCGGGGACGCTGAAGGAGAAGATGCAGGCGTGTGCAATTGCCGGTTTCGACGGCATTGAAATTTTCGAACAGGACCTGGTGACCTCGCCGCTGAGCCCTGAGGACGTCAGGACCATGGCCGCAGACCTCGGACTGACGTTGGACCTTTATCAGCCGTTCCGCGATTTCGACAGCGTCAACGAGGACCTGCTTCCGGGGAACCTGCGCCGCGCTGAGGCGAAGTTCAAGCTCATGTCCCGCTTGGGCATGGACACCATGCTGGCCTGCACCAACGTCGCCACAGCCACCATCGACGACGACGACCTCCGGGCAGAGCAGCTGTCGCGCCTTGCGGAGCTTGCGGGAAACTACGGCGTCAAAGTGGCTTATGAGGCATTGGCCTGGGGCAAGTATGTCAACGACTACGAGCATGCCCACCGGCTGGTCAAGGCGGTGGACCATCCAAACCTGGGGACGTGCCTGGACTCTTTCCACATCCTCTCCCGCGACTGGGATACGGCTCCGATTGAAGGCATCAACCCCGCCAAAATCTTCTTCGTCCAGGTAGCCGACGCGCCCAAGCTCTCCCTGGACGTACTCTCCTGGAGCCGGCACTACCGTGTCTTCCCCGGAGAGGGTCAGTTTGAGCTCGCCAAATTCATGGGTCATGTTGTCCGGGCAGGATACGCGGGCCCTGTCTCGCTCGAAGTCTTCAACGACGTCTTCCGCCAGTCCGACGTCGAGCGCACCGCTGTTGATGCCATGCGCTCCCTCATTTGGCTGGAAGAGCAAAGTGCCCAGTGGCTTGATATCCACCCACGGGTTGGCAACAGCAGCGGCACACCTGCAGTGAGCGGGGCCGCTGTCCGCCGTCGTTATCCCATGGAGTTGGCAACCCTCCCGAAGGTGGCTGAACCTGCGGGCTTCAACTTTGCCGAAGTCAGGGCAGGGGACGCGGCCGGGCTGGAAAAGGTCCTGGGCCAGCTGGGTTTCGAGTTCAACGGACGCCACCGCACAAAGGCTGTGCAACTGTGGACTATGGGGCACGCACGCGTGATCATCAACGAAGAACCCGCGTCGGGTGCATCGGGGCCACTGAGCGTCGCGCCCACCATTGCCGCCCTGGGATTCGACGTCGATTCACCCTTGCTTGCCTCCGCCCGCGCCCAGCAGCTCAAGGCCCCGGCCGTGCCGCGTAAGAGCCAGGCCAATGAGGAGGTGTTCCAGGGGTTCGCTGCGCCGGACTCCACGGAGATCTTCCTCTGCCAGGGCAACCCTGATGGAACGGCGGCGTGGACTTCCGAATTCGGCGACGAGCAGGCAACTCACCAGTTTCCGGTTGCTTTAGGAGCGTCAGGTGGAGGATCCGGATCCCCCACAACAGGTGCCGTGATTGACCATGTGAACCTGGCGCAGCCGTGGCAGCACTTCGATGAAGCCGTTCTGTTCTACACCAGCGCGCTGGCCTTGCAGCCCCAGCCGTATGCGGAGGTTCCCAGCCCTACAGGCCTGGTCCGTTCGCAGGTGATGCTTACTGAGGACCGCGCGGTGCGCCTTGTGCTGAACCTTGCCCCGCTTCTCCAGCAGGACGGCGGGCAACAGGACAGCAGGTACGGCGGCAGCAGTCGCCTTCGGCGGACGTACCAGGAGCACATTGCCTTCGCTGTCGCCGACCTCGTGGCCACCGCGAAGGAATGCCGTGACCGAGGCCTGGAGTTCCTCCACATCCCGGACAACTACTACGAGGACCTGGACGCCAGGTTCGCGCTTGAGCCGGATTTCCTTGCCACCCTGCGGGAACTCAACCTCCTCTACGACCGGGATGCTGACGGGGAGTTCCTCCACTTCTACACGGCCACCGTCGGGAGCGTGTTTTTCGAAATGGTGGAACGCCGCGGCGCCTATGACGGCTACGGCGCGCCCAACGCCCCTGTCAGGCATGCCGTCCAATACGACCACCTGCATCAAATGAAGCGTTCCCGCTAGCACCACCCCTTGTCCGAGCCAACACCGATAACCCGAAGGAGGTTGCTGTGCCAGAGAATTTCACGGCCGAAACGTACAACGCTGATTCCCTCACCGAGGATCTGTCCGACGCAGCCGAAGTTACCCCGAAAGCGGTAACACCAAAAGTGGAGACGCAAGCGGATTTGAGCGCCGAGCTCAAGGCCATCGGCTATGCCTATGCCGCCAAGCTCAGCAGCGGCGGCGAGCCGGAGACGCAGCCACGGCTGGACTTCGCGCCCTACCGCAGCAGCATCCTCCGCCACCCCACCAAAAGCCTGCACCATGCGGATCCTGAAACGATCGAGCTCTACTCGCCGGCTTTCGGGCACCAGGACGTGCACGCGCTGGAATCCGACCTCACCATCCAGCACAACGGCGAGCCCCAGGGTGAACGCATCATCGTGGCCGGCCGGGTGCTCGACGGCGATGGCCGTCCTGTCGCCGGGCAGCTCGTGGAGATCTGGCAGGCCAACGCCTCCGGCCGTTACATCCACAAGCGGGACCAGCATCCCGCCCCGCTCGATCCCCACTTCACCGGTGTAGGGCGCTGCATCACCGGGCCGGACGGCTCCTACCGTTTCACCACCATCAAGCCTGGCGCGTATCCGTGGAAGAACCATCTCAACGCCTGGCGTCCTGCGCACATCCACTTCTCGCTGTTCGGCAATGAGTTCACACAGCGCATCGTCACCCAGATGTACTTCCCGGGCGATCAATTGTTCCCCCTGGACCCCATCTACCAGTCGATCGTTGACCAGGACGCCCGCGACCGTCTCGTGGCCAGCTATGACCACGAGCTGACCGAACCGGAATGGGCTCTCGGCTACAACTGGGACATCGTGCTGACGGGGTCAAAGCGGACCTGGACCGAAAATGAGGCCCTCGGGGCGGAAGGTGACCACCATGAGTGACTCCAAACTCACCGCGACACCAGGCCAGACGGTTGGCCCGTTCTACGGTTACGCCCTGCCCTACGAGAAGGACGGCGAGCTCCTTCCGCCCGGGTCGCCCGGGTCCATCCGCCTCCAAGGCACCGTGTACGACGGCGCGGGTCACCCCGTTCCGGACGCCATCCTGGAAATCTGGCAGCCTGACGCTGACGGGAAGATCGTGCACCGGACAGGCTCCCTTGTCCGTGACGGCTACACCTTCACCGGCTGGGGCCGCAGTTCGGTGGGCAATTCCGGCGTCTATACGTTCACCACTGTCAACCCGGGCCCCACCGGTCCGGGTGCTGCCCCGTTCATCGCCGTGACTGTGTTCGCCAGGGGACTGATGAACCGCCTGTTCACCCGTATTTATCTGCCGGAGAACCAGGAAGCACTTGCCGCGGACCCGCTGCTGAACTCTCTCGATCCGGATCGCCGGCAGACCCTGATTGCCCGGCGTGATCCGGACGGCGGACTGACGTGGGATGTCCGGATGCAGGGTGAGGGCGAGACGGTTTTCCTTGATTTCGATGGCGGACCCGCTGATGGCAAGGACCGTCAATGACCGGTCCCGAGTCCCGCCTCGACGGCGACGTCGGCCTGCTGGCTCCCGTTTCGGCGTCGCCCCTTGTAGCGATCCTGACGGGCGACGGGGCGGTACTGGCGGCGATCCTGGCCGTCGAGGCAGCCTGGGCCTCAGTCCTGGAGAAGGCAGGCCTGGCACCGGCAGGGTCGGCCGCCGTCGTCACCGCCGCCGCTGACGTCAGCCGCTACGACGCAGGGGACATCGCGGTGCGTGCCCAAGGCGGCGGAAATCCGGTCATACCTTTGCTCGCCGATCTCCGCGCCCAGGTCAAGAAACTGGACACCGGCAACATCGGCGCCATTCGAGCGGTCCACACCTCGCTGACAAGCCAGGACGTCCTGGATTCGGCCCTTATGCTGCTGGCCCGGAACGCTATCGCTGCCCTGCTGGCAGATGTTCACAGCGCGACGACGGCGCTGGCGTCCCTCGCCGAACAGCACGCGGACACGCTGTGCGTGGGCCGCAGCCTGACCCAGCATTCCCTGCCCGTGACCTTTGGCCTCAGGACGGCGCAGTGGTTCCACGGACTGGCTGCTGCTGCCCGGAAGCTTGAGTCGGTCCCGCTGCCGGTGCAGAGCGGCGGCGCGGCCGGAACCCTGGCATCCGGAACCGTGTTAACCGAAACTTCTTCCGGGAGGGAAACGGGACGCACACCGAGAACAGCCGTGAGCGCGCTGGATCTCTCGGACCGGCTCGCCGCGCGGCTGGGCCTCACCCCAACTCCGGCCCCTTGGCACACCAACCGATTCGCAGTGACTTCCCTCGGGGATGCGCTGGCAGGCGTGACCGATGCCTTGGGCAAGATCGCTGCCGACATCCTCTTCCTCAGCAGGCCCGAAGTTGCTGAACTGGCCGAACCGCGGGCGGCAGGGCGGGGAGTGTCCTCGGCCATGCCGCAAAAGCAAAACCCCGTCCTGTCCGTTCTGGTCCGCAGCGCCGCCCTCCAGGCCCCCAACCTTGCCGCTCAGCTGCACCAGGCCGCCGCAAGCTTCAACGACGAACGCCCCGACGGTGCCTGGCACAGCGAATGGCAGGCGTTCCGGGAACTGCTCCGGCTGTCCCTCGGAGCAGCCGGCCTGGCCAGGGAGCTCGCCGAAGGCCTGCAGGTCTTCCCGGGAGCAATGCGCCACAACCTGGATCTTTCCGGGCCGCTCCTGTTGAGCGAAGCCGTGACCAGCGCCCTGGCTCCACTGCTGGGTGAGGACGGCAGGGACCGGCTTCAGGCCGCGGTGGACCAGACTCTTCTGGCGCCGGCAGCTGAGCAGGGTGCCACCTACCGCCGGTTGCTGCGCGAAGCCGTCACGGAGGACCAGCTTTCGGACCAGCGCCTCGAGGAACTCCTGGACCCTGCCAACTACCTGGGCCAAAGCCATGAGATCTCGCGCCGTATTTTCGCAGCCTTTCCCGAATTCTCGGCGAAGCAAACGCAAGGAACCGAAGGGAGGCCGGTATGACCAGGCCTGCACTCAAGGCATCGCTGCTTTCGCCCCAGCGGGGACTCGGCCAGAAGCCTTTATTGGTGGTTGGCCCGTCCCTCGGTACGTCGTCTGCAGTGCTGTGGGGGCAGACCGCCGCGCTCCTTGGCGACAACTGCGACGTGGTGGCCTGGGACCTGCCTGGACATGGCGTCTCACCTTCCGCGAAGGGGACCTTCGACGTCGGCGAGCTGGCTGACGCGGTCGTCGGACTTGTCGATTCCATCGCGCCGGGCGCCACCTTCCATTACGCCGGGGTTTCCCTGGGCGGCGCAACGGGGTTGCAGCTCGGCATCAAGCATGGTGAGCGCCTGGCCAGCCTCTGTGTTCAGTGCACCGGCGCTAAAATCGGCACCGCCGAGGGCTGGTTGGAGCGTGCGGAAACCGTCCGGAATCAAGGTACGCCGGTGATGATCCAAGGATCAGCGCAGCGCTGGTTCGCCCCGGGCTTCATGGACCGCGAACCGGAAGTGAGCAGCCGGTTGCTTCATTCCCTGCGCGACGCCGACCGCTTCAGCTACGCCTTCTGCTGCGAGGCCCTCGCTACGTTTGACGTCCGTGAAGAACTCGGCAGCATCCGGGTCCCGACCCTTGCAGTGGCCGGTGTGGAGGACGGGGTGGCCCCGCCGTCGTTCGCTGAAGACGTGGTTGCCGGCATTCGAGCCGGAGGAGGCTCAGCAAGGGCCATTGCCCTGGATGGCGTTGCCCACCTGGCACCTGCGGAGGCTCCGGCCAGGGTAGCCGAACTGCTGGAGGACTTCATGGGAGGAATCGACAATGAGTGACGCAGAACAAAGTGGAGTGGTCCGTCCCGACGCCACGAGCCAGGAAATGTACGACGGCGGTATGGTGGTCCGCCGCGAGGTGCTGGGCGACGCGCATGTGGACCGCGCGAACGCGAACATGGATTCGTTTACTGAGGACTTCCAGGACATGATCACGCGGATTGCGTGGGGTGGAATCTGGACCAGGCCAGGACTTTCCCGGCAGATGCGGTCTGCCGTCACCATCACGGCGATGGTTGCGCACGGGCATTGGGAAGAACTGGCCATGCATATCCGGGCGGCTGTCACTAACGGCCTGAGTCGGGATGAGATCAAGGAAATCCTGCTGCAGACAGCCATCTATTGCGGGGTTCCCTCCGCCAACACAGCTTTCAAGACCGCCCAGGAGGTCTTCCATGAAATGGACAACGCAGCAATGGACAACACAGCAAGGGCTGACAGAGGAATGGACCAGAATTCATGAACCAGGCATACATTTACGACGCCGTCCGGACGCCTTTCGGTAAATTCGGTTCGGGGCTTGCCTCCATCCGCCCGGACGATCTTGCGGCCCATGTGATCCGAGAGTCCGTTAAGCGTGCACCCCGGCTCGACGTTGAGCGTATCGATGAGGTTGTGTTCGGCAACGCCAACGGCGCGGGCGAAGAAAACCGGAACATCGCCCGCATGGGGACCCTGCTCGCAGGCCTGCCGGTCTCCATCCCCGGCACCACCGTCAACCGCCTATGCGGTTCTTCCCTTGATGCCGCAATCATCGCTTCCCGCCAGATCAACGCGGGCGATGCCGAGCTCATGCTGGTGGGCGGTGCAGAATCCATGAGCCGCGCGCCGTGGGTGCTGCCCAAGACGGAGAAGCCCTACCCCGCGGGTGATCTCACCCTGGCCTCGACCACGCTGGGCTGGCGCCTCGTGAACAATGCCATGCCTTCCGAATGGACCATTTCCCTTGGAGAGGCCACAGAACGGCTCCGCGAAAAGTACGGTGTGACGCGGCAACAGCAGGATCGATTCGCCGCGGACTCGCACAATCTTTCCGCCAAGGCCTGGGACGAGGGTTTCTATGACAGCCTCGTCTCAGTGGTGCCCGGAACCGATCTGACGCGGGATGAGGGCATCCGGGCCGGTTCTTCGGCGGAAAAACTGGGAGGGCTCAAAACCGTTTTCCGCACCGAGAACGGCACCGTCACAGCTGGCAACTCTTCCCCGCTGTCCGACGGCGCTTCCGCAGCCTGGATCGGCAGCGAACGTGCCGCCGGGCTTCTCGGCATGAACCCCCTGGCCCGTATTGCCGGTCGCGGAGCCCACGCGAATGACCCCCAGTACTTCGGCTACGCCCCGGTGGAAGCCGCGAACAGGGCCCTCGCGAAGGCGGGAATCGGCTGGGACCAGGTGGGCGCCGTCGAACTAAACGAAGCGTTTGCCGCACAATCAGTGGCCTGCATCAACGCCTGGGGTGTGGATCCTTCCATCGTGAACCAGCATGGCGGGGCGATCGCGATGGGACATCCGCTCGGTGCTTCCGGTACGAGGATCCTGGGCACTTTAGCGCGGAGCCTGCAGGCATCCGGTCAGCGGTGGGGCGTGGCAGCGATCTGTATTGGTGTAGGGCAGGGGCTTGCAGTGGTCCTGGAAAACGTCGCTGCAGATGGTGACCCTGACAACTGGAAGGCCTAGGACATGTTGAACGTCATGGACACCGTTGAAGAGGCCGTTGCCGGAATCAAGGACGGCTCCACGGTGATGATTGGCGGGTTCGGCAACGCCGGGCAGCCGTTCGAGCTGATCGACGCCTTGATGGATTGCGGCGCGAAGGAGCTGACCGTGGTCAACAACAACGCAGGCCAGGGGGATCAAGGGCTGGCTCTGTTGATCAAGGAGGGCCGGGTCCGCAAGATGATCTGTTCCTTTCCACGGCAGTCTGACTCGTGGCATTTCGATGCCAAGTACAGGGCCGGCCACATCGAGTTGGAACTGGTACCGCAAGGGAACCTGGCCGAGCGCATCCGCGCCGCGGGGGCCGGGATCGGCGGTTTTTTCACCCCCACCGGCTACGGCACCATCCTGGCTGAAGGCAAGGAAACCAGGATCATCGACGGAAGGGGACAGGTTTTCGAGACTCCCATCCACGCCGACGTCGCCCTCATCAAAGCACTCAAGGCGGACGGGAAGGGAAACCTCGTGTACCGCAAAACTGCCCGCAACTTCGGGCCCATTATGGCCGCCGCCGCCCGGCACACGGTGGTTCAGGTGTCGGAGATCGTGCCGGTGGGCGGGCTGGACCCGGAGAGCGTTGTAACCCCCGGCATATACGTAAACAGCATTGTGAAGGTGGCCTGAAATGACTGTCCAGCCAAATAATCAGATTGGCCTTCAGACTGTGTCCATCAAGAGCAGGGAGAAGCCGCTGGGCCGCGACGACCTGGCGCGCCTGGTGGCACGGGACATCAAACCCGGATCCTTTGTGAACCTGGGGATCGGCCAGCCAACGCTGGTCTCCAACTACCTCCAGCCTGAGCAGGACATTACGCTCCATACCGAGAACGGCATGCTGGGCATGGGTCCGGAAGCCACCGGCGATCAGATCGACGGAGACCTCATTAACGCCGGCAAAATCCCCGTTACAGAACTGCCCGGGGCCTCCTATTTCCACCATGCCGACTCGTTTGCCATGATGCGCGGCGGGCATCTGGACATCTGTGTCCTGGGAGCTTTCCAGGTCTCTGCCGCGGGGGATCTTGCGAACTGGCACACGGGTGCCCCGGATGCCATTCCGGCAGTCGGCGGAGCGATGGACCTGGCAACCGGCGCAAAGGATGTCTTCGTGATGATGACCCTCCTGACCCGGGAGGGTGCGTCCAAGCTCGTGGAGACCTGTACGTATCCGCTCACAGGGGTGGGCTGCGTGACCCGCGTGTACACCGATATGGCCGTGTTCCTCACCGGACCCGACGGCGTACAGGTGCGCGAGACGTTTGGCTGCACCTTCGAGGAGCTCCAGGCACTGGTGCCCGTCCCGCTCGTGCCGGTTCCGCTTAAGGCGGCGCCCGCCGTCGGGCCCTAACTCCGCCAAGCCAATAGGATTGGTAACCATGACCAATCCAGCAAAGCAGCCACAGGCCAGCGACCAGTACGTTCAGTCGCTCGCTCGCGGGCTGGCCGTCATCCGTGCGTTCGACACCGACCATCCGTTGATGACCCTCACGGAGGTGGCAGCCCGCACGGGTCTGACGCGCGCCACGGCCCGCAGGTTCCTGCACACCCTCGTGGAGCTGGGATACGTTCGGACCGACGGCAAGACGTTCGGGCTCACGGCTCAGGTGCTGCAGCTCGGCTATGCCTACCTGTCAGGCCTGTCCCTGCCGCAACTTGCCCAGCCCCATCTGGAAGAACTGTCCCTCAAACTGGGGGAGTCGACGTCGGCTGCCGTCCTTGACGGGGCGGACATCGCCTACATCGCGCGGGTCACCACGCGCCGGATCATGAACGTCGGCATCACCGTGGGTACACGCTTCCCCGCCTATGCGACGTCCATGGGCCGCGTCCTGCTGGCGAGCCTGCCGCCGGCCAAGCTGCAGGAGTACCTGGCGGCGGCCGAAATCCGGCCCTTGACGCCGCGGGGAGTCGGCACCAAGCAGGAACTGCTGGGGGTGCTTGACACGGTCCGGGCCCAAGGGTGGTGCCTTCTGGACCAGGAGCTTGAAATGGGCCTGATGTCTGTCGCAGCGCCTGTGTATGACGGACCAAGCAAGGTAGTGGCCGCCGTCAACGTTTCCCTGCAGGCACAGGCCGTGGCGGCCCAACCCGACCCTGACGCTTACCTGGATTCTGTGCGCCAGGAGATCGTGGAGACCGCCAAGCTCATCTCGGCTGACCTTTCGGCCAAGCACTAGCTGCCCCGGCCACCCTGAGGGGTGGCTCACGGGACTACTTCCTGGTCTCCGCGAACATCCTTCGGAGCGTGAAAAAGCATCCGAGGGCACCGAGGAGCACAGCCACAAGGAAGTCCAGCTTGTAGGTTTCCACCAGGTCAGCGTTTGTCGTCAGGTTGTATCCGAGGAGCTCCCAGGCCTGAGGATCCAGGAGCATGGCAAAGGGAGATGCGCCGCCCATGAACTGAACCATGTCCAACCACATACCTCCCACGAACGAGACCAGGACAGTGATCAGTGTTACGGCTGCAACAACCCAGACACCATTCCGACTGAAGCTTCCGCTGCCCAGCACGTACATACGGGCTGCACCTGCGGCTGCCACAAAACCGACGATCGAGGCCATAAAGCCTACGTTCCACAGGATCAGCCAAAGGATGACGCCGGCAGGAATGGCGACAAGCGAAAACAACGTCCCACGGACCACGTCTTCCCTGGCTGCCTGGGGGGCGGGCGGTGCGGTCCTGCCTGGAATGACTCCCTGCTGGTACTCCCCATAGTTCCGGAGACCGGCAGTCTGCTCGTTTTGGAAACCGGAGGAGTGTTCAGCTGCAGCAGGGTCTTGAGGCAGCCTTTGTCCATACTGCGGGTGTGGCGGTGTGTGACCGGATCCCTGTTCCGGCCTGGTCGCTTCGAAGTCCGCGCGCTCCTGCATGGATCCCCCATATTCTCGGTGTTACCTCAACAAATTCCGCTCATTGTTCCACGCGATTTAGGACTTGGCGATGGGTAGTCTGGTACCAACGGATTGTGACGCGCCAACTCAGGGGACGGGTGCATGCTGGGCCTTCGAGGAACGGCAGCGGCACAGCCACCAATCCACTATGCGTCGATACCTCGAGCAGACCTTGGTCGATGATGGCTCTTATGCGGTTTCCATCGGGAAGGGGGATATGCACATCCCTGAACGCAGCATTGTCCGGGACATTGAGGATGAGCGAGTTTCCTGCATGCCTGATGGTTGCAACCGTCTTTTCGCCGGCCGTGAATTCAATGGCGGTCGGTTCTCCGGAGATCCAGGTGTAATCCGCTCCACCGGCCAACAGTGCGTCCGAGGATCCAGGATCATTGCCGGCTTGGTGCACTGAGACCGCGTAGGCTTCCAGATCCTGATGCGGGGTTGCAATCAGCGTGTCGTCCTCCAGCGTAAGTGTGTGGGGGACACTCAGCGCGCTGGCCCACTTCCCGTCCTGGCTGATGACCCCTCGGATCCAGAAGATCAGGGCTGGTTTTCCTTCCTTGTCGCGGAAAAACGAGGGAGCGTAGTATCCGGGACCGTATGTCAGCTGTTTCCAGGTGCGTGCCGTGAAGACGCCGTCACTGTAGGACCCCACGCCGTAGGCCACGTAGTGAAGGACGTCGTCCTCCCACACCGATGTCACCAGGACGTGGACGCCGTCAATTTCAAACAGCTGCGGGCACTCCCACATGGTTCCGGTCCAGGTCTGGTCCGTTTCCGGGGTCTGATCCCGTTCTGAACCGGGCCTTTATCCCGGTATGCCACGAGGTCCATTTTCGGCGCCTTAGTAACTGTTGTGGCCTTCGTCCAGTGGTTCCAGGTGTCGTCGTCGGGGATGGCTGAGCGGATGGTCCCGCGGGTAGGTCAGGAGGTGCGGCCAGGTCTGGCGAGGGGGGACAGAACCGCTACAGCCCCCGGGTGAATCCGGTGAGCAAGGATTCCCGGAGCGATTTGGGCGCACCTTGCCGCCGGTGGTCAGGGTCAGAGCGAGAACCGGGGACAGGCTCAGCGAAACTGTCCGAAATAGCCGCCAACCAGTCGCCGAACCGGGTGATGTCAGTGCCGGTGGAGGCTGCTACAGCATCACAGGCGAAGCCCACAGCGGTTGAACCATCATCCAAGAGTGTCGATCCCAGGAGCATTGGCTCCGGCAGCGCAGCCAGGAATCTGCCCATCGCAGCCTCGGACAGAAGCCAGCGCTCGGCCACCAGTTCCGCTCCGTTTTCGGAACGGTAAACTCCAGGCTTCGGGGGCTCGGTGCTCAAGGCGACCATCCGGTAACGGGCAGCCGTCCGCACAGGGCCGTCCCAATAGGCTCCGAGGTTCTCCAGCTCCGGAGCCAGGGGCTGGCCTTGCCGATGGGCGCCGACGACTACAAGGGGAACGGCGAAAGCGCCCGCCTGCAAAGGCCACGGTGTTCCCGCCTCGGCCGGTGCTGTTGCGCCGGAAGCGAACAGCTCCGGCGGGGCGGGGGTCGTTTCAATCCGCCGGGCGATATCCGCCACCACAGCGTCATCAAATGCCCTGCCGACGACGGTAACGCCGAACTGGTTACCTTCCACTTCCTCTGCCGGCACAGCCACGGCACACAAATCGAACAGGTTGCAGAAGTTGGTGTAGGTGCCCATTCGGCTGTTGACGGTCACCGGATCCGTTGCCACCTCCGCGAGGGTCGGGTGGAAGGGGGCGGTGGGAACCAGCAGGGCGTCGAACCCGGCAAGCCCTGCCATTGCCTCTTCCCGCAACTTCTCCAACCGCGCCACATCCGCTACATAGCGGTGGGCGGGCACGTCCCCGGCCGCCCGAATAATCCCGGCCACTGTCGGATCCAGGTTGGCCTCCGACCCGGAATTTTTTATGAAATCCCCGACGGCGGCATAGCGCTCGGCGACCAATCCGCCGTCGTACAACAGTCGGGCCGCCTGCAGGAAGACGTCGAACTCGATCGGCGTGGTTTGCACACCAGCAGCCTGCAACCTGGCCACCTGCCGTCCGAACGCCTCAGCCCATGCCGGGGGAAGCTCGGGCAAAACGGCAGGATAGGCAACCCGCGGGCGGGCAGGGGCCCCGAACCGGACATTAGCCGGCCAGGGGCGTGCATCCCCGGCCATCACGCCCATCGCTAGTTCGGCTGTGGTGAGTTCGCGGGCGAAGACCGTCACGGCGTCCCAGGAACGGCAAGCAGGCACGACGCCGGACGTGGACACCGCGCCAAGTGTCGCCTTGATTCCCACAATTCCCTGCAGCCCTGCGGGGACCCGACCGGAGCCGGCGGTGTCAGTCCCGATGGCAATGTCGGCTAACCCGAGGGCCACCGCCACGGCGGACCCTGAGCTCGAGCCACCGGAAATCCGCTCGGGCCGGCGTGAGTCTCGGACGGCGCCATAGGGACTCCTGGTGCCCACCAGACCTGTAGCGAATTGGTCCAGGTTGGTGACGCCCAGCACGATCGCTCCGGCAGAACGAAGGCGGGCTACCGCTGCGGCATCCTGTTTGGGGACGTAGGCAAAGCCGGGACAGGCCGCCGTCGTCGGGATACCAGCAACGTCCACGTTGTTTTTCACTGCAAGCAGGAACCCGGCCAACGGCAGGTGAGAACCACCGGCCAACGCTGCGTCGATTCCGGCGGCCTCAACAAGAAGCTCATCCTCGCTGCGAAGCATTATCCAGATTTCTGGCCGATCCACGGATTTGACGGCCGCCAGGGCTGCCCGAACACGCTCTGTAGCGGTACCTGTTGCTCTTCCGGGTTTGCTCATGCCACTGCCTCTTCCAAGTCCAGGGTGCTAAATTCATCGGCCACCACGAGCACCACCACAGCTTCGCCTGCCACCACCTGCGAACCCGCCTTCGATAGCACCTGCTGCACCACGCCGTCGCACGGCGCTGTCAGGACCGTTTCCATTTTCATCGCCTCGAGTGATGCCAAGGCCTGCCCCTGTTCCACCCTGTCCCCGACGGCCACGTCCACCTTCCAGACGCTCGCCGCAAAGGGCGCGGTAACCAGTGTCCCGTCTTCGGGTACAACCAGTTCTTCCGTAGGGAGCACGACGGCGGCCGCCGCGTCCGCGCGGTCAAACTCGCCGGCATCGGCCCAGGCTTGCCGCTCGACGGCGAAGGCTGCCGCCTGTCGCTTTTGGAAGAGGTCGATGGTGTCGTGGTGCTGTTCCAAGAAGGCCTCGTGCTCCGCCAAGGAGAACGTTCCCTCGTCGGTTTCCACCCCGCGTCCACGACCTGCCGCCATGTCAGCGCGCAGGTCCAGCAATTCCTCCGGACTGACCGGATACCAGGAGATCCGGTCGAAGAACCGCAGCAGCCACGGGGAACCCGGCTCGAACGGTGCAGCGTCCGTATACCGCGACCACACCTGGGTGGTGCGTCCCACGAATTGGTAGCCACCAGGGCCTTCCATTCCATAAATGCACATATACGCCCCGCCTATACCAACGGCGTTTTCCGGAGTCCACGTGCGGGCTGGGTTGTATTTTGTGGTGACAAGCCTGTGCCTTGGGTCTAATGGGGTGGCCACGGGGGCGCCCAGATAGACGTCCCCAAGTCCGAGGACGAGGTATTCGGCGTCGAACACGGTATCGAAAACGTCGTTCACAGAGTCCAGGCCATTGATGCGGCGGATGAATTCGATGTTCCAAGGACACCAGGGCGCGTCGTCACGTACCCCAGCCATATAGCGCTCAATCGCCTCCCGTGTGGCGGGGTCATCCCATGACAACGGGAGCCGGACGGTGCGGCTGGGGACGACCAGTTCGGAACTGGCCGGCAGGGCGGTTTCAATTTCCCTGACGAAACCGAGCAGCACCGGGGTCCGCAGGACCGATGGGTCCACCTTGATTTGCAGGGACCGGATTCCCGGCGTGAGGTCAAGGATTCCCGGCAGCCGGAGTTGTTCAATGTGCTGGTGCAGAGCGTGGACGCGGGCCCGAAGGCCGAGGTCCAACACCATGTCGCCGTATTCGACCAGCAGATTATCGTCGCCGGAGCGACGGTAGGTAACCGCTGGACGGCCTGGCCCCTCTGGTACCCGTCCCAACACACCGTCGTCGCCGTCGCCCGCCGCCAAGACGGTAGACCAATCTGAACCTCCCGGGAGGACCAACTGGCGGCCAGGTCCCAAATCCCTGAAGGAAGGGGCCTGGGCCGCATTGAGGGGTACAAATCGGACCTTGTCTCCCGGACGCAGCTGCCCCAGCTTCCAGCGGTCGGCCGTTACAACAGTGACAGGGCAGACAAAACCGCCCAGGCTAGGGCCATCGGGCCCGAGCAGGATGGGCGTATCCCCGGTAAAGTCGAGCGCGCCCACAGAGTACGCAGTGTCATGGATATTGGACGGATGCAGCCCGGCCTCGCCGCCGTCGCCCCGTGCCCACCGTGGCTTGGGACCCATGAGCCGGACTCCCGTACGGGCGGAGTTGAAGTGGACCTCGTATTCAGCGGCGTACAGCTCCTCGATGTCTTCACGCTGGAAGAACTCGGGAGCGCCATGCGGTCCCTCCACCACCATCAGCTCCCAGGAGGACGTGAAAACAGGCCTGCTGTCCGCTGGAACCGGGCGGTATTCCTGGGACGTTTGGGACGTTAAACCTTCGGCAGAACCCTGCACCGAGGCGGCTGCTGAAAGACCGGAAGAACCGGCGACGGAGCGCAGGACGTCGCCCATACGCAGCACCCGTCCACCGTGTCCGCCGAACTGGCCCAAGGTGAAGGTGGAGGCACTGCCAAGGTATTTCGGAACGTCCAGCCCGCCGTCGAACAGAATATAGCCGCGCAGGCCGGCTGTCTCGGCCGTGCCGACGTCGAGCGTACCACCGGCTTTCACCGTGATCGGTTCCCACAGGGGAACTGGTTCGTCGTCCACCGAGACCCGTACATCCGCTCCGGCGATGCAGACCGTCGTGTCGTGGGTGAAGTGCAAACGCGGCCCCGTGACAGTGAATTCGAGCCCCGGCGCGCCCTCGGCATTGCCCAAAGCGGTATTGCCCAGCCGGAAGGAGAGATCGTCCATGGGCCCGCTTGGAGGTACTCCCACCTGCCACAGACCTGTACGGCCGGGCCAGTCCTGAACACTGGTCTGCAGCCCAGGCCGCTCCACCGTGATGCGCGGCTCCGGGTCACCAACGCTATCCAGAGTTTCAGTGGAGTGCTCCGCCCGGCGGACGGTGTCCAAGGCAGTGACTGCTCTGAGCATCCCGAGGTTCGTCTCAATGCCGTCGACACGCGTGCCGGCAAGCGCCTGGGCAAGCTTATTGAAGGCTTCGTCGCGGTTGGCGCCGAAGGTGATGACTTTGCCCAGGAGGGGATCGTAGCTGGTGGATACCTCGGTGCCGGACTCCACCCAGGCGTCGACACGGACACCGTCGGCGCCCGCCCCGGCCGGAAACACCACGTTGGTAACGGTTCCCGCGCTTGGCTGAAAATTGCGGGCGGGGTCCTCCGCGTAAACACGGGCTTCCACGGCGGAGCCGGTGACCGGGATGCTGTCCGGCAGGCCCGTCAGGACCCCCGCTTCTACAGGCCTCTGTGCCAAGCGCAGCATCCACTCCACCAGGTCGACGCCGGTGACCGCCTCGGTCACAGGGTGTTCCACCTGCAGCCGTGCGTTGACCTCCAGGAAGGAAGCCTCCTGCCGTAGTGGATCGTAGACAAACTCGACAGTGCCGGCAGAACGGTAGTTCAAGGAAGCGCACAGGGCTCGTGAGCTGCGGTGAAGTTCTTCCCGCAGGTTCGCAGGAAGGTCAGGCGCCGGCGCTTCCTCCATTACCTTCTGATGGCGGCGCTGCAGGGAACAGTCGCGGTCGCCAAGGCTGACGACGCGGCCTTGTCCGTCGCCGAAGATCTGAACCTCAACATGCCGCGCATGCTCAACGTACCGCTCAGCGAAAACGCCGGCTGTGCCAAAACTGGATGCAGCCAGACGGGTAACGCGCCCATATCCTTCAGCCAGTTCGTCCTGGTTGCGGCAAACGGTCATGCCGATACCCCCGCCGCCACCTGTCGCCTTGAGCATCAGTGGGAAGCCGATTTCAACTGATGCCGCCACAGCCTCGTCCATGTTGGCCAGCAGGCCGGATCCTGCGATCATGGGGACGCCTGCGGCGCGCGCTGCGTCCCGTGCAGTGTGCTTCGTCCCAAAGATCCGCAACTGCTCCGGGGTGGGTCCGATGAACACAAGCCCCGCTGCCTCTATCGCCGCTGCGAAATCGGCGTCCTCGGACAGGAAACCATACCCGGGGTGGACGGCTCCGGCCCCGGTGGCCTCGGCAGCTGCCAGGATAGCGTCAACACGAAGGTAGGATTCCTTGGCCGGAGCGGGCCCCAGCAGCACGGCCTGGTCTGCAAGCTTTACATGGCGTGCACCCCGGTCCGCCTCGGAAAAGACCGCAACCGTACGCAGTCCCAGTTTGCGGGCGGAATCGATGATGCGGCAGGCGATCTCCCCCCGGTTTGCGATAAGGAGGGTGTCGAAGCGATTCTGTGATGGGTGCTGTTTGCTGTTCATTTTCCAGCCTCCGGCCGGGTGATGATCATGCGCACGGGGGTGGGGTTAAAGCCGTTGCAGGGGTTGTTGATCTGGGGGCAGTTCGAGATGAGCACCAGAGTGTCCATCTCAGCCCGGAGCGCCACACGCTTTCCCGGAGCGGAGAGTCCGTCCACAATGCCCAGGGCGCCATCCGGGTCCACGGGCACGTTCATAAACCAGTTGATGTTGGACACCAGATCCCTCTTGCCGAGGCCCCACCGGGAACCCTCGATCAGGAAGTTCTCCACGCAGGCATGCTGGTCCCGGGTGTGCTGCCCGTAGCGAAGGGTGTTCGATTCCTGTGAGCAGGCCCCTCCAATGGTGTCGTGCACGCCCACCTCGTCCGCCACAACGGTCATCAGCGGCGCTCCGGTCTCGGCCAGCAGCACGGAACCGGTGGTCAGGAAAATGGAGCGCTGCCTGGCGATTGTGGCGGGAGCGGAGTAGCGGACTGCTGTATCGGCGGCCGCATACAGCAGGCAGTCCACGGCCTGGTTTCCTTCGAGATCCACGATGGTCAGGATGTCTCCTGCCTCTACCACGGCGGACCACGGCCCCAGGGCATCCACATACTCATCAAGGACCACGGCGCCCGGCACCAGGGCGGTGATCCCGGCGTCGGGCCGGCTCGTTGATTGTTCCACTGCGGCGGTCATTGGGCGTTCCTAGCCTTGAGGTCGTGTTCGGAGTTGTTCAGCGCTTGCCGGTGTTCCGGGGTCAGCGGCCCGGGCAGCCTGCCGTCAGCAAGAGCGGCCAGGTCCTCTGGCGCCTGCCAGGCAACGATATCCACCGCAGTACCTCTGAAGGCAGGGCGTGGATCCAGCGGATGGGCGGTGTTGGCCAGGATCAGGACCACGTCCAGCTGCAGCAGGAGCTCGACGGCGGCCCCGGCCCCGGCGCTTCCTGTGAAGCGGATGCGGCCGTCCGGCTCCACAGTTATGCCCTTGAAGAAGGACAATGAAGGAGCCACGTCCCGCGGCCCCAACCCGTGCTTGAGGGCACCCAGGGTGAGGAGCTCGCGCCCGGCCGGCGAGGAGCTATGGACTGCGCCTGCGCCATACCGCGTGGTGTTTCCGGCGAGGCTGGTGGTACCTGTTAATGCGTCATGCCTGGAAGAGGTATCCGTCACAATGGTTGCCATGACGCGTCCGGCGTCGGAAAGCAGGGGATGTCCCGCTCCCGGGTAGGCCTGCCAAGGGACCTTGACGGTGTCGGCCACGTTTAGCCGCTCGTGCAACGCCCCGCTGCGGTACAGCAAGGTGTGGATGCAGCCATCGCCGAGGGTGTCGGTGAGGCGGATGCGCGTGCCGCGTGCGAGTGGCAGGGTGGTGTACCGGCCGAAGCCCAGGGATTCCGCCCAGGTGAGACTGGCAACAGCCTTTTCAGGCAATCCAGCAACGAGCCGTTCAGGAGCCGAAGCGGCTGGAACGTGGCGCATGGTCTCTGCGGTCCGTGAGTGCTGTGTCCGTGCATGGGCGCGGGCTCCGTCGGTGGTGGCTGTTCCGGCTGCCACCGTAGAGGCAACGGTGGGGTCAGCCGCCACTCCGGCGGCAGTTTCAATATTCGTTGTCATGGTTCCTGGTCCTGTGTTGTTGGTTCAGGGGGCGCTGGCTTTCCGTACCGTGCGGGGAGGTTCAGGCAGAGGCGCGGATCGAGCTCATGCGGCGCACCCAGATCCCGAGGAGCAGGACAACGCCAACCATCAGCGGCGCGGCGTAAAGCAGGATTCCGTTTTCTCCTGAGGGGTCGTAGACCTCCGGGCGCGGCCATGCCAGATTGACCACCATGACTGCTCCGTAAAGCACGGCAAGGATGTTTACGGGAAGTCCCCAGCGGCCCAGGGAAAACAGCCCGGAAGGTATGGTCTGGCCAACCCTGTCCCAGTCGCCACGGAGGCGGTTGATCAGCTGGGGGACCGTCACCATGAGGTAGGCGAGATACACCATGACGATGCAGACGCTGGAAAGCGTCGTGAAGAGTGCTGCGTTGCCGACGTTGATGGCCAGGACTCCGACGGCCAGGGCGCCGATGGCAATAGATGGCCACATAGGCGTTCCGCGGACGGGGTGGACCGATGAAAAAAGGTTGGAGGCAGGCAGCTTGCCGTCACGGGCCATGGAAAAGACGAGCCGCGAACCCGCCGTCTGAATGGCAAGCGTGCACACGAAGATGGCAACAGCCACGTCCACCAGCAGGACCTTGCCCCAAAAGGTGCCGAGGACCGCCGTCAGGACATAGGGGAGGCCCTCGGTCGCGAGCCGGCCGTCGTCGAGGCTTGGGGCCGCCATAAGGGCAGTGATGATCATCAGGGCGCCGCCGATACCCGAAATGATCAGGGCGGAGAGGATGGTGCGGGGAGCTGTGCGGCGCGGGTTCTTGGTCTCTTCCGAAAGCTCACCGGCGGAGTTGAAACCCACCATCACGTAGGCGGCCATCAGGCCGGAAACCAGGAAGGCCCCCACAGCTCCAAGGTCCGAGCCCTGCATCACAGTGGTGTCCATGATTACCTCTGGCCCCCGCTGGGCGGCGGTGACGAGGGCAAGGATGACAGCCGCGACTCCCACAATCTCGCAAGTGACACCAATCGAGTTCACATGCGACATCAGCTTGACTCCGCATGAGTTGATGATGGTGGTCACGACGAGCAGTACCGCTCCGAGGACAACGGCGTTTGCGGCGCCGGTGACGGTGTTCAGGGCGGCATCGCCCCCTACCACCTGGAAGCCTTCCCACAATTGAGGCAGCACCACTTGAAGAGCTATTGCTGCTGCTGCTGCCGTTACTACCTGGGCCAGGGCCATAAACCAGCCGGCGAACCAGCCCACTGTCTCGCCGCCGACACGCCTTGCCCACTGATAGACGGCGCCGGAAAGCGGGTAACGGGCAGCGAGTTCGGCGAAGTTCAATGCGACCAGAAGCTGACCGAGGAGCACCACGGGCCAGGTCCAGAAAAATGCCGGTCCTGCGAAGGAATAGCCGAACGCGAACAGCTGGAAAATAGTGGTCAGGATGGATACGAAGGAAAAGCCGGCGGCGAAGGAGGCGTAGCGGCCGAGCTTGCGGTGCAGCGAGGGCTCATAGCCCAGTGACGTGAGGTCAGCATCGTCCGCTCGGGCGGACGTGGGAACAACGGTGGATGTCATCGGGATCTCCGGGGGCTGGAACGGCGTTGGGGAGTGGTGCGTTCCGGCAAATGCAGCGATGGATCCGATGGCTGCTGAATACCGGTCAATTGATAGTTTTCCATCCGGACCTCCCGGATTCGTTTCGCCAATGTAAAAGGTTGATTGAGGGATTGTTTCCCGGGCATTTCGAAACACTCACCGATTTGGACCAGGCTCTCCAGGCGCCCCGCCGAGGCAAAAAGGAATGTAAGAATGAGTCGGTGACTTCAGCCGGACCGGGACGCCCCCGCAAGCAGCAACCATCGCGGCCCGGGGCAACCGCCCGTGATGAAATCCTCGACGCCGCTGCCGAGCTCTTCACGACCCACGGCTACGCCAACACTTCCACCCGCTCTATCGCCGATGCCGTCGGCATCCGGCAGTCATCGCTCTACCATCACTTCGGCACCAAGGACGATATCCTTGAGGAACTGCTGGCGGGCACGGTTTCCGGCGGCCTGGCATTCGCACGCCGAGTCTTTACTGAGTCCGCGGATAAGGAACTTCCCCCGGGGTCGCGGCTTCACGCCGTCGCTCTTTACGACGGCATGCAACTCTGCAATGCACGCTGGAACCTCGGAGTGCTCTACAACCTGCCGGAGGCGAGGGCCGAGCGTTTCAGCACATTCCGGGACGACCGCAAGGAGCTTCGGAACCTGTACCAACGCCTTGGCGCTGAGCTGCCGGAGAGCAGCTGGACCAACGACGTCACCCAGGCCGGGGAACTGGCATTCCGCCTGGTGGAGTCCCTGGTCAGTCTGCGGGCTGACGGCTTGGCCACCACAGCTTCACCTCACCAGACGGCTGACGCAGGCATCGTGCTCTGCGGCCTGGCGCAGAGCCTTCCCGCTATCCGGGTTCATAGCGCGGCACTCATTTCCAGCCTCGCATAGGGCCTTCCCAGCCAGCGGGGCCCGGCCGAAGCGCACATAGGAAGCACTTTCCCGCCAATCCCCAATTTGGGGGAATTACCTGCCTGTACACGCCAAGCGGACCCAAGGGGCCATAGACTCGTGCCAACCACGTGCAGCAGTGTTGCTCCGCAAGGCATCCGTCCACAGGCGAAGAGCCGGGAGGTCCGCCGCTGCACTCGTCGGAAGGGGAGTGACGGGTGAAGCTAGGAATACCCCGGGAACGCCGGGATGGAGAGCGCCGGGTGGCGGCGACGCCGGAAACGGTAAAGCAGCTGACGGGACTGGGCCTCGACGTGCTGGTAGAGGCGGGGGCCGGAACGGCTGCCGGACACAGTGACGACGATTACCGCCAGTCCGGAGCGCACATCATCCCCGAGCTGGGCCTTGCCGAACTGGATGTCTACGCACACGTGCGCCCGCTGGAACCGGCAACGGCGCAGAGCCTCAAACCTGGAGCAATCACGGTTGGTCTTGCCTCACCGTCATCGGAGCTTCCCACAGTCCAGGCGCTCGCGGCAGCCGGAGTGACCTCCTTCGCGCTTGAACTGGTGCCGCGCATCTCGCGGGCCCAATCCATGGACGCCCTCTCTTCCCAGGCCCTGGTGGCCGGTTACCGCTGCGTGCTTGAGGCGGCGATGCGTTTTCCCCGCTTTTTTCCGCTGTACATGACAGCAGCCGGGACAATCCCCCCGGCCCGCGTGCTGGTGCTCGGCGTCGGAGTGGCCGGGCTCCAGGCAATCGGCACCGCAAAGCGTCTGGGTGCGCGTGTTTCGGCCAACGACATCAGGCCTTCCTCGGCCGAGGAAGTCACGTCCATGGGAGGCACGTTCATCAAACTGGATCTGGAAACTGCGGAGGCCTCCGGAGGCTACGCCCGGGAGCTCAGCGCAGATCGCGGCGCCCTGCAACGCCAGCTGCTGGCCCCGCATGTGGCCCAGTCAGACGTACTGATCACGACGGCGGCAGTCCCCGGACGGCGTGCCCCTCTCCTGGTGACCCGGGAAATGGTGCAGGGCATGCGGCCCGGTTCCGTCGTCGTCGACCTCGCGGCTGAGTCTGGCGGAAACGTGGAGGGCTCGGTTCCCGGAGAGGATCTCCAGGTTCCCACCGCAGATGGCCAGGGAGCGGTCACCGTCGTGGGCATGAAGGATGCTGCATCAGCAATGCCGGCAGACGCGTCACGGCTCTATGCCAAGAATGTGGCGAACCTGCTGGCCCTGATGACAAAGGAAGGTGTTGTGGCGCCGCACTTTGAGGATGAGGTCCTGGCAGCTTCCTCCCTGACGCACGACGGCGTTGTGCGGCACGAGCCCACCGCCCAGGCGCTGCATCTGCTCGCCTTGGAGAACGCCCCCGCGCCCAACGCACCTTCGCGGAATGAGGGGGTGTCCTGATGGATCCGATCAGTTTGCTCACCATCACTGTGCTGGCGGTTTTTGTGGGCTTCGAAGTGGTTTCCAAGGTTTCCAGCACCCTGCATACCCCGCTGATGTCGGGGGCCAATGCCATCCACGGCATCATCCTCGTGGGCGCCATCATCGTTGCAGGCCAGGCCGCCGACCCCTGGGTGCTCGCGGTGGCCCTGTTGGCGGTAGTCCTGGCCACAGCCAACCTGGTGGGCGGTTTTGTGGTGACAGACCGCATGCTGGAAATGTTCCGCGGCCGTAAGAAACCCGGCCTGGAAAACACCGGCTCCGGGAACCGGGAGGTCCAGAAGTGATTCTCCTCGATCCGGTGTGGACGGCGCTGCTGTATCTCGCTGCTGCTGTTTTCTTTATCCTCGCGCTCAAGGGCCTCAATTCCCCCCGCACTGCGCGCCGGGGAAACCTCCTCGGCGCCTTCGGGGCGCTCGTGGCGGTGATCACTGTTTTCCTCTCGGCACGATTGGACAACATTCCGTGGATCCTGGGTGCCATTGCCGTCGGCACAGCTGTGGCGGCGCCCGTTGCCCGTCGCGTGCAAATGACCCAGATGCCTCAGCTCGTGGCCCTCTTCAACGGTGTGGGCGGCGGTGCCGCGGCGCTCGTGGCACTTCTGGAACTCGGGCATGCAGGAGAATCCTGGGTTCGCTTGGCGGTTGTCTTCACTTTGCTGGTAGGTGCCGTCTCCTTCGCCGGCTCGGCCATTACGTTTGCCAAGCTGCAGGAACTCATGACCACCCGGCCGATGGTGTTCCCGGGCCTGCCTGTGCTGATGGCCGCTGTGCTGATCGCAGCGCTCGGTGCCGCTACCGCCGTTGTACTGACCGGTTCGTTGGCGCTGGCGTTGATACTGATGGTGCTGGGCCTGGCTGCAGGCGTTTTGCTGGTGCTTCCGGTGGGCGGCGCGGACGTCCCCATCGTCATCTCGCTCCTGAACGCCTTCACGGGCCTCGCCGTCGCGGCCAGCGGCCTGGTGCTCGGCAACGTTCTTCTCCTCGTCGCCGGTACGCTCGTGGGCGCCTCGGGTACCATCCTCACCCGGGCCATGGCTGCAGCGATGGGCCGGAGCGTAGCAGGCATCCTGTTCGGGGCCTTCCGCGGAGGCTCGACGGCGGGTTCGACGACGGCGAGTGACCGGCCGGTGCGGTCCTCCAGTGCCGAGGACGTCGCTGTACTTCTCGGCTACGCGCAACGCGTGATCATCGTTCCCGGGTACGGCCTCGCCGTTGCCCAGGGGCAGCACACGGCAGCGGAACTTGCCCAGGCGCTCGAGGCCCGGGGCATCCAGGTGGACTTCGCCATCCACCCGGTAGCAGGGCGCATGCCCGGACACATGAACGTCCTCCTCGCCGAGGCCAACGTGCCCTACGAGTCGCTCAAGGAAATGGGCGAAATCAATTCGGAATTCAGGACGGCAGACGTCGCCTTGGTGGTGGGAGCGAACGATGTGGTCAACCCGGCCGCCAAGACTTCCTCGGGCTCGCCGATCTACGGCATGCCCATCCTCGAAGTCGCCGACGCGCGGCAGGTGGTCTTCCTGAAGCGCTCCATGCGCCCCGGTTTTGCCGGCATCGAAAATGATCTCATGTTCGAACCGCAGACTACGCTGCTGTTCGGGGACGCCAAGGAATCCCTCACCAAGGTGCTCGGCGCGGTCAAGGGACTCTGAAAGTCACGGCTTTCTGTGGCCTTCGCCTGAGTGGCCGCGTTTCAATCCTGGTGGTTGCCCCGGTCCCCCGTGAACTGAGTGGACACCGTGATGAGCACGCCGTCGGGATCATCCCTGATGGTGAGGCACAGTTCCCTGTCCACCACTGAGGCGTGGATGTCCTCGCTTCCCTCCGGAGCGAGCTGCTCGGCAAGCCTCGTTACTGCGCGGGCCATGGCCCGGCCCCAATCATGCGGGTCCCTGCTGTTCGCCTCGGCCTCTGCTGAAATGTTCTCCGCTTCGGTCATGCTCCGCCGCCTTCCGCATTGCTTTCGCGGCCCCCCAGGAGTATCCCGGACAGGCCGGAGTCTTCCATAACGTAGCCAGCCTATGGGTCGAAGGGGTGGAGCGTCCACGACCCCGCGCCGCTGCTGCCTATCCAGGTCAATCCCCGATACGATTTCAGTCCGGGGCCTTTCCCGTCGCCATGCGGCGAAAACGCCACTCTTTCAAGGACGCTATGACAGCCACTAACGCCACCCCCGCTCTTCGGGCAGCCGTCGTCATCAATCCTGCCAAATCTGTCGGCCCGGAGTTACGAGGCTCCATTTTCCGGCTGTGCCAGACCCAGGGATGGGCCGAGCCGCTATGGCTGGAAACCACGGTCGAGGACCCGGGGGAAGGCCAGACGCGGGAAGCGCTGGAAGCAGGAGTCGACGTCGTTATTGCCGCAGGCGGTGACGGTACAGTCCGCTGCGTGGCAGAGATCCTTGCCGGCAGCGGGGTTCCGCTGGGACTGGTGCCGCTGGGCACCGGGAACCTGCTGGCCCGGAACCTGGGCATCAACATCACGGATCCGGTGGCTGCCGCCTACGATGTGCTGAACGGCACCGTGCGAACGGTGGACGTGATCCGAACCAACCTGGACGGCTCCGCCGACCGGCAGGTTTTCCTGGTGATGGGCGGCCTGGGCTATGACGCAGCGATCATGGCGGACACCATCGATGTTTTGAAGGACAGGATGGGCTGGCTCGCCTATGTGGAAGCCGGCATCCGGAAGCTTCCGGGAAAGCCAGTGCGCGCCAGGATCAGCATGGACGGAAAGCATCCTGTGCGGCGGCGCATCCGCAGTGTCATGATCGGCAATTGCGGCAGGATCATGGGCGGCGTGGAGATATTTCCCGAGGCCAAGGTGGACGACGGCCTTTTGGACCTCCTGATCCTGGCGCCTCGCGGCCGCCTGGGGTGGCTGGGAGTGGTGGCAGGCATCTTCGGCCGGAACAAGCGCAGGAATACCTCGGTGGAGTACTTCCAGGGCAAGTCTGCCGAAATCACCTTGGAGCACGAACAGGAGTTCCAGCTCGACGGGGACCACGTCGGCACGGGCAAGCACCTGGCAGTAACCCTCGAGCCTGCCGCACTCAAGATCAGGATGATGAACGACTGAGGGCTAGCGGAAGCCCCGAAATAACCGTTCACGATGAATCCAAGTTGGCCGTGGCAACAGGCCGTCTGCGAACATTCATCTGGCCGTTCTGCCAGCCATCGCTGGCATCTACATCCTGGTCCGCTCTGCCGCCCTCAGTACTCGACGTCGTTGGGTAGCCCGCCTCGTGAGAGCAACCGGTTGGATCACCGGGATCTACGTCAGCCTGCTTTTCTCATACTTGGCGTTCGCGATGTTCCTGCTCACCCCGGGCACTTCGTACGGGTTGCAATCACCGAATGACGGAAGAAGCGCGCTGATCGTCGACAGGACATTCCTTCACGCCGGCGGGTTCACGATCTACGAGCCTCGAAGCTGGCCCGTATACGTGGAGGTAGGGTCGGTGGTTACCAATAACGCGCATGATCCGTTCCGCGAAGGGAACTACCGGGCGGCGTGGACCGAGCAAGGGCTCGAGCTGGAGTTTGTGTCCGATTACGTGAAACCCAACATGTTCGAACGCGAATTCATTGAGCTCCGGTAGCTGGCAAGCTCTCACCCTCACGATGCTCGTGCTCTTGGTCTTCTGGCAATAAAAAGCCTTGGTGGCCGGTCTCCCGGCCACCAAGGCCTAGCCGCCAAAGTCTGGCGGCAACCTTTATTCAGCGGTGCACCTGTTCTTAGCCGCGGGCTGTGGTGCGGGTTGCTGTCACCCCGCGCGCCAGGACAACACCCAAGGCGACCATGCCCAGACCCAAGATGAGGTGCAGCCAGTCGTCCGCGTCGTTGAACGGAACAAAGTTGGCGCTTGAATCATGCGGCACTACCAGGCCGTAGAGCCAGAGGATCAGGTAAAGAGCGCCGCCGCCGATCAGATAGTTCCGGGCTTGGGTGGCGCTGCGTGCCATAACGATTCCTGCCACACCGAACAGCAGATGGACGATGTTATGGAGGATGGAAACCTGGAAGATGCCCAGAAGCAGAGCCTCTGAACCGGGTCCCGCTGCTCCGAGGGCTGCGTAGTTGCTGGTAACACCGGGGATGAATCCCAGGATGCCCACCAGCAAGAACACTGCTCCAACCACCATTGCTGCCGTCTGGATGGTTGTCCGGCGACCTGTCTGGTTGGTATTTACCATGATGTTCTCCTGCCTTATACGGCAACTGTTTATCGGATGTTGCGGTGCAGGGTGCCACGTTCCGGTACGGCCGATCTACGTCGCATCCATGAGATACATCATAAGTATGCTTATCAAATTAGGGAAGTGGTTGGAGTAATGTTTTGAGCTCTACTTGACGGCCGATCTCGTGGGGCCATGGGCCAGAATTTCTGCCAGTTCAGCCAACCGGTGGGCGCGGGCGGATTCCGCAGGAGTGAAGGGTTCCCCAGGCCGGGAGAAAACAAGGGGCCCATGCCAGGCCGTCGGGATTTTCAATGCAGTGCCGGCAACCTGTGATCCGGAAAGGTCACCCCCGCTTCCAGCTTCTGCCGGTGGCGTGTTTCCTCGGGCAGGGTCGCCCGTACCGACCACATGTGCCCGCAGCAGTTCGGCAACTGCCAAAGGAAGCTCGGCCGGGTTTGCAGCGATTCGGGAGGCGAGGCTGAGGGCTTTGGTCTGGCCGTCAGCCATCGCCAGTGCCGTGGTGGGCCAGATATGGGGATGCCGTCCGCCGGCCTCCTGCAGAGCCGCCAAAATTTCGGTTTCTCCGAGGTTTCCCGGAGCCGAGAGCACAAATTCGTCGAGCACGCCGCCAGCGACGGGATGGACGTGAATGCTGAGGATGTTCGTATCCAGTCTGGCCAGGGCGCGGGTAACCTTCTGGAGCGAGCCCGGCTGGTCACGAAGCACGGTTCGTGCCCGCCACAGAGCCGGAGCCTCCACCAGCCGGCTACGGTGGCGAAGGGCGGGAGCATGGAGCCACTTCTTCAGGAGCCGGGCGGCAGACGGTTCAGCTACCCAGATCACCAGGAATGTAGCTGTGAAGGTCAGGACCAGGACCTTGGCAACGTAGGGCAGATGGGTTTCCACAACGGCAGCGTGCACCAGGAGCTCGATGGGGAGCATCACTGCGATGTTGGCCAGGGTCAGCCGGGCTCTAGTAGGTTCAGGCATCTGGCCGCAGACCTCGCAACTCAGATCAGCCGGGAGCGGGATGTTCACCTTTGGCTTCATAGGGCCATACTGTCCGCTGGCTGTTTCGGCAGTATTGCCCCTGCGTAAGGATCAGTGGACGGTTCCGCAGCCCTACGTCCGCCTCAGGCCTTTTGAGTGCCGGTTAGCGGGAGTTCTCGCTGCTGCGGTCAGCCTCGGCCATTTTCGTCAGCAGATCACGGATCTCGGCCAGAAGGGCGGTATCGGCCGGGATCGGTTCTTCTTCGGGTTCCTCAGTGGCAAGGCGTTGCTTGACCAGGGAGTTGATTCTGTTCATGGGGGCCACAAAGATGAAATAGACCACGGCGGCAGTAATCAGGAATGTCACTAACGCTGTGAGGACCCCGCCGATGTTCACGAATGTCTTTTCGTTTCCCGGCCAGATAGGGAAGCCCAGCCCTTCGGTCTCCACCCCGCCGGCCGCTGCAATGATCGGGTTAACAATGTTGGTGGTGAAGGCGGCAACCAGCGCTGTGAAGGCTGTACCGACGACGACGGCGATCGACAGTTCGATGACATTGCCTCGAAGAATAAAGTCTTTGAACCCTTTGAACACGCGACCTCCAGTTGTGCGTAAATACCTCGGAATCAACCGATAGAAGATACCACTGCGAGGAGGTTTTGCTGGGTTTCGGGGCTCATCCGAAATCCTTCAGCGGAAGGTGCGATGGCGCCCGACGAGAGCCGCTCCTGCCACCATCCCAGAAGAAAGTCCCCGGAGAAGTCACCGGTATTGAAACCGTAGGGCTGGTCGGTGAGGCTGAATACAATCATGAGCTCATAACAAGGAGCGTCGTAAGAGGCAGCGCCCTCAGGATCCCTCACAAAGTGCTCAAAGGATTGGGCGGTGGTCAAGTGAGAATACAGCCAGAAAATGAGGTCGTACATCGCGTATGACTGCTCATCGCCATGCAGCGCGAAGCTGCCCTTGTCCTCGACAATCCGACGTGCGAGGGCCCGCAGTATCCGCTCACCCTCGGGGAGTTGGCCCGAGGCCGCAGCCAATGCCGAGACGACGATCGGCGAAAGCGTTCCCCGCTCCACTGTCACCAAGGCCACCTTGCGCTCTTCCTGGGCGAAATAGTAGTCATCCTCGCCCACAAGCCCGCGGATAAGAGTGGCAAAATCCTCTGCCACGAACGTAATGCGATAACCGGCTTCCTGGTCGACGTGCACCACCTGCGGCTCGCCGCTTTTTCCACAGGAACGGTAGTCGAGCATGATCTGCTCATGGCCCGCACTGGGGGTGTCTCCAATACCAACGCCAATACGGGGATAGCCCCACTCGCTCTCCATATGGAGGGAACCCAGCGGCCCTACAACCGACCATTGCGCGGTCCGCCCCAAGGCGTACAGGCCCGTGATGACGATATGGTCATCAGCCCAACTTGTCGGATGATGCATGGGGTAAACGCACCTGTGCAACACGCCGCCGTTGTGGATCCGGGCCAGTTCGACATACGACGCCGGCAGCTTGTAACCGCCCAGTTCGGCCTCAACAGATGCAATCAACTCGTCACTTGGACGCGCCTCCTCGTGGTACTCGGGTGAGAAGTCGCCGTCGATCCACAACCCTCTGAGATCAGCGTCCGTGAACGCATGGCTGGGTGCTTTCGGTTCCCCGGGGCTGGTGCCTGCGGTCATCCTTTGGCGAGGGCAGTCTCGATCGCGTCTATGACCTCAGCTGAGTCGGGCTCAACGGTCGGAGCAAAGCGGGCCACCACTTCGCCGTCGCGATTTACCAGGAACTTCTCGAAGTTCCACTTAACCAGGCCGGGCAGCACACCGCTCTTGAATTTGGTCAGCTCCGCGTAGAGCGGATGCTGGTCCTTGCCGCGGACATTCGACTTCACGGTCAACGGGAAGGTCACCCCGAAATTCCGCTGGCAGAACTCGGCGATTTCGCTGTCGTTGCCAGGTTCCTGGCCGGCGAACTGGTTGCAGGGGACTCCAAGAACCTCAAAGCCGCCGTCTTTGAACTTTTCGTAGAGGGTCTCGAGCCCCGTGTACTGGGGGGTGAATCCGCAGTTTGAGGCCACGTTGACCACCATCACCACGTTTCCCGCGAAACGGCCGAAGTCGGTCTGGGTTCCGTCGTTCAGGGTGAGGGGGATGGAGTACAGGGATGTCACGGTGTTGGTCCTCGCAAAGTGGGTCTTACCGGAAATTCGTTGCCAACATCAGCGTACGGGCTCAGACTGGGGGTTTTCTGTCAGATACTGGATGCTGGAACGTCGATTAAAGGGGGCCGCCGGAGTGCGTGTCGCACGACCAAGTGATGCAGGACAAACCGAACCGCAAATGACCGAGGTCCTCACCGTGCAGGGCTTGGCCAAGCGCTATGGGGACCTGGCCGCCGTCGACGGTGTGTCCTTCACCATCGCTCCGGGTGAAACCTTCGGGCTCCTGGGCCCGAACGGTGCAGGTAAAACAACCACGATTTCCATGATTGCCGGCCTGATTGCGGCCGACGCCGGTACCGTCACGGTCGCCGGAAAGGGGATGGGTCCATCCGAAACTGCGGCCAAGCGGCATCTCGGCCTGGTCCCCCAGGAACTGGCGATCTATCCCGACCTGACCGGGAGGGAGAACCTGAGCTTCTTCGGTCGGCTCCAGGGTTTGAACGGCAGGGACCTCTCCAGGCGTACGCAGGAGGTGCTGGAACTTATCGGCCTGGCCGATCGGGCCGGCGACCTCACCAAGAACTACTCCGGCGGAATGAAGCGCCGGCTCAACATCGGCATCGGCCTACTGCACCGCCCCACGCTGCTGATCCTCGATGAGCCGACTGTCGGCGTCGACCCCCAATCCCGCAATTCCATACTGGAAGCGGTGGAGGCGTTGTCTTCCGAGGGAATGGCTGTCCTGTACACGACGCACTACATGGAGGAAGCCGAGCGGCTCTGCGACCGGATAGCCATCATTGACGAGGGCAGCATCCAGGCCGAGGGGACGCGTGACGAGCTGATCAAGCTGACCGGCGGAGTGGACCGCATCAACCTTCATGGCAGCGGAAATTCAGTGGCCGCAGCGGCTGCCTTGCGCCTCGTCCCGGGGGTGCAGCACGTGGACGGCGACGGCTCAGCCCTCTCGCTGACCGTGCAGGATGGCCCGAGCGTCCTGGCTGGCATCGTCACTGGTGCAGGTAACGCCGGGATGTCGGTGACATCCGTGGAAATTACCCGCCCGGACCTGGAATCCGTGTTTCTCCACCTCACGGGAAAGGCGCTCCGGGACTGATATGCGCCAGCTGTGGATCATGATTCTCAAAGACCTGAGGCAACGCGTCCGCGATAGGTCAGTCTTCGTTTTTTCACTCGTCGTTCCGCTTGCCTTGATGGGTGTGCTGAGCCTCGTCACTGGCGGTTTTGGCAGCGACGACCCCGGGCTGGAGCCTGTGACGGTTGCCGCAAGCGCCGCCAACGACGACCAGTTGGCTATAACCGTTCTGGACACCGTTGAGTCCCAGGAGGTAGTGGACGTTACTCTCAACAGGATGTCGGCCGACGACGCCCGTGCGGCGGCCGGGTCAGGTGCAGCCGACATGGCACTCATCGTCCCTGAGGACTTCGGCGGCTCGCTCAGATCAGGATCATCACCCACTGTGCAGGTGGTTCAGGGCGACGGCGCCGGACTGGAAACGGACGTCCTCATCTCCGTGGTGGTGGGAGTGGTGGACCAGTTGCACGCTGCTTCCGTAGCGGCGGCCGCGGCAGGTTCTGCCGGACTTCCCCCTGACACCATAGCCGCTATCGGGAACCAGGCGGCGGCCGGAGCCCCTGCACTGATCCTCAAGGAAGGGCAGGCTTCGGACGAGCAGCTTTCTTTCCACGGAACACTGGTTGCCGGCCAGGCCGGCCTCTTCCTGATGTTCACCGTCGGCTTCGGAGTCCTGGGACTGCTGGCAGAGCGCGAGGAGGGCACCCTGGCGCGGCTTAAGTCCATGCCCCTCGGCCACGGAACCATCATGGCGTCGAAGGCCGCCGTCGGTTTTATCCTCGGCGTGGCGGCCACCGGAGTGTTGCTGGTTACCGGATCGCTGCTGTTCGGAGTCGATTTCGGATCCCCTCTGGTGGTTGGTGCGCTGACTCTCAGCGTGGTGGCCGCGGCAACAAGCCTCACCTTCATCGTGGCCCGCATGGTCAGGACTGCCGAACAGGCTAACGTGGCGCAGTCCATCCTGGCCATGGTGCTGGGCATAGCAGGCGGGGCATTTTTTCCCATCCAGGGCTCTGGGTTTGCCCAGACCCTTTTGGACATCAACCCGGTTGGCGCGTTCATCCGCGGCCTGGGGATTTCCGCCGGTGGGGGCGGCTTGGCAGAGGTTGGTGCTCCCATCACTGTGATGCTGGTGTTCGCCGGGATCTGTCTGGTCATAGCCAGGATCATTCCGGACCGGGGGGCACGGGCATGACGGCAGTGCTGGCGCTCGCGGGTGTGGAGCTGAAACGGTTCCTGCGGGACAGGTCCAACATCTTCTTTGTGTTCATCTTTCCGCTCATGCTGATCCTGCTGATCGGCTCACAGTTCGGCGCGGGTGCCGGGCAGTCGCGCGTAGCCATTTCGGGTTCTGGATCGTCGCTGGCCGAGGCCATCAAGACGAAACTCGAAGCAGCCGACGTCGACGTCACCTTCGCGGGAGCGGATACCGTGCGGCAGGAGCTGAGCCGCGGCAGCACCGACGTCGGGCTATTCATCTCAGAGGCGGCCGCTGCAGAATTCGATGCCGGCGGGTCCGAAGCCGGGAGACCTGCTGAGGTTGAGGTGGTGATGGGGTCGCAGTCCGGCGCGCAGGCAGTTATGCAACAGGTGCGTACGGCCATTCAATCGGTCAACGTGGAGCGCGGCCAGCTCGCAGCACTGACTCAGGCAGGCCTGCCCGCTGCACAGGCAGATGAAGCGCTGGCAGCCGCCTCGCAGAGGCTCTCGGCCCCGAAAGTGGAGGTGGTGGATACCAGTGAAATCGCCCAGGAGTTCCGCGGCCTGGGCCAGTTCGATCTTGGAGCAGCCCAGCAGCTGCTGCTTTTTGTGTTCTTGAGTTCTTTGACGGGCGCCACCACCTTGATCCAGGCAAGGAAACTGGGAGTGATCCCACGGATGTTGGCAGCACCTGTTTCAAGCGGGCAAGCCGTAGCGGGGCAGGCTCTGGGCAGGTTTGCTATTGCGCTGGTGCAGGGCGGCTACATCATGCTGGGGACCGCACTGCTCTTCGGCGTCCAGTGGGGCAGCATTGCACTGTCAGTGCTGGTTTTGGCGTTGTTCTGCACTGTTTCAGCGGCGGCGGCCATGGTGATCGGATCTGTAATGGACAACGACGGCGCTGCTTCCGGAGTGGGGGTTGGAGCGGGCTTGGTTCTGGCCGGGTTGGGCGGCTGCATGGTGCCTCCTGAACTGTTCCCCGAGACGCTCAGGACGGTCTCCTACATCACTCCACACCGGTTTGCGTACGACGCGTTTGCCGAGATTCAGCGGCATGAAGGCGGTTTAGGGGACATCCTGCCTCAACTCGGAGTGCTGGCGGCCATGGCGGTTGCGCTGTTGCTGCTGGGTTCGTTGCTGTTGCGCCGGAGCCTCAACAGGTCTCTCTGACCTTCCCCTGACGCAGGGTAGGGTGAAGGCGTTATTTCCATTGAATGGAATCCTTCTGGAATCTCTGCTCGGTGGACTCGCTGGGAGATTAGGAAGCCGTGGCCAACTCTATGTCGGGAGACTCGGTGGTGGACCGCGTTGTGCGGGTCATCGCCGCATTTCCCGATGGCGTGAGCAGCCTACAGCTTTCGCAGCTTGCCGAGCTCGCGGGGCTTCCGCTCACCACCACCCACAGACTGGTCCGGCAACTCGCCCAGCACGGACTCGTGGATCTGGGCGACGGCGGTTCGGTGCGGCTGGGACTGCGGCTGTGGGAGCTCGTCAACCGTAATTCCCCGGCGCTCGTCCTGCGGCAGGCCGCGTTGCCCTTCATGGAGGACATCCAACAGGTGCTGAACCAGAATGTGAACCTTGCAGTCCTGGACGGTTGGGAGGTTCTGTTTGTGGAAAGGTTGTCCCGTCGGGGGTCGGTGGCTAACCGCGCGCAAATTGCGCGAAGAATGCCGGTGCACATCTCATCGGCCGGCGTCGCTCTGATGGCATTCAAGCCAAAGGATCTCCAAGGGGAGTACCTGGATCAGTTTGCCGATCCCTCCGGCCGGATAAGCCCTCGCGAGATGCGTGTGCTCCTGGCCGAGGCAAACCGTCAGGGGTACGCCCAGCTGGCGGGGGTTGTGGACCCGGATACGTGGGGTATCGCCGTGCCCGTTTTTGACCGGCGAAAGAACGCCCTGGCGGCTCTCGGAGTGGTTGTTCCGTTGCATGAGATGCGCCTGCAGGCTCTGATTCCGGCGCTCCAGACAGCGGCCCGTGGGATAGGGCGCCAACTGGGGGAAGCCGTGACGTAGATTCCGTTCAACGGAATCGACATGATGCGCCGGGGCCTTTCAGGGACACACTGATGCCAGATCAACAAGCAGGCTCCGTAGCCTCTGCTCCCACACGCGATGAAGCGAGGAACACCATGGCAGAACGTACCGTCGTCACCACCCAAGTGGCCATCCTGGGGGCAGGACCCGCAGGCCTGATGCTTTCGCACCTCCTGGCGAAATCCGGAATTGCCTCAACAGTGGTGGAGATCCGCAGCCGGGAGGAAATTTCCGAAACGGTACGCGCGGGAATCCTGGAACACGGCACCGTGAACATGCTCGTGGACAGCGGTGTGTCGGACCGGGTGCTCCGGGACGGGGATCGTCATGACGGCATTGAACTGCGACTCAAAGGCGAAAGCCACCGCATCGACTTCAAGGAGCTGGTGGGCGAATCCGTGTGGCTCTATCCCCAGACGGATGTCTTCAGAGACCTCGCTGCACGACGGGAGGCCGACGGCGGCGACATCCGCTACAGCGTCACTGACACACGTCTTCACGACATCGAGGGCAAGCCGAAGGTCTGGTTTACAGGGGCAGACGGGGTGGACTATGAGCTTCGGGCCGACTTCATTGCGGGCGCGGACGGGTCCCGCAGCCAGTGCAGGCTGCAGATCCCGGAAGCGCACCGGAAATGGTACTTCCACAAATATCCCTTCGCCTGGTTCGGCATTCTGGCGGAGGCTCCGCGAAGTTCCGATGAGCTGATCTATGCCAACTCCGAGAATGGGTTCGCCCTGATCAGCCAGCGCACTCCCACCGTTCAACGCATGTACTTTCAGTGCGATCCAGACGAAAACGTGGCGGAGTGGAACGATGACCGCATCTGGGAGACTTTCCGCAGCCGCGTGAATGGCAACGGGTTCACGCTCAAGGAGGGGCCGGTCATCGACAAAATGGTGCTGAAATTCCGCAGTTTTGTCCACACTCCCATGCGGCATGGCAACCTGTTCCTGGCCGGGGACGCCGCCCACACCGTTCCCCCTACCGGAGCGAAGGGCCTCAACCTGGCCATCCACGACGTGAAAATGTTGTTCGAGGGCCTGGACAGCTACTACTCCCGGGGTTCCACCGAACTGTTGGACTCCTACAGCAGCCGCGCCCTGGACCGCGTGTGGAAAGCCCAGCAATTTTCGTACTGGATGACTTCGATGCTCCACACCCCGGCGTACGCTGACGGGTTTTCACGTGCCCGCCAACTGGGGGAGCTTAACTCGGTGGTTTCCTCCCGCCATGGGCAGGCGTACCTGGCTGAGGCTTACACCGGCTGGCCGGGAGCAGCGTAGGAGGCACCGCCGTCGGGCTTTCCCATGCGTCTGGCTAGGGAGCAGCGCTGGAAACGGTAGCTGGAAGGGAACTCTCGGCCGCTGGCAACGGCGGGAGTTCCTGCGGCGTGCGGCCAGCCCGTGAGCGTGCCCGCCCGTACACGATGTACATCGTGAGCCCCGTGATGACCATGAGGAGCACCGTATAGACGAAGGTGTTCGAGACGCCGTCCACCCCTTCGGCCCCCTCTGTGTTGGCCTTGATGATCAGCCCAAGCGGCTGGAATAGCGGGTGGGCCAGGAAAATGGCGGTGTCATAGTCGTCCAGCAGGCTGTTGAAGTTCAGTGCAGCGATGGCCGCGGCCGTGGGCAGGACAATCGGCAACAGGATGCGGCGGAAGACATACAGGGTCCTGGCTCCCATAATGGCGGCGGCCTCCTCCAGTGAGGAGTTCACTGTGGTGAAAGTTGCCTTGAGCATCCTGAGGGTAAAAGGAATCTTGACGGTGACGAAGGCGATCAGCAGGATGACCGTTGTCCCGGTCAGGACGGCTCCGCCGACGAGGGGATTCGGGTGGTCGTAGCTGATGATCAGGCCCAGGGCGAGGAGTGCTGACGGCAGGATCCACGGGATATGCAGAAGGTATTCGAAGAGCGTGGTGAGCCAGTTCTGGTGCTTCTGGATCAGCCGCGCGACGAACAAAAGCCCTCCCACCGTGATGACTGCGGCCAGGGCGCTGTAGACAATGCTGATGATGAACGGACGAAGGCCGGAAGGCTGGGTGAGCACCCTGACATAGTTCTCCAGCGTGAGGCTGGACAGGGACAGTTGGCCGGTTTGGATAGCTGCACTGTCGGCGAATGAAAAAAGCACGATCAGGACAACGGGCAGGGTGTACACGGCAAAGAGCAGATAAGCGGCCGCGTGCATCAGGACGTTGGCCAATGGGTTGGTGATGGCCTGCTTCTCGAGCCGTGAGGACACCTTGGATAGTGAGAAGTAGGTGCCGCCCTTTTCCAGACGGGTCATCACGGCAAGCATCAAAATGGTGGCCACACCAAGGATCACGGCAAGCAAGGCGGCGAGGTCCCGGGACGTGGGGCTGTTGGTGAAGGTCAGGATCATCGGGGTGATGGTCTGGAACTCCCGGCCGCCAAGGACCTGAGGTGCGCTCAGGGCACCCAGACCGGTCAGGAAGGAGAGGATGGTGGCCGCAAACAATGTGGGCTTGAGCATGGGCAGGACGATCCGGCGCAGGATGGTCCAGGTTGAGGCGCCCATGTTCCTGGCGGCTTCAATGGTCTGGAAATCAACGCCTTTCAACGCGTTGGCAACAAAGAGCATGTGGTTGGTGGTAGTGGCAAAAGTCATGACCACCAGGACGGCAAAGAAGCCGGAGAACCAACCCGCATCCATCCCGGGGAACATGCCGGCCAGGAGAACAGTGACAATGCCCTTCTCGCCGTAGATGAACTTATAGCCGGCAGCGAGCACAATGCCGCCGTAGATAAACGTGGTGGCGTAGCCCAGGAACAGGATCCGCGACCCGCGGATCCTGAAGTAGTGCGTTACCAGCACAATGAAGATCCCCACAATGTTCACTGTGATGGAGAGTGCCGCCGCCAACATGAAGCTGTTGCCGAGGGATTTCATGGCGCGGTCGGAGGACAGGAGCTTCTCAGCCGCCCGGCCGGAAAAGCTTCCATCGGGGAAAAATGTGGCAATCAAGACGTTCGCATTTGGCCAGACAAGGAAGGCCGCGATGAACCAGGTGAGCACCACGCCCACCAGAATCACGAAGGGCGATCTCAGCATTGACCTGACGGATGTTCCGCTCATGGCTGGGAGGTTGCGGACGTCGCGAAGGCTGTATTTTCGAGCCTGCTCCCGGTCTCCGGGTGATATTGGAGGACGTGTTCCGGCCTGATATGGACAGTCACCCTTGCCCCGGAATCTGGCCGCCTGCTCCCGTCCTCCCGGACGATGATGCTCAATTCCGAACCGTGGGATTTCACGCGGTATCTGCTGTGAAGCCCGTGGTAGGTCCGCGAGACCACGGTCCCTTCGAGCGCCACCGCTTCCTCGGGAACGGCTGCGCCAAAATCCGTGCCCAAGTTGCGGTGTGCACCGGTGCCCGAGCCCCATTCACGGCCTGTGCCAGGTTCCAGCCAAGCCTTCTCCACCCGGAGGTACGAGCGGGCGGCGGGGTCCAACGGGGTGCGGGACTGCCGGTTGAGTTCGGCGATGAACTCAGGCGTCAGCGCCGAACTGTCCCCGATGAAGTTGCAAACGAATTCCGTGGCGGATTCGTCGTAAATGGTCTGCGGCGTGCCCACTTGTTCCACCATGCCCTTGTTGAAGACGGCAACCCGGTCACTCATGGCCAGGGCCTCATCCTGATCGTGCGTCACATAGACGGTGGTGATGCCGAATTCGCTTTGCAGGTCCTTGAGCTGCTGCCGCAACTGATGCCTGAGCTTCGCATCGAGGTTGGACAGGGGCTCGTCCAGCAGCAGGATCTTGGGCTGGAGCACCAGGGCCCGGGCCACCGCCACACGCTGCTGTTGTCCGCCGGACAGTTCCGCGACGTTCTTACTCAGCTGGGCATCCGAGAGGTCAACCCGCCGGGCGATTTCGCGCACCATCCGGTCGCTGTCCGCAGGCTTTTCCTTACGCACGCGAAGGCCAAAGGCGATGTTCTCCCACACGCTCATGCTGGGAAACAGGGCGTAGTTCTGGAACACCATGCCCACCTGGCGTTTGTCGCTTGGCAGCCGGGTTACGGCCTTGCCGTCAACATAAACATCTCCCGCAGATGGTTCGATGAACCCCGCCAAGGTGCGCAACGCCGTCGTTTTTCCGCAACCGGAGGGTCCCAGCAGGGTAAAGAATTCCCCTTGTTTCACGTCCAGCGTCAAACCGGGAATGGCGATGAAATCTCCAAAGGTAACTTCGATGTTGTCCAAGCGGATCATGGGAAAGCCTGTCTGGAAGGAGTGTGTTCGAGAATGTAGAAACCTGTGACGGGCGGGGCCGGGTCTGGCTCCGCCCGCCGTCCGTTCTACGTCATGTATTCGAGTTCGATCTTCTCGACCCAGGCCCCGATGTTCTCCTGGACAAAGATCCAGTCGATGTCCTGCTGTTTCAGCGAATTCACGAACTCCACCACTTCCGGTTTCGCTTTGGTGACGGCTCCCTCATTGACGGGCATGGAGTTGAACTTCTGTGCCCACTCGCCCTGGAATTCCGCTCCGCCGAACCAGTCGATGAACTTCCGCGCCTCCTCCTTCTTGTCAGTCCCCTTCACAATCGCCACCTGCTCCACAGCAAACGGCACACCCACGGACGGCTTGACGACGTCGACATTGACTTTGAAGGTCTTCTCGCGTTCCGGGATGATGGACGACGGCATCTGGCCCATGTCCACTTCACCGCCAGCTATCCGGGCAAAGAGATCGGTCTTTGGTACCGCTGGGCTGCCATGCTGGAAGTATTGCTCGATCTGGCTCCAGCCTTCGTCGGAAATTCCCAGGTCACCGGAATCGTCTCTATAGCGGGTGAGGATACTGGCGACTACCAGTTGCGACGTTGCGGTCCCCAAGCCCGTGACCCGCTCATAACGATCCTTGAATTCGTCCTTTGTCCACAGGTCCGTCCAGTCCTTTGGTGCTTTGTCGGCGCTGAATTTCTCGGAGTTATAGCCGAGCAGAATAGCCTGCTTTACCAGCGGCCAATAGGCTTTATCGTCGCTTTTGTCGCCTAGTTCAGAATCAACTTCGTCTGCCCAGGATGGCGTGTAGGGCTCGATTGCGCCGCCGGCCTTGACCTGCTCGAAGTACATGTTGTTCAACCCGAAGGCGACGTCGGCGATGGGGTTGTTCTTCTCTGCGATGAGCTTATTGGTGGCATCCGCGCCGCCCACACCAACGATTTCGATTTTGAAACCGGCAGCTGCTGCCTTTTCGGTCAGCCACTCACCCCGGCCTTCGCCGTTCGAATTCGTATAGACAATCAACGTTTCGCCGCTTGATCCGCCGGAAGCCTGCGAGGAAGAAGGGGACGCCGTCCCTGGCGTACCCCCACAACCGGCTAGACCAAGAACAGCGACAATACCCACAGCAAGAGTTTTAAATTTATGCATGATAGTGACTCATCTCCCCCAATTGAATCAGCAATGTCCCGCAAGCCTATAGCCAAGATTGACGCTGCCTGATGACGAATCACCATCAATTTGGGGAACACTTCAGACATGTTGATTGCCCGTGCGGCCGGCGCGGATCCGCATGGCCACCTGGCCGCCGTCGAGCGCGTACACTCAGCCCGTGCAGGAGATAACAATCGTTGGGGGCGGGATAGCCGGATTGGCCCTTGCGGCACGCCTTGATGCCCAGCGTTTCCAGGTCACGCTTTACGAGCAGCGGACGCAACTGCCTGCTGTAGGCACATCCCTGATGATGTGGCCGAAGGCGCAGGAGGCACTTGCTGCGGTGGGGATACTTGATGCTGTCAGGGCTTCCAGCCCGGCATTGGCTGTCGGATCCCTTCGCAGCGCGGCGGGTGACCCGTGGCTGGTGGTGCCCGCCGGCGGGACCGTCGCTGTGTCCCGGCCTGAACTCATCCGGCTTCTCGACTCTGCCGTACCGGATTCCGTCCGCCGGGTAACCGGACGCTTTGAGGGCGCCAGCCCAAAAGCCAACAGCTCAAAGGGATCAGAAGTATTGGTGGGAGCCGATGGAGTGGGCAGCGTTGTTCGCCGCAGCGTATGGGGCGAGTCCACGCGACCCCGCCTGACTCCCTATGTGGCAGTCCGCGGTGTTGTGCCGGGGAGGCTCTGGGAGGATTGCTCGGGGGAGTACTGGGGGCGAGGGGACCTGTTCGGCATTGGTCCCGCCGCCGGAGGCACCAACTGGTACGCCTCCTTCCACTCCGGCTTCCGGCCTGAACTGGCACCGGGCGAGATAGACGTCGGGAGGGCCCTTGAGTTGGCCCGCTTGCGGTTTGACGGGCATGCAGCAGCCATTCGCGAGGTTCTCACAACCGCCGAAACCGAGGCGACCCTGGCGCAGCGGATCTGGACCACGCCCCCGCTGGCCGGGTACGTCCGGTGCCGGGTGGCGCTGGTGGGAGATGCGGCCCATGCCATGACGCCCAATCTGGGGCGGGGAGCCTGCGAGGCGGTGATCGACGCCGTGACCCTGGCCGACCACCTTAACTCCCGGCCAGTTGACGCCGCCCTCCGGGCCTATGGCCGTCAGAGACTCCTGCGTACCCAGGCCCTGCGTCTTGGCTCGGCCGCCATGATGCGCATCGCGCTGGCGGGACGCCTGCAGCCCGTCCGCGATCTGGTACTGCGGGCAGCCGGCGGTCGACCGCGGAAATTTCCACCGCCGTCGAACTAGGGTGTTAGGCCATGGCCGTGTGGGCTGCGGTGTGTGAATCGATTGTCTTTGCATAGCAGTGCGAATGCTCCTGGCCGATGTAGGGGCCGAAACTCGGCACTTCCGCAAATCCGCTGTGCTCGTAGAAATGCCGCCCGTCGGGCTGCGCCGACCCGGCCTCGGCAGTCACCGTGGTGAAACCCTGCTGATGGGCATGCCCTTCCAGCGCCGCCAGGATGGAGCTGGCGACTCCTGAGCCGCGCATGTACGGAATGACATAGAGGCGTTTGATCTCGACCGTACGGTCGTCCAGCATCCGTAGGCCGCCGCAGCCTACCGGCTGGCCCGAACTTTTCTCGTAGGCCACCAGAAACACGGCAGTATCAGCTTCCGACGGCGGCGGGCCGGGCTCGTGATCGGCCGTTCCGAAGCGGGCATCCAATTCCGCCTGCTGGGCTGCTCGAAGATCGGCACCAACGGGGTTCGCCCAGGTGACTTGACGGATGTTGAGACGCGGGTTGGTCTGCATGACTGCCTCGATTCGAGATCGCATTCTCCGAAGGGGTATGCAACTCAAGACTAGAAACCAGCGGTTACCGCTGTGTTTCGCGGCGGTAAGGGCCGGGAGAACTTTTCCGGGCTGGCGTAACCCGGCTCAAAATCAGTAGGAGTCGCCCGTGGGGTCTTCCGCCGTCGGGTCTGCCAAAGCCAGCCCGCCCACCGGGCTGCCGTCCCAGTGCAGAAGGTTCCAGCCGCCGTCGGGGTCTCCCTCCAACGCAACGATGCCCGTGTTGGCCAGGATGTGCCTGGCGGCGAAGTCGATGTCGATATTGTGGGTGCGGGCAGCAGCCCAGACGCGGATGGCAGCGCCGTGGCTAACCACTGCAACCGATCCGGAACCGTCTGTTCCAGCCGCCGCTGCCGCAGCCGCAATGCTGGCGATGGCGGCGTCGTAACGCCCGAAAAAATCGTGGCCGGTCGGGCCATCAGGCATCCGGCGGTCCAGGTCGCCGGAGGTCCAGGCGAAAGCCGTACGCATGTAGCGCATGTGCGATTCGTGGTCCGTCAGTTTCTCCAGCGCGCCGGCCTCAATCTCGTGCAAGCCATCCATCACCTGGATCTCCAGGCCGCGGGCCCGGGCCAGCGGGGTGGCGGTGACCTGGGTTCGGACCAGCCTGGAGGCGTAAAGGGCGTCGATCTGCTCATTCGCCAAAGCCCTGGCCAACGCTGCCGCCTGCCGCTGACCGAGTTCGGTTAGGCCAGGGCCGGGGTACGCAGTATCCAGCTGCCCGAGAACATTCCCGGGCGTCTGGCCGTGGCGAATGAGCAGGAGCCTCATTTCAGATGATCGACCAGCTGATCAGCGATCCCCGTGTACTTGGCGGGGGTCAGAGCCAACAGCCGGGATTCCGCCTCTGGAGAGAGGCCCAGGCTCTGGACGAATTCGCGCATGCGGGCAGCATCCACGCGCTGGCCCCGGGTGAGGTCCTTGAGCCGTTCGTACGGGTTTTCCATGCCTTCGACGCCTGCGATTGCCTCTGCGCGCATCACCATCTGGATCGCTTCACCCAGGACTTCCCAGTTGGTGTCCAGGTCTTTGGCGAGGACGTCCTCAGCCACATCAAGACGCTCCAGGCCCTTGGCCACATTGGAGATGGCGAGGAGCGAATGTCCGAATGCCACTCCGATATTGCGCTGGGAAGAGGAGTCCGTCAGGTCACGCTGCCAGCGGGACGTCACCAGCGTGGAGCCCAGCACGTCCAGCAGCCCGGAGGAGATCTCCAGGTTGGCCTCGGCGTTCTCGAAACGGATGGGGTTGACCTTGTGAGGCATCGTGGAGGAACCGGTGGCTCCCGCTACTGGAACCTGCGCAAAGTAGCCGATGGAAATGTAGCTCCAGATGTCCGTGCAGACATTGTGCAGGATCCGGTTGAAGCGGGCGACGTCTGCGTACAGCTCGGCCTGCCAGTCGTGGCTTTCGATCTGCGTGGTCAACGGGTTCCAGGTGAGGCCGAGCCCTTCAACGAAGGACTTGGAGACGTGCTGCCAGTCAGCGCCGGGCACCGATGCAACGTGGGCGGCGTACGTACCCGTGGCACCGTTGATTTTGCCGAGGTATTCGGTCTTTGCGATCCGCTCCAGCTGGCGGTTCAGGCGGTGCGCGACGACGGCCAGCTCCTTGCCCAGCGTGGTGGGCGTGGCGGGCTGGCCATGCGTGCGGGAGAGCATGGGGACGGCGCGGTTGTCTTCGGCCATCTTCTCGATCTGGGCCACCAGGGACCTTGCAGCCGGCAGCCACACGTCCTCCACAGCACCCTTCACGCCGAGCGCGTAGGAGAGGTTGTTGATGTCCTCGGATGTGCAGCCGAAGTGCACCAGAGCGGTGAGGTTTTCGATGCCGATTCCCTGGAGCCGGCGGCCGATGTAGTACTCCACAGCCTTGACGTCGTGGACAGTTACTGCCTCGATTTCCGCCAATTCCTGAACGGCGGCGGCATCGAATTCAGTGACGATGGTGCGGAGCTGCTCCTGCTGCTCCTGTGTGAGCGGTCCGGCTCCGGGAAGAACGTTGTTGCCAGTGAGGTGAATCAGCCACTCGACCTCCACAGCGACGCGGTCCCGGTTCAGAGCTGCTTCTGACAGGTAGTCAACGAGCGGCGCGACGGCGGACTGGTAGCGGCCGTCCAGCGGGCCGAGCGCGATCTGGACCGGGGAAGCGGCAAGCGCAATGCGTCCGGAGGGCGTACGGGTATCAGCTGTGGCGGCAGTTTGAGGCATGCGGCAATTCTTTCATGAACTTCGAGTCTGCCTAAGCCGGGCGGGCATGTGACTTCCCGTCAACAGCAGCACTGGTTGTTATGCCCGCTTATCCACATAGCCGCCGTGGTCTGTTCACGCCGGAAAGGAGGTTCTTTACATTGAAAGGGCAGTGACAGACCTGTAGTTCCCTGGACGGACTTGTTCCCGGGATTCCGCCGCCACATATCCACTTTTTGGGGGTCCAACAATGAGCAGCGCCATCACACCGGGGGATCTCAACCAGTGCGCTTCGCGGAGCTATGAGGTCCAGCTGCTCGCTGGCCGGGTTGAGGCGGGGATAACTGAAGTCGAGGCGGTACATCGCCGGCTTTCCCAACTGGAGCTCGCAAGCTGGGAGTCACCGGCCGGCAGGGCCTACCGCCTGAGTGTAGGGCTGCAGGCAGCTTCCTTGCGTCGGGCAAGGGAGAAGCTGGATCAGGCGGCCACAGCGGTGCGGCACCACGCCCAGAACGTGGCGGAATCCTCCACACGGACTGCGGCAGGCGGTTACTGATGGCTGAGATTTCACCAGGAGGTGCTGGCGGGCCGCTCCGCCCTCAGTTGCCCCCGCCTGATGGGGACTTGTCGATCAGGGGCGGAGTTCGTGGCATCAGCTTCCAGCTTTCCGAGCTTGCGGCGGGCGCGGCGGCACTGGACGTCCTCGTAGGCACGCTCACCTCGGTCGAGGCCGCAACGCACAGTGTCTGGCAGGAGCTGTGCAACTACGGGAACGAACCCAGGTCCAGCGGAGTGGCGGCCCTCGATGCGGTGGGGGAAGGCCGGCGTGCGGTCGGGGCGGTCCGGCAGGAGCTGCAGGACATCGGCAACCAGGTGCGTGCGTGTCAGCGTGAGTATGAGGCAGCCGAAAGCCAGAGCGGCCAGAATCTCCGCATGGGAATGGGGTCCTTTGAACTGTTCTCTGCCCAGATCACAGACAGTCGACTTACCGGATTCATGAACCGGGAAACAACAGAAGCCCTCGCCCGAAATGTGCCTCTATGCCTGCGCCTCCTCCTCGGAGTGCGGCCGGATTTGGCTTTGGCGGCAGCGACGGCTCTTGGCCCTGGTTCCAAGGGATCCGGTGTCCCGTCCATTATCCGGATCCTGGCAGAAAGCGGACTCCCGGACCTCAAGCCCCGTCCCGTCACAGCCGTAGAGGAAGCGACGTCCGATACTGATCTGGATGCTTCACCCGCCGGTCTGCTGGCCAGGGCCCGGAGCGTGGATGCCCAGGGACACGGTCGCATCGAAATCATCCAAACCGTCCACGACGGACAGAAGGCTTTCATCGTGATCATTCCTGGGACGCAGCCAGGGAACCCCAGAGGCGGTGACAATCCCTTTGATGAAGCCGGTATCGCTGAAGGGTTGGGCTACGACTCCCAATACACCGGCGCTGCTATCCGTGCCGCCCTCCAGCAGGCCGGAGCAGCAGCACAGGACCAGGTGGTGGCCGTGGGCTACAGCCAGGGCGGCGTCCATGCCATGAACCTCAGCAAGGACAGGGCCTTTCTTGCGGAGTACGACCTGAAGTATGTGCTGACCGCTGGCTCGCCGGTCGGTGGAATAACTCCTCAGCCTGGAATCAGCAGCCTGCACCTGGAGCACCGTCAGGACTGGGTGCCGGGGAGTGACGGCGTCCCCAGCCCTGATACCAGCGACCGGGTCACGGTGACGCTGACCAGTCCTGCGCTGATCCCGTCAGGGGAGGAGGCCGGGCTGGGACCAGGGCACAGACTTACCAACTACGAAGAAGGGGCAAGGGCCGTTTCAGCCAGCGATGACCCCTCGCTGATAGCTTCAACCGCCGCTCTGGCCGGAGTGGTGGGCACAGGTGGTGCCGCCACGGCTACCCGCTTCCGCATGGTCCGCGAACCTCAGGTCCCGCCAAAGGAAGCTGGTCGCGTTTCCGCTGCCCGCAAGGAACGGCATCCGGGCTTTCCCTACGGCGGCCGGTAGGGGCGTGCCTGGCGGCTGGCTGTCCCGGACCTCCGTTAGCTGCGGCGGGCTCCCGGAATGCGGCTGGCGACCAGGGAAATGATGGTGATGATGATGGCGGCCAGGATAGCTGTCCAGAAGAAGCTGTCGATGGTGAAGTCAACCGGGGTGAAGCTGCTGAGCCAGGACGTCAGGTAGAGCATGGCTGCATTGATGATGATAGTGAACAGCCCAAGCGTGAGAATAGTGATGGGCAAGGAGAGCAGGCTGACGAGGGGACGCACAAAAGCGTTGACCAGTCCAAAGATCAATCCAATGAACAAATAAGCGAGGATGAGCCCGATGGTGTCGGTTCCTTCGGTTACGCCTGTCCTGGCAACGGCCTCAGAAGCGGCCGACGTGGAGATATCCAGCCCCGGAAGGATCCAGCTCGCAATCCACAAAGCCAGTCCGTTGATAACTACCCGCACAATGAAAGAACGCATCCCCCATGTTTTCACACGCGGGCAGGCGGCAGATACGTGGAAGTAGGCTGGTTCACATGACGACACCAGAAAAGATTGCCCCTGGTATCAGGCCGCGGCCAGTGGTAGACAGGCTCCCGCGCTATGCCGCCGGGAAGCCGCCCCTCGCCGTCGAGGGCATCACGAGTTACAAGCTGTCTTCGAACGAGAATCCGCTGCCGCCAATCCCTGCCGTCGTGGAAGCCATCGCGGCGCAAACAGACTTCAATCGCTATCCTGATCCGTTGAGTACCAGGCTGCGGACGGCTCTGGCGGGGTTTTTGTCCGTTCCGGCGGAGGACATTGTCACAGGGACGGGGAGCCTTGGTGCCCTGAACCAGCTTCTTGCCGCATTCGCCGGGCAAAATGAGGACGGTAAAGCAGACGAGGTGATCTACGCATGGCGCTCATTTGAGGCGTATCCCATTTGTGTAGGACTGGCCGGCGCCGAGAGCATCAGGGTCCCCGTGACCCCTGAAGGGCGCCATGACCTGGAGGCGATGGCCGCGGCAGTTTCGGCGCGGACCAAAGTTATTCTCCTCTGCACCCCCAACAACCCCACCGGACCGAGCTTGGGCGCCGAGGAGACGGAGCGCTTCATCAACACCGTGCCGTCGGACGTGATTGTGGTGATCGACGAGGCCTATCAGGAATTCGTACGCGACAGTCATGCTGTCGAGGGCATCGACATGTACAGGAAGTACCCCAACGTAGTGGTGCTTCGGACCTTCTCGAAAGCCCATGGGTTGGCAGGCCTTCGGGTGGGGTACAGCATTTCCCAGCCACATCTCACGCAGCACCTGCGGGTGGCCGCCACTCCCTTCGCTGTCTCGCAGATAGCGGAAACTGCAGCCGTGACCTCCCTGCAGAACTTCAGCCAGGTTGTAGAAAGGGTACAAGTGCTGGTGGACGAACGGGACCGGGTAACGGCGGGCCTCAAGGAACTGGGATGGTTCGTTCCTGAGGCCCAGGGAAATTTTGTCTGGCTTAACCTGGGCCAAAACAGCTCGGATTTCTCCCGTAAGGCGGAAGAAGCAGGACTCTCCGTCCGGGCCTTTGGGGACGAAGGTGTACGCGTCACCATTGGAGAAACAGAGGCGAACACCCGGTTCTTGGAACTCTGTGCGAACTATACAAAAGCCCCACAGCGTTCCTAGCGCTTAACGAGGCGGCTTCCGCTACCTTACTGCGGATAAAGTAAGGATCAGTAAGCCACAATATATGCTCCGATGGGAATATATTCCCCGAAGAGCATATATCCCAGCGACATTGCAGCGCATTCTTATGCGGCAAGCGAGGAGACGGTATGGGCGCCACACATCTGCCCTCCACCGAGTTCGACGGAACCGAGGTAGACGACCAGCTCGAGGCGGAAGCCGAGGCGGCCATGGGGGAACCCGATGCCCAGATGGTGCAGCTGCTGGGACCGGACGGAACCTTGGGCAGCGATCCTGTTTTTTCGGAGTACGCCAACAAGCTCGACGCCGGCAAGCTCCGCGGTTTTTATGCGGACATGGCGGCCATCAGGCGGTTCGACCAGGAGGCCACAGCTCTTCAGCGGCAGGGGCAGCTCGCGCTCTGGGTCCCGCTGACCGGGCAAGAGGCAGCCCAGATCGGCTCAGGCCGGGCCAGCCAGCCCCAGGACTACATCTTCCCCACCTATCGCGAGCACGGCGTGGCCCTGACCCGGAACGTCGACCTGTCCGAACTCCTGCGGCAGTTCCGCGGTGTCTCCAACGGTGGATGGAACCCCAAGGACACTAACTTCCATCTCTACACGCTGGTTCTTGCCGCCCAGACCCTCCATGCCGTGGGCTACGCGATGGGGATCCAGCGCGACCAGAAGCTCGCCGCCGCCTCGGATCCGGCGGGAACGGAGCCGCCTGCCGCCGTCGTTGCCTACTTCGGTGACGGTGCCAGCTCCGAGGGTGACGTGCATGAATCCATGGTTTTTGCCTCCTCGTACAACGCTCCCGTGGTGTTCTTCTGCCAGAACAACCATTGGGCTATCTCGGTCCCCAGCGCCGTCCAGACCCGCATACCCCTCTCCAACCGTGCTAAGGGTTACGGCTTCCCCGGCATCCGCGTGGACGGCAATGATGTCATCGCCGTACATGCTGTGACGGAGTGGGCGCTGGAGCACGCACGTTCGGGCAAGGGGCCTGTTTTGATCGAGGCTTTCACCTACCGGTTGGGCGCGCACACTACCGCTGATGATCCCACCAAATACAGGCTCTCCGCTGAGGAGGATGCCTGGCGGGCGAAGGATCCTCTCGCGAGGCTCGAGGTCTATCTGCGCGCCGCTGGCCTGGCAGATGATGCCTTCTTTGAGCAGGTCAAGGCCGACGGCGATGAACTCGCCTCATATGTGCGGCGCACCACCCACGATCTTGAGACGCCTGACATCCGGGCAGCCTTCGCGAACGCCTATGTGGAATCGCATCCGCTGGTGGCTGAGGAGCTCGCCTGGTTCGAGCAGTACAGCGCAGGATTTGAAGATGCAGCTGAAGGGGCGGCGCACTGATGACCACCATGACCATCGCGAAGGCGATCAACGAAGGCCTCCGGGCTGTATTGGCCAACAACCCCAAGTCCTTGCTCATGGGCGAGGACATTGGACCCCTCGGCGGCGTTTACCGCGTCACTGACGGGCTGATCGGTGAATTCGGCGCCGACCGAGTCGTAGACACACCCCTCGCTGAGTCCGGCATTATCGGTACAGCAATCGGGCTGGCCCTGCGGGGCTACAGCCCGGTCTGCGAAATCCAGTTCGACGGCTTTGTGTTCCCGGGGTTCAACCAGATCACCACCCAGCTGGCCAAAATGCATGCGCGCAGCCACGGCAACCTCACCGTTCCCGTAGTGATCCGCATTCCGTACGGCGGCGGCATCGGATCGGTGGAACATCACTCGGAATCGCCCGAGGCGCTCTTCGCGCATACCGCAGGCCTTCGCATCATCACCCCGTCCAACGCCCACGACGCGTACTGGATGATCCAGCAGGCAGTGGAGTGCCAGGACCCCGTTATCGTCTTTGAGCCCAAGCGCCGGTACTGGCTCAAGGGCGACGTCGACATCCAGGCCCCCGGGCTCGCCGATGATCCTTTCAAGGCCCACGTGATCCGGGAAGGTCAGGACGCCACCGTCGTTGCGTACGGGCCTCTCGTGCCGGTTGCCCTTGCAGCGGCAAACGCGGCGGAGGAAGACGGCCGCAGCGTCGAAGTCATCGACCTGCGTTCCATTTCCCCCATCGACTTCGAAACCGTCACGGAGTCCGTAAAAAAGACCGGCCGGCTGATCGTGGCCCACGAGGCCCCCACCTTTGGTGGAATCGGCGGCGAGATCGCCGCACGTATCAGTGAGCGGGCGTTTCTGTCGCTGGAGGCTCCGGTGATCCGGGTGGGAGGCTTCCACATGCCTTATCCCGTAGCCAAGGTGGAAGAGGATTACCTGCCGGACATCGACAGGATTCTTGAGGCGCTGGACCGCGCCCTGGCCTACTGAATCCAGTCTGCAGCAAGTTCCAACGCCGCCCTTGATCGTTTCGAAACCGAGGACTCCATGACTCTGAACAAGTTCAACCTTCCCGATGTGGGCGAAGGGCTGACCGAGGCTGAAATCGTCTCCTGGAAGGTGAAGGCCGGAGACACCGTGGCTATCAACGACGTCCTTTGCGAGATTGAAACCGCTAAGTCGCTCGTCGAACTGCCGTCGCCTTTCGCCGGTACCGTGACCGAACTGCTGGTCCCCGAAGGCGTGACCATCGACGTCGGAACCCCGATCATCAGCGTCAGCGACGCCATTGCCGGGGACCCCACTCCCGCGGACGTGCCGGCCCCCGCCCTCCGGACAGCAGAACCCGCCGCTTCGACGCCGGCCGTGCCGCTGTACGGCAAGCTGCCGGAGGATACTCCCGGCACGGGTCCGGAGGCTGGCGGACCGTTGGTCGGATCGGGTCCCAAGGCCGACGCCGTGAAGCGCCGGCCGCGGAAATCCTCGGGCATGGGCGTCCCGGCGGATGCGTCCGTAACGCCTGTTCCTCCTTCTGACATGCCGGCCGCCGTCGCGCCTCCTCAGGTCCAGCGGATGGAAACTCCGGAGGCCGCGGCCACGGCTGGCGCCGTCCCGGACGCCGACCGCCAGACTCTAGGCGGCACCATCAGCGGGCTGGTGAACAAGGTCCTCGCGAAGCCCCCTGTCCGCAAAATTGCCCGGGATCTTGGTATCGACCTCTCCGACGTCGTTCCTACAGGCGCCCGCGGCGAAGTTACGCGTGAGGATCTGGTGAGCTACCAATCGCAGCGCGACGCCGAATTGGATAAAGCCGATTCGTTCTGGGGCAAGTCCGGCAAGCCGCAGGACCAGCGCATCGAGCGCATCCCGGTCAAGGGTGTCCGCAAGGCGACGGCCAAGGCGATGGTGGAGTCGGCGTTCTCGGCCCCGCACGTCAGCATCTTTGTGGATGTTGATGCAAGCCGGACCATGGAGTTCGTGAAGCGGCTCAAGGTATCACGTGATTTTGAGGGCATCCGGGTCTCCCCCCTCCTGATCCTCGCAAAGGCGGTCATTTGGGCTGCCGCGCGTAATCCCAGCGTCAATGCCACCTGGGTGGACAGCACCGACGGCAGCGATACAGCCGAAATCCACGTCAAGCACTACATGAACCTGGGTATTGCCGCCGCTACACCGCGGGGCCTCATGGTGCCCAACATCAAGAATGCGCAGGATCTCTCCCTCAAGGAGCTGGCCCTGGCCCTCAACGACCTGGCAACCACAGCACGTGCAGGCAAGACCCAGCCGGCACAGATGCAGGGCGGCACGCTCACTGTCACGAACATCGGCGCGCTGGGAATTGATACCGGCACACCCATCATTAACCCGGGCGAGGTAGCCATCGTTGCCTTCGGCACCATTAAGCAGAAGCCATGGGTGCTGGATGGAGAGGTCATCCCGCGCTGGATCACCACTCTGGGTGGCTCCTTTGACCACCGGGTGGTGGATGGGGATCTTTCGGCGCGGTTCATGGCGGACGTCGCGGCCATCCTCGAAGAGCCTGCCCTGCTGCTTGACTGAACGAGGGCTTAGCTAGCTGATGGTGACGGCCAGCGAATGGTGAACGCGGACCGCTGTTCCGCGGAGTAGTCATGGCCGGAGTGTGGTCGCTCCTCCAGTGACTGATGGCAACCGGAGGAGCTTCACGCGAAGGTGAGGAAGTGGGGCGGCCTCAGGCGACGTCGTCCGTCTTGGCAATGTAGACATCGCAAGGCGCGCTGTGAGCAACGCTGTTGGCCACGCTGCCCAGCACGCGGCCAATTCCCCGCATACGACGATTGCCCACCACGATCATCCGGGCGTCACTCCGCTCGGCTTCATTGATCAGTGCCTCGGCCGGCTTTCCGCGCGCCGCGGAATAAGTCACGTTCAACTCCGGTGTCCGCAGGCGATCGGCGACGCCGCGGGCAACTTTCTCCGCTGCACCGGCATCGGAGACGATCCACTGGTCGCTCCCGCTTCCGAAGACTTCAGTGCGGTCGCTGTCGAACGCACTCACCACGTGGAGGGTGGCTCCCATGGAAGCGGCGAGACCTGCGGCCGTCTCGGCAGCCTTCATCGCCGTTTCACTGCCATCTACGCCGACAACAATAATTCCGGTCATATTCCTGCTCCTTTAAGTCGATGCATCTCCGGGCTGAGCCCGGGATGGTTTTCAGGCTACAGTGCTGCAATTGCTTCCCGCATCACGGGTGCCAACCTGCGGACACCTTTGTCTATGGCTTCGGGTGGAACCGCGCTGAAGGCAAGCCTGAGCTTGTTGGAGGGTTCAGTCGAATGGGTGAATGCTGCTCCGGGAATGAAAACAACCCCCGCCTCGATGGCCTTGTGAAGCAGCGGATATGTATCCACTCCAACCGGAAGCGTAACCCAGACGAAAAAACCACCCTCGGGCCGCGTCCAGCTCATGCCCTCAGGCATGTGCTGTTCGAGGGCAGTCAGCATTGCCTGGCAACGCTCCTCGTAGAGTCCGCGGTACGTGCGGATCTGCCCCTTCCAGTCAAAGTCCCGCAGGTAGGCAGAGACCAGCATCTGGTTGAAGGCAGGGGGGCACAGCGTTACCGATTCGGAGGCCAGATAGTAGCGGCGCTGAAGGTGTGCCGGGACCAATGCCCAACCCACACGCAATCCCGGCGCGAAGATCTTGGAGAACGAGCCGAGGTAAATCACGTCGTCCGGGTTATCCTTCCTCAGCGGGGCCAGAGGCTGCCCGTCGAAGCGCAGAAGACCGTAGGGGTTATCTTCCAGAATCAAGATATTTGCGTTGCGGCATATATCAACTATCTCTTGGCGGCGCTCCTGGGCGAGAGTAATGCCTGACGGGTTGTTGAAGCTGGGGATGGTGTAGAGGAACTTGATTCTCTTCCCGGCACTTTGCAGAGCAGCGATTTTCGCGCGCAGCAATTCAGGGACAAGGCCATCTTCGTCCATGGGAACGGTTTCCACCTGCACCTGGTACGCCTCAAAGGCATTCAGAGCACCCACATAGGTTGGATTCTCTACGAGGACGACGTCGCCGGGGTTGCAGAAGACTTTTGCGGCGATGTCCTGGGCCGACTGCGACCCGGCCGTGACAACCACGTTCTCCGGAACGGCGTCAAGGATTCCCTCCTCGGCCATGACCCCGCAGATCTGTGTCCGCAATTCCAGGGAGCCCTGGCCGCTGCCGTATTGAAGCGCGATCATTCCCTGTTCGGCGATGATGGCGGCGGCTGTTTCTGCGAGCCGGTCCAGCGGGAGTGACTGCAGGTACGGGTTGCCTCCGGCCAATGAGACCAGCCCGGGGCGCATGGAAATGTCAAAGACATCGCGTACGGCTGACTGCTTGATGTTGGCGGCGCGCTCCGAGAAGAGTTCCTCGTGGCGGTGGGCGGACGTGGCCGCTCGTTCGATTGCTTCAACGGCTTCAGCGGGCAGCAACTGTGCTGCGGCATCCAGTGTCTCGTGGCTCACATTCCTCAGGATACAACCATCAGTTGCTAAGTATGCAACCTCTGTTGCCTTTCGGTGAGGTTGGGATGCCGACGCTCCCGCCTGCTGCAGATTTAGCGAAGGCTGAGGACCTCGGCCAGTCGCCGTCCGTTGATGTAGATTTCCGCCCGTGTTGCACCTACCGCCGTGACGGCTGTCTGTGTCAGCTGGGCCTCAATCCTGGGGATGTCGCAGGTACCCGCAGGACTTACAGTGCCACTAAGGTTCACCACCACTGTGGATCCGTCGAAGTAACCCGAGACGAAGCTGAGCGTGGAAGAGGCCAAGGAGTTGTAGAGCCCGTCAGGGGCGGAGCCGCCGCCGCTGCTCCCAGGCAGAAGGGCCTGAAGAGCGGATTGGAGTGGTTCGTTTGCGAGTGGGGCGGCAAGGGGTACTGACACCAGGCTGTCGTTGCAGCCGAAGCGGACTCCGCCACTGCCGCCGTCGTCGAGCATAACGAAGTAGGCCGTTCCGGACTGCCGGGCACTGGCAGCGGGAGCCGGAGGATTACCCGCAGGAAGCGCGGCCCCTTGCGTAGGGGAGGGTTCAGGCGGAAGAGCCGGGCCTGGCGACGACGAGGCCGTGGATGCAGACCCTCCTGACGTGGTGCCTGGCGGTGGCGTTTCGGCTGCAGGCTCCTGATAAGGCCCAGCCGTTCCGCGGGGTGCCAACTGAGGGCTGCCCCCTTCAGCAGGCTCCGTTACAGGGGTTGGTGCCGGCTGGGCTTCCGGCTCGGGTGCGGCAAGAGCGGGCGCCGGTGTCAGCTGGCTCAGTGCTGAACCTTCCGCAGCGCCCGTGGTGGAGCTGGTGTCCGACGAGGTGCAGCCTCCGAGCCACAGGGGAATTGCCAGGCAGCAGGCCAATCCCGCTACCCTCGTGAAACCCTGCGAGGTCCTCATGACAACCCGCACCTCCAGCCCCGTTGCAATCCGTATATCAACGTTACGGCTCAGCGGGGAGGGGCGGAATATGTTTCAGATGACGGTTCGGCGACAGCTGTGTCACGGTTTAATACGTCTGGCCCTCAGGGGTCAGGGTTGAAATGCAGAACGCCTCCCGGCTGCCTGAATCGGCGGCCGGGAGGCGTCGTACATCAGCTGGAAAGATCAGGCAGCGGCGACTGGGCTGCTCTCAGCAATCGCATTGAAGACATCCTTGATCTGCCCGACGATTTCGGCGTCGTCCTTCGGATGGATTTCAGCAAAGCGCACCACGGAACCCGGCACGGCGAGCTTGACGCCCTCAATGACCTGGGCGCCGGCGATGCCTACAGCCTTGCGGGTCTCATCCTGGGCCCAGACTCCGCCGAACTGACCATAAGCGGTTCCGACGACGCCGGTCGGCTTGCCGGTGAGGGCGCCTGCGCCGAACGGGCGGGACAGCCAGTCGATGGCGTTCTTCAGGGAGGCGGGAATGGTGCCGTTGTGCTCGGGGGTCACCAGCAGCAGGGCATCGGCATCGGAAGCGGCGGCCCGCAGTGCTGCCGCAGCGGCCGGCACCTGGCCTTCGACGTCGATATCCTCGTTGTAGAAGGGGATGTTTCCCAGGCTTTCGTGGATGATGACCTCGACCTGCTCCGGGGCGTTGACCTGGATGGCCTCGGCAAGCTTCTGGTTGGTGGACTCTGCGCGCAGGCTGCCGACGAGGGCGAGTACGGTGCTCTTTGACATGAAAAACTCCTTCTGTCTGGCCACCGGAAGGCGGCGGCCGGTTGGTTAGGAGGCCTTGTGGGCCCTTCACCTGATCTAAACGGACTGCGGTCCGGATCTTATTCCCGGGTCTAGAATGTTTTTTGTGAGCCTTATCCCAATCCGCTCCGGATCCCCGGGTGAGGATTCAGAGCGCAGCGACGCCGCCCGGAACCGGGAACGCCTGCTTGTTGCGGCACGTGAGCTCCTGGACGAGTGCGGGGTGGGGTCTCTCACGATGGACAAGCTTGCTGTTCGCGCCGGCGTGGGCAAAGGAACTGTCTTCCGCCGCTTCGGCAGCAAGGCGGGACTGATGATGACGCTCTTGAGCGACGCCGAGGCAGACTTCCAGCGGAAGTTTATGTTTGGGCCTCCTCCTTTGGGGCCGGGGGCACCGCCACTTGAAAGACTTGTGGCCTTCGGAAGTGGCCGGATCGGCTACATTCTCGAGTTTGGCGACCTTGCGCGCCTCGCGGAAACATCCACACGGAACAAGTTCGAGGTGCCCGCCGTGCTCCTCTGGCACAGCCATCTCGAGATGCTTTTGAGGGCCGCGGGGATGAACGCCGACCCGTACCTCATGGCGGGAGCACTGAGCGCAACTCTTGATACCGACCGGATTCTCCATGCCGTGAGGGCACAAGGAATAACTCCCGAGCGGCTGGCGGAATCGTGGCGCGAGCTTGTCACACGGGTGGTTCGCCAGGATTAGCCCGCCCCTGAACGCTCCCTCACGTTTCGGGGGTTTTTTGGGGACGCTCCTTCACGTTTCGGGGCTTTGGGGGAACCCTCCTTCACATTTCGCGGGTTTTGGGGGAACCCTCCTTCACGTTTCGTCCGCCGGGGGTGCCTAGCGGTCGGGATGTGAGGGAGGGTTTGGGAATTTGGTCCCGGATGTGAGGGAGGGTTGGGGAAATTTGGTCGGGATGTGAGGGAGCGTCCGGGGGTAGCGTTGCTCCATGACTACAGACTCTTCCGTTCACGCCGGCCGGCCAGCCCCCATCCGAACGGCGGTGGCCGGGTATGGGTTGTCGGGCAGCGTTTTCCACGCCCCGCTGATCGCGGCCAATCCTGCTTTCTCCCTCGAGGTCATTTCAACCTCCGACGCCGGCCGGAAGTCCGCCGCCTCCGAGCGCTACCCGGCGACGAGGGTTGTGGACACCCCCGAAGACATCCTCGGGATAGCCGGGGAGCTCGACCTGCTGGTTCTGGGCACCCCTCCGGCAACCCACTTTCCGCTTGCGAAGGCTGCCTTGGAAGCGGGCCTCGACATCGTGGTCGACAAGCCTTTTGTAGTGAGCAGCAGTGAAGGCGAGGAACTCATCGGACTGGCCGAACGCCTTGGGCGCGTACTCACAGTCTTCCATAATCGCCGTTGGGACGGAGATTTCCTCACTCTCAGGACCATCCTCGCCGACGGCGCCCTGGGACATGTGGCCCGATTCGAATCTCGGTTCGAGCGCTGGTCGCCCCAGATTTCCAAAGCCTGGAAAGCTGAAGCGACGGCCGAGCAAGGAGGAGGGGTTCTGTTTGATCTGGGTACCCACCTTCTGGACCAGGCGCTTCAGCTTTTTGGCCCGGCCACGGTCACTCACGCCGAACTCCAGATCAGGCGCCCCGGCGAAAACGTGGACGACGACGCGTTCCTGGCCTTGCGTCACGACTCCGGCGTCACCAGCCACCTCTGGATGAACATGCTGTGCGCGCAGCAAGGTCCCCGCTTCCGGCTTTTGGGCAGCGACGGCGGGTTCACCAAGCACGGCGTGGACCCCCAGGAACCCTACATCGTGGCCGGTGGAAGCCCGCTGGACCTCGACTATGGCCTCGAAGCCCCTGAGTGGGCCGGGACCCTCGGCCGCGACGGCCACCTCGACAAGCTGCCAACGGAACGTGGTGCCTACCCCGAGTTCTACCGGCTCCTGGGGGAAAAGATCCACGACGGCGGGGCCTCCTCTGCACTTCCCCTCCCGGTCAACCCCCAAGACGCAGTCGCCGTCCTCAAATTAATAGAAAAGGCCCGGGAGCTGGCTTAACCCCACCGACTGCTCCGTTAGTGCCCCTTGACGCATCAAAAGGCACTAATGGAGCAGTCGATGGGAAAATCAGGCGCTAACCAACTGGTGCCAATCTGCGACGAGCGGCAGGTTGTGTGCCTCCGACACGGAATGGTGGGCCACATGGCCGGCGGCGATGTTGAGGCCGGCGGCCAGTGCGGGATCCTTCTCGAAGGCCGCCTTGACGCCCAGGTTCGCCAACGCGACGCCATAGCGCAGGGTGACGTTGGTGAGCGCGTAGGTGGAGGTGTTCGGAACGGCGCCGGGCATGTTGGCCACGCAGTAGAAGATTGTGTTGTGGACCTTGTACGTGGGCTCCTGGTGCGTTGTGGGGTGGGTGTCCTCAAAGCAGCCACCCTGGTCCACCGCGATGTCCACCAGAACCGAGCCCGGCTTCATCCGTGCAACGAGCTCATTCGTCACCAGCTTGGGTGCCTTGGCTCCCGGGATCAGCACGGATCCGATCACCAGGTCAGCGTCCACTACTGACTTTTCAATCTCGTATTTGTTGGACGCCACCGTCTTCAGGCGGCCCTGGTACTGGGCATCGAGTTCCCGGAGGCGGGGAATGTTGATGTCCAGGATGGTGACGTCCGCCCCAAGCCCGAGTGCCATCGCCGCGGCGTTGGTTCCGGCTACTCCGGCGCCGAGCACCACAACCTTGGCAGGACGGACTCCCGGTACGCCGCCCAGCAGCACACCCTTGCCTCCGGCTGGGGCCATCAGCGAAGCGGCTCCGACCTGGACCGACAAGCGGCCTGCCACCTCAGACATGGGGGCCAGGAGTGGAAGTGTGCGGCCTTCCTGCACCGTTTCGTAGGCGATGGCAGTGACGCCGGAGTTGATTAGTTCTTGGGTCAGTTCCGGCTCTGCTGCCAGGTGCAGGTAGGTGAACAGAATGAGCCCTTTGCGGAACCGGTGGTATTCGGCCTTGATGGGTTCCTTGACCTTCATCACCATGTCTGCGCGGCCCCAGACATCGTCCGGGTCAGTCACGATCTCGGCGCCGGCAATCGCGTATTCCTCATCAGTGATTCCCGAGCCCAGCCCTGCGCCGCGTTCCACCAGGACTGTGTGGCCGTGCATAAGGAATTCGTGAACTCCAGCAGCGGTGATGGCCACGCGGAATTCATTGTTCTTGATCTCTTTGGGGATACCGATGATCATTTTGGGCTCCAGGTTCGGCGGCTTTGTAAGGGCCAGGATGGATCTGTGGATGTGATTCCAGAATAAATCCGGTTGTGAGGCACACGACATGGAAATTATCGGGACAGAACTCAACTTCCGCCTGTTTTCGCGGGTTTGCGCAGATTGACCTCGACATTTGTCGAAGCCTCTAGCGTCAACTGTCGCCTCCTGTTCGTGCAGGAAGGTGGGTTGCCGAGGCCGCATGAGCAGTACTGTTGCAGCATGCGGGTACAGGATGTGGAACAGCTCGTCGAGCACGTGGCACTCAAGTTGGGGCGGGGGCTTTCCCTTGAGGACCTCGACGGTGTCCTGCTCGCTTACAGCTCCAACCAATCCCACGCCGACCGCGTGCGGGTGAACTTCCTGCTGAGCAAACGGGTCCCGGCGGATGTCAGCGCCTGGCAGCTTTCGCACGGGATCGCGACGGCGGTGCGTCCCGTCGTCGTGCCTGCCAACGAGGACCTGGGGATGCTGGGCCGCGTCTGCGTCCCGCTGCTGGTGCGCGGTTTCCGCGTGGGATATCTGTGGGTCCAACAGGACCTTGAAGATGAAAGCGCGACGGCGATCCTGAGTCAGCTGCCCGGCGTCCGGGACGAGTTGGAGGTGCTGTCCGGCCTCCTGCTCGAGTCCAACACGGCAGAATCAGAGTTCCGCCGCCGACGTGAGCAGGAATTCCTTAAGGCGTGCGCCGGGGAGAGCAACGCTGTGGCGGCCGTCGCCGGCTGGAAGGAAGTTCAGGGCAAGGGGCCTTGGCAGTTGGTGACCATCATCGATGCCGATGGCTGGACTGAAGGCCCGGATCCGATCGCGTCCACCCTCATCCACAGGTCTGCTGCGCTGCAGGCAACCATCGGAGTGGATTCCACCCTGTTCAGTGCTGGCACGGAAACCCATGCTGTGGTGCTGTTCCGGGAGTCCGTCGGCCGGGCCAGCCACGCGCAGGTCCTGGTGCATTATCAGCTGGAGCTGGCCAAGCGTGCCGGGCGGCCCGTGCAGCGGATCATCCTTGGCTGCAGTGAAGGTTTCAGTAAGCCGCGGGAGCTGAACGAGGCCTATCGTCAGTCGAAGCAGGCGGCGCAGGCAGCAGCAGTTGATCCGCAGCTCGGAGAGCTGGTGGACTGCCGCGATACGGGGATGTACCAGCTGCTCGCCTCAGCCGGGGGCGGCACAGGAGCGTGGGCAGATGCAGGTTCCGTGTACTTCCATCTCCTGGAGGACCACGACCGCAACGGAGAGCTTCTCCCCGTGCTTGAGCTGCTCTACGACAATGACGGTTCGGTCCAGGATGTTGCTGACAAGCTGCATCTGCATCGGAGCAGCATCTACAACAGGCTCGGCAGGATCCGGCAGGTGCTGGGAGTTGATCCGCTCAAGGGAATGGTGCGGCTGGAACTCCACGCGGCCCTCAAGGCGCGGCGTTGGGCCTCCCGCCCACGCATCTGATTCCGGGCCACGGCCCTCGCTTGGGCCCGGCCTGCCGCGTACGAAGAGCTAGCCGCCAAACACCTTGCTTTCCAGGAAGCTGTTGCGGAATTTGTGCTCAGGATCCACCCGTTCGGCCAGCGAAATGAAATCTGCGAAACGGGGATACAGCGGCGCGAGGGCTGCTGCATCTGCCTGGAAGAGCTTGCCCCAATGCGGCCTGGCTCCCAGCGGGGCCAGCCTCTCCTCCATCAGCGGAAGGACCTTCTCAACAGCTGCCTGCTCGGGCTTCCAGGTGAAGTGGAGGCCCACTGTTGCCTGACCGTAGGCAGGGCTGAGCCACAGCTGATCGGCGGCGATGGTGCGGATTTCCGAGACCTGCAGCAGGGGAGTGATGTGCTCAGAGAGTCCCCGGATTGCGGCGATGGCCTCCGTGGCGTTCTCCCGTGCCACGAAGTATTCGCTTTGCAGCTCGGCCCCACTGCTTGGCGTGAAGGCCATCCGGAAGTGTGCCAGGCGCTCGGACCAGGGCCCGGGAACGCCTAGCTGCTGGGTGCAATCCTCGCCTGAGAAGCCGGGCAATGGGTGCATTGCTCGAAGGGCCGGGGAGCCGCCGTAAAAACCGGCGCTGTATGCGGCGTTGGGGACACCGCCGTCGTACCCGCGGCTCTTCAACCAGGATTGCGCCACCGTCTCCCCTTGCCAGTCTGTGAACAGACTCACGCTGTAGGCACTGCCGGTGACGGCGTCGATATCCGCGAGCACCTGCTCCCAGGAGAGTGCCTCGAAAACGTCCTGGCGAACAGAGAAGGTGGGCTCGATGTCCAGGGTCACCTGCGTGACGATGCCCAGGGCGCCGAGTGCCACCACCGAGCCGTCGAAGTCGGGGTCTCCGCGGCGAAGTCTGCGAAGGTTCCCGTCGGCCCCAATCAGCTCGAGTTCAGCTACCGAGGTAGCGAGATTGCCGTTGCGATCGCCGGATCCGTGCGTTGCCGTGGAAATGGCGCCGGCTATGGAGATGTGCGGCAGTGAGGCGAGGTTGGGCAGGGCAAAGCCGTTCCGCTCCAGCTCCTCCGCCAGGGTCCCGTAACGCGTTCCGCCTGAAACTGTGACGGTCCGCGCTGCAGGGTCAATGGTGATGGCGGGGTCCAAGGCCTCCAGCGAGAGCAGGGCCCCCGCGGAATCGGCAATGGAGTTGAAGGAGTGGCGGGAGCCAAGGGCCCTGATGTTCGGGGCGCCGGCGACGAGTTCCTGCGCTTCCTGCACCGAGCCTGGCCGGTGGATCACGGGAGCTCCGTAGCGGTAGTTGCCGGCCCAGTTCAGTTCATCAAGCTCCGTGCGCATAACTCCCTTTCGTGCCGCAGCCCGTGGCTCCGACCAAATTGTTACCGCTCACAATACTGCTTAGGCACCCAGCGTGCTGTCAATGACCGGCCGAGGTGCGGTCAGGCTTCGGAGTTTTCCGGGTCTTTCGACGCCTCCGATTCCTGCGATTCCACGGACTTCTTCTGCGTCTCCAGCCAGGCCATGATGTCCGTCAGCCGGATCCGCCGGTGCGTGCCCCTGTACTGCACCGGGATCTCGCCACGATCTGTCATATTGCGCAGATAGGTATGCGATATCCCCGCGAGTTCGGCCGCACGCGAGGTGGTGAGCATTTCCTCCACACTGCTGACGGTGACGGCGTCGCCCTCACTGAAACGCGTCAGGACGTCGACGACGGCGTCCCTCGCCTGCGGGGGCAGCCGGTGGACAGTGCCGTCGACAAAGACAGTGATGTCGTGGCTGCCCTCGAGGGCTCGCTTGAGCTTGCGGGCATCGTCAGCGGGCAGTGCGCCTGTGACCCGTGGGGCTATCAGTGCCATGGCTGAATACTAACCCGGCTGTATCCGCCCGGGGGGACACGGGCTGCCCGGGCGGCTGAGCCCTACAAGCCCAGCTCCTCCAGTACGGGCAGCTTGGCACGGACCCATGCCCGGGCTTCGGTAGCGCTGGGAGCGGAAAGGGCCAGCTTGGCCAGTTCCTGGGCCTCGGCCAGAGTGACGGTCTTCAGCACAGCGGCAACTGCGGCCAGGGAGCGGGCAGTCATGGAGAGTGTGGAAACACCCAAGCCTGTGAGGACAACGGCCAGGGCTGGGTCGGCTGCCGCTTCCCCGCAGACGCCAACGGGCTTGTTGTTGCCTTCTGCCACCGACCCCTCAACCGTCAGTCCGACCAGCCGCAGCACCGCCGGTTGCCAGGGTGTGTTGAGGCCCGCGAGGGGACCAAGCTGTCGGTCGGCGGCCATGGCGTACTGCGTGAGGTCGTTGGTTCCCAGGCTGGCAAACCCGACCTCCCGCAGGATCGCTTCGGCTGTCAGAGCGGCCGAAGGAACCTCCACCATTACGCCAGGGGTGCTGATTCCCGCGTCGGCGCACATGGAGGCGAAACGCGCAGCCTCTTCCGCCGTCGAGATCATGGGTGCCATCACCCACACGTCGGCTTCGGAGTCTTTCGCCGCCAATCCAATGGCCTCAAGCTGGCGGTCCAGGACGCCGGGAGTGGTGAAGTCGGTCCGGTAGCCGCGGACCCCGAGGGCCGGGTTCGGTTCTGTGGCGTCGGTGAGGAACGGGAGGGGCTTGTCGGCACCGGCATCGAGGGTCCTGAGCACAACTTTCTTGCCCGGGAACGCATCAAAAACGCCCTTGTAGGCCGCCGCCTGCTCTTCGACACTGGGCTCGGTATCGCGTTCGAGGAAGCAAAATTCGGTGCGGAAGAGCCCTACTCCCTCGGCGCCGAGGGCAGCAGCAGCCACAGCATCCTTAGCGCCTCCCACGTTGGCGAGAAGCGGGACCAAGTGACCGTCCGCCGTCGAACCCGTACCGCTGAACTCTGCCAGCAGCGATGCCGTTGCCGCCCACGCCTCCGCGGAAGAACGCAGTGACTCGTCGGGCTCCGCGGTGACGGTTCCGGCTGCGCCATCGACAAAAACTTCGGTGCCGTCCGGCAGTTCATCGACGCCAACCGCGGCAACGACGGCCGGCAATCCGAGAGAGCGGGCAATGATGGCTGTGTGGGACTGGGGCCCGCCGCCTGCAGTTACCAGCGCCAGGATCTTGTTGGGGTCGAGGGTTGCGGTATCGGCAGGTGCCAGGTCCTCGGCCACCAGGATGAACGCAGTGTCTGATTCGGGGATGCCGGGCGCGGGGACTGCGCGCAGTTCAGCGACGATCCTGGCCCGCACATCCAGGACATCGGTGGCGCGCTCGGCCATGTAGCCGCCGAGATTGAGCAGCATCTCAGAGACAGACGCCCCTGATTCCCAGATGGCGCGTTCGGCGGACGTTCCCCGAGCGATCAGTTTGCCTGCGCCCTTGATGAGCATGGTGTCGGTGGCCATAAGTGCAGTGGCTTCCAAGACGGCCTTGCCATCCCCGGTGGCCTTGACGGCGCGCTCCTTGAGCTCATCATGCACTGCCTTAGCTGCTGCTTTGAGTTGCGCCGTGGCCTCCTCTGCGGAGATCCCCTGCTGCAGTTGCTCACCAGCAATGGGTTCGCTGATCGGTTTGGGCATCTGGCGGATGGTGCCAATAATGCGGCCGGGGCTTACGCCTACTCCTGGGAAGTTCTGCACTGAAGGTCCTCATTCTCTGCCGGTAACCATGCTGCGTCGTCGGATGCTGGAAGTCGGTACTGCTACGTCCGACGGTAGCTGCTTTGCCTGAAAAAAGTTCTGAAAAAATTGTATGTGATGCACTTCATATAGCAACGCTATAGGTGCTAGGGTAGCGGCTATGAGTTTCGATGGCCAGTTACCGCCTAAGGCGAGACTGCTGCGTGCGGCGGCTGAATTGCTCGCCAGATCAGCGGGAGCGCCTGTATCCACGCGGCAGATCACCCAGCTGGCAGGGGTTACGGCACCCACGCTGTATCACCACTTTGGCGACAAGGAAGGGCTGTTCGACGCAGTTGTTACAGCTGGCTTCGAAGAATATGTAAAGGGCGAACGCGACTTTGCCCCGTCCGGCAAACCGTTGGAGGATATCCGGCGGATGTGGGACAACCACGTCGAGTTCGGGCTCAACCAGCCCGAGCTGTACCTCGTGATGTTCGGCAATATCCGGCCTGAAAGACGTCCCTCCATCGTGGCCGATGCTGAAGCCCTGATGGAGGAAATGCTGAACAAGGCGGCCGTCACGGGCCAGCTCAACGTGCCTCCACGGGAAGCGGCCAGAAGCATTCTGGCAGCCAACGTCGGTGTCACTCTCATGCTCATCGCGGAGCCGATTGCAGACCGCAACCTTGAACTTTCCACCATGACGCGGGACGCCATGATCTTCGCGGTGTCCACGGACGAGGCCAAAGAGGCGGCACCGGATGATTCCGGCAAATCATCAGTGGTGGTTGCCGCCATTGCCCTTAATGCCGCGCTCCAGGCCTCGCACTCGGATCAGCTCTCAAGCTCAGAACTCAAGCTCTTCCTCGAATGGCTTCACCGCATCTCTAACAGCTCCGGCAGCCTCCGCGCTGCCACAGGGGTCGACGCGCCTGCATCCGAAGCCAGAGAAGGTGGGTCAAAGATCCTTGCCTCGAGCAGCGTGATCCTCCATGGGACGGCCACTACCCGGGATGCCGCAATTTTTGAAGCCGGCAGCTTGCTGTTGGACCGCGGTGCAGTGGACAGCGGCTACATCACGGCTATGCACGAGCGCGAGGAAGCGGTCTCCACCTACATGGGCAGCTACCTCGCGATCCCGCACGGTACCAACGCCGCAAAGGATCACATCAAAAAATCCGCGGTTTCCGTGGTCCGTTATCCGCACGGCATTGACTGGAACGGTAAAGAGGTCAAGTTCGTGGTCGGTGTCGCCGGCATCAGCGATGAGCACCTGTACATCCTCTCCTCAATTGCCGAAGTCTTTGCTGAAAAGGCCCAAGTGGCACAGCTTGAAGCCGCAACATCCGTGGACGAAGTGCTGGAGCTGTTTGCGAAGGTCAACTCCAGAGGCGCCTAAGACACATCCCTGACCCTCCCTCACCTTTCGCAGGTTTTTGGCGAACCCTCCTTCAGTTCGAGGGAGAGCATTCGCGCAGATAGAGCGAAAGGTGAGGGAGGGTTTTCAGCCCCCTACTTCGGTGGGGAGACAAACAGGG
>NZ_JAPSHJ010000075.1 GCF_031179985.1 Arthrobacter sp. | reverse complement strand
CGTCCCATTCACGGCTGCATGGTTCAGCCTCGTACCGGGTGCCATGGCTGGTGGACGACGAATCTAGTGATGTGCTGCGCCACTTCACTGAGCTCAAGATGCGGCTCATGCCGTACCTGCTTTCGGCGGCCGAGGACGCTCACCAGACGGGGACTCCGCTGATGCGGCCCATGTTTCTGGAGTTCCCGGAGGATCCCGCGTGCGCCCACCTTGACCGGCAGTACATGCTGGGGTCCGAGCTGCTGGTGGCGCCGGTCATGGGCAGCGGCGGTTCGGTGGACTTCTACCTGCCGGAGGGAACCTGGACGCATCTGGAAAGCGGCGAGCAGTTGTCCGGACAGCGCTGGCACAACAAGGCGTTCTCAGTGATGGAGGCCGCCGTGTACGTCCGCCAAGGTGCAGTCCTGCCGCTTGGAACTGTCAGCGACAGGCCGGAATATGACTGGGGCAACCAGCTGGAATTCAAGGCATTCGCAGCAGTCGACGGCCATAGCAGGACTGTCACAGTTCCGAAGGCCGACGGCGGTTTTGCCCGGTTTGAGGTGACAGTGGAAGGCGGCCGGGCGGTCGCCATCGCGGATGCAGAAGCCAAGGCATGAACACGAGCCCATCCCAGCCCATCAGGTGGGGCATCCTCGGCCCCGGATATATTGCCAGGCAATTCGCAAAGCAACTTCCGTCCAGTCAGACGGGAGAGCTCGTGGCGATCGGCAGTTCTGACCGGACCCGCGCTAAGGACTTCGCAGTGGAAGCCGGCGTCCCGCACGCAATCACCGGAACGTACGAGGAGGTGTTGTCGAGCCCGGACGTTGATGCCGTCTACGTGTCAACCGTGAACACCAGCCACGCCAAGCTCGTTCTGGCCGCCGTGCGTGCAGGCAAGCATGTGCTGTGCGAGAAACCCCTCGCGCCGAATCATGGAAGCGTTATGGCTGTTGTCGATGCCGCCCGCACGGCAGGCGTCATCCTCATCGAGGCCTACATGTACCGGTTCCACCCGCAGACAGTGAAGCTCCTCGAGCTCATCCGGACCGGTGCCATCGGTCACGTGCAGCACATCGACGCCAGCTTCTGCTTTGAGGTGCCTGAGAAAAAGGGCCGGTTGTTCGAAGCGAACCTTGCCGGCGGAGGCATACTCGACGTCGGTGGCTATCCTGTGACGATGGCACGCGCCGTGGCAGGCGCAGCTTCCGGGCAGCCCTTCGCCGAACCCATCGATGTGCGGGCGGCCGGATTTGTCGGCAGCACAGGCGTGGATGAGTGGGCGGTTGCGCACTTGACCTTTCCCTCAAACCTCACGGCGACACTGCGTGCGGGGATACGCATCGAGAACCCTGATCTCCGGTTCGGAGGGCACCCTGTTCCTCTCTGATCCGTGGACAATTCACGACCGGCAGGAGATAACACTCCGGCGAGTGGGGGAGCAGCCGCAGAAGTTCACGTTCGCATCGGACGACCCGGCCAACCATCCGTACGCCCTTGAGGCCGACGCCCTCGCAAAAGCGGTCGCAACCGGCCAAGAGCCCCTGGAGATGTCCCTTGACGACACGTTGGGAACCTCCGCTGTGCTGAACCGCTGGCGGGACCAGGTCGGCGTGCGTTTCCCGTTCGAGGTCGAGGATGCGAACATTCCTACCGTCTCTGGCCTGCCGTTAGCCGTAATGCGGGATACACCTATGCGCTACGCACAGATCCCAAGGTTGGACAAACCCGCCTCCAGACTTGTTATGGGCTGTGACAACCAGCCGAACCTGGCGCACGCTTCGTCACTGTTTGACGCGTTCTGGTCGGCCGGCGGTAACACCTTTGACACGGCATGGCTGTACGGCAACGGCGAACACGAGAAGCGGTTCGGAAAATGGCTCGCCAACCGAGGGGTTCGCGAGGATGCGGTGGTCATTGTGAAAGGAGCCCACACGCCGCACTGTGATCCTGATTCCCTATCCCGGCAACTGTTGGAATCCCTGGACCGGCAGGGACTCGAGTATGCCGATGTTTACCTCATGCACCGTGATAATCCTGAAATCCCCGTTGGTGAGTTTGTTGACGTACTGGACGAGCACGCCGGCGCGGGGCGCATTACGGCCTTCGGCGGTTCGAACTGGACGTTGGAGCGGTTTGATGAAGCCAATGCATGGGCGGCCGCGAATGGCAGGCGGCCCCTCACGGTACTGAGCAACTACTTCGGCTTGGCGGAGGCCTACGATGTCCCCTGGACTGGATGTCGGACTGCTACCGATCCGGAGTCCAAACGCTGGCTCACGGAACGCGACGTGGCGCTCCTGCCTTGGTCTTCACAGGCCCGCGGGTTTTTCGCCCGCGCGAATCCTGACGACCTCAGTGACTCAGATCTCGTACGTTGTTTCTACGGCGATGCGAACTTTGAGCGGAAGCGCCGCGCTGAACAGTTGGCAACAGAATTCCGAGTGCCGGCGACCGCTGTGGCATTGGCCTATGTGCTGGCCCAGCAATTCCCAACTTTTGCATTGGTTGGGCCACGGTCAATCGCAGAGTATCGTGCCACGATGACGGGTCTCGGCATTGAACTAAATGAGGAGCAGACATCGTGGCTGGATCTCCGCAGTGGCCAGAACAGCTTTTAGCAGCTGTCCCCGCGCCTCGGGCTCGAGCTCGTGGCCCCCTTCCGGCTCATCGTCCGGGAATCAACTAGCTGAATCTACTCATAAACTTTGGAGAATCTTGAACATGGCATCTTCGCCCCGCCTCATCGTCAATCTGGACATCGCAGGTCCCACCATCAACCGCCACGTTTACGGTCATTTTGCTGAACATCTGGGCCGTTGTATCTACGGCGGTTTCTGGGTGGGGCAGGAGAGCGAGATCCCCAACACCCGGGGCATCCGCAATGACGTTGTGGAAGCTCTGCGCGAGCTGCGCATCCCCAATCTGCGCTGGCCGGGCGGCTGCTTCGCCGACGAATACCACTGGCGTGACGGCGTCGGCCCTCGTGAGCAGCGCCCGCGTATGGTCAATTCCCACTGGGGCGATGTTGTGGAGGACAACTCCTTCGGTACTCATGAGTTCATGGACCTCTGCGAGATGCTGGGCGCGGACGCCTACGTCAACGGCAATGTGGGTTCCGGCACCGTCCAAGAGATGAGCGAATGGATCGAGTACCTCACCCGGGCCGATGATTCCCCCATGGCCGCTCTACGCCGGGCGAATGGCCAGGACGAGCCTTGGAAGGTTCCCTTCTTCGGCATCGGCAACGAGCCCTGGGGGTGCGGCGGTCATATGCGTGCCGATGCCTATGCCGATCTGGCCCGCCAGTACAGCACCTATGTGCGGAATCATAACGGCAACGAGGTATACCGGATCGCTGCCGGTGCCAGCGACGAAGACGTAGCTTGGACCAAAGCCCTCATGGAGGCACTGCCTGACAAAGGCAACTCCAGCCGCAGGAGTTCGCCTTACCAAGGCATCTCCCTGCACTACTACACGATGTCCGGTCACTGGGATGCCAAGGGTTCGGCAACCGCGTTCAGCAAGGAGGAGTATTGGAAGACCATCAAGTCCGCCCAGCACATCGAGACCCTCCTGTCCATGCACTCCACCATGATGGATGTGTATGACCCGCATAAGGCCGTGGGCCTGGTCCTGGACGAATGGGGCACCTGGTGGGATGTTGAGCCTGGCACTAATCCCGGCTTCCTGTACCAGCAGAACACCGTCCGCGACGCCCTGGTGGCGGCCATCCATTTTGACTCCTTCCACCGGCACGCGGACCGCCTGGTCATGGCGAACATCGCCCAGACTGTCAACGTCCTGCAGGCCATGCTGCTCACCGATCCGGAGAGCGGCGCCCTGGTCAAGACCCCCACCTTCCACGTCTTCGCCATGAACGCAGGGCACCATGACGCTGCGGTGCTGCACACGCACCTGGACTTTGACACTTCGCATGAGCTGGACGGCGACCGGCTCCCCACCTTCACGGCTTCCGCCAGCACCAAGGACGGTCAGGTGCTCATCTCCGTGGCCAATCTGGAGCTGGAGGGCGAGAGCGAGGTGGTCCTGGACCTGCGCGGCGGCCGGTTGGAGCAGGTGGAGGCACTGGTGCTCGGCGCCGACAGCGCCGCCGCGTTCAACGCTCCCGCGCACCCCTATGCAGTCGCGCCCCGTCCCCTCGAGGTGAAAGAGCGTGACGACCAACTGGTGCTCCGCCTGCCGGCGCACTCCTTCGCTACCGTTCGCGGCACGCTGGCCGGGCAGGCTCCCGAGGTCGCGGACGCTACCGCCGGGGTCAGCGCTCCCACGACGGGCAGCAAACCCTGCCTCAACTGCTGAGCAGTCACACCTCCAACAACCCTCAAGAAACCGACAGGACCGGACAGCGCGATGCCTTTCTGACCTTCCCCTTGAGCAGCTCCGCGCGTACACCTCAACAGTGACGCCCCGGAACGCCTTCTGGGAGGCCACCATCGAGGAGGCGGGAACGTTTCCCCTCGATGCCAGCTTTGAGCCCGCGGAGAACTACCTGGAGCAGTGCGGAGATGATGGCTTGCAGACCAAAATCGTGGCTCCTATTGCCCACGCGATCATGATCCGTTTCCCAAGTTCCCGTGTCACGGCTGCTCAGCTGCGAGGCCGTCAATTTTTGGCTCACTTCTGGCTCAAACAACTGGGCTAAAAACAGTCCCATCGTAAGACCACTGAGGTCCTTTCTCCCGCGAATACTCCACGCTAGCGGCGCCCCGCCAGGAGCAAAAAAACGACATCGCTGCGCTCGGACGCCACAGGCATTCTTCTTCTTTTTTTGTTACCGCCGTTGGATCGTTTGTGCCAGCTTCACTGGATCAACCATCGCGCTGAGGGGCACGCGCACCGTACCCGAAACTTGACAGGGGTGCCTGAACAACCCGGTCGGACCGGTCATCGGTTCAACGCCGGTGACCGTGTGGGTGGACCGTTCCACAGCCGAGGAAGTGGAACACTCGTCGGGGAACTCTCTTAGTCCTGCCCCTGCTCCGAGGTTCACGTCAATGCTGCCGTGACGGCGGCCGCTGCGTGCAGTCGCGTTGTGGCGAAGACCGGCAGTGGTGTGTGCTTGGGATGGATCAGCAACTCGATTTCGGTGCATCCGAGAATGATGCCCTGGGCCCCCTTTTGGCTCAGGCGATGGATGATGGCCTGATATTGCAGGCGGGACGCTGGGAGGATGTGGCCGAGGACCAGTTCGTCGTAGATGACTGTGTTCACCACAGCCCTGTCGTCTGATTCGGGCGTGATGACTTTGAGTCCGTGGGAGGCAAGGCGTTCCGTGTAGAAGGACTCTTCCATGGTGAAGCGTGTCCCAAGGAGTCCGACGGTGTTGATTCCCGCTGCGAGCACAGCCTTCGCAGTGACATCCGTTAGATGGAGGAATGGAATGGAAATGGCGGCCTCGATGTCGCCGGCGACCTTGTGCATGGTGTTCGTGCACAGAACGAGCACTTCGGCCCCGGCCGACTCGAGGCGCCGAGCCTCAGCGGCCAAAAGTTCGCCGGCTGCTGTCCAGTCACCGTGGTGCTGGAATCGTTCGATGTCCGCGAAATCCACGGAAGATAGGATGCAGGAGGCCGAGTGAAGGCCTCCGAGCCGCTCCCTTACCTCCCTGTTGATAAGTGAGTAGTAGAGCGCTGAACTCTCCCAGCTCATTCCGCCCAGCAGCCCGATGCGTTTCATGGCAGCACTGCACTTGCAGGAAACCTGTCGGCCGATCCTGTCGGCAGGGATATTCCCCGGCTCACAGCTCGTACTTCATGAACACATCTGCCCTGCGGTAGGGCAGTGGGCCGAGTTCGTCGAGCGGAACGTGCCGGAAACCGACAGATTCGTAGAGCCTGACAGCGTTAGCGAGCTTGGTGCTGCTGCCCAGGAACAGGGTGGATGCACCGAGTTCCCGTGCTTTGCCGACTGCGGCCAGGACGATGGCGCGTCCTAGGCCTCGCCCTCTCAGGGCCGGGGAAACAGTCATCTTTGAGAGCTCGAAGACGCCGTTGCCGGCCGTAACCAGAGCCACACAGCCAACCACAACCCCATCGACGCGGGCCAGAAGTACCTGCCCGCCCTTGTCGATAATTTCGACTTGCGGGTCACCAAGGATGAGTCGGTCCGCGTCCTCGAGCGAAAATAGTTTGCTGATCCACTCCTCATTGAGCTCCTTGAAAGCGCGTGCGTCTATGGCGTTGGACAAAGGTGAGATGACGAGTCTTGCTGTTTCCCCGGGAGGGCTCTGGGAGGATTGCTGGTTCATTCTGTAAGCATGCTCGAAGCGATCGATCTCGTCCAATGGCAGTTCCTAAATGATTGATAACGTAATGGTATGAATGAGGAACAGCGGGACGTGCCCTTTGAAGGGAAACAGTTCGAGGCCGGCGATATTCAGCTGCGGCATCTCCGGTCCTTCGTAGAACTTGCAGCGGAACTGCACTTCGGTCGGGCAGCTGACATCCTGGGTATTGCACAACCTGCCCTGTCAGGGCATATCCGTAAGCTGGAGGCCGATCTGGGGATTAGGCTTTTCCATCGGACGACCCGGTCGGTGGAACTGACTCCCGCCGGGGTTGTACTGTACGAACGAGCGACCAGGATTCTCCGGCAGGCAGCACGTGATCTCTCTGAGGTTCGCGGCGTTGGCCGCGGCGAAAGCGGAGTGCTTCACCTTGGGTTCGCAAGCTCCACGCTCCCACTGGGACTTGCTGATCAAATACAGAAGTACCGACACGGCTACCCGGATGTCAGGGTACGGCTCCACGAGGGATACACCTCGCAACTGATCGGGATCCTTGCCAAGGGGGAGATCGATGCAGCCCTTGTCCGAGACCCGGACCCTGCACCCGGGGTTACTACTGAACCCATCGCCACCGAACCCTTTTGCGTGATTCTCCCCCTGGAACACCCGCTGGCACACTCAGAGACACTCACAGGCCTGGACCTGGTCGACGAACCGTTCATTTTCTATCCTGAGTCCGCCGGCGTACTCGCACACAGGCTTAATCTCAGCCCGCTCACGGAAGCCGGAAAACGTCCCGACATTATTCAGGAAGCATCGCACTGGGCCACAATCATGCACCTCGTCGGAGTAGGGCTTGGGATCACCGTCGCACCCCTCAGCGCAACGTACACTGCACCGTTGACCGTTCGGGCAATACCGCTCACCAATACATCGGCTCGGAGCACCATCCACATCGCCTGGCGCGAACACGAGGAACGCCCCATCGTCAAAAACTTTCTCCACCTTCGCAATAGGCCGTAGCAGACAAGTTTCCAAGAAGTAAGGTGATTCAGCCTGTTGGCCTGTCCCGGACCCTGTTGAGGAGCCGAGACAGTTGTAGGATCTCCTCATCCGTGAGATCGGACGCGAATTGATTCTCAATCGCTCGTAGGTAGACCGGAGCCGCCGCTTTGAACAGGGCAAGTCCTTCGTTGCTGATAACTGCGTAGGCCGAGCGGCGGTCATCGGGGTGGACTTCTTTGCCTACTAGGCCGCGGTCGACCAGCTCGTCTACAAGACGACTGACCCGCGTTCGGCTGAGGACGACCCGCTCGGCGAGGTCGCTCATCCTTAGTCGCCCTTCAGGTGCAGCCGAAAGTTCGAGCAAAACATCATACCAGGACAATGGCAACCCTGTTTGATCGCGGACTGCCTTATCCAGGACGGGGACGAGCGTGGCATGTACCTGGAGCATTGCCCCCCAGGCGTCGGCGGCAAGCTTCTTTCGTGAAGGCATACTTCCAATCTACATAAAGTTGCGTGCCGACACACATGTAAATATAGTTGCGTGCAGACGCACACATTTAAGTGCGTCCTTTCGTCACACTACAAGGAGCGCAGATGACTGAACTCATTGGCCGCGAGGAACTTATGTCAGCTATCAATCAGGGAGCGGTGACCGTAGTGGACGCGCTGGGCGGCGTGTACTACGAGCAGCAACATCTTCCGAACGCACTGCCGCTTGCTGAAGCCGACGTGCCCTCTCAGGCACCGAGATTGCTTCCGGACAAGAACGCGGCCATTGTTACCTATTGCTCGAATGCTTCCTGCCCGAACAGCCAAAACGTCGCCAACCGTCTTGCCGCGGCTGGATATACCAATGTCCGCAAGTACCGCGATGGCATTCAGGATTGGGTGGGAGCAGGGCTCCCGATCGAGTCGGGCGTTTTCGCGCCGACGGGCTGACGCTAGATACATGAGCACAACGCCCCGCAGTTCACCTCTCGTCTCCGGATTTATGAGTATGACGTCGCGGGGCAACTCCTGGCCGTCACCGCCCCGACGGGTCCCGGACCGAGTATGTCCATGACGGGTTGGGCCGCCGGTCCCGGCTGATCCGCCCGGACGAGTCCTGGACCGAATACGCCTGGGGCCCTACCGGTTACCTGAACAGCACCACCGACCGTACCCGCGACGGCGGTGGAGGAACGAGCTTTGCGCCGCTAGGCGCGATCGAGCCTTGAACCTTGAGCCGAGCATCCGCGCTGAGGGCGATGAACGGCCAGGAAGGCAGACAAGACGACAAGGGGCGTGCCACAATGTGCGTGGGGAGGGATCACTGTGGGTGAGGTTGCTTACGGGTCATTGGCGTCGGTGTATGAGTGGCTGGTACCGGATGCTAAGGCGTCCCCGGCGGGCAATGCGCAGGGGTTCGAGATGGTGACGGCGGGGCTCGACCCGGGGGGACAGATCTTGGACTGCGCCTGCGGGATTGGGTTGCTGGCGGTGGGGCTGGCTGAGGCCGGGTTCCGGGTCACCGCGTGCGATGCCAGCCCGGCGATGGTCGAGCGGACCAAGGCGCTGGCTCGCGCTCACGGAGTCGAGGTGTCGACGCGGGTATGCCGCTGGGACCAGCTACCCGATCAAGGCTGGCAGGACCGGTTCGACGCTGTGTTGTGCGTCGGGAACTCACTCGCGCACGCGGTCGGACGCAGTGGCCGGCGCGCCGCACTCGACGGCATGGCATTCGTGTTGGCGACAGGTGGGGTGCTGGCGCTGACCTCCCGCAACTGGGAGCAGATCCGCTCAGCTGGCAGCAGGCTGGACGTCTGGGACCGGCTCGTGGAACGCGCCGGCCGCAAGGCAATGGTGGTGTACTCCTGGCAGGTGCCGCCTTCATGGGACGCCGAACACCACCTGCAGATCTCCGTGGCAGCACTCCAGGACGGTGACCAGCTGCAGGTGACGACCGAACTGCTGCCGATCTGGCCCTTCCACCACGAGGAACTCCTAGCCGATGTAGCGGCCGCAGGTCTAAGCCTCGCAGGGTCCACGTACGACGCGACCCAACCGAATTATCTCGTCACGGCTCAGCGACACGCAGGGTTACCGACCTGACCCACATTCTCCTCATCCCGGCGTCGCATGATCACACCGTCCGCGGCAAGACCGGACGGCATGTAGCGTCCCGCTCAGGCACCGGCTTGCGGGCGCGCGGGAGAGAGGGCAATTCCTGGGTTTGAGGAGGGATGAACCAGCACTGCAGCTAGCTGGGGCATTCTGGGCCTGGACGAAGACAGCTACAATCGCAGTTCATAGAAGTGATGGGGACCTGAACAGGCCTTTGGACTAACTACGGCTCGCTCCAAAGTCGAACATTGCCACACTGTAGATTGGAGTCCCTTAGACGCCCCAACCTTCCTGGCGCAGTACGGCTCGGCCCATTTCCAGAGCCTTGCCGCGTGCATTGCCCTGATTGGACCGTCCACATCAGGCACGTCATAAAAGGCTACTGTCTGCGCGTGGCCCCGCGTAAAGAAATCCATGCCCGGGACACCCCTGAAGCCGAGCAGACAGGTTCGGCCGGCAGAAGGAATGCTACTCCCGGTGCGGTCATCGGCAGGATATACATACTGCCGGTAGTATCCCTTCCCTGGGACAAAACTGACGACCCTTGGCTATCAGCCTGAGAGGAACGCATGCCTGAATTTGCTGTATTGATCTACGCAAACGACTCCCTGCACGCACCTAACGCCACGAAAGAGGAGCTCAAGGAGTGCGACGAGCACTTCGACTCTCTCGTCGCCACCGGTCGCATGCACATCGCGTATGCCC
>NZ_JAPSHJ010000007.1:18765-134581 GCF_031179985.1 Arthrobacter sp. | reverse complement strand
CATCTGGGGACCCTGCCCGCAAAGGGCGAGAATACTGGCTCGTCGTCACCGCGTAGAGTCATCCTGTCAGCCTGGCAGCAAGAGCCGCCGAGCATACAAAACGCATCTTGCAGAAAAATCGATCATCATCTCAGTTACGATCGATTATTCCGACAGGCCGGCCACTCCCCCGCTGGCTTTGAAGATCCGCATGGCGACACGGACACGTACTGTCGCAAAATGCCGTCTAACAACCGAAAGTCTCACAACTGCAAATCGTCGGGACTAAGAGAATACGGGGAAGGCCAATGGCTGTGCTCGCGTACGCGAGAGTTTCCACTACCGAACAGAACCTTGATCTGCAGCCTAACTGCGCTCAAGGCCGGCGCAGCCGGAGTCTTTGCCGACAACGGCGTCAGCGGGTCCACTATCGAACGCCCTCAACTCTCCAAGGCCATGGAAAGGTTGGAGCCCGGTGACGTACTGACCGTCTGGAAGCTCGACCGCTTGGGACGCAACACCAGGGATGTCCTTTACGTCGTGGAGAACATCCGGGGACAAGGAGCAGGGTTCCGCTCACTCACGGAGGGGCGGGACACCACCGGGCCCATGGGCACAGCGATGCTGACGATCATGGCCGCCTTCGCGCAACTGGAGCGTCACACGATGATCGCACCAGGGCAGGACTCGCTGCGGCAGCGGCTAACAACCGTCGCGGCGGAAGGCCCCGGAAAGTGGACACCGCAGACGCTGCCAGGGCCAAGGAACTCAAAGGCAAAGGAATCAGCGCAACCGACATCGGCAAGATGCTCGGAGTCTCCCGCGCCACGGTCTACCGGTACCTCATTTAAGCGACATAAAGGCAAGGCAAGCTTTGGCAAGCCGGCACCACAGCCAAACGGGGCCCGAGGGACATTACCGTTCGCGACTGCCTCAGCCTACTCTTTGACTTCAAGAGTCAGGGAAGCAAGTTCGGAAATGGCGCACCTTGGACCGACACAATGATAGGCCGTTCTTCCCTGGGTCGCGATGCCGGAACAGAACATGCTACTTCTCCCTGAGAAAATCACTATGCCAAGGACAAGGCGTCCTCCTCCCCCTTGGGCCGGCCTAACACACACTTCCAGGCCTTCCCACGGCCGCGGATACCTCGCTGCCTGTTTGTGCAGCTGAACGCAGTCCGGAACGCCTGACGTGAATCAGGGGTTCCTCCAATAGACGTACACCTCAACCTGACGAAATTGAGCGGCAGGTCCCTTCACGGGGATCTGCTCCTGTCTTAGAATGGGGCTGGCCGCCTTATGCGGCTCTGCTCACGGATTGCCGGGAAACGCTGTTGGGGGCTTTCAAGGCCGCACCGCATTCAACGCCACGGGCTGGGACTGGCACCCTAACCGGCTTATCAAGCAAAGAAGCAAGCACATGTTCATTCGTAGATTCATCACGACTCTACTGACCACCCAGAGCCATGACGAAGAGGGCCGAGACCAGGCGATGGCCATGGATGGCCGGCAGACCCTTGAGGCGCAATCACGGGCGATTAACGCCCATGACGGCCCTACCTTTGCCAGCTACTATGCAGATGACGCTGTCGTCGTCGATCCCCAGTATCCCGAGCCACTGCGTGGCCGCGCCGCGATAGAACAGGACGTGACGACGTTCCTCAGGGCCTTTCCTGACCTTGAATTCTCTCTGACCAGCATGCTTGTCGACGATCGCATGGTCGCTGCTGAGGGAAAAATCGTCGGTACCCACAACGGGCCCATCCAGCTGCCTGGCGCAGAAGAGATCCCGGCAACGGGCCGGCGGCTGGAATTCCCCATGGCATTCTTCAGCCGCCTGGACGAGTCCGGCAAGATCATTGAGGAACGCCGCTACTACGATCTGGCGAGCCAGCAAGAGCAACTCGGCCTAACCTAGATGCACTGGTAGAACCGAGGGAAACCGCGGCATACCGTGGTCGCTCCATCCGGTTTCCCCGGTGCCGGGAGGCGGCGATGACAGCCTTCCGCACCCAATGAGCTCGACATCACCGAGCAGCGACACTCCTGTCGATGCCAGCATAATCCCCGGTCACCACCGGCCCGCTTGACCAGCAGCACCGAACTGAAGGTCGATAACGAAGAAAGCAGGCTTCCGGGCCGGCGGCGGCTGTCCACAAAGATGCAGCAAAAGACTGCGCGGGTTTTCGCTGCGGGATACCGGATGGCTGGGGGCCGCAGATCCATGCCCGCGGTCTTTACGACGCAGACCTTCAAGCAGCGCTCCCGGTCGCCGGAACGGTTCCAGGAGTTTCTCCGAGGATAAAGTCCTCGCGCAGCACCACAGCGTGAACTTCGATTGTCAACGAGCTCAGCGCCTTAGAGGGCGCGGAGGCAGGCGGATCCTTGCGATCCGGGCGGGAATGCTGCTCACGACGGCAGTCTTCAGCACGATGTTTTGCAGCGAGTGCACAATGAAAGGAAACCCGGGGCCGGCCAGCCACCCGGCAAGTCCGTTCAGGCCTGCCCAGGCGATCCTGGCGGCAGATGCCTGCGGAGAAAGTCCAACACGGCGGGCCCGGCCGGATCAATGATGTGTCCGCCCGCCACGAGTGCCGTCTCCGCATTGGGCAGCAGATCGGCCAGGCGCCGGTTGACGGCGTGAAGGGCTTCCGGGGAGTCCTCCGCGGAAACGACCAGGGTCGGTTGCCGTATGTGACCGGCTTCCGCTTCGCTCAACTCCAGCGGCGCCTGGCTCAGGTCCAGGCCTCTGCCCCTGATCTCGGCCAGCACGGCAGGGCTTGCTGCAGTGAAGTGCTCGCGTAGCGGGGCGGGGAACGATTCCCACGCCCCACCACCCAGCACCTCCCGGAACACGACTTCGGAGGCTGAAGAGGGGTCTTCCTCCGCTGCGTCCAGCACCGCTCGACGCAGCTGCTGCGCCCACGCCACAGCGTCCGGATGCAGCGTCAACACTGCTGGCTCGAGCAGCACGAGTGTCCTGACCATCTCAGGGTGGCGGCGAGCCAGTTCCAGCGCAATCAAACCGCCAGTACTGCGGCCGATCACCACCGCCGGGGTTGCGGACAATGCTTCCAGCACCGTGGCCGCGTCCCCAACGTGATCGGCGAGATCGACGGCGTCTGACAGATCGGGCCGTCCGCTGCGATAGAAGCCCCGGCGGTCGTAGATGATGCACCTGCTGTTACGGGCGAGCCGCCCGGCGGCGTCTTCCCACATCAGCGCCGAACTGGGCGTGCCGTGAATGCCCAGGACAGGCACCCCCTCGCCGTGGACCTCGTAATACAGGCCGACACCGTTCGCCATCAAGATGGGCATGGCTTCAGCGTAGGAGCAACAACGATCCAGAAACAAGGCGACGCGCATGCCCTGAATGCTGTGGCCGTCGCTCTCCGTTTCCATCCCCGTCAACGCCGCACGAGTCACCGAGCCTTGACCCCTCAAGGGCCAGAACACACTTCGTCCTGCGCCTCACCTGACGCCACCTGAACAGCGTGACGATCTCCGTTGTCGGCGTTCGACTGGGACGAGTAGAAGTACAGGCGTGCGGTTCACCAGGAAACGAGCACGTCCAAGTTTCTACACATTCTCAGTACCCGAAGGCGGTCAACAGGTAGCCTTCGACAGTTCTGCAACCAACGCGCCAGATCAGCACGATGAGCAGAAACCCATGGCGAATTTACCGATCCAGGCCAGCGCGGGGCTCCCCGGCCGACTCATGATTCGATCAAGGTTCTGTGGCAGGGTGGTGCCATGAAGGACGCCGCGGATCCGCATCACAACCACCCCGGACACTCCGAGCAGCACGAGCTGTCAGCCGACGACGCCGGCGGGGGCGGCCACACGGCTGGCAACGCTGAGGTGTGGGACGCCTTGTACAGCAGCCGGCCGAAGGTGTGGAGTGGCTGGCCCAACGCGCAGCTGATTACTGAGGTTTCAGGGCTTGCTCCCGGCAGTGCCCTTGACCTGGGCTGCGGCGAAGGAGCCGATGCCATTTGGCTCGCCCAGCACGGCTGGAGTGTTACCGGTGTGGACGTTTCCGCCGTCGCCCTTGAACGGGCTGCTGCCCACGCGGCCGACGCCGGCTGCCGGATTGAGTGGATCAGGCAGGACCTCGTCGACTGGATCTCGGAGCAAGAATACGACCTGGTCAGCGCCCAGTTCCTGCATTCGGACGTTATGGCCTGGCAAGACGCCCTCCGCCCGGCAGCCTCAGCGGTCCGCCCTGGCGGGACCCTGCTGATCGTCGGCCACCATCCGGATGGGCTGCCGCCTGGGGGAAGGCACCACTCCCCCGACAAGTTTTTCACCGCCGAGCAGGCCGCTTATGAGCTCGGAATCGGATCCCCCGGCTGGAAAGTGGAGACGATGGACTCCCGCGAGCGCCATGCCCAGGGTCCAGACGGCCAGCAGACGAAAGTGGCCGACGCCGTGCTCCGGGCTACGAAGCTTGATCGCGGCTAGGGACCTCAGCTGTAGAAGCCTGCACCCCGGGAGCGCCTGCTTTGGGCCCCTGGACCCCCTGAACCGATCGCGCCTGCACGCGCGGGGCGATGAACACCGCGGCGACGGCGATTACCACGGTCAAGGCGAAGACGCCGGCAAAGGAGGCTCCCGCCGTCGTCAGGGCCGTGAAGATAATCCCAGTGGTGGCCAGAGCGAGGGCTCCGCCGAGGGAATCCGAGATGGACATGGCTGAGCTGTTGAAGCCTTCGTTATCCGGTGTTGACAGTGCCAGGGTCATAACGCTCAGCCGCGGGTACATCAGGCCCATGCCTGCGCCGGCGAAAATCCAACTGATAATCGCGACGGCGGCAGGCCAGCTGAGGACGGTTGTCACGAGAGCCATTGCAACAGCCCCCAGCACCAGCAGAGATCCGATCCGCACGGCCACCTGGTTCTCGAGCCGTCGGCCGAGCCGTCCCTGCACAGCCGAAGCGCCAGCCCAGGCGAGGGCCCCGCCTGTCAGGGTCAGCCCGGCGAATGTGGGAGAAAACCCGTACCGCTCCACCAACAGATACGGCAGGTAAACCTCGGCGCCGAAAAACGCCGCGGAGATCAGACCGCGGCTGAGGATGACACTCGGAAGGCCCGCTCTGGCTGTGAGGGTTCCACGTGGAACCAGAGGCCGCACGGCAATCAGGGCAATCACGACGGCGGCCACTGCCAGGCCTCCTCCTACCGCGGGAACCCCGGACGCAAGGTTCATGCCCAGGACAGCAACCGCCGCGAGCCCTGCCCACGCAAGCCGTCCGTAGGCCCAGGGCTTTTGCGTGGCTTCCTGCGCTGCCTCGGATGGTCCGTGCAGGCCGCGAAGGGCCGGCACAATCATGAGGAGCGCCGGGACCACCAGTCCAACGACGCCCAGGAACACCCAGTGCCAGCTGGTTGCCTGGGCCACGATGCCAGCAGCAAATGGTCCGATGAGGGACGGGATTACCCAGGCTGCAGCGAATCCGGCGAAAATTTTGGGGTGCAGCACAGGCGGGTATACCCGTGCCACCACCACGTACAGGGCCACCGTCATGGCGCCGCCGCCCAGCCCTTGAACCAGTCTGCCCAGAACGAGGATGCCCATGGTCCCGGCAGTCCCTGCTATCAGGAGCCCAAGGACAAACATCACTACCGAGGTGTACAAGGGACCCACAGGGCCGCGCCGGTCGGACCAGTTTCCAGCAGCCACCATCCCGATGACTCCGGTGGCCAGTGGACCGGCAAAAGCAAGGGCGTACAGGGAGGCCCCCTCCAGTTCACGGCTCACCACCGGCATGATGGTGGTCACGGCGAGGGACTCGAACGCGGCCAGGAAGACAAGGGCGCAGGCACCCACCGTGACCAGCAGGTAGGGGCGATGGTAGATCCCAGTGCTTGCATTTACGGTGGGAGGGGCGGAACTTTGCACAGGTACGGCCTGATCGGTAGTCATGGACGTTACCGTAAGACCTCAACTAAGGTTGAGGTCAAGGTTCCGTCCGGCGTCGGTTTTCGGGTGCTGGTATCTCTTTGTCGGTCCGGGACCAACGGGAAGGCTAAAGGGGAAGCATGCCACAGGTACCGGGCGGAACGCACCATGTTCTATCGATAGGCGAGTTGGCCGAACGGAGCGGGGTGGCGCCGTCGGCCCTTCATTTCTACGAACGTAACGGCCTCATCTCCTCGGTCCGGACTTCCGGCAATCAGCGCAGATACCGCCGCGATGCCCTTCGCCGCGTTGCTTTTATCCGTGTTTCCCAGCGTGTGGGCATTCCACTGAAGGACATAGGAGCGGCACTGGACTCCTTGCCCGAGGCCCGCACCCCCACCAAACGCGACTGGGCCCGGCTCTCGAAGCTGTGGCGCAGCGAACTCGACGGGCGGATTGAGGCCCTGGAGCATCTGCGCCGCGACCTGGACGGGTGCATTGGCTGCGGCTGCCTGAGCCTGAAAGCGTGCCGGCTGCAGAATCCCCAGGACGAACTCGGCGGAACAGGCAGTGGAAGCGGCCCCCGCCGATGGGAGCCCTGAGGGGATTGCACGCCCGGGACTCAACTATTCTGGAAGTGATGAGTGAATCCCCAGAAAATCCCCAGCAGCCGCAGACTCCGCGGCCGGTCACACCAGGCACCCAGGCTTCTTTCGGCACCTATGGCGGCCGGCCGGTCAGCTTTGTGCGCCGCGGGACCCGGCTCCAGGGCCGCCGGCAGCAGGCCTGGGAAGAGCATGCCGACCGTTGGGCGCTGGACGTCCCCCGGCATGTAGCCAACACCTCGGTGCACCCTGACTATCTGTTCGACGCCGAGGAGGAGTTCGGGCGCAAGGCACCGCTGATCGTGGAGATCGGGTCCGGCCTGGGCGACGCCGTGTGCCATGCCGCCGAGGAAAACCCGGGCACCGATTTCCTGGCGGTAGAGGTCTACACCCCGGGACTCGCCAACACCATCATCAAGATCAACAGCCGCAAGCTCAGCAACGTCCGGGTGGTGGAAGCGAACGCTCCGGAAGTGTTGTCCACCATGTTGCCGCCCGGGTCGGTCACCGAGATCTGGGTATTCTTCCCCGACCCTTGGCACAAGTCCCGCCACCACAAGCGCCGCCTCATCCAGCCCGAATTCGCCGAGCTCGCGGCAAAGTCCCTCAAACCGGGTGGGCTGTTGAGGATTGCCACTGACTGGTCCAACTACGCGGTGCACGTCCGTGACGTCATGGCCGGCTCCCCTCATTTCGAGAACCTGCACGACGGCGAGCGGCGCGGTCCGCAGAGCCCGCTCACCCAGGTGTGGCAGTCCGGCGTCGAATCCCTCGTGGGGGGCGCGCCCGTGAAGGAGGGACGGGCCCCGGTGAGCACGGAACACACCGGCCCCAATGAAGGGATCGATGAAACCGGCGGCTGGGCACCGCGGTTCGAGGGCAGGATCCGGACGAGCTTCGAGAACAAAGCGCACGAAGCCGGCCGGCTGATTTTCGATCTGTGCTACCGGCGGCTCGAAGCCTAACTGAACAGGGCTCCGCCGTTCCCGCCACCCGCCTCGATTGTCCAGCCGGGGTTATGCCCGGCTGAGCTGTGCCGTCCCGGCTATCGCGGAGCTGCCAAGGTCGCTCTTGTCCAAAGGCTGCCGGGCGTTGAGGGCTGCGATCCACGCATCGGTGGTGCCAACAGCTGCCCAGTTTGCATGCAACAGCGTCAGCAGGGTCGAGTGCACCGTCTTTGCGTCGGCGAAACCTGCTTCATTGGCAAGGTTAATAGCCCCGGTAGCGTCTGAGAGGACCTCCGTGTTGAAGCCCAGAGACTCCGCCTCAACGGCAGAAGCCAGGACGCAGTTGTTGGTCATGTACCCAACGAGCGTGACGGTATCGATGTCCTCCTGGCGCAGCCACCCAGCCAGGTCAGTGCCTGCGTAGACGGAGCCGTATGGCTTCACGAGGTCCTTCCATGCATTGGTTCTGCGGCTTTCAATCTCCGGATGGAGGTCGAATTCGGGTGTGCCGGGTGCGAACACCGGAGCGCCCTCGCCTGCACTGTGTTGAACGGCCACAATGGGGACACCTGCGGCGGTGGCGGCGTCGATAGCCAGCGAGATCATCGGCAGGGACTCCTGGTGCGGCGGGTACTGGATCTCGAGGAGTCCGCTGAAGTACTGCTGCTGGACGTCGATGAGGATAAGGGCGCGACGAGGGGTGCTCATTGTCTGTTCTCCCGGTAGTGGTTCGCTGGCCGCCGGATGGCAACCATTCCATCCTTCGCCCTGGAGGCCAGGACCACCAGTGGCACGAAGGCCCATGTACGATGGATTTGGGCCAACCTAAGGAGAAAACGGATGCGCATTGCCGTGTACGCCTTCGACGGAGTGACGATGTTTCACCTCGCTGTTCCCCAGATGGTTTTCGACGAGGTCACGCGTCAGGGACTGGCTGAATGGAAGACCGTCCTCTTCTCCGACCAGGCTGGCCACGTTCGAACAACAGAGGGTTATCAACTCGGAGAGGTCCAGGGCCTCAAAGCAGCGGAAGACGCGGACATCGTCGTCGTGCCGTCATGGTTCGACGACGATCGCGCTCCGAGCGGATCATTGCGGCGGGTCCTTCAGGACGCGCACCAGCGGGGTGTGACAATCGTGGGGCTTTGTCTTGGTGCCATCCCCGTCGCAGATGCCGGTTTGCTATCCGGGCGTCGGGCAGTCACCCACTGGGGTGCCTTTGAGTCTCTCGCTGGCCGGCACCCTGATGTGTTCCTTGACCAAAGTGTTCTGTATATCGATCATGGTGACGTTCTAACCTCGGCCGGCACGGCTTCCGCACTGGATGCCTGCCTGCATCTGGTGCGGGGTCGACTGGGGGCGGATGCGGCGAACAAGGTAGCCCGCAGTCTGGTCATCGCTCCGCACAGGGAAGGGGGACAGGCGCAGTACATCGAACACCCGGTTCCGCCGCGCTCCACGGATGACCCGATTGCCCGCCTGCTCGAATGGTCGCTGGGCCGCCTGGCTGAGCCCCTCAGCATTGACCGCCTCGCAGCCCAAGCACACATGAGCCGCCGAACCTTCGTCCGCGCCTTCCGGTCAACAACAGGGACAACGCCATCCGCCTGGATACGCATCCGGCGGCTGGAGGCTGCCCGGCGGCTGCTTGAAACCACAGACCTATCCATTGATCAGATTGCCGCTGACTGCGGCTTCGGCAGCGCTGTGACCCTGAGGCAAAACTTTGCCACGGCCTTTTCCACCACACCGACCGAATACAGGCGCCACTTCGACGCACGGCTCCCGGATCCGGCGTCGCGGTGACTCTTAGGTGAACGCCGCCGGGGTGACGCGCTTGTCATAGGACTCCCGCGCGGACATCACATCTTCGATGTATTCCTCAGCCCAGAGGCCCAGCGCTGTCAGAGGCTCTCGCAGGGTTTGGCCGAGAGCGGTCAACTCATACTCAACGCGGGGCGGCATCTCGTCATACGATGTCCGGTCCACGATCCCGTCCCGTTCGAGGTCCCGCAGCGTATCGGCCAGAACCTTACCGCTGATGCCATCCACGGCTTGACGCAGCTCACCGAACCTCAATGGACCCCCACTGAGAGCGATGACGATCATGGCCGTCCACTTGTTTGCGATCTTCGCCAGAGAAGTCCGCGAGGGGCACGTGGCCACCATTACGTTCCAGGCCGGGACAGTCACTGAATCAAGCTCCTTAGTTACGTTGATGTAACAGGTTACCGACTGTAACTATAGGCGGGTAAGCCCAAGCGAAGGAGAACCAGATGACTGCACAGACTCCGGCGGCCGTGACCGCCTCCTATTTTGACGCCCTCGGCCGCGGTGACGTACCCGCGGCGATGGCACTCCTGAGCCCTGACGTGGTGTGGCATCAGCCCGGTGCGCACCGTTTCTCCGGTGACCACAAAGGCCTCGATAGCGTGGGGTCGTTGCTGGGCGGGATGATGGAAACGAGCCAGGGCACGTTCCAGCTGGCTGTCACGGGACCTGCGATGGTCAATGGCGAGTACGTTGCCGTTCCTGTCCGGTTCTCCGGCAAGCGCGCAGATGTTTCGATGGACATGTCAGGCGTCGATCTGCTCACCGTCCGAAACGGAAAGATCGCCGAGGTGCGTCTGTTCTCCGAGGACGGCGCGGCAGAGGACGCATTCTGGGGACGCCCCTAAGCTATCCAGTAGAGGACGGGGCCGGTGGCGCTGGAGAGTGCTGCCGGCCTCTTGTTCCCTCATGGAGTCGCACGGTCTATGTTGTAGTGAGATATACAACCACCTCCGTGACAGGCCTCTCGCGGAAACATCATCACTGAGTGAAGTACGAGGGGCCGATCATCAAAAAGGAACTCAAAGAGGCGGCAGCAACCGCCGAAGAAGCAAGCGATTCACGGGCGCTCGAGCTGGTGGCGCGTGCCGGGTTCGCTGTCAGCGGTGTCCTCCATTTTCTCGTAGGCGCCATCGCCATCCGCCTGGCAACGGGCGGAGAGGGCCAGGCAGACGTGAGTGGCGCCGTCGGAGAGCTGTCCAGCCAACCAGCCGGGCCCCTGCTGCTGTGGAGCTGCTTTGTAGCTTGCGTCGCACTTGCCCTCTGGCAAACGGGCGATGCCGTCTTCCACTTCAATCATCTCTCCGGCAGGCAGAGGCTGATGAAGAAACTGAAGGCGGCCGGCCTGGCTGTGGTTTTCGTTGCCTTCGCCGTCACTCTTGGCTCCTTCGCCCTGGGAGCACGACAGGACAACGGCGAGTCTGCGAGCGATCTGACTGTCGCTGTGATGAAGGTTCCCGGGGGGACGGTGCTGCTGATCCTCGTGGGAACAGCCGCGGCCATCACTGGTGTGGTTTACGCCATTCGGGGGTTCCTTCAATCGTTCGCCAAACTTCTCCGTTGGCCCACATCAGCCCCTGCCCGCCGCGCCGTCAAGATCGTGGGAATCGCCGGTTACGCGGCCAAGGGAGCTGCCCTTCTGCTGGTGGGCCTGCTGATCATCATTGCTACGGTGCAGGCGCAGCCGGAGGAGTCCACCGGCTTGGACGGCGGACTCCGGGCTCTCCGCGAGCAGCCTCTGGGCGTTTACGCCTTGGCTGCTGTAGGAATAGGGCTCGCCTGTTATGGGGTGTTCCAGGCGGTGCGGGCCAGGTTCGGAAAGATGTAGCGGGTTACTCCCGTTGTCCAGTGGTTCAGGCGTGGGTGGGCTCTTCCACCAGCGCGGTGGCGATGCTGTCCGCGTCGTCCAGGGCGGCCAGGTAGCGTTCGGCGTCGAGGGCTGCGGCACAACCTGTTCCGGCAGCCGTGATGGCCTGGCGGTAACGGTGGTCCACGGCGTCGCCGCAGGCAAAGACCCCCGAGAGGTTGGTGACGGTGGTGGGGGAATCAACCTTGATGTAACCCTCGGCATCCAGCTCCACCTGCCCGGCCACGAGCTCGGTGCGTGGCAGGTGGCCGATCGCCACGAAGATACCGGTGGCGGCCTGCTCCCGGGTTTCCCCGGTGCGGGTGTCCTTCAGGGTCACGCCGCTGACTTTTCCGTCGCCGTGAATGGCCGTGACGGCCGAGTTCCAGGCGAAACTGATTTTCGGGTTGTCCTTTGCCCGCTGGGCCATGATCCGGGACGCACGCAGTTCGCCCTTGCGGACGACGACGGTCACAGACTTTCCGAAGCGGGTCAGGAAGGTGGCTTCCTCCATTGCGGAGTCACCACCGCCGACGACAATGATGTCCTGGTCGCGGAAGAAGAATCCGTCGCAGGTGGCGCACCAGGAGACGCCGTGACCGCTGAACTTCTTCTCCTCCGGCAGGCCCAATTCCTTGTAGGCGGAGCCGGTGGCGAGGATGACCGCCGGCGCCTCGTGGGTCTCCCCGGCGCCGGTGACCACACGCTTAAGGTGGCCCGTCAGCGTAACCTCGGTGACGTCGTCGAACACCACCTGCGCCCCGAACCGTTCGGCTTGCTGCTGCAGGCCGTCCATAAGCTCCGGCCCCTGGATCCCATCCGGAAAACCCGGGAAGTTTTCAACGTCGGTGGTGTTCATCAGGGCGCCGCCTGCGGTGACGGATCCTGCCAGAACGAGCGGCTTCAGCCCGGCCCGCGCCGCGTAAATGGCGGCGGTATAGCCGGCGGGGCCGGATCCGATGATGATCAGCTGTTCGGTGCTCATGACGTGCTCCTCTGGAGTTCGTGCTACTTGACTGCGGTCATTTCGCGGAAGGAACGAGGGACTCGATCAGGTTCTCAATGCGGCCTTTGATCTCGTCGCGGATTGGCCGGACGGATTCGACGCCCTTGCCGGCAGGGTCCTCCAGGACCCAGTCCTCGTAACGCTTCCCGGGGAAGTACGGGCATTCGTCGCCGCAGCCCATGGTGATCACGACGTCGGATTCCCTGACGGCCTCGGTGGTGAGGACCTTGGGGCTCTCCTTTGACATGTCGATGCCGAGCTCGGCCATGGCCTCAACGGCGGCAGGATTGATCTTATCGGCGGGCTGGGAACCTGCGGAGCGGACTTCGATCTCGCCCTTGCCCATGGTGGTGAGGAAGGCAGCGGCCATCTGCGAGCGGCCGGCGTTGTGGACGCAGACGAACAGGACGGATGGCTTCTTGGTTGTTTCGGTGGTCATCGTGTTTCTCCTGGTTGAGGTGAATTCCGGGCGGAAGTCAGGCCGCACGAACGCGCGGAGCGAGATCGCCTATCCGGTGGGCGATCTCCTGGAAGGCATGCTCAAATGCTTCAGGGGTGCCTTGACGCACAGGATCGGGGACCGACCAGTGGACGCCCCCAAGTCCGCTCAGCTCTTCATGGGCGTTGTCGCAGACAGTGACGACAAAGTCACCCTCGCCCGCCAGCGGGTCAAGGCGACGCGGTGCCGTATCCGGAAGGCTGAGACCGTGGCGCCGGGCAACCTCAATGGCACCGCGGGCAATGTGATCGGCGGGATGGGTTCCGGCAGAGGTTGATGGGATTTCGCTGAGCTGCTGCCAGAGCGCTGTGGCCAGTTGGGACCGGGCGCTGTTTCGCGTGCAGACGAAGACCACCCGCTGGGCTCCGTGCTCGATTCCCGGAACCAGGCCTTCGAGAGCGCCGGGAATGAGCCGGATGTAGCTGCGTCGCCTGTCCGCCTCAGAGCGGCGCCGGGTCACGAGAGTCGCTTCCTCAAGAGTCCGCAGATGGTGGGACAGCAGGTTTGATGGCATCCCCAACTCGGCCTGCAGTTCTGTGGGAGAAAGATCCCCAAGGGTCAGCAGGTCCACGATGCGCAGGCGCGCAGCATCAGCAAGTGCGGCGTGCTTGGCCACCCGCCCGCGAAACTTATCCATTACGTCAATACTCATTGCCTCAAGTTTGACTGAGATAATTCTTTCGGTCAAGCTGGTCCCATGAATTCTCCCCAGCCTCCTCTATGGCGCCGTGCCATCGCGGAATTCCTCGGCACCTGCCTTCTTGTGACAGTTGTGGTGGGCTCCGGGATCGCCGCCGAACAGCTCTCGCCGGGCAATATCGGTCTCCAACTGCTCGAGAACAGCACCGCCACAGTTTTCGGCCTGACTGTGCTCATCTTGATATTCGGTCCCGTCAGTGGCGCCCATTTCAACCCTGTGGTCTCTCTCGCCGACTGGATTCTTGGACGGCGAAGCGGCTCGGGCCTAAGCCTGCCCGAGGTGGGTATTTACGTGGCGGCCCAGGCTGCGGGCGCAATCAGTGGAAGCGTCCTGGCGAACGCCATGTTCGACGTCGGGACCACTATTTCCACGAAGGATCGGCTCACCGTGGGACACCTCCTTGGTGAAGTGGTTGCTACCGCCGGGCTGATCCTTCTGATTTTCGCCTTGGTCAGAACCTCCCGCGGCGTACTCGCCGCCCCGGCCGTGGGCGCCTACATCGGGGCCGCCTACTGGTTCACCTCTTCAACGTCGTTCGCGAATCCGGCAGTGACCGTGGGCCGCATGTTCAGTGACACGTTCGCCGGGATCCTGCCGGGCTCGGTTCCGGGCTTCGTCCTGGCGCAACTGGTGGGAGCAGCAGTCGGGATAGGCCTTCTCCTGATCCTCTTCCCCACGGCGGGCCGCTCCGCCGATGATGTTGTCATCCCCCATCGCGCTGCCGTGGACTCCTGACGGGCGATCTGCTCATACGGGATCTCCTCCCGGGGTCCGGCACTCGTCACCACTACACTGGCGGGATGCCACAAGTACGCGCAGAACGGTTCATCAGCCTCGATCCGGACACGGCCTTTGCCTTCTCCCAGACCACGGGGGAATTCCGGTTGAAGTGGGACCCGTTCATTTCTGCCCAGGGCTGGCTTGATGGGGCCAAAGCTGCTGGCAAGGGCGTGCGGACACGGACGGTTTCCCGTATGGGTCTGGTGATGGTGAGCGAATACGTCTCCTTCGTCCCGCCCCGGAACGTGGGCATGACCATGGTGTCAGGACCGTGGTTCTTTGAAAACTTCGGCGGAGGCTGGCGCTTCAGCGCGGACGACGGCGGCACGCGCGCCGTCTGGAAGTACACCTTTTCCTGCCGCCCGCGCTGGCTGAAACCGGTGGCGGAGAAGTTGGGCAGCTGGCTCCTTGCACGGGAAATCGACCAGCGAATCGACGCGTTTGCACGCGCCTGCGAAGACCCGGCCCTCGTGGCCGAGTTCCGCCGCACGCACCCTGAAATGGTTTAGCTCGGCTTAGTCGATAGTTGTTCATTGCTTGGGAAACCCTCGTAAGCACCTATGTTCATTGCGGCCAGGAAGACACAGCACCATCTGTGGATTAGGACGACGGCTTTGGATCGGCTACGATTTTCCCATCAAGGGGAGTACTCCCGTCTGTGATCGGCCCGTCAATACGGATGCACTTACGCATCTCGGGCCGACGGTTCCGGTGTCATCCGGGCGGAGGAGACCTTGGCGTCTCTGTCCAACGCCTACCCCTTATGGAGCATCCTCATGCAGGTCACGCCCCTGATCTGGCTCATCACGATCGCCGTGACGATCCTGTTCTTCGTCTACGAATTCTTCGCCCACGTGCGCAAACCCCACGAACCGTCCCTTGCAGAATCGGCGCGCTGGTCGGCGTTCTACATCGGACTCGCACTACTGTTCGGGGTGGGAATCGGCACGGTCTCGGGATGGACGTTCGGCGGCGAGTACTTCGCCGGCTACCTCACCGAGAAGGCGCTGTCGATCGACAACCTGTTCGTTTTCCTCATCGTGATGGCCGGATTCGCAGTACCGAAGAAGTACCAGCAAAAGGTGCTGATGATCGGGATCATCATCGCCCTGATCCTGCGCGGCGGATTTATCGCTATCGGAGCGACCCTGATCGAAAACTTCTCCTGGGTCTTCTACATCTTCGGTGCCCTGCTCCTCGTTCTGGCCTACCGGCAAGCCTTCAGCAGTCATGCGTCCAACCCGGCTGACGGCAAGTTCATGACCCTTGTGCGCCGGGCCCTGCCTGTCACGAATGAGTATCACCAGGACAAGCTCACCGTGATGCAGGGCGGGAAGCGTTTCGTCACGCCGATGCTGCTTACAATCATTGCGATCGGTTTCGTAGACCTCATCTTCGCCGTCGACTCAATCCCTGCAATCTACGGCCTGACAAACGAGGCGTACATCGTCTTCACCGCCAACGCATTCGCGCTGATGGGTCTGCGTCAGTTGTTCTTCCTCATCGGTGGACTGCTCGAGCGCTTGGTCTACCTCGCCCAAGGGCTGGCCGTCATCCTCGCCTTCATCGGCGTGAAGCTCGTCTTCCACGCCCTGCACGTCAACGAGCTCCCCTTCATCAACGGCGGGGAACCGCTCCTCTGGGTGCCGGAGATTCCCATCTGGCTCTCGCTGCTCTTCATCGCCGGCACCATCGTCGTAGCGACCATCGCGAGTTTGCTGAAGACCCGCGGCGACAGGAACAAGGACGACCGCGGACTGATCCACGGCGAACCCGTGATCACAGCCGACCCGCGGAACGAGGAATCCGAGGTCGACAAGAAGACGATGCCGACTACTGTGTCCAAGTAGCTCCCCACCGGCAGCTGGGCCGGGGGCAGGGTCTCAACCTCACACCTAAATCGGGCCTGATGGTCGGGCATCCCATATGTCTGTATATGGGATGCCCGGCCCCGTCTTCATAATCGCGATCTGCCACGTGTGATCTCCCAGTTTCCAGAAACTCCTGCAGAATTCCTCGTTGGTTTGCTGGTGTGGCAGAGGCTGAATATCCCGATGCCATCCACACGCGTTCCTGAGCTCACCCTTCTCGAATATGTTCGGGTCGCTGCACGACTTTGCTGGCTTCAGAAACACCATTCAAGGTGAACCGTCAGGTACTGAAATAACGGCTACAGCCTGCTGGCGATCATTGCGCAATTCCACTTCGGAAATACTGGTCAGCTGCACCGGTGTGGCGCCCGTGACACGGATTCGGCCGCTGGGCGTCGCTGTCCACGCGCAAGCCCGGTCCTCGGCGCCCGCACGGTCCTTCACCCATAAGGACAACGTTCCGTTCAAGGGCATGCTGTGGCCTTCCAGGGCGAGCTCGGTCCCCCAGTTTTTCTTGACCAGCCCAACGGTCACCTGGAGCCCACTGCTTGCCTCCACCGAAAAACTGGCATCGGGCTTGGGGGGCTGGTTCAGCAGCGGGGCGGCGACGAAGCCGACAGCCAGGCAAGCGACAGCAACTGCGCCCACAACAGCCGACCAGCGCCGTCGTGATTTCCGTCGACGTACCGCAAGTCCATCCAGCAAGGTTGGCGGAACGGCACGGGAATCCTGGATTTCACTCTCCGGGGAGCGGTGCCAGGTCAGGGCAACAGCATCCGGGACCGGAAGTGCCTCCAGTAGCGAGGGGAGGCTCTTGAGATCCTCGAGCTCGTTGCGGCACTCCGCACAAACCTTCAGATGTTCCTGAAAACGGCCAGTATCCGCCGCATCAAGGCCGCCCAGGAGGTAGGCGCCCAACAAGTGATGGAGCTGATCCCCGCTCACCTCTCCACCCCCATTTCATCCAGGATGGTTCTCAGTGCCTTGACCGCGTAGTAGGCGCGGGATTTGACCGTGCCGAGCGGAACGTTGAGCTGAACAGCGGCTTCGCTGACCGTGAAACGCCGGTAATGCAGAGCCACGAGCACATCCCGGTGCTCTGCACTCAACCGCAGCAGGGCTTCCTCCATAAGAACCCTGTTCAGCAGTTCGTCGACGCGTCCGGCCGCCTCGGCGGGATCAGCCACGTCGCGTTCCGTCGCTTCGACCGGGCGCCTTTGAGCCTTGCGGTAGTTGTCAATCATGATGTTCCTGGCCGTACGGAAGAGGTAGCTGCGAAGGCTGCCTGTGATCTGCGGAGCATGCTGCCACACCCTGAGCACCGTCTCCTGCACGATGTCGTCCACACTGTGCGGATCAGGAGATGCGTTCAGGACAAAACGGCGCAGCGCTTGCCCGTGTTCCCGATAGATGGCAGCCACTACCTCTTCGTCAAGCGGCACGTGCCTTCCTCTTTTCTATCCCGCCCCATACGACGCTTCAGCGCCGTGATTGGTTCACTTGAACCATTCTCCGCCCCCTGGCGTCATACCTGTTATCCCCGGCTGAGTGCCATCGTTCGTGGTATCCCAACCAAAATTATCCCCGCACGCAAAACCCTGTACTCACCTCAAGGAGTAGATATGAACAAGCAATGGGGCATCGGATTCTCCGCTCTGGCACTGGCGGCAGCGCTTGCCGGCTGTGGCGGGAGCCCGGGAACTACGGCTCCTACTACCGGAGCGCCTGCCACGGTTTCCTCAGCTCCGGCGCCCGGAGCCACCACCACTGCGGCAGCCGACGTCGAACTTAAGACCGCTTCCTCAACTGCCGGGCAGATCGTGGTGGACGGCGAAGGAAAGAGTGTCTATTTCTTCACGAAGGACGTCAAGGATTCCGGCACCAGTGCCTGCAAGGACGCATGTGTTGCGGCATGGCCTGCTGTTACCACCACCTCTGATGCACCCAAGGTGGAAGGCGTCACCGGGGAGATCGGCTCGATTAATACGGCGGATGGCGCCAAGCAGATCACCATCAACGGCCTCCCGATCTACTACTTCGCGCAGGACAAGGAACCCGGCGACATTTTGGGCCAGGGAGTCATGGACGTCTGGTATCTGGTCAGCCCGGCAGGAGACATGATCAAGTCGGCGGAGGCAAGCGGCTACTAGGGCAGGGACATTGACCCGATCCGTCGAATGCCCCGGACGGTACGGTTGAGTTGTGAACGCAATTATCGATCACCTGGTCATCGCCGCCGATTCGCTGGAACAGGGCGAGGCCTGGTGCGCGGCCACGTTCGGGGTTCAACCCTCCGGTGGAGGCAAGCACGTCTTGATGGGGACTCACAACCGAGTGATGGCCATCAGCAGCGAGAGCTTCCCTGACTGCTACCTCGAGGTCATCGCGATCGATCCTGACGCGCGGCCGCCGGGGAGGCCGCGCTGGTTCGGACTCGACCACCCCGAGGTGCGCGAGGCCGTCCGCGAATCGCCTCGACTGGTGCACGCAGTGGCGCGCACCCGCGAGATCGAGATGCTCCGCCGGAACCTTACCGAGTCCGCCCTCAATCCTGGTGAGTTGCTGCCTATGCAGCGCGACACGCCTCACGGACTCTTGAAGTGGCGGATCACAGTTCGCGACGACGGTCGAACTGAATGCGCAGGCGCGCTGCCCAGCTTGATCGAATGGGAAGGGCAACATCCGTGCGCCCACATGGCACCCACGGAGGTGGCGCTGCAGGATCTGATGCTCCGCGGCGTTCCGACGCAGGTGGTGGAGGTGCTGAAACTTCCGGCCGTTCAGGCGAGCCCGATCGACGATGCGCAGAACCCGCCAATCACCGTGACGCTGCAATCGCCGCTTGGCCGTGTTGCGCTCGACGCCTGGCACTTCAAAGCCTGAGCAGCATTATGCTCAAGGTCCTGCTGTGTGGCAGGGCGTCATGCAGCAGGGTTTGCGGAATCCTCAGGGCTGCGGAGTGGCGCCGTCAGCCCGCTACGAAGCGGGAAGTGCAGGCAGGGGCGGCAGGCTGGGCGGCGTCAGCCCTGGGTCCGGAATACTCGGCGCAGCCGGAACGTCCGGAATGGCAGGAGCAGTTCTGTTCGGCCAAGGGTTTTCGGAAGACCTGCCGGGTCCTGTGCCTGGATCAGCCGGAGCTTGTGACCCCCCGTCCTGACGGCGGTGCGTGCCGTCAGCCGGACCCCCGTTCGTCCCAGAGGTACTTGGGGCCGAGCCAGCAGGCGACGGCGCTGTCCCCTGGGACTCCCCGCCGGTTTCCGCTGGCCCCGGTACCGTCGGGGTCTTGGGGCCCTGTTTGTGGTTCTCGCCGCCGAAAGTGGAGGCAATAGAAGTGAACGCCGAATGCAGTGTGTCGCGTACGCCCTGGTCAGCTGCGGCCGCTGCGCCACCACCGACGGCCAGCGCAGCAGCTACGCCAAAGACTGTCAGCGGGAGCCGGCGCTTATTGCGACGGCGGGCAGCGAGGTCGATGACGTCAGCACTTCCGGGGTCGGGGGTTCCGGCGTCGGCAATCTCAGCGTCAGCGATTTGGCCATCGGGAGTTCCGGCGCTCAGGCCGGAGCCAGCGCTCCTGGTTCCCTCCATAAGGGCAAGGATCTCTGCGCTTGGCCCCGGCTGCTCGCCGCCCAAAGAACGCAGTTCAAGCAGGACGGGACGGAGATCGTCTGCGTCTTCAAGTCCGGCTTCAGCCAGGACCTGGTCTATGATCCGTTCGCTTCCGGATACGGGTGTGTAGCTCATGATGTGCCTTGTTTCGTAATTGACGCACGGTCCCTGAGTGCGCAAAGTGCCCGGCGCTGCAACTGCTTTACAGCTCCCGGAGTCTTGCCCATAATGTCTGCCACTTGTTCTACTGACAAGTCGGCTACGACCCGCAGCGCCAAAACTTCGCGGTAGTCCTCGCTGAGGTTCTCCAACAAGGCCGCGGCTCCCAGCCCGTTGGCGTGCGACATCGCCTGGTCTTCAGCAGATGCCGAGCTCCGCCCGTCCAGCTCTGCCTCGTAAGGGCTCAGCGCAGGCGCACGTTCACTGCGGCGGTAGTGGTCCACCATCCGGGCATGTGCGATGGAGAAGATCAACGATTTTGCCCCCTGCAGCCCGCCGGTCAGGCTTTCCAGTTTGGGAAAGAAGGCCAGGAAGACGTCTTGCGTGACGGCCTCGGCGTCGTCGACTCCCTTGGCCCGGAGGTAGCCCAGAACTGCGCCGGAATATCGGCGGTAAGCGACCGTGAATAGCACGGACGGGTCTGCGCCGTCAGTGTGCACATATTCATCAGTCACAGAGTCCAGCAACCGGGCTCCTCCATCCGTGCGGCGAAGTCAGCGTTCCTGATTCTGGAACAGCTCTGACGTCGCGCGCTTTTGTGCGCCGCGGAGCTCCTGCGGAGAGGCACGGAGCCCCGCGGCCGCTAGAGATTAAGCGCTACGGGCGTACAGCCGATGAGGCAACGTCAGCGGCCTCGGTGGGAACCGCGACAGGCAGTTCCGGAGCTGCCGGTACGGCAGCCTGGGTCGGCAGCTCGGGAACTGCCGGAGCCTCTACCTTAGCAGCGGCCGACCCGGAGACCTCAGCCTGGCCTTCAACGTGACCTGCAGCCTTGCCTGCCTCGATGACACCGGCGCAGTAGCTTTCAATGCCGGTTTCGCCACCGGCAGCAATGCTCAGTGAGACGAATCCTTCAGAGGAAGCTTCGAGGCCGCCGTTGGTGAATGCTGTGCAGAGAGCGTAAGCGGCGGGACCGGCTGCATCAACGGCAGCGGCTACACCGGCGTTGGCGGCAGCGCTGGCTCCGGCTTCGGCTCCGGCCTCGGTTCCTGTGCCGGCCTCAACATTGGTGTCTGCATCGGCGTCGGCAGCAGCGTCAGCGGCAGCCTTGGCGGTGTCTGAAACTCCGCCAACGTGGGGGGCAGGGGCTCCCAACAGCTCATGGGCGCTCTGCTGAACCTCGGTGGGAAGTGCGCCGGCGTATGCTGCGGCACCGGTGCCACCAACCGCCAGGGCGCCTGCGGCCAATGCGCTCGCGGCGACTTTACTGGTGGCAATAACAGTGAACAAGGACATGGAACCCTCCGAAGAATTTGGGACTGGTGCAAAAACCGGCTCTTGTACAGCCGGCAGGTCAGGTGGTGCGAAGCAACGCCCGCACTCCCTATACATCGCCATGCACCATGGATCGGTTACGCGATATCCAAAAGTTTTTTCAAGGAGACTTTGCGAGCAGCTTTTCCGTCCGCCGCAGCCTGAAAAAGATCACCAGCGCGATACCCGCCACAGCAAGCGCAACGATCCCCCACCACACCGACGCGTTCCCCTTGCCCTGGTGGACCAGGGAGGCCTGCTCAAGATGCCGGGAGGATGTGGCGCCGTTGTCCTTTGCACCTGAGGCCGGAGCAATACCTTGGCCAGCGGGTCCCACCCCGCCGGTTGCCTGGACCTGTTGCGCGTTGGAATTCGTATCTGTGGACGAAGCTCCCAGGTCATCACCGTCCAGCGAGCTGTCAGGAGCCGAAGAGTTTGGACTGGGTGCGTGGGAAGGAGCGACGGTCTCCTCCGCCGGCGCCGGACCGGAAGGAACGGCCGGGGCAGGGGCGGGAGGCGGGTTTGAGGGCGTTCCCGGAGCCTCAGAGGGGCTTGTTGGACCCGGTGCAGGTTGCGTAGGCGCGGGTTCCGCAGTCTCTGGCGGGGACGGGGAGCAGATCAACAGGAAGCACGTGTCCTGCGGCGCCGGACCCGCAGCGTTGGCCACAGGAATCCCTGCGGAAAGAACCAGCATCGCCCCGAGCGTGCCGGCTGCAGCACGGCGTCGAAGCCCCCCATGGAAACCAGTCATCGTCTGAAAAACGGTGAACATTGGAGTAACCATAGTGACTCACACTAATCAATGGCCACTGCGAAGGAAACCCGGGACCGGGCCATCAGGCCGCCAGCCGTTAGCATTGAGACCATGGCGAAGCCAAGCGATCTGAAGGATACTGCGAAGTCCTGGCAGACCATGGTGGACAGCAACCACGCCCTTCTGCAGCGTAAATCAGGGCATGACGTCAGCTGGTGGGTCGAGCGCGCCCGGGCAGCAGGTCTGAAAAAATGACGGCGAGCTCCGGGTTTGGATGCGGGAGGAGCACTGCGTCACCGGCTATGCCCAGTACGCCGTGTCCTGGGAAATGTTCGGCTACCCCGAATTCATGCTGCGCGACGCTGGAGAGCTTCTGGATGCCCAGTGCGCCAGTCATCCTGAACTGCGGCCGATAGCCGATGCCTTGCTGGCGTGGGCAGAAGAGACTGAAGGTGTGGAGATCCAGCTGCGCAAAGGCTACATTTCCCTGCACAGCCCTGTAAGCAGGGAGCGGACGGCAAAGGCCGGGTGCGACGGCGGGACGCTCCGATGGTGGAGCGTCCCGCCGTCGAATGCCGGCTGCCGGTAGTTGCTAGCCTTCTTCCGGAACCGGCGGACCAACCGGCCAGCGGAGGAGCGCCGCCACGACGGCGCCACCTGGAATCGCTGCCTTGGGCAGGATTTCGACGTCGGCGTCTGTCAGCACTGCTGCCCGGATCAGCGCAGCGGCAGCGGATGCCTTGCCCAGGATTTGAGCTCCGAGAGTTTCCTCTTCCACAGTGGCAATCCACGGGCTGGAACCCAGGACCAGCATTTCCCTCGCCGGGTGGCTGTCAGGATCAGTAGCCGTATTCCCTCCGCCCGGATCTGCTGTCAGTTCCGTGCTCAGGACCAGCGTTTGCACTTGCGCCTGCTGGAGGGCGTGAACCACGGACCCGATCCCGGTCGCAGCCTTTCCGTTGTTGTGCCCCTTCTCCTCCTCGAGCTGTTCGAGCAGCCGCCGCTGTGAGTACGCCTTGTTTTCAGCCAGCAGCTTCTCGACGGCGGTATCCATGACTTCCGGATGCGCGCCGCCGGCCCTGGTATGCGAGTCCACAGTGGTGGCAATCGCACGGGCATTCTCCGACAACTGATGCAGGACAAGGTCGCGGGCGCGGATATCCCCGCCAATAGCCACAATTGCCGGGCGTTCGGTCTGCACCAGACGGTTTATTTCGGCCGCCACATCTTCAGCATTTTTCCGCCAGATCTCCTCGGTCCGGTGCTGGAACTGCCCTTGGGACCAACCGCCACCAGGCACCTTTTTGAGGTTCTCGGTGCTGCCCTGCACTGAGCGGCTGGATTCAGGTCCGCCCGTGATGGCGCGACGCGCGTAGGCGAGCTTGATATCAGCACCTGAGCGGTCAACACTGGCCGTCACCACTGGTATGTCGGAATCGGCATGACGCAGAAGCGGCAGGAGATCTGGCACTACCCCGACTTTTACATAGGGACTGTCGACGCGCTCGCCGGCGAGTACCTCGTCAACTTCTACCCGGCCGTCGTGGACCAGCAGGAAGCGGGCCACTGGATTCTGGACTCCCTCCAGCGGCTGGATAGCTTGTTCGACAGCCTGGGCATCCGCTTTGGCAGCTCCCGCTGCAAGAAGTGCATCACGGATCTGCCCGGGCCTGACGTCTGCCGCCTCCAGGGAATCGACGGTCCCCGTCCCGGCGTCGGCCAGCACTGTGCACCAGGTGCCGTCCTTCTCAAGGAGCTTCGAGAATCTTTCAAGGGTCGAATTCATCCCGTTCACCCGTTTCCCGTTGTTTCGCTGTTCTTCCGGCTGCCGGCCTCGGGGGGTTCAGGCTCACCTGCGGGCAGATTTTCCCGGACGGATTCCCTGGTTTCCTGGCTGTCAGTGTCGTCCGGAAGGGGCTCGGTTTCCCGCCATTCCTCAACGTGTCCTGACCTTTTTCCTTGGTGAAGCGCTTGGGTTTCCTGCTTCATCTTGTCGTCCAAGGCTGGCCCATGGGTGGTATTTCCCCGCTCAACCATCTCGATCTCCTTTCCTTTTGAACCTAAGGTCAAACGTGCTGCAGATCACTTTCAACGTTAGCATCGGGCTGTTTCGAGGAGAACCGTCAACGGCTACCTTCGGACTGAGGTTTCGCTGACTAAGATGGATCAGATAACCTGCAGCATTTTGACCTGCCGAAAGTAGTGCATACCATTCCATCCCAACCGGACCAGAGTTCGGCGCTGGCAATTCAGACTCCCGCTATCAACGACCGTTCCCTTGCGGCCGGGTTGGCCTATGCCATGGGCAGCCGCGTCTCGGGCATCACTTTCGATGCTGCAACGGGGCTCATGCTTGGCAAGGTCAGGGGCGGCGCAGAGGTCCCGTATTCGACCACAGCCAAGCTTGTCCGGAAGGGCGGTGGTTGGAGTTGCACTGTGGGCGTGTGCAGTTGCCCAGTGCGCAAGGACTGCAAGCACGTCGCTGCCCTGTTGTTCGCAGCCGAGGACAATCCGGCCACGCGCGTCCAACTGCTCGCCCCTGCCGAGATTTCCCGGCTTTCCCGCGATCAGCACAGCCTGGAACTGGCCGACTGGGAGCAGGCATTGAGTCCGCTCATCGCCAAGCCCGGTATCACCCAGTCCACCAACGGCATCCCCCTGGCTCTGCAGTTTGAGATCGAAGAGCCGGCGCCCCACTTCTCCTACACGGGACGCCGGGATCCGCTTCGAAGCGTCCGGCAGCTGAAGGCCCGGCCAGTCATCATGGGCGCGAAGGGGAAATGGATCCGCGGCGATGTCTCCTGGAACACCCTCAGCTATCTGAACTTCAAAAGAGAATGCAACCAGGAGCATGTCGAGTGGATGCAGGAATTCCTGGCCTCGCATACCGTCCAGGCCAACCGGCAGCACGTCGCCTCGGCCCCATGGCTCGGCCTGAACACCTACGCCGGTAAGAACCTCTGGAGCCTGCTCGCTGAAGCACGGAAGATCGGCGTCGCCCTGGTCCACGGCCGCGGGCAGGAAGCTGTCCGCTTCGCGGAGTCTCCCGCCGTCGTCGGACTTAACCTCACCCGTTCCGGGCCACCCGTCCCAGGGGACCCAACCGACCCAGGGGACTCAGCCGGAAGGGCAGCCGCTCCGCTAGACACGGCCGACGGCGGCGGGCTGGTGCTATCGCCCACCGTGACCGTTGAGGGCGAGGTGGTGAACCCTGCGTCTGTCGGAACCATCGGGCGGCCGGCGCACGGGATCTTCCTGACCTCGGACCACGCCACGCTTCCCGGAATCGATGGCGCCGCAACCTCTGCCGCTGAACCGGTGATTACGCTCGCTGCGCTGGAGAACGGGCTCAGCGAAGAACTGCTGAATTTCGTGACTGCTGCGAACACCCTTCATATTCCGGCCAAGGATGAGAGCAGGTTCCTCACCGGCTTCTATCCGAAGCTCAAGCAGGCTGCCCGCGTAACGGCCTCGGACGAGTCGGTGAAACTTCCCACTTTGGCGGTGCCCACACTGTCCCTGCTGGCAAATTATGGTGCAGACCACCGGGTCCGGCTGCACTGGGAATGGCACTACAAGTCCGGCAACCTGGTAACCGCCCAGCCCCTGTGGCGCCATTCGGACGACCAGGGTTACCGCGACGATCCCAGCGAAGCTCGGATTCTGGAGGCCGTGGGCCAGCCGTGGGACGTTGTGCCTTCCCTTGGCGAGTCTGCCGCCGGAGGCTGGGGCACCCCGCGCCTGGCAGCCTCTGTTGAGCTCAAAGGCCTGGACACGCTGGCGTTCACCGAAGAGGTACTCCCCGGGCTCCGCGAAACAGCCGGGGTCGAGGTGGATACAGCAGGTGTGATCGCTGATTACCGCGAGGCTGAGGAAGCCCCCATCGTCGCCATCTCCACGAAGGCCACCGAGCAGCGGGACTGGTTTGACCTCGGAATCGTCATCACCCTCGAAGGCCAGCCCGTTTCCTTCGCTGCGCTGTTTTCCGCACTGGCCGCCGGACAAACACGCATGCTGCTGCCCAGCGGCGCCTACTTTTCCCTGGATCTTCCGGAGCTGCACCAGCTCCGGGCGTTGATCGACGAAGCCCGGTCGCTGCAGGACAACAAGGACGCGCCGCTGCAGATCAGCCGGTTCCAGGCCGGCCTGTGGGACGAACTGGCGCACTTGGGAATTGTGGATGAGCAGGCGGCCGCGTGGCGGGAGGCGGTTGGCGGACTGCTCGATGGCGGCACCAAGGGGCTGCCGCTGCCTGCTTCCCTGAACGCTGAGCTGCGGCCCTACCAGCTGGACGGATTCAACTGGCTTACCTTCCTGTACAAGCACGGCCTGGGCGGAGTGCTGGCAGATGACATGGGACTCGGCAAGACAGTCCAGGCGCTGGCACTGATTTGCGCTGCCAAAGAGGCGGCGGGTGTTGATACTGGCGTTGCCGAGGCTGGCAACGCCGGGGCCGCAGCTGATGTCAGCGGTGCAGCCGTATCCGGGCGGGCACCGTTCCTGGTGGTCGCGCCAACCAGCGTGGTGGGCAACTGGGAAGCCGAAGCTGCCCGCTTCGCACCAGGGCTGACAGTCAGGGCCGTCGGCGAGACGTTCGCCAAAAGCGGCGCCGACCCTGTTGAAGCGATGGCCGGAGCCGACGTCGTCATTACCTCGTACGCCCTCTTCAGGATCGACTACGAGGCCTACGCATCCCGTGCCTGGGCGGGCCTGATGCTGGATGAAGCGCAGTTCGTGAAGAATCACCAGTCCAAGGCCTACCAGTGTGCCCGGAAACTGCAGGCGGGTTTCAAGCTGGTGATCACCGGCACGCCGTTGGAGAACAACCTGATGGAGTTCTGGGCGTTGACGTCCATTGTGGCTCCCGGGCTGTTCGCCAGCCCGGGCCGCTTCGCCGAGAACTACCAAAAGCCGGTGGAAAAGAACGGCGACAAGGCGCAGCTGGACAAGCTTCGGCGTCGGATCCGTCCGCTGATGCTGCGCCGCACCAAGGAGCAGGTCATCCGGGACCTGCCGCCCAAGCAGGAGCAGATCCTGGAAGTGGTCCTGAACCCGCGCCATCAGAAGGTCTACCAGACCCATCTGCAGCGTGAGCGTCAAAAGATCCTGGGCCTGATCGACGATGTCAAGAAGAACCGCTTCACCATCTTCCAGTCCCTTACCCTCCTGCGCCAGCTGAGCCTGGACGCCTCCCTGGTGGATCCGACCCTGACCTCGGTCCGGTCCAGCAAGCTGGATGTGCTGTTTGAGCAACTCGAGGACCTTGTGGCCGAGGGCCACAGGGCTCTCATCTTCAGCCAGTTCACTGGCTTTTTGGGCAAGGTCCGTGAGCGGCTCATCGAGGAGAAGATCGAGTTCTGCTATCTCGACGGCAGCACCCGCAACCGCTCCGATGTGGTGAACGAATTCAAGAACGGCTCGGCGCCCGTGTTCCTCATCAGTCTGAAAGCCGGCGGCTTTGGCCTGAACCTCACCGAAGCAGACTACGTTTTCCTGCTGGATCCGTGGTGGAACCCCGCCTCGGAGGCGCAGGCGGTGGACAGGACCCACCGGATCGGCCAGGCAAGAAATGTCATGGTCTATCGGCTCGTGGCCAAGGACACCATCGAGGAGAAGGTCATGGCACTGAAGGCCAGGAAATCGCAGCTGTTCTCGGACGTCATGGAAGGCGATACCCTTGCCGGCGGATCGCTGACAGCCGAGGACCTGGCCGGGCTGTTCAACGACTGACGCTGAGGTGCCAGCGGCCGCTTGCGGCTACTGGCACGCTTTAGCGGGTGATCGCCACAACGTAGATCCCCAACATACCCAGCACGAGCACGGCCGAGGCCGTCCATAGCACTGAGCGGAAGTTGGGGCCCATCAGCCCCCGGCTGATCCCCTCCCCGTGCCGTGTGTAACGCGTCCGCTGGGTGACGAAAATGGCGGCGGCTGTGAGGCAGGAGATGCCCCACAACGTCAGTACGAAAAGGCCGTGCTGTTCGATCCACCGCAGGAAGATGGTGCTGACAGTGGCCAGCGCCAGCATGGTCCTGCCCCAGGCGAGCGATGTCCGTTCGGGCTGAAGACCGGGGTCGCTGTGGAGCCGGGTGGGAGGCTGTCCGCCGTCGCTGGCCATGATCAGTCGCTGCTCATGATCAGGAAAGAAGTACCAGAAACACGACGACGGCGGCCACCACGGCGCCGCCGATGCCAAGGATCGGCGCAATAAGGGGCAGCGGCAGGGGCAGGCCATGCCGAAGGCTGCGCTCCACGTTGATCCAGCGCACGGCTGATCCCCCGCTGATGAACATGCCCAGGAGCAGCAGAATGACCGAGAGCCCCTTGCGGACAGGCTCCTGGAAAAGATCGCCGGTAAAGGCCTCGACGGCGACGCCCCCGGCGAGGAAGGCAAGGGAGGTCCGGATCCAGGCCAGGAAGGTCCGCTCGTTGGCCAGGGTAAACCGGGGATCGGGTTCGGTCCCGCCGCCTAGCAACCTTTCGGCAATCCGGCCCCGTTTTATGCTCACTGCTACTCCGCCCGGGGCTTCCATACGACCAGCGCCTGGGACCTGGCCCGCGGCCGCTGGCCCCTCGCCAGGGTGACGACGTCGCCGGCAGCGCCAGCGGCGAAAATCCTGGCATCCAATGGACGACGGCGCTGGCTCAGTTCCTCGGTCAGCTCACTGACGCGGCGCTGCAGGGCAGCGACTTGGTTTTCCAGCTGCAGGATCCGCTTGATGCCCTCCAGGGAGACGCCCTCCTGCGAGAGCCTTTGCACTTCCCGGAGCATGTTCACGTCACGCTGCGAATAACGCCGTGACTTCCCCGGCGCACGGCGCGGCGAAACAATGCCCAGGCGGTCATACTGGCGCAGGGTCTGAGGGTGCATGTCAGCGAGCTCCGCCGCCACCGAGATGACGAAGATTGGCTGGTCGAACTCGATGTCCATGGCGAATCCCTTCCCTACAGACGGGCCTTGTCAGCCAGTCCGGCCCGCACATCTGCATCCGCTGTCGCTGCAGCAAAGGCCTTGACAGCTTCTTCGGCTTCCTTGGTGAGCTTTTTGGGCACGGCGACGTCGATGGTCACCAGGAGATCCCCGGCACCCTTGGAAGTCTTGACGCCCCGACCCTTCACTCGCAGAGTGCGCCCGGAAGGCGTGCCCGCCGGGACACGGACCTTGACCTTGTCGCCGTCGATCGTGGGGACCTCGATGTCCGCACCCAGCGCAGCCTCGGGAAAGGAGACCGGCACGTGGATCCGCAGGTTGTCGCCGTCGCGGGTGTAGAACTCATGCGGCTTCACATTAACTGTGACCATGAGGTCTCCGTTACCGGCTGGGCCGTACTGCCCCTTCCCGCGAACACGAACCTTCTGGCCGTCCTTGATGCCGGCAGGAACACGGACATCGATGACCTCGCCGTCGGGTTCACGCAGGCCTATGGTGGTGCCGCGGATGGAGCCGGCGAAAGAAATGGTTGTGGTGGCCGAACGATCGGCGCCCTTCTGGGGGGCACGCTGATAGCCGGCCGGTGCGCCGCCGAAGCCGCCACCGAACAGGTCCGCGAACTCAGGGGGGATGCCTCCCGCAGTGCTGAAGCCACCTGAATGCCGGCCGCCACCGCCTGTGAACAGGCCACCGAAGAGGTCCTCGAACCCGGCGTTTCCGCCGCCTGCCCCGCCCGGGGCGAAGCGGGCGCCGCTGCCCATAGCCCGGATGGCGTCATACTGCTGGCGCTCATCGGGGTCCGAGAGCACGGAATAGGCCTCGGAGATGTCCTTGAACTTCTTCTCCGAGGCGGTGTTTCCTGAGTTGGTATCAGGGTGGTGCTGACGGGCCAGCTTGCGGTAGGCCTTCTTGATGTCAGCATCGGAAGCGTCCTTGGCGATTCCAAGGATCGCGTAAAAGTCCTTGTCCACCCAGTCCTGGCTAGCCAATGGCGTTTCCTTTCAAATCTGTGTGCCGAGATGACAGTTCACGGCAATGTTCTTTCGAATCACTACCGCGAACTGTCATCTCGATGGGGTAATGCTAGGCCGGAACCGCGACAATAACCTGTGCCGCGCGGAGGACCCGGTCACCGGACTTGTAGCCCGAGCGCAGAACCTGGCTCACGGTGTCGAGTTCCACCTCGCCTGGCTGCTGGATGAGGGCCTCGTGGATCGTGGGATCGAACTCCACTCCGGTCTCATCGATGCGCACCAGCCCGTAGGTCTTCAGCGCATTTTCCAGCTTGGCGGCGATCGCAGCGAACGGTCCGTCCGCGAGGTCACCGTGCTGGCGGGCAGCATCGACGTCGTCCAGCACCGGGAGCAGGGAGTTCAGGACGCCGATGACGGCCATCTCCCCTGCCACGGCGCGGTCACGTTCCACCCGCTTGCGGTAGTTGACGTACTCAGCCTGAAGCCTGCGGAGGTCATTCCTGAGCTCCTCGGCTTCGGCAGAAGCGACACCCTGCGCCACCGATTCCTCGGCCGGCACCTCAACACTGTTGAGGATGTCCTCAACCTGCGACAACGCGTCTCCGTCCAGTTCTTCCGAACCTGGCTGGGCGGAACCGGGCTGTGAGCCGGCACTGCCTGTCTGCGCCTCGTTGTCCGGTCGCCTGGCCTGCCCGGTCTCCGGGTCAACCTTGCGGTTGTCCCGGATGACCGGCTTCTGCGTGTCGTTTTCGCCCTGCTGGCTCCGCCGCTGCTGGCTTTCCCGCTCGGCCCGGTCTTCGGAAGAAACGTGCTCTTCTTCGTTACCGTGATGGGGCATGGCTACTTCTTCTCTTCTTCGTCGACGATTTCGGCGTCAACGATGTCTTCGTCAGAAGTGGAACCAGCTGCACCTGCGGGACCACCCTCAGCACCCGCTGCGCCCGTTTCACCGTTCGGTGATCCGGCCTGGGCGTAGATGGCCTCGCCGAGCTTGGTCTGGGAAGCCTGCAGCTTCTCAAACGCGGTCTTCACAGCGGCGTCGTCGGTGCCCTCGAGTGCCTTCTTGAGGTCGTCGACGTCGGCCTTCACGGAGGTCTTGACGTCCTCCGGCAGCTTGTCGTCGTTATCGGCGATCAGCTTGTCAACGGAGTACGCGAGCTGCTCGGCAGTGTTGCGGGTATCCGTTGCCTCACGGCGTGCCTTGTCCTCTGCGGCGTGCTCCTCAGCGTCACGGACCATGCGGTCGATGTCTTCCTTGGAGAGGGCGGTGCCACCGGTGATGGTCATGGACTGTTCCTTGCCGGTGCCCTTGTCCTTCGCCGAAACGTGAACGATGCCGTTGGCGTCGATGTCGAAGGTGACCTCGACCTGCGGCACACCGCGAGGAGCCGGAGCGATGCCGGTCAGCTCGAACGTGCCCAGCGGCTTGTTGTCACGGGTGAACTCGCGCTCGCCCTGGAAGACCTGGATGGCCACCGAGGGCTGGTTGTCATCAGCCGTGGTGAAGGTCTCGGACCGCTTGGTGGGGATGGCTGTGTTGCGCTCGATGAGGTGCGTCATCACGCCACCCTTGGTCTCGATGCCGAGGGACAGCGGGGTGACGTCGATCAGCAGAACGTCCTTGCGCTCACCCTTCAGGACACCGGCCTGCAGAGCGGCACCAACGGCCACAACCTCATCCGGGTTGACGCCCTTGTTCGGCTCCTTGCCGCCAGCGAGTTCCTTCACGAGCTCGTACACGGCGGGCATACGGGTGGAGCCACCCACGAGCACGATGTGGTCGATGTCCGAAAGCTTGATACCGGCTTCCGTGATGACATCGTGGAACGGCTTCTTGGTGCGGTCCAGGAGGTCCTTGGTCAGGTCCTGGAACTTGGCACGCGTGAGCTGCTCGTCCAGGTGGACCGGGCCGTCGGGGGTGACGGACAGGTACTGCAGCGAGACGTTGGTGCTGCTGGAGGAGGAAAGTTCCTTCTTGGCCTGCTCGGCTGCTTCACGGAGGCGCTGCAGGGCGATCTTGTCCTTGGAGAGGTCGATGCCCTTGACCTTGAGCTGCTTGAGCAGGTACTCCACAACGCGGTTGTCCCAGTCGTCGCCGCCGAGGCGGTTGTCACCGGCGGTGGCGCGCACCTGGATCGTGGAGAAGTCGTCTTCGTCTTTGCCAACCTCAAGGAGGGAAACGTCGAACGTTCCGCCGCCGAGGTCGAAGACCAGGATGAGTTCGTCTTCCTTGCCCTTGTCCAGGCCGTAAGCCAGAGCGGCCGCGGTGGGCTCGTTGACGATGCGCAGGACGTTCAGGCCCGCGATCTCGCCGGCTTCCTTGGTGGCCTGGCGCTCGGCGTCGTTGAAGTAGGCCGGGACGGTGACGACGGCGTCGGTGACTTTTTCGCCCAGGTAGGACTCGGCGTCGTTCTTCAGCTTCATGAGGATACGCGCGGAAATCTCCTGCGCGGTGTACTTCTTGCCGTCGATGTCGACGTTCCAGTCGGTGCCCATGTGGCGCTTGACGGAGGAGATGGTGCGGTCAATGTTGTTGACGGCCTGGCGCTTGGCGATCTCACCAACCAGGACTTCGCCGGACTTGGAGAACGCAACGACCGACGGCGTGGTGCGGCCACCCTCGGCGTTGGCAATGACGGTGGGCTCGCCACCTTCGAGAACGGAGACGACGGAGTTGGTGGTTCCGAGGTCGATACCTACTGCACGTGACATGTGTTGCTTCCTTCTTTCCTTGGAAACTAGCTGGCCCCGGCGCTCGAACCCGTTGAAACGCTTGTCGCAATCGGGGTCGAAAATCAGGGCACGCCCGGTTGTTGAGCGATCTACACTCAACTTTACTCAGGAGCAGCACGTTGTCAATCCAAGTTGAGCGCACTCCACTCAACCTTGGTTTTTCGCCGGAGGGAGTCCCGGTTCGTTTCCTCTTCAGGCAGCCACAGCAGCCGGACCGCTAGTCCCGCTGGACTCGGCCCTCGGTGTCGTCGTCAGCACGGCCGGGTACGACGTCGTCGCCGGTTGCGTTCCGCTGGCGCTGCGTCAATCCGGAAGGGTCCACCTCTCCCGCGTCGCCGTAGTCACCCTCCTGAAATTCACCTTCCACGGGAGTGGTGAGTTCATTCGCAACACCGGCATCGCCGTAGTCACCCTCGCCATAAGCACCCTTGCCTGCACCCGCCGTGGCCTCATCCGCACCACCGGCATCGCCGTAGTCACCCTCCGTGTAAGCTCCCGGGGCCGGACTTTCAGCGGGCTCATCCACTGTTCCGGCGTCGCCGTAGTCTCCGTCCGCGTACTGTCCACCTTCGCCCTCCAGGGCCGGATTTGGAGTGCTGGTGTGGCGCTTTTCTTCGCGCGAGGTTTCTAACTCTTCATTCTCGGACATGAGTGGTTTCCTCCTCAGTCAGTGGCGCCCAGGCGGGCACAGTGGCAGTCTATCGACGCCGCCGTTCGCGTGACAGAGTTCCACGCATCCGGTTCCGGAACAGCCCCACTGGCCTACGCGGCAAGTCCTGCGAGTCCCGCCAACACCCCGAGAAGTTGGTCAAAAAGCTCCTCGCGCGCATCAGTCTCCTGATCACCCTCGTGCCAGGCTCCATGGTCCGCCCGGCGGGGGCCTTGCACCCGGGAACGGGGCTTCCGAAGAGCAGGGCATACCGGGCCGGCTCTGTTTGCCCATTCCCGGCCACCCTGCCCAAAGAACGGAATTGCTCGCAATAGTCCTGCTCAGGGGCGGTCGCGACGGCCCCTGTCTACTGCGTCCCCCGGTCCCCCTGCGTGTCGATCAACAGCAGAGTCAACAGCTCATCACGGCTTTCCACGTATCGATGGAAGGCCTGACATGGGTTTCGACGTCGAATCTTTCGTCCCCGTACTGGAGTTTGGACCTTTCAACACCTTCAGCCCGAAACCCGGAACCCAGCGCCACCCGGCAGGACGCAGGGTTGTTGATCCTGTGCCCCAGTTCCAGCCGGAAAATCCCCAAGTCCCCCATCGCCCAACCGGATAGGGAGGCGGCCGCTCTTGTGGCAAGCCGTTGGCCACGAACCTCAGATGACAGCCAGTAGCAAACCCAGGCCGTGAGATGGATCCGGTTGATGTTGCTGATGCCAGCGTTGCCAACGGCCACGCCATTCAGCTCTATGGGCGAAGGAGCAGGGAACCCATCGTCAGCCCTCCAGCACAGTGTCGTTCAGATGTTCCCCGTAGTACGACGACTGCTTTTGCATCAGCTGGCTCATTGGCGTCCCTCGCGGCACTCCATAGACGGTGCCGGGGAAGTCAAGGGTCCGCTGGATTTTCCAGATCTCCTCATGACGGTCGGGGGAAAGGATGCTGACTGGATCGCCAACCGCCACCCAGCCAATGGGCACTACCGCTCCGGCCTCGAGCCTGGAGTTCACCTGAACTACGCCATTGATGCGGACTTCCGCTCCCGCACCTATGAACGAGCCTGGAAAAAGCGAAGCTCCGGTCGCAATAAAAGCCTCAGATTCCACCGTGGCACCGTTGATGTGGGCGTGCGGCCCCACCATCACGCAGTCGCCGATGAGGGCTGGATGCCCCAAGCGCCCGCGCACCAAGGCGTTCTCCATCACCACAACATTCCGGCCAATGCGGACCTCGCCATCCTCCGCGGTTACCACTGCGCCATGGAGTATCCGGGTGCCCTCGCCGACGACCACGGCACCCGACACCACGGCCGTGGGCGCAACATATGCGGAGGGATGGATGGACGGGCGGGCAGCGCGGTGCTCAAGCAACATCCAGCCATCCTAGCCCTTGGCTTAAGTGGGTCCGACACCGCTTCTACCAACGTTGTACCCGACTGCTTCCAACGTTGTACCCTGATGGCAGGGTAGTCTTTCTGCCCAATGCGCCGGGGGAAGGAGTGGCTTTGTCGGTCACGATCAGGGATGTTGCACGGGTCAGCGGCTTTTCCATCAAAACGGTATCCAACGTAATCAACGGGCATCCGCAACTGCGGCCCGAGACCCGGCAACGGGTGGAAGACGCCATTGAAGAGTTGGGCTACCGCCCCAACCTCTCCGCACGGAATTTGCGGTCCGGACGGTCAGGGGTCATCGGATTGATTATTCCCGATCTCACCACCGCCTATTTTGCCGAACTCGCGGACGCCGTCATGCGTACCGCTGCGGCCAGGGGCCTTGCCGTTCTGATCGAACCCATCGGGAGCGGACGCGAGAATGAACTCGCAGCGCTTCGGGGACAGCACCGGCACATGGTGGACGGTGTTATCTACAGTTCCCTCACGCTTGGCGCAGGGGACGCCGATCTCCTGAAGAGTGTTGACACGCCGCTGGTGGTTCTCGGCGACACATCCTTCGATGGCCAGGTGGACAGAATCACGATGGCAAACACGGCTGGTGCCCGCGCCGCGACCGAACACCTGTTGGCAGCGGGTCGTCGCCGCGTTCTGGCCCTGGCTGCCCACGAGGGTGACATTGTTGCCTCCGCCGAGCTCCGCTTGGCCGGTTACCGTGAAGCCATCGAGGCCGCGGGGCTGGCTTTCGATCCGCAGCTGGTTTGCTATGCAGATTCCTGGCACCGCCGAGGCGGCGCTGCATCCATGACAAAGCTGCTTGAGGACGGTGTAGCGTTTGACGGCGTATTCGCCTTTAACGACACCCTGGCTCTTGGCGCTATGCGAGTGCTCCAGGAATCGGGGCGCCGGATCCCGCAGGATGTTGCCATCGTAGGTTTCGATGACCTGGACGAAACGCGCTATTCCCTGCCCGCCCTTTCAACCGTGAACCCACGGAGGGATGACATCGCTACCGCAGCGGTGGAGACCCTGCTTCGCCGTATCGAGGGCGGGCCGGAGCTGGAAGCAATCGAGATCGAGACGGGGTTCTCGCTCGAAATCCGTGAATCCTCCGGCGGCTCAGACCAAAAGGCAACCTCCGCAACGAACGCCGCCTGAAGAAAGTCACTTGAAAGTCTTGACCCCTTGAGAATAGCGCTGCATGCTTGATACAACGTTTACTTACAACGTTTACCCTAGACGGTAACCAGGTTCAGGGACACGGAAGTCCCACTCATTGAAAGGGCCGACATGAACAGGTCGCTCACACTTCTTACTGCGGTTGCTGCCGCGTCGTTGGTCCTGACCTCCTGCTCCGGCGCAGGGGCAGGCTCCGGGAACAAGGAAGGCTCCAAAGCGGAGCTCACGTTCTGGCACGGTTACACAGAGGCCGACGGTAAGGTCCTGAACAAGATTGTGGAGGACTTCAACGCCTCCCAAAGCGAAGTCAGCATCAAGGTCCAGACCAACCCCTGGTCCGTCATCGACGACACGCTGCTGCCGGCCTTGTCCTCCGGAAATGGACCAGACATCGTCGCCATGCCTGCTGAGCGCCTCCCTGTCTATGCGGACAAGGGCGCCTTCGTCGAACTCGATGACCTTTACAAAGACCCCAACAGCAATTTGGACAAGCTGGTCCCGGCCGCAGCCGACATGGAGACCGTCAACGGACACAAGTACGGCGTGCCGTCCGGCTTCGTGCCCCTGGCCATGTTCTACAACAAGGACCTCTTTGCCAAGGCCGGAATCACCACCCCTCCCGCCACCTGGGATCAATGGATCGCAGCGGCCAAGAAGCTCACCGTGGACGCCAACGGTGACGGGACACCCGAGCAGTTCGGGCTCGGCCTCCCGGACCACGCCACTGTAGCCAACGGTGTTTGGCCGTCCCTCTTCTACGGAAACGGCGGAGACATCGTTAAGGACGGCAAAGCCGTCGTCGACTCGCCGGAGAATGCTGAGACCCTGAAGACCTGGGTGGATGCCATAAGAAATGACAAGATATCCCCCACCGGTTTGGACGGCATCGCAGGGGACAAACTCTTCAGCAGCGGCAAGGCCGCCATGTACCTGGGCGGTCCTTGGATGTCATCCATCGCCAAGGAAAACAACATCAATTACGGAATCGCCGCCGTCCCGGCTGGCCCGAAGGACCAGGCCGCATCAGCGATCGGCGTCTCCATGGCCATCATTGAGCAGAAGGACGATTCCAAGGCCGCTGCTGCTCAAAAATTCTTCAGCTACTTCCTGCAGAAGGAACAGGCCACCGCCTGGTCCCTGGGGTCAGGTTGGCCGCCGCTGCGCTCAGACATCCCCGCCGCTGACGTTGCCGCCAATCCAGTGGTGGAAGCCCTGACGAAGCAGTCCGGGTTCGGGCGGCCCCTTTTGCCCGGCGTCGTGAACAGCACGGACACCCTCACCGCAGTGGACAAGCTCACGCAGCGAGCTGTGGCCGGTGAGAGCATCCAGGACCTGCTGAGCGAGACACAGGCCTCGATCCAGAAGATCCTCGACGCCAAGTAATCAAGACCTACGGATGCGGCGTCTCCCGGCGCCGCATCCTTCGAAAGAAGCTCCCATGAGCACAACTGTGCACAAGAAACCGCCGGAAACACGGCGGTACCGCGCTCCCGCGCCCCTCGGCGGCCGCCGCAACCCCGCCATCGGCCAGCGTCGCAAGAACTTCCAGGCACTGGCATTCCTTCTCCCAGCCCTCGTGGTCCTCGGCGCCTTCACGGCCTGGCCCATGTTCTCCGCTCTCCGTCTGTCCTTTACCGACGCCAGCGGTTTCGGCAAAGAGGAATGGGTGGGCTTTGAGAACTACACCCGCATCTTCACCGACCCCGTTATCATCAACGCCGTCGTCAACACCGCTCTCTACGCTTTGCTGTTCACTCCCACGGCGGTGGCCCTGGCATTGGCGCTGGCCCTGCTGCTGAACGATCCCAGGCTGCCCTTCAGGGGATTCTTCCGCACAGCGTTGTTCCTGCCGTTTATCATCAGCCTCGCCGTTGCCGCTATTGCCTGGGCGTACCTGATCGACCCACAGGTGGGATTGCTGAACTACTGGCTGGGTAACGCCGGGATCCGAATTGGAAACGTCCTGCAGGATCCCGTCCTCGCCATGCCGGCCGTTGCATTCGTCGCCGTCTGGAAAAGCTTTGGATTCTACATGGTCATCTTCCTCGCCGGGCTCCAGGAAATCCCCGGAACCCTGTACGAAGCCGCCCGCGTGGATGGTGCAGGGCCGTGGACCCGCTTCCGGCACGTAACTATGCCGATGCTCTCCAACACCACCGCGTTCGTCCTCATTTTCGCCCTCATCGCCGCACTGCAGGCCTTCGATCAGATTTACGTCATGACCGGCGGCGGCCCGTACGGCCACACCGAAACCGTCGTCATGCAGATCTATACCTCCGGATTCCGCAAACTCGACGTCGGATTCGCTTCGGCGCTGTCGTACGTCCTGCTCGCCGCCACCTTGCTGCTGAGCGTTATCCAATTCGTCTTCTTCGGAAAACGGGAACGGGAAGGTGACTGATGTCCACCACACTCCACCCGCAATTGGCCTCCCGGTCCACCGGGACCGGCACGCGCTCCACAAAACGATCCGCCTTGAACCGTGCCCTGGTTGTTGCGCTGCTGGCTTTGGCAACCGCCGTGATCCTGCTGCCCATTGCGATTATCGCTTTCACCGCCTTCAAACCCGCCGCTGAAGTTAATGCCTTCCCGCCGACCCTCATTCCCGGACAGTGGACGCTGGATAACTTCGCCCGGATCTTCCAGGAACTGCCCTTTGCACGGCTGATTGCCAACAGCTTCATTTTCGCGGGCGGTGTCACGCTGTTTGCCCTGCTGTTTGACTCCCTGGCCGCCTACGCCTTGGCAAGGATTGACTTCACGGGCAAGAAAATCCTGCTTATCGCCATCATCGCCAGCCTGATGATCCCGTTCCAGGCGACTCTGGTGCCGGTTTACCAGCTCGCCAGCGAACTTGGCTGGGTGAATACGTTCGCTGCACTGATCGTCCCCCGGGCGGCTGACGCCTTCGGAATCTTCTTCCTGAGGCAGTTCTTCCTTTCGCTGCCCAGGGACCTGGACAACGCCGCCCGCATCGATGGGGCCTCCGAATGGCGGGTCTACTGGAATATCGTCCTGCCCAATGCGATGCCTGCCGTGTTGACCCTGGGCGTCTTCGTGTTCGTCAACAACTGGAACGATCTGCTCTGGCCGCTGATCTTCACGACCGATAGGGAAATGGGCACTCTGACATCAGGGTTGACCCTGCTGACAGGACCGGGCGGCATAGTCCCGTACGGCGTGATGATGGCCGGAGCCCTCGTGGCCATCCTTCCCCTTGCCGCCATTTTTATGTTTGTTCAACGCCGCTTCATCGAAAGCGTCGCCACCACCGGATTGAAGTGAGGAAAAATTTGAACTGGTACCAAGACGGGCGCCTGCACTTCGGCCTCGGCATTGAAGATACGTTCATCCCCCAGGAACGTGCCGGGGAAAGGTCCCTTGACGAATACGAACTCACGCAGCATTACAGGTTCTGGCACCAGGATTTGGGCCTGGCCAAGGAAGCCGGCGGCGAGTTCCTGCGCTGGGGAATCCCCTGGTACCGGATCAACCCGGAACCGGGAGTGTGGAAGTGGGAGTGGCTGGACAAAGTCATGGACCGCTTCGCCGAACTTGGACTCAGGCCGCTGGTAGACCTCATGCACTACGGGACCCCGACCTGGCTGGATAACCAGTTCCTGAACTCCAGCTACCCGGAACGCGTTGCTGACTACTCAGCCCGCGTTGCGGCCCGCTATGCAGACACAGTGGTGGACTACACCCCGGTTAATGAGCCGATGATCCACACTCTGTTCTCGGGCAAGTTCGGGCACTGGCCACCGTACCTGTCAGGGGACGATGGGCTGGTTGCGCTGGTTCGCAATCTGTCCAAGGGCTTTGTGCTGGCCCAGCAGAACATGGCAGAGGTCCTCGGGGACCGCGCGATCTTCACCCACGTCGACGCCGGTTTCCGGTTCGTTAGTGACTCCGCTGACGGCCAGCACGACGACGAAATCCGGCACCTTACGGCTCGGTCCTACCTCGTTGAAGACCTGGTGACAGGCAAGGTGAATGCCGACCACGAGCTCGCATCGTGGCTTGGCCGCCATGGGATGACGGACTACGACCTGAGCTGGCACCAGGAGAATATCGTACTGCCCGATGTTATGGGCGTGAACTACTATCCCCTGCACTCCACTGAACTCCTCGAAGTCGCCAAACCTCGGCGGGGAGACATCTCCGACCCCCGTGCTGTGCGCAACGACTGGACGGATGGACTGGCCGAGGTCCTGACCAATTATGGAAGGCGATACGACGCGCCGGTGGCATTGACCGAAACCTGCCTCACAGGATCCTACGACCGACGCCTCGAGTGGCTGGACGCGTCTGTGGAATGCGTGCAGCAGCTGCGGGCCGCTGGACAGGACATCGTCGGTTATACCTGGTGGCCCGTTACGGACATGTATGAATGGACCTACCGTTATGGGACTGAACCGCTGGAAAACTACCGGCTGACCATGGGCTTGTGGGACCTCGTCCCGGACGAAATCGGCACCCTCCACCGCGTCAGGAACCCTGTGGCAGACCGCTACCTTCACCACGCACGCGCTGCTGGCGGCAAGCGTTCACTCCTCCTGGCCGGAACACCAACGCGCGCCTAGCCAGGTTTGCTCACAGCGCTCCACTCCAGCCACATTGCCCTACCCGTTGCCCACATCCCCAAAAACGCACATTGGAGAAGGAATGAAAGATGTCATGCCAGCCTCCGCCACGCCCCGTTACTTTGCGGGGCCGGGACGAGCTAAACCCCTCATAGCCAGCCTGCTGCTGGTCCTCATGGTGCTCCTTGCAGCACAGTTCACTGCAGCGCCCCCGGCAGCAGCAGTTACTACAGGCAACGGCGCCCTCGTCTACTCCCCGCCGGCGGGTTCCTCCTTCAACCCGGAGGGTGGTCGGGCAGCCGGCACCACGTACGCCAAAGTCGTCACCTTGAAGAACAACGGCACCGCCAACGGAACGCTGCTGGCAACATTCGACAAACTGGTCCTCACCAATGGAGTACAGACCTATCCGATCCACCGCAGCAGCGATAACGGCACCACCTGGACCAAGATCGCTGACGTAAATCCCAGCATCAACTTCCCCGCCCTGACCCGCACGGCTCAGCCCTTCCTTTTTGAACTGCCCCAGCAAGTGGGCAATCTGCCGGCCGGGACCGTCCTGCTCGCAGGAATGATCATGCCCGAGGACAGGTCAAGCAGCAGACTGGTGGTCTATAAGAGCTTGGATAAGGGAGTTACCTGGTCACTCCAGAGCACCATCGACTCCGGTGGCCCTGCGGTTTACGACCCGAGCCCCACGTCCACTACCACCACCGTCTGGGAACCCTCGCTCGCTATCGACGGGCTCGGCGGCCTGGTGGCGTATTTCTCGGACGAGCGGCAGAAAGCTAACGGCGTTCTGCAGGCAGTGTCCTACCGCCGCTCCACCGACGGCGGCCTCACGTGGGGTGCCTTGGTCAACGTATCCGCTCCCCCGAACAACAGCGACCGGCCCGGAATGATCACCGTCACCAAAATGCAGGACGGCCGCTACCTGGCCACTTTCGAAGTGGTGAACCGTCCAAGTCAGAGCCAGAACACGGCTCCGGTCTACTACAAGACGTCAGCGGACGGCCTGAACTGGTCCCCCGAAGCCAGCATCGGCACCAAGGTAGCGCTCCAGGACGGCCGGGGAATAGGCTCATCCCCCTATGTCAAATGGGTTCCCACCGGAGGTCCAAAGGGCATGGTGATCGTTGCTTCAAAGTGGTCCCTGGATGCATCCGGGACCATTGACGGGGGTCAGAACTTCTACGTCAACTACAACCTCGGCGAGGGCCCGTGGGAACGCTTGCCGTTCGCCGTCACGTATGACGCCACGGACACACAAGGGGGCTCCTTCACCGGGTTCGCACAGGGATTCGACACCAGCGTGGACGGCAGAACCCTGTATCAGGCCACGAACGTGGAGAATCTCAGCACTACATACAACGACGTCCGAGTCGGCTCCATCCCCTTGGACGCCCAACAGTACGAAGCCGAACGCGCAGCACGTCAGGATACGGCCCTGGTCTCGGATCCGGACGCATCCAACGGTGCCAAAGTCGGCAATATCAACAACACAGGCAGCTCCGTCACATTTACTGTCAGGGTGCCGGCAGCCGGAACCTACACCTTCAACGTGCGCTACTCCAACGGAACAGGAGCCAACAGCTCCCACTCCGTCAGGGTCAACGGAGGGGCCTCCAGCAACCTGAACTACCCGGCCACCATTGATTGGGGACGTTACGCCTGGGCTCAGATGACGGCAACCCTGGCGGCAGGAACCAACACCGTGTCCTTTACCAAGGCCACCTCATTCGCTGAGCTGGATGGCCTCCACCTCTACCGCACTTCCGCCGTCCTGGATCCGCAATTCCGTGTAGTCAACCGCAACAGCGGGAAGTCCCTGGAAATCCTCGGCGCCTCCACGGTTGACGGTGCAGGTGCGGGGCAATGGGGGGACACCGGCAATCCGGCCCAGCTGTGGAATGTCAGCCAGGCCAGCGACGGGATTAAGCTGAGCAACGTCAACAGCGGCAAACTGCTCGAAATCGGCTCTGCTGCAACAGCAAACGGAGTGCAGGCAACACAGTGGGGGCCCACGGGGAGTGCCACCCAGGTCTGGGCGCCCACCGTCAGTGGAGGCTGGTGGAAACTCGCGAATGCCAATAGTGGAAAGCTGCTTGAAATAGCTGGTGCCTCCACGGCCGACGGAGGCATCGCGCAGCAATACACAGCCAACGGCTTCACCTGCCAGCAATGGAAATTTGTTCGCGAAGGCATTCAATAGCAAAGCACTAGGCCAACATACTCCTAACAAAGAGCCGACAACCCGGGGAAGGTCCCTGTCCACCACGATGGGCAGGGACCTTCCTCGTCGTTTTGAGGGTTATGGGTTGACGCCGGACTTGCGCCGGATACCCCCTAGGGGTATATTGAACGTGTTGTCAGTGAAGTGGTATGTCCAGGCCGGATTTCCGGCCGTCACAGCCGTTCAACCCCAGCGCCATAACTTCTTCCAGGAATGGACCTGACATGCGCGGAACAGAAGACGCAAAAGGACTGCAGGAGTCAACGACCCCCGGAACCACCGCGGCCGCTGCGGACGGACATCACCATCAGCACCAAAGTGGCCATCAACACCCCAATCACGGTCATGGTCACCAGACCACTGAAAGCCCCGGGACGCATGGCGTCCACAACCATGAGGCTCACGGCCCGGACGATGATCACGTGGTGCACAGCCACGGCCAGCATGCCGGACACAGCACCGCCATGTTCAAGAACAGGTTCTGGGTGACCCTGGCACTGTCATTGCCGGTGGTGTACTTCAGCCCGATGGTGGGGCATCTGCTCGGCTACATGGCACCGGTCTTTCCCGGATCGAACTGGATTCCTCCGGTACTGGGAACGATCATTTTTCTATATGGCGGCCAACCATTCCTGACGGGCGGCCTGAAAGAACTGAAGTCCAGGCGCCCCGGCATGATGCTGCTGATCGGCATGGCCATCAGCGTTGCATTTGTTGCCTCCTGGGCGACAAGCCTTGGCATCGGCGGATTCGACCTCGACTTCTGGTGGGAATTGGCCCTGCTCGTGGCGATCATGCTGCTGGGGCACTGGATCGAAATGCGCGCCCTTGGTTCTGCCCAAGGCGCCCTTGATGCCCTGGCGGCACTGCTCCCTGACGAGGCCGAGCGGGTCACGGACTCAGGTACTGAAACGGTCAACGTCTCCGAACTCAGGGCCGGTGACGTCGTCCTCGTCCGCTCGGGAGCGCGGATGCCTGCGGACGGCACTGTGATCGATGGCCAAGCCGAGTTCGACGAATCAATGATCACCGGTGAGTCAAAGACTGTTACCCGCACCCCAGGTGACCAGGTCATCGCCGGAACGGTTGCCACGGACAACGCCGTCAGGGTGCGGGTTACGGCGATCGGCGAGGACACCGCCCTCGCCGGCATCCAGCGCCTGGTCGCGGAAGCACAAGCTTCGTCGTCCAAGGCCCAGGCTCTCGCGGACAGAGCGGCAGCGTTCCTCTTCTACTTCGCCGCCGTTGCAGGCATCATCACGTTCATCGCTTGGACGCTGTTGGGGAGCGTCCCCGACGCCGTCACCCGCACCGTCACCGTTCTGGTGATCGCCTGCCCCCATGCTCTTGGCCTTGCAATCCCGCTGGTCATCGCTATCTCCACCGAACAAGCGGCCCGGGCAGGGGTGCTGATCAAGAACCGGATGGCCCTGGAACGCATGCGCACGGTCGACGTCGTCCTGTTCGACAAGACAGGAACGCTTACCAAGGGAGAGCCGGAGCTCAAGGATGCTGCAGGCGCAGACGGTGTGAGCCGGAATCAGTTGCTGGCGCTGGCTGCCGCGGTTGAGTCCGACAGCGAACATCCGGTGGCCCGTGCAGTGGTTCGTGCCGCTCAGGGCGAATCACTGGACATTCCCCAGGCTACGGGCTTCACGTCCCTGACAGGGAGGGGTGTTCGCGCCACCGTTGATGGCCGCAGCATTCAGGTGGGCGGCCCTGCCTTGCTCCGCGAACTGGGAATCACCGAACCGCAAGAACTCTCCCGAGCCACCCGGGTCTGGATGGATCGCGGCGCCGCCGTTTTGCACGTCCTCGACGACGGAAAGGTCCTTGGGGCCGTTAGTCTCGAGGACGCCGTCCGCAGCGAATCGCGGCAGGCCGTGAGAGCGCTGCAGGACCGTGGAGTCAAGGTGGCCATGATCACCGGAGACGCCAAGCAGGTAGCGCATGCCGTTGGATCTGAGCTCGGCATTGACGAGGTCTTCGCCGAGGTCCTTCCAGCGGACAAGGACAAGAAAGTGGCAGAGCTGCAGGCCCGGGGCCTGAAAGTTGCAATGGTGGGCGACGGCGTCAACGATGCGCCCGCTCTGGCGCGGGCAGAGGTGGGCATTGCCATCGGCGCCGGCACTGACGTCGCGATGGAGTCGGCGGGAGTTGTCCTTGCCGGCAACGACCCCCGGGCAGTGCTTTCGATGGTGGACCTTTCCCGCGCGAGCTACGGGAAGATGTGGCAGAACCTCGTGTGGGCCACCGGCTACAACGTCCTCGCCGTCCCCTTGGCCGCCGGAGTGCTGGCGTTCGCTGGCGTGTCGCTGTCCCCTGCTGCCGGTGCTGTCCTGATGTCAGCCTCGACGATTGTGGTTGCGTTGAATGCGCAACTGCTGCGGCGCGTAAAACTGAGCCCCGCCCACGTAAGGTGAGCTGCCGCCGTCGTTGGTGAACAGTAAGCCAGCAGCTCAGAACGGTAGCCTTGAAACCGTCTGCATCATTGGAAGGAGGGAACGCCATGACCCGGGACAGGACTTTTGATCCCACGGCGTTCCTGCGCAAAACAGGCCTGCTCGCCGCGGTCCTCTTGATCATCGGCGGCATCTTCGGCATGCACGTTGTCAGCCCCGTGCACTCTGCTCATGATCAGGCAACAACCCATCAGCAGGCGGCTTCGTACCATGATGCGGCAGTGCACCAGGACCCTGCAGAGCACCTCCACGCACCGGCCCCGGATGTGGCCACCTTATCGGTCTTGAGCCAGTGCTCATGCTCGGGTAGTTGCACCAGCATGGAGGCGACCCCGGCGTCGTGCATCCTCTCAATGAACACAACATCGCTGGCCGCGCCGTTTCCCGGCAGCAGCTGGGTGGGGGTCGACACCAGCGCCAGACCTGCGAAGAGTGCTGTCCACCGGAACTTCTATCCATCCAGCCCTTCTCCAGGCGACCTGTCCATCAGTCGGACGTAAAACAGGCCCTGGTTCGCATAGATGACCTGGACCATCCCGACGGCGCCACGCGCCACATCAAACTTGAAGGAATGACTGATGAACAAGAAGACGTTTTTGACCCTGTCCGCCACCGCCCTCGCCGCCACTCTTACCCTTGCCGGATGCGCCGCTGATTCCGGATCAGGCGGGCACATGCCCGGCATGGATCACAGCACCTCGGCCGGCTCTCCATCCGGCAGTGCAACCGCGGCGGCCACGCTCCACAACGCGGCCGACACGATGTTTGCCCAGATGATGATCCCGCACCACGCCCAAGCTGTGGAAATGAGTGACATGGTGCTGGAAAAGCAGGATATCCCGGCTCCGGTGAGGGACCTGGCCACCAGGATCAAAGCCGCCCAAGGGCCGGAGATCGACACTATGACCGCGTGGCTCAAGAGCTGGAACGAATCCACAACGGCCCACTCCGGTCACGGTATGGAGGGCATGATGGGCGAAGCGGAAATGGCACAGCTGGAAGCCGCTCAGGGGACGGAAGCTGCAAAGCTTTTCCTGAACCAGATGATTACCCACCACGAAGGCGCGGTGACCATGGCCAAAGCCGAGACAGCAGACGGGGTGAACCCGGACGCCGTGAATCTCAGCAAGGTGATCGTGACCGCGCAGGAAGCGGAGATCGTCGAAATGCGGAACCTTCTGGGCACTCTCTGACCGGCCGCCTCAGGCCGCCTGCGCTGGCCGCTGCCCGCCGTCGTTCGCTCCGCGGAGTTACCGGCGGGCAGGGGTGGCTGCTGTTGTTCGCAGGACGCCTAGTTCGCCCCATCCCAATGAGCGCTGATCGCGGTGCCGCCGTTGGCTAGGACGCGTGCCTGCCCGTTGGGCGCATAGCCGACGGTGACATGAAGGTCACCGCCAGGGTGGTAGATGCGGGCGTCGTGCTGATAGTTCAGCAGCAATGCCACGTCGCTCCGGACTGCATCCCGCTTCCCGTTGGCAGAGACGAACAGGAAGCCAGGAGTTGATCCATACAGGACTGCGTCCCCGTCAAGCTTCCACCATCCCCGGCGCGCGTCTCTGATGGTCCCCTCGGCGAGATTGACACCGCCTATCCCTGTGAACGGTGTGTCACCCGTGCCTGGGCGGGCGAAATCAGCGAACGTGGCACCGCTTGGAATGTCACCCGACAGGTTGTCCTGAATCCATCCCGCGATTACAGCGTGGCCCCGCTCGTTGGGATGGCCGTCATAGTAGTTCCATTCAGGGCGTCCCACCCTGAGCCAGGGTCCGCCTTCGACGTAGGGGATGGTGGAGGGCAGGGTGCGACGGATAGCGGCGTCCACCTGCAGGAGCTGCGGGGACGGTGTGCTGTGGATCCACATCGGGGATACCACCGTTACCTGAGCGGAAGGGGCCGCCAACTTCACAGCTTCCAAGGTGGCGCGGACGGCGGCTTCCAGCTCAGCATTGGGGCGGTTCAGGCTTGCGTCATTGATTCCACCGCTGATCAGGACAGTCTCCGTATCTGCCGGGATGCCCTCCGCCTGTTGTAGGAACGTCGCGCCGACGCCACGATTTATGTATCCGGAGCCGGGTACGGCCTTGTTGATCTCCACGGCGCCCCTGCTGGCGGCGTAGATAGTGGTCCACCGCTTGGACGGGTCGGGAAGCATGTACCCGGACCCGAAACTATCGCCGATGATCGCGAGCTTTCCGCTGGTTACGGTCGCTGATGCCTGTTCAACCGGCAACGACGGTGATAGCGACAGGAGCAGGCAGCAGACCAGCAACAAAGGCACCAGCCGAAGTGCGGACGATCCATCGATTTGTTTCCTGGAGTCCTTTGATAACAGTATGCTGAACACCCTGCCCCCCGGTCAGTTCCCTCATGCCCGGACCCCTTAGCGCTTTCCCTAACCTGGGTCCCCTTCCTGAAATTTTTGCCTGCACCACTCAAGGACTGATCTGTTTCTTCACAGCATCAAGGAAGGAACACACAGCTAAAGCTCAAGTCCGTGGCGCGCCGCACAGTGCGGGGCGTGAAGCAAAAGCCCGTGTGTCTAGTAGACGGCAACCATGTCTCGCTAAGGTGTGTGCCATGACTCAGGATGAGGTCCGCAGCAGAATCGATGCCTTCGTTGCCGATTTTCACACGAGATGGCAGCGGTCCGGCAAGTCATCTGACATGTTTTCGTTCGACTTGGGTGCCTTTGAAGCCTGGGCAGCCGAGTTGGCGGATTTGGTGGCGACCCACTGCACCCCGGGGGTCCGCACCGGTCAGGAAGGTGCGCTGTCTTCCAGTCCTGCGCACGAGCCGGGCGCCGAGCAAATCGCCGACGTCGAGGTCAGCGAGCATACGGCGACGGTCCACTCCGTCATCCACTCAGCAGGGAAGACAACCTACTACTACGAGTACCAGCTGCTGCGCGGCGGTGACGGCTGGAGGATTTCCCAACTCTCGACCTTTCTGGACCCGCCCGGCAAACCGCTGGTCGATCCGGTCCGAGCCGAGGCACTTTTGCAGAGGGCGTCACCCGAAGCTGCCCTGCCAGATCTGCCGGAGCATCTGGAGCTCGATGTTCCGGGATTGTTTACAGCGGGCCGGATGGTGGCGCCGTTTGGCGAACCGGCGCCGCTCGAGGTCCTCCAACTCGGCGAGCTCACCTGCGCCTCCGGGGTGCTCGCGGTCTTGGACTTCGGTTTCGTTGACGCACACTTCGTCCCCTTGGCTCGACGGATAACGCCGGGGACATACACCATCGAAGTCGCCACGGTGGCGGGCATGACGGTCGCAGTGCGGCTGCTGCTGTCCGAGGCACCCGCGGTCACCTGGCACCGCGCCGAGTTCACCGACGGCACCTGCAATGTAGGAGTCGATGCCGGCAACGTCGCCCTCCTCGACGTCGGGTCGCTCGTGATGTGTCAGGCCCAGCGCGTCAACGCAATGTTTCAAGAGCACGTGGAACGGCTGATGGACACACCGGGCACCATGTTCAGCCTCTTGGGCGAGGCAACGGATGCGGTCATGGTCACGAGCGGGTATGGCGACGGGGCCTACCCGTGCTATTGGGGTTTGGCCGCCGACGGCAATCTCACCTCACTCGTTGTCGATTTCCACGTGCTCGCAGAGAACATCCTTCGCACCAGCCGTGTCCCGTTCCAACCCGGCCCGGCCGGCACTCCGGAACTCGCCCGTCACGAACTGCAGATCACCGCGAAAGGCGGGTCCTTCGTCGTCAGCAACCGGGGTGAGGACATCCGCTTCCGAGTGCTGGCACCCGACGGTGAGCTCCTTGTGGATGGAAACCACCTCGGCACCTTCATCACGGGAGGTATCTCCAGCAAGACGTGGAACCCCGCCACAGCTCCTCCGGCAGGATCCATCCTCGAGGTCACCGAGTATCTCGGCTACCGGCACATCTAGCATGGTTGTCAGGGGCCGTCTCATGAGCGAACTGCAGGGCTTGGTAGCCATTGTGACCGGAGGATCATCCGGCATTGGCGATGCGATCGTGGGCAGGCTCCAGTTACTGGGGGCCGATGTCGCTATTTTGGACCGTCATCCGACAAGATCGTCCAAGGGCGCCTTCCCTGCTGTCTGCGACGTGAGCGACGATGGCTCGGTCCGTGCCGCCGTCGCCTCCGTCCTGGCGCAGTTCGGCCGGCTGGACATCGTGGTGAACAACGCCGGCATCGGTGCGCAGGGCAACGTGGCTGACAACGACGATGACGAATGGCACCGTGTGTGGGACGTTAATGTCATGGGCATGGTCCGGATCAGCCGGGCAGCGCTACCGGCGCTGCGGCAGTCGCCGTCGGCAGCCATCGTTAACATGTGCTCGGTTGCGGCCACGGCCGGCATGCCGCAGCGGGCGCTGTACTCCGCCACCAAGGGCGCAGTGCTCTCGCTGACGCGGGCCATGGCGGCGGACCATCTTCGTGAAGGCATCAGGGTGAACTGCGTCAATCCCGGGACAACTGACACTCCGTGGGTGTCCCGCCTGTTAGAGGCGGCAGCGGATCCTGAGGGGGAACGCGCCGCCCTTGAGGCTCGCCAGCCCCATGGCCGGCTTATTTCCGCAGATGAGGTCGCCGGCGCAGTTGCCTACTTGGTCAGCCCCCACTCGGGTTCCACCACCGGAGCGTCCATAGCCGTCGACGGCGGCATGCAGGCTTTGCGCTTACGCCCTCCAGCGCAGTGAAGGGGCCCTGAAACCAGGGCACGAAGCTAAACCGGAAGTGTCACCGTAAAGCGGGTGTTTCCCGGCTCGCTGGTGACACTGATGGTTCCGCCGTTGGCGTGCACCAGAGCCTGCACAATGGCGAGCCCAAGACCGGTGCTGCCGGTGCCGGACCGGGCTGTGTCCGCCCGGCTGAAGCGCGTGAAGATGCTTCCAAGGAAAGCGTCATCGATCCCCGGCCCGTTGTCGGAAACGGTAACTGTGGCGGCTGAGCCCTCCTTCCGGAGGGTTGTCCGGATGGTCGTCCCCGGCGGAGTGTGTTTGTGGGCGTTCGCGATGAGATTAATCAGCACCTGACGGATCTCAGACTCGACGGCGGTGATGTGCACAGGTTCTTCCGGCAGGTCCAGAGTCCAGACGTGATCCGGCGCGGACAGCTGAACGTCACTTGTCACCTCGACTGCCAGCTCCGTCAGATCCACTTTCGCTGGATCACCGCGTTGCCCTTCGTCAAGGCGTGCAAGCAGCAGGAGATCCTCCACGAGGGAAGACATCCGCTCGGATTCGCTGGCGACGCGCTTCAAGGCTGACTTGTCGGCATCCTGGAGCCGGCCCCGCATCAGGACGAGCTCTGTGTAGCCCCTGATGGACGTCAATGGCGTTCGCAGTTCGTGGCTGGCGTCGGCCACAAAACTCCTTACTCGGGTTTCGCTGTCCTGCCGGGCTTCAAGGGCCCGGGTGACGTGGTCAATCATTTCGTTGAGGGCGATTCCCACCGTCCCCACTTCCGTGCCGGGTTGTGCCGCTGTGGGAGGAACGCGGACGTTCACGGCGACTTCCCCGGAAGCGAGCGGGAGCTCCGTCATGGAGGTTGCAACAGCGGACAGCTCCTCCAGCGGCCGTAGCGATCTGCGGATAATGAGGGTGCCCGCCAGGCCTGTCAGGAGGACCCCGAACAGTGAAACGGCCGCGATGGTCCCGTCCAGGGACGCGAGCGTACTGTCCCGGTCCGCCGTCGAGAGTCCAGTGACAAGAATGTCCCCCGTGTTCGGGACGACGGCGGAAACCAGCCGGTACCGGCCGCTGGACAGCACCATCTCCTCGGGCGGCGAACCAGGTGTCAGCCCGGAAACAACCTTGAGGTCGGACGCAGTCAGCGGTTTGGTGCTGCCGTCATCCTGCACGACGGCGGAAACCCGCGCGGCGCCGTCGTCGAACAAAGCATTTAAGGTGCCCGGGCGCTGCCCGCGGGCTTCCGAAGGATCGGGCGCAGAGGGTCGCCGCGGCCCTCCGCCGGGCGGACGGACCACACGCTCGGCAGCGGCAGCGAGACCCCCGTCCAGTTCACTTGTCAGGTAGGCGTTCATGGCAACATGACTCACCACGCCGATCGCCGCGCAGATCAACGTCAGCAGAACAAGGGTTGCCACAACCAGCTTAGTGCGCAGATGCCACGCCCTCCGCGCCCCTGCCGCCCTCCGCACCCCTGCCTCCCTCTGCGCCACAGGCGCCCGCGGTTCGGTCACTGGGCGGCCGGTTTGATGACGTACCCCGCACCCCGGACTGTGTGGATCATTGGAGGCTTCCCGGCGTCGATTTTCTTCCGCAAATACGAGATGTAGAGCTCGACGATGTTGGCCTGCCCGCCGAAATCGTAGTTCCACACCTGATCCAGGATCTGGCTCTTGCTCACAACCCGGCGTGGGTTCTCCATCAGGAAGCGCAGCAACTCCCACTGCGTGGCTGTCAGGGATATTTCCTCACCACCCCTGGTCACGTCCCGCGTCTCCAGGTTCAGCACCAGGTCACCGACAACCAGCTCGGCCGAATCCGAGGCGGCCACCCCGGACCGTTGAACGAGGCGGTGCAGCCGCAGCATCAGTTCTTCCATGCTGAACGGCTTGGTGACGTAGTCATCGCCGCCGGCTGCCAACCCGGAAATCCTGTCCTCAACCGCGTCTTTGGCCGTGAGGAACAGCGCGGGGATCTGGGGAGCGAACCCACGGATCTTCCGCAGCGCCTCAAGCCCGTCGGCTCCTGGCATCATGACGTCGAGGACCAGCACATCAGGACGGAAATCCCGGGCGGTCTTTACAGCGGACAGCCCGTCATTCGCTATCGCAACGCTCCAGCCGGCCATCCGCAGGCCCATCTCCACCAGTTCGGCGAGGCTCTTTTCGTCATCGACAACGAGCGCCCTGATGGGGCTTCCGTCGGGATGCGCCAGGCGCGGCAGGCCGGAGAGCGAATGACGCGGAGCTTCAGACATGGGTTCTCTTCCTTCATCCCTTGGATTTCCTCCTTCACTGTAAGGGCTGGGCCCACAATGTGATGTGCCGGGTTGCGCTCCTTTCGAAGGCACCGGGGGTAGCGTTTCACTATGAGTGCCGAGCAGCCTGACGACGTCTACACCCACGGCCACCATGAATCTGTTGTGCGCGCCCATGCGTCCCGGACTGCGGAGAACTCGGCCGCGTTTGTCATCCCCCATCTCACCAGGGGCGCATCGGTACTGGACGTGGGCTGCGGCCCGGGAAGCATCACGTGCGATTTCGCTGCTATGGTGGCCCCCGGCAAAGTGACCGGGCTGGACAGGTCCCCTGACATCATCGCCCAGGCCAGGTCCCTGGCAGCAGAACGCGGCGTGGCGAACGTCGAGTTCGCCGCCGGGAACATCTACGACCTGGACTTTGACGACGGAACGTTCGACGTCGTCCATGCCCACCAGGTCCTCCAGCACCTGACCGACCCCGTGGAAGCGCTGCGTGAGATGAGGCGTGTGGCCAAACCCGGCGGGATCGTGGCCGTGCGCGACGCAGATTTCCACGGCATGAGCTGGTACCCCACCATCCCCGAACTGGACGAGTGGATGGAGCTTTACCAAAAGATTGCCCGCCGCAATGGCGCGGAACCGGACGCCGGGCGCAGGCTGGTTTCCTGGGCCCAGGCCGCAGGCTTCACCGACGTCGCACCCAGCAGCAGCAACTGGCTTTACGCCACTGGTCAGCAGCGGCGCTGGCAGGCACGGGTTTGGAGTGAGCGCGTGCGGCACTCGGCCTTCGCGGAGCAGGCGTTGGAGTACGGCTTCGCCCAGGCAGCAGACCTGGCCCGCCTCTCCGCCGGCTGGCACCGCTGGGGTTCCACTGACGACGGCTGGTTCCTGATCCCCAACGGTGAGGTCATCGCCCGGGCGTGACCCCGAGCGTGACCCCGAGCGTGACGGCGGGGCGGACCTCCTGGCCTGCAACCGCCGTCGAACTTTCTTCAAAAAATGTTCCGGAGCATGTAGAGAAACAGGCAGCGCCTCCGACCTATGAATGAAGGCACCAAAGAGGTGCCAGTAACCAAGGAGCCAGAGATGAAGTACATGATCATGATGTTCGGTTCGGGCGAAACGATGATGGAAACCGCGGACCCGGCATGGATCCAGGAAATGATCGGGTTCATGATCCAGATCGACAAGGACCTCACGGACTCCGGCGAGCTGGTGTTCAACGCCGGGCTGGCTGACGGCAGCACCGCAAAACTGGTCAAGCAGACGCACGACGGCGTGATCACCACAGACGGTCCGTACGCCGAGTCCAAGGAATCTCTCATCGGATACTGGGTAGTCGATGTGGCCAGCGAGAAACGGGCCATCGAGATCTGCTCCAGCATCGTCAAGTACGCCGGAACGGTGGAGTTGAGGGCCGTCCAGGACGGGCCGCCGGATGTCTAGCCGGCAGTAAGGCGGGGAACGCCGAGGCCGCATACATGGAACCGGGAAGCCGTCCGCTGGAGGACCTGCTGCGCACGCTCGCGCCGCAGGTCCTCGGCCTGCTCATCCGCCGCTATAGCCAGTTTGATGCGTGCGAGGACGCTGTGCAGGAGGCGCTGCTGGAAGCTTCGCTCAGCTGGCCCCGGGACGGCATCCCGGATAATCCCCACGGGTGGCTGGTGACAGTAGCCAGCCGGCGCCTGGTGGATCAGTGGCGCAGCGAGAGCGCCCGCCGCCGCCGGGAAGAAACTTTTGCCCTGGAATCTTCTGCGTTGCATGCTTCCGGAGCAGTGTCCATGCGCGGGGAGCCTGCGTGGGAGCACCGGGAGTACGACGGCGGCGTGTCACCTGACGCCGATGACACACTGACGCTGCTGTACTTATGCTGCCACCCGGCGCTTTCACCGCCGTCCCAGCTGGCCCTGACCCTTCGTGCCGTCGGTGGCCTGACCACTGCTGAAATCGCCAGCGCCTTCCTGGTTCCCGAGGCCACCATGGCGCAGCGGATCAGCCGGGCCAAGGGCAGCATTACCCGTGCCGGTGCCCGGTTTGAGCCGCCGGCACCTGACGAGATCATGGCGAGGACCGCCGTCGTCCAGCAGGTCCTTTATCTGATCTTCAATGAGGGTTATTCCGCGAGCTCAGGCCGTTCCCTGCAGCGCGCGGACCTCACGGGCGAGGCCATCCGGCTTGCGCGTCTGCTGCTGGACGTCATCCCGGCAACATCACCGGCGAGGGGCGAAAGCTCCGGCCTGCTGGCACTCATGCTGCTGACGGATGCCCGGAGGTCAGCCCGCACGCTGCCCGGCGGCGGCCTGGTGCCGCTCACTGAACAGGACCGCAGTCTTTGGGACACCGCCCAGATCCAGGAAGGGGTTGGGCTCTTGACCAGCACGTTGGGCAAAGCCTCGGTGGGTCCCTACCAGCTGCAGGCGGCCATCGCGGCCATCCACGACGAAGCACCAAAGGCCGAAGATACCGACTGGCCCCAGATCCTGGCGCTTTACGACGTGCTGGAGCGGATCGCGCCAAGCCCGGTGGTCACGCTGAACCGGGCCGTAGCAGTGGCCATGGTGAAGGGACCGCTCGCAGGTTTGGCGGTGCTGGGCACCGTCGAAGCAGATCCACAGCTCACGCGCAGCCATCGCCTTGATGCGGTGCGGGCACACCTTCTCGAACTGACCGGCGATGCCCCGGCGGCGCGTGAGGCGTATCTCCGCGCTGCAAGCTCGACGGCCAGCCTCCCCGAGCGCCGTTACCTCGCTGCGCGAGCGGCCCGGCTGGGCCAGGACTAGATTTCGACCCTGGATCCCGGCTAGCAGGGGGCCTTCACAGGCCTCGCTCAGCCCCGTCACGGTGCGTCCACAACCCACTGCTGCATGCTTATTACAGGCAGGCAAGGGATGGAGAGCTGAGATGGGAAGGATCGTCCGGGCAACAGCCGGGGTGCTGCTGGCCCTGAGCATCGGAACGGGACTGGCCATGCCCACCGCTTTTCCTGCCACCGCCAGCACAGGCCTCCACACCGGCGGCGGCGCACAGGCCAGCTCCCTCGTCAATCAGACTGGTTGCGACGACGACGGCGGCCCTGATACGGAAAGCGAACTGACGGAAGGTGGCCAAGACAGTCATTCTTCGGGGAGTTGAGCCCAGCGCGCCGAGTCAGAGACCGAACGCGGACAACGGAGCGTAACGGACGGCGTCGGGCTGTCAAATGACAGTGGCAGGCGGAGGCTCGGTGCTAACATGGAGCTGCGCTTGGGGGTCGTCTGAACCGCCTTCGCTGTCGGTTCAGCCTAGCCCACCCGAGAGTTCCCCATCATGATGTCCGCCAATTCGTCCAAGGGCACCGGAGGTCAGGTGGAGCACCAAGTAGAGGAGAGTCAGCCCTCCCGCTCCGGCACAGGGGAGATCGCCGTCGATACTCCTCCCCGCGCCTACTGGGCCATCCTCCAGGGTCTGGTGGGCTCCCTCATGATGTTCGTCGGATCCATCGGCACAGGATGGATCGCGAACGGTTCCCCGATGATCCGCCACCCACTGGTTATTGCCCTCCGCACGGAAGGCTGGGGAGTCACCACCGCTACCCTGCTGCTCACCCTCGGAGCCATGATGCTGATGCGCTCGTGGCTGCGCCTCGGACAGCGGCTGGGGAATTGGGGTCCGGGATCGCTGAGGTCAGTGGCCTGGGCTATCGCGGTCTGGTCAGCGCCCATGCTCTTTGCCGTGCCCATCTATTCCCGGGACGTGTACGCCTACACCGGGCAAGGGCGGCTGGTCCTGGAAAACCTCAACCCCTACAACACCGGCATCTCTGCCCTCAGCAACTGGTTCGCCCTCGGTGCTGACCCGGCCTGGGCCGAGGCAAGGACGCCCTACGGCCCCTACTTCCTCTGGCTGGAGGGCCTGGTAGTGCACATCACGGGGGCACAGCCTGACTTCTCTGTTTTCCTGTTCCGCCTGATTGCCGTTGCCGGTGTGGTCCTATGTATGGTTTACATCCCCAAACTCGCGCAGCTTCACGGCATCAACGGCGGCAGGGCCTTGTGGATAGCCGTGGCCAACCCGCTCTTCCTGATCAGTTTCGTGGCCAGCGCCCATAACGACGCCCTCATGGTGGGACTGGCCGTTGCAGGGACTTACTTCGCGGCCACGAATCGCGGTCTCTGGGGAGTCCTCCTGGTCACTGCCTCCATTGGCATCAAGCCCATTTCCATTGTTCTCCTGCCCTTTATCGGCCTGCTGTGGGCTGGCCAGGCCGCGGGCTGGGGAAGGAAGTTCTGGTACTGGTTCCTGACAGCCGCCATCAGTTTCGGCGTGCTGGCAGTCAGCGGCGTCCCGTTCGGGCTGGGTATGGGCTGGGTTTCGGCCATCACGGATCCGACGCCGGGTTACACCGGTTATTCGCCGTCCGGCTTCCTCGGCCAGCAGGTGGAGGGCCTGGCCAATGCGTTGGGGCTCGACGGCGGAATGCTCGCCTCGGGATTGCGGTCGCTGCTCAAATACGCCGGGGTGGGCCTGGTGGTCCTGCTGATGTTCAGGGGAGACCACTCCAGGCTCATTCGGAGGATGGCTCTGGGCTTCGCCGCGATCGTGGTGCTTTCGCCGATCATCCAGCCCTGGTACGTCCTCTGGTTCATCCCCCTGCTCGCCGTAACGGGCATCCGGGACGACTGGCAGATCTGGACCGTCTACGTCATCATCACGTTCTTTGTGGTGTTTGGAGCCCAGGACCAGCTCTCAGTGTGGGGATTCGTCGAGTTGGACTATCAGGCCTCCACCCTGGCCTTCTTCGTCGCCTTGGCCTTCGTCCTGTACCTGCTGTTCATAGACAAGAAAACGCGCAAGCTGCTGGTAACGCCGGCGGCCAAGGCAGCGCTGCTGTCCCGCCAGCGCCGCCCCGAGGACATTCCAAGCTAGTCCTGCGAGCGTCCCGCAGCGGCAGCTTCGACTGGCCGCCCCTTGCGGGCCGCCAACTCCAGCGTGCGTTGTACGGACCAGTACAGGAGAACCACCAGGAGCACGTTCCGCGCCGTGAGGACCAGTGCAATCAGCGGGTGGCCGTGGATCAGCGGTGTGTAGAACAAGGGATAAATCACGAAGGTGAGCGCTGCTATGGACATCAGCAGGGCGCCGGGCACCTTCCAGCGGTTCCAATCATGGGTGAGGCCCGCCACCACCACCGGAGCGAGCCAGATGATGAACTGCGGTGAACCCACCTTGTTGAAGACGATGAACGCTGCTGTCATCATGAGCGCGCCTTCGAGGAACAGCTCTTCGCGCTCTGCTCCCCTGTGCAGGGCCCACATCAGCAGGACAGCACCGGCGGCCACGGCGACCAGGAACAGAGGCTGCATCAGAACGGCTGCAATGGAAACCCCGGGGCCATACACTTCCGAGGAGTTGATGGCCACGTTGTCCGCAATTTTTGCGTCGCCGATGTTCAGGACGCTCAGCCAGAGCCAGGGAGTGGAAAATGTGGCCTCGAGCTGCATCCCCCGCTCGCCTTGGTTGGTGAGGAAATCAAACAGGTGGCTGATGCCGCCGGCCCAGTACGTACCCACCACTACGGCTGCGCTCACGGCAATACCGGCGGCGATGATTTTGACGCGATCCCTGCTGGCAATCAGGATCGGCAGGAGGACAGCCGCCGGAGAGACCTTGATCCACGTGGCTATGCTGAGCAGAACGGCGGCAACCGCGGGCCTGCGGGCCGCGAAGAGCAAAGCAATCAGGACGATGGGCGCCGTGATTCCCTCCACACGGGCGAAGCTGAGGTATCCCATGAACACGGTAAAGCCCAGCCACCACCAGGCGGGAGCAATTCCCTCAGGCCGTCTACCGCCACGGATCAGATAAGCCAGGGCCACCGCGTTGAGGGCCGTGATCATTAGCGTCCACACCAGCAGGTAGTGGTCCGGCCCGGCGATGTTGGAGAAGTAAATGGGCAGCTGCGCCAGTGCCGGGTACACCCAGGGGCTGATGGACGCCTCACCGTTTCCGGGGTTGGCTCCGTTCACGGCCCATTCCCGGTACTGCAGGGTGTCGCTGAACATTTCGCCCTTGAGGATGAAGGACATCATCCAGCCCAGGAAGTAGAGATGGACAACCGCGAAGCCCCACCAGACGGAGGAAGGCCTGCTCAGCCACTTCACCGTAGCCGGTGTCAGGACCTTCCCACGAAGGCGCGTCAGTCCCTGGCCAACCTTTTGCAGCATGTCAGCGGGTCTCGGCTTCATCGGCAACTTCACCCTCCGGCGCATGCTTGCTCAGACGGTAGAGACGTCGCACGGACCAGCAGAAGAGCACCACCAAAAGCACGTTCCGGATGGTCAGAACCAACGCCATCAGGGGGTTGTTGTGGCTCAATGCATCGTAGAAAAGCGGGTAGATAAAGTACGTGGTCACAGCGATGGCGATCAGAATGGCCGCCGGCACCCGCCACTGCTTCCAATGGCTTGCCAGTCCCACTGCAACAGCAGGAGCCAGCCAAACCATGAACTGGGGTGATCCCACCTTGTTGAAAACCACAAAGGCGGTGGTCATGGTGAGCGTTCCGACCAGCAGGAGCTCGCTGCGGTCCGACAAGCCCACGCGGTTGCCGGCGTGCAGCGCCCGGAAGATCAGCACCCCGACCAGTACGGCAGCCAAGGCAAGCAACGGCTGCATCAGGAAGGACATGATCTCGGTACCGGGACCATCCACCTGCATGGAGTTGATCTCGGTGTTCATGTACATCCGCGAGCTGCCCGTGTTCAGTACGCTCAGCCACAGCCAGGGGGTGGTGAAAGTAGCCTCCAGCTGCATGCCCCGATCCCCCTGCGCGGTCAGGAAATTCAGGAGCTTCGGCGCTACCCCCAGCACTGCGGCGCCGCCCACGGCGATAGCGGTCACCAGCACTCCGGCCGCCAGCACGTGCAGCCGGCGCCTGGCGACGGTGAGCAGAGTCAGGACAACGGCAGCAGGCCATACCTTGATCCAGGTGGCGATGCTGAGGAGCAGCGAGGCCGCGAAGGGGCGGGACACCCCGAAGAGAAGTGCACTCAGAACCAGTGGGGCCGTTAAACCATCCACGCGGGCGAAGCCGAGGAAGCCCATGAGGAAGATGAAGCCGAGCCACCACCAGGCGGCGGGGAGGGCGGCGGTGTTCTTGCCCCATTTGGTCAGGTGCCCAACCGCGAGCGCGTTGAGCGCGCTGATCATCAGCACCCAGATGAGCAGGAACGGTCCGGGCCCGGCCATGCCGGCAATAGCGATGGGGAGCAGGGCCAGAATCGGGTACACCCACGGGCTGGGCAGCCCGGCCAGGTTCTCTTCGCGGAACCCTCCGGCGGCCCAGTCGCGGTAGATGTTGGTGTCGCTGAAGGCCTGGCCCTGAAGGACGAACGTCAACATGTACGCCAGGAAGAAAAGGTGGACAACAACATAGCCCCACAGCAGGCCTGAGGGCGTGTTCAGGCGCCGCTCCAGCTTTTCCGGGATCAGGGCTTTTCTGCAGCGTGTCAGGGCACTGAAGAACCGTTCGGTCCTGGCAGAACCGTGCGGACCCTTCGCGGGCTGCGTATCCGGGGCGGTCACCGGCCCTCGATTAGTTTCCGGCACCGAGTTTTCCTTTGAGTCGTTCCCGCATGAGGGTACTGGCGTCGTTGAGGCCGATGATCTTCACGTCCTTGCCGTGCTTGTGGTACTTGTCGGTGATGGCGTCCAGGGTGGCGATGGTAGAGGCATCCCAGAGGTGTGAGGCGTGCATATCGATAATCACGCGTTCCGGATCCAGGGCGTATTCGAACTGGGTATAGAGGTCGTTCGAGGAAGCGAAGAAGAGCTCGCCGTCCACAACGTAGCTCGCCGTCTCCTGCCCGTTGATGGTGGTGACAGTCCGCTCGACGGTGACGAAGTGGGCCACTCGGCGGGCAAACAGCACCATGGCCACCAGGACTCCGACGCCGACGCCAATAGCCAGGTTGTGGGTGGCGACGACGACGATCACAGTGGCGACCATGACCAGGGTTTCGCTCCGGGGCATCATCTTCAGCGTCCGGGGGTGGATGCTGTGCCAGTCGAAGGTGGCCCAGGAAACAAAGATCATTACTGCTACGAGTGCGGCCATCGGGATCACGGCTACGACGTCACCGAGGGCGACCACCAGGATGAGCAGGAAGACACCGGCCAGGAAGGTCGAGATCCTGGTCCGCGCGCCCGAAGCCTTGACGTTGATCATGGTCTGGCCGATCATCGCGCAGCCGCCCATTCCCCCGAAGAAGCCGGTAACAATGTTGGCGACTCCCTGCCCCCACGCCTCGCGGCTCTTGTTTGAGCGGGTGTCCGTGACGTCATCGACGAGCTTGGCCGTCATGAGCGATTCCAGCAGTCCGACAAAAGCCATGGCGAGGGCGAAGGGGAAGATGATCTGCAGGGTCTCGAGGCCGAAGGGCACATTAGGGATGAACAGCGACGGCAGGGATTCCGGCAACGCACCCTTGTCCCCGACGGTGGGCACATCCGCTGAAGCCACTACCGCAATGAGCGTCAGGACCACAATGGCAACAAGCGGGGCCGGCACCGCCCTGGTCAGTTTCGGCAGCCCGAAGACAATCACGAGGCCAAGGGCAACGAGGGGGTAGACCAGCCACGGGACGCCCAGCAGATCCGGTACCTGTGACATGAAGATCAGGATGGCCAGGGAGTTGACGAATCCCACCATCACGGACCGGGGAATGAAGCGCATGAGTTTTGCCACCCCGGACAGCCCCAGGACGATCTGGAAGATCCCTGCAAGGATGACGGCTGCAATCAGGTAATCGACGCCGTGGGACTTGACCAGGGGCGCGATCACCAGGGCGACGGCGCCGGTGGCTGCAGAGATCATTGCGGGGCGTCCGCCTACCAAGGCAATGGTGACCGCCATGGTGAAGGATGCGAACAGACCCAGCCTGGGATCAACGCCTGCAATGATTGAAAACGCAATCGCTTCCGGAATCAGGGCCAGGGCCACCACCAACCCGCCCAAAACTTCCGTTTTGAGCCTGCGTGCGGAGCGCAAGGTCCCCCGGACAGACTGAAGCTGTTCGGGAGTGGGGGCGGTGACGGCTACGTTCGGGACTATGGGAGCCGGGACTGGGGGGTCGGTCCTAACAGCCATGACTGGCTCCATCCGTGGTCTTGAAGAAGCGCTGGAGCGCCTTCGTGGTTGTTGAAGAATCGAGCGGTGCGGCACAGCACCGGGGCACGGGAAGAGGGGCAGTATGCCTTCCGGAATCCGCCCATGCCTTATAAAGGCTAACCCAGCGCCCGGGGAGGGCTACAATCCAGCCCCCGTCATAAGGACCGATATTTGCTTCCCCGAATGGTTCCCCCTGCGTGGAAGCCTCTATAGGGTGCAAGAACAAGCCACTACGAGTCCCCAGGGGAGAACCTCAATGCGCAAATTGTCAGCCGGCCTTTTTTACTCCCTCGACGGCGTCGCTCAGTCCCCGAACCTGTGGCAGTTCGACAGCTTTGATGATGAGCTCGGGGCAGGACTGGACAGCATGATGCAGAGCGTGGACGCAGGCATTCTGGGCAGGGTGAGCTATGAGGAATGGGCGGGCTATTGGCCCAACGCGAGCCAGGATCAGGATTTCGCCGGCTTCATCAATACCCTCCCGAAGTTCGTGGCTTCCAGGACCCTCCCGGAAAAGCTGGAGTGGGAGAATTCTCGGCTCATCCAGGGCCCGCTGGAGGACTTTGTCCAACAGCTCAAAGACACCGAAGGCGGGGACGTCAATGTGTTCGGCAGTATTTCAGTGGTCCGCCAACTGCTTTTCGCCGGCTTGCTCGATTCGCTGACGCTGATGATCCACCCCGTGATTGCAGCATCGGGCAAGCACCTCTTTGAAGAGGGCGACCCCGTCACGAGGCTGGAGCTTCAGGATTCGCAGCGGACCAGCAAAGGCAACATGATCCTGAGCTACGGCCTCCGTTCCAGCTGACTGGAGCGGGGGCAACACGAAACCGATACTCCAAGCGGAAGGAACCTATTCATGTCATTTCAGGCCTACCTGGACACCATCGAAGAAAAAACCGCATCAAGAACGGACCGATGATCAGCGAAAAACACGTCGGGTCTGATGGCGTCCATCGGGACGAGTCGACGGAACTGTGGCTGGACGGCAAGAACAACCGCCCCAAGTAGGCCAGTCCGCCCACCGCGAGGTGGCCCGTAAACTTTACTGATGCAACCTTCCCTGTGGCTCGCCCTCGCGGGCACCGGAGTCCTCATCAGCCTGACGCCCGGTGCGGGCGCGATCAACACGATGAGCAACTCGCTGAACTCCGGCTTCCGGCGTGCCATCTGGGGAATCCTGGGCCAGCAGGCGGCGCTGATCATTCAAATCCTGCTTGTGGCCTTGGGCGTGGGGGTGCTGGTGTCCGGGTCCCCCGTGTTATTCAACGTCATCCGCTATGCGGGCGCCGCCTACCTCGTCTACCTGGGAATCCGGCAGTTTATGCACAAGCCGGACCTTGACCAGACCGTCGTTGAGTCCCTCCGGAACGAGTCCGCTGCCTCCATGTTCCGGCGCGGCTTGTGGGTCAACATGCTTAATCCGAAGGCGATCGTCTTCTTCCTGGCATTTATGCCGCAGTTCATCCGACCTGAACAGCCCCTGGTTCCGCAGTACCTGGTCCTGGCCGTAACCATAGTGCTGATAGACGTCGTGGTGATGTGGTTCTTCTTCGCCGCGGCCGCCGCATGGTTCCAGCGCTTCACTCAAAACGCCCGCGGACAGACCATCCTGAACCGGGTTTTCGGTGTGCTGTTCGTTGCAGTTGGTGTGATGCTGGCACTCATCCACTGAAGGATGAACGCAGCGCGGCCTTGCGGATCTTCCCGCTCGCCGTCCTCGGCAGATCGTCCACGAAGATCACTGATTTCGGGATCTTATAGCGGGCCAGCCTGCCTTCAAGGTGCTCCCTGAGCTCGTCCTCGCTGAGATGCGCGTCCTCGCGCAGCACCACCACCGCCCTGGGCACCTCGCCCCACTTGTGATCCGGGATGCCGATCACTGCCACGCTGGACACTGCAACAAGCTCGAGGATGGCCTGTTCCACCTCCGCCGGGTAGATGTTCTCTCCGCCGGAAATGATCATGTCCTTGAGCCTGTCGGAGATGAAAAGGAATCCGTCCGCGTCCTTGTAGCCCATGTCGCCGGACCTGAACCAGTCGCCGTCGGCAAAGCATTCGGCAGCTGCCTCCGGCCTGTTCCAGTACCCGGGGATGACGTTGGGCCCTTTGATCTGGATCTCCCCCACCTCACCTGCAGGGACCACGCCTCCCATGAGGTCAGCGATCCGGATGTCCGTGAAGAAATGCGGCAGACCCGAAGAACCGGCCTTCTCGCGGGAGCGGTCGGCGGGAAGGGTGGTGGCTCCGGGCGCTGTTTCAGTCATGCCGTAACCGTTGGAAAACCGCAGGCCGCGCGCCTCATAAGCCTCGAGCACCCGCATGGGCACTGCAGACCCGCCGCAGGTGAGCTTGTTCAGCGAGCTGATGTCCGCCGTGGGCCAGTGCGGGTGCTCGCAGAGCAACTGGTAGGTGGTGGGAACGCCGCTGATGGTGGTGGCGCGGTGCCGCTCGATGAGTTCCAGGGTCCGCCCGGGATCGAACTTGGACTCCAGTACTACGGTGCCGCCCTTCAGGATGGTGGGCAGAACACCCATATCCAGCGAGGCCACGTGGAACATCGGCGAGATCATGAGCGCAATGTCAGCCGAGGAGAAGTCAAAATCCACGATCACGTTGAAGCAGTTCCAGGTGATGTTTCCGTGCGTGAGCACAGCACCCTTGGGTTGACCGGTGGTGCCCGAGGTGTACAGGATCATGGCTGCGTCATCCAGCCCCACCGGTTCGTCCAGCGGATCGGCGGCAGAGGAGGCCAGAACCTCCTCAAAATCCTCAAGCGGAACGGCGCCGGTTGCGCTTTGTGAGTCTGTCCGGCTGTCGCCGTCTACCAAATCGTCGACGACGACGAGCCTCCCAACGCCGGTCCCCATAGCTCCGCGGGTGGCCAGTTCGCTGAGGCTCTGCGAATGGATCAAGACTGTGACCGCACAGTCCTGCAGCTGGAAATGGATTTCCGGTGGCGCCAGCCGGGTGTTGAGCGGCACGAAGACCGCCCCCAGAGTCCCGCAGGCAAAGAGTGTTTCAAGGAACGCCGGGTGGTTCTCGCCCAGGTAGGCCACCCGGTCACCCTTGACCACGCCGCGGTCTTTGAGCGCGTGGGCGAGGCGGAGGGTGCGGTCCGCCAGCTGGTCGTAGCTGACGTGCCGGTCTCCGGCCACCAGCACAGTCTTACTGCCCGACTTCGGGCGGCGACGCTGCAGCCAGGAGCCGATGCCAAAATTTTCCATCGTGAATCCTCTCTTATCCCAAGTTAGTCCTGCTGCTGTTCCCCAGGCAGCTCTACTTGTAGAAGCGGGCCAGAAATTCTGCCACCACGGCGGGGCGCTCCTGGCCTTCAATCTGGATGGTATTGGCCACCTTGATCTGGGCGCCGCCCTTCACCTCGATGATTTCGGCGATGGTGGCCTGCATGCGGATGCGTGAGCCCACCATCACAGGTGAGGTGAAGCGGACCTTGTCGAGCCCGTAATTCACTTTCGTGGCCACACCTTCGACGTCGAAGAGCTCGCCCCAGAACGGGATGATGAGCGAGAGGGTGAGGAAGCCGTGGGCGATGGGCGCACCGAACGGCCCGTCCTTGGCTCTCTCCGGGTCCACGTGAATCCACTGGTCGTCGCCCGTCGCCTCCGCGAACCTGTTGATCTGTTCCTGGGTGATATCCCGGTATTCGGTGACGCCGAGATCGGTGCCGGCGAGAGTGAGCAGTTTGTCGAAGTCGACGACGAGATTGGGCATTGTTGCCTCCAGAAGTAGCGGTTTCTAGTGAGTAAGGACGACGGCGGTGCGGCAGTTTGGGGTTTTGCGCACCTGGGTGAATGAGTTGAATCAGGCGGCGAGCCCGAGGAGCCGCACGGCGTTCTCCTTGAGGATCTTTGGCCGCACCTCGTCCTTCAGCGGCAGATCGGCGAAGGCGCCGAGCCACTTCTGCGGGGTGATGAGAGGGAAGTCAGTGCCGAACAGCACCTTGTCCTGAAGCATCGAATTGGCGGCCTTCACCAGGGATTCCGGAAAATACTTCGGGGACCAGCCGGAAAGGTCAATGAACACATTGGCCTTATGGGTGGCGATCGAGTTCGCCTCGTCCTGCCACGGCACCGAGGGGTGGGCCATGATGATCTGCAGCTCCGGGAAGTCAGCGGCAACAGCGTCGAGCAGCAGTGGATTGGAGTAGGCCAGCTTGATTCCATAGCCCCCAGGGAGTCCAGCGCCCATGCCGTTCTGCCCTGTATGGAAAATGGCCGGCAGCCCCAGTTCCTGCAGCGTCTCCCACAGCGGGTAGAACTGTTCATCGGACGGATCGAAGCCCTGCAGGCTGGGGTGGAATTTGAAACCGCGTGCGCCAAGGTCCACCGCCTGATGCCTGGCACCTCGAATCGCTTCCGTGCCGGTGCGCGGGTCCACGCTCCCGAAGGGAATCAGGACGTCGTTGTTCCGCGCGGCACCGGCGATGAGCTCAGGAATGGAGTTGGGCTCATGTCTGAGCTGCGTCCGGGCGTCCACGGTGAACACGACGGCGGCCATGTTCAGCTCGCGGTACACCTCGGCAATCCGGTCTATCGAAGGCGTCCGGTCCTCGGCCTTGAAGTATTTTGCTGAGGCCTTGGTTAGCGCTGCGGGTAGGGAACCATGCCCGTGCCCGTCCACCTCGAGGTGGACGTGCATGTCGATCGCAGCGAGCTTCGAGGCATCAACGCCCAGCTCGTACGGCTGGACAGTGGGGGATGCGGGCATGTCAGCGTGCCTGCACCGGTACTGGTTCCTGCTGGGCAGGCTTAAGCTCCTCCGGCAGCGGGAGGAACTCCTCGCCCACGCTCTGCAGCTTGCCTCCGAACAGCGGGGTGAAGTTTTCCACGAGCTCCTGGTAACTCCAGCCGCCGTCGCAGTAGTGGGTGACGGCTGCCTCCGGGTGGGTCCACAACTGCAGGCGGTCACCGCCGGCGCCGATCACCTGGCCGGTGATGCCGGAAGCGGCGTCGGAAGCGAGGAAGGCAATCAGCCCGGAGACGTCGTCGGCCGTTCCGAAACCGAGCTCCTGCCGGAAGAAGTCGGGCATCGCTTCGCCGCGCTCGTCGGCCTCGACAGCCTTCTGGAAGTAAGGAATAGTCTTGGTCATGGCGGTGGCCGCCACCGGGACTACGGTGTTGGCAGTGACGCCTGCCTTCTTCATTTCCAGTGCCCAGGTGCGGACCATCCCCACGATTCCGGCTTTGGCGGCGGCGTAGTTGGTCTGGCCGAAGTTTCCGCGCTGGCCGGTGGGTGAGCCGATGGTGATGATCCTGCCGGCCACCCCGTTTTCCTTGAAGTAGGCGAATGCTTCACGTGCACAGGTAAAGGTGCCGCGCAGGTGGACGTTGATCACCAGGTCAAAATCCTCGTCGGTCATCTTCAACAGGCTCTTGTCCCGCAGGATGCCGGCGTTGGTCACCAGGATGTCCAGGCGTCCGAATTCGGTAACTGCAGTGTTTACGAGCAGTTTTGCGGCTTCCTTGCTGCCTACGGGAGCAACCGCTGTTACAGCCCTGCCGCCGTCGGACCGGATCAATGCCACAGCCTCTTCCGCTGCGGAGACGTCAACGTCGTTGACGACGACGGCGGCGCCCTGGCGTGAAAGCTCCCTCGCGTAAGCCAGCCCCAGGCCTCTGGCGCCGCCGGTGACGATTGCTACTTTGCCTGACAGGCTCATGGCTGCTCCTTTGCTGCTGGCATGTGATGCCGCGGACGTATGCACCCGGCCACACGGCACGTGATGCTTTGCTATATTCATGAGAATATACATTGTTGAAAAAGTCAACGATTGTGCTCGCCTGTCCACCCTGCCCAAAGTTAAGGGCAACCCAGCGCCGATCGGCACAGGCCTTGCTTGCGGGCTAGCCAAACCGGAAACGCTGCAGCATGCTTAGCGCATGTCCCCGTCGTCGAACCCCTACCGGATCATTGCGGTCTGCACCGGCAACATCTGCCGCTCCCCCATGGCTGAACGGATGCTCGCAGACGCCTTCGCAGCAGCCGGTCTGAGCGACGTCGTTGTGGTGGATTCCGCCGGTACCACGGCCTATGAAGCAGGCCGCCCCGTTGATCCCCGCGCTGCCCGGATTCTTGCAGCCCGATCGATCGACTCAAGCGGGCATCGAGCAAGGAAATGGCAACAGGAATGGTTCGCTGAGCGCCACCTCATCCTGGCCTTGGACGTCGACCATTACGGCTGGCTTCTGGAAGCGGCACCGGACGAGCAATCCCGCGCCCGGATCCGCATGCTGCGCTCCTTCGATCCGGTGGTGGCCGACGGCGACAATCTGGACCGCGGCATTGACGATCCCTGGTACGGAGGCCAGTCCGATTTCGAAGAGACCTGGCGGCTTATCCAGGCTTCTGTGCCCGGAATTGTTAAGCATGTCAGGGCCCAGCTCCAGCTGCAGAAGTACCAGGACCCTCCGGAGCAGCAGGTACGCTCTATTCCATGAGCCCCGCACCTGTGATCATTGCCATCGACGGGCGGTCCGGAGCAGGCAAAACAACCATCGCTATCGAACTGGCGGCAAGTTTGCGCGCCCATCACAAGGTCTCCCTTTTCCACCTCGAGGACATCTATCCGGGCTGGAACGGGCTTGCGGCCGGGGTGGAACGCTATATCACCACCGTGCTCGCGCCCTTGCGAAGCGGGCAGGGCGCCGAATGGGTGACGTGGGATTGGGAGAAGCATTACGACGGCGACGTCAGAGTCACGCTTCCCGCTGAAATTGTGATCGTCGAGGGAGTGGGAGCGGCCTCTGATGCGGCCCGGCCCCTTTTGGACGCAGTGGTCTGGACAGAGGCCCCCGACGACGAACGCCGCGCACGCGCCTTGTCCCGTGATGGAAGCACTTATGAGCCGTACTGGGATCTCTGGGCGGCGCAGGAAGTCGAGTGGCTGGCCGCGGATGCGGTGCTGGAGAACATTGACGTGCGGGTACTCAACCGGGCAGACGGCAACGCCCCCGGGGACGTCCTGCGTGCCCTTCAGTACCTGCCGTCCTGCTCTGGCGTACTGTTGCCGGAGCTCTCAACCCGCCGCGGCCTGAAGCTGCGAGCGCAACGGATCGACGCGGAGCCTGACGCCATGGCCCTCTACGAAACGCTCTACGGAGCCTCGACCAATGCCGTGTGGCTGGACTCTTCGGACGGCCCGGACCTTGCGCGGGATACCGGTTCTTCCGCGGGCGCCGTTGGGGCCTCGCCTGCAGCGGAGCGCAGGCGGTTCAGTATTCTGGCCGACGACGGCGGCAGCCATGGCCAGATGGCCACGCACCGCAACGGGATCACAACGGTAAGCACAGGCTGCGCCACCGCGAGGATCGAAGGCCCCTTCTTCCGCTGGCTGGATGCGGTCTGGGGAAGCAGCATTGTTCCCGCGCCCGAGGGCTACGGCGGTGAATTCACCCTTGGCTGGCTGGGCTATCTGGGCTATGAACTGAAGCGCGAGACAGGCGGAAGTAACGCCGGATCCCCCACACCGGATTCCGCCTTGATCTTCGCCGGGCGTGCTGTGGTCCTGGACCATCGGAAGGGTTCCGTCTGGCTGTTCGCCCTTGAAGCACCAGACGCCGCGGAATGGGTGTCACAAGCTGCCCAAGCCGTGACGGCAGCCTCGGGGGCCGCGGGGAGCACTGCCGCAGGTGACGGTGCTGACGCAGGTGTCCACGCCGTCGAACTTTCCAAGAAACCAGGCGTCGGTGGGCTGGAATTCACCGCCCGGGACACTGAGGTGGATTACAAACACAAGATAGGGGTGGCGCAGCACGAGATTGCTGAAGGCAACTCCTACGAAATCTGCCTGACGACAGCGCTCCATGCACATGGGACCGCAGTGGATCCCTGGCAAACTTACGTGCAGCTCCGGCAAAGGAATCCTGCCCCTTTCGGGAGTCTCCTGCGTTTCGGCAGCCTCTCAGTGGCCAGCACCTCACCGGAGCGCTTCCTCAGGATCACTTCCGCCGGCAGCATGCGGGCCGAACCCATCAAGGGCACGCGGGGCCGCTCGCTAAATGCGGAACAGGATGCTGCCCTTCGCGCCGACCTGGAATCGTCCCCAAAGGACCGGGCCGAGAACATCATGATTGTGGACCTGTTGCGGAACGACCTCAGCCATTTCGCCGAGCCCGGCAGCGTAACAGTGAGCCGCTTATGCGTGGTGGAGAGCTACGCCACCGTCCACCAACTGGTGAGCACCATTGACGCTCAACTCCTGCCAGGGGCTTCCCGGGCCGAGGCAGTTGCGGCCTGCTTCCCCGCCGGCTCCATGACGGGCGCTCCCAAAATCAGCACCATGGCCATTCTGGACCGGCTGGAAGAGGCCCCTCGCGGTGTGTACTCGGGTGCCATCGGCTACTTTTCCCTCAATGGGGCCACCGATCTGGCCGTCGCCATCCGAACCCTGGTGATCAGGGCCGACGGCGACGGCCGTGCCGAGCTCAGCCTCGGCGTCGGCGGTGCCATCACGGCCGATTCCTCGCCGCAGGAGGAGTACGAGGAGATCCGGACCAAGGCGTACGGTGTGCTTTCCACACTTGGGGCCGAGTTCCCCGGCTAAACCTCCCCGGACGCAGGCAGGCCTACTGCAGGGTCGCCGTCAGCCGCGCCACGTTGTCCACGTACTTGACCAGCATGGGCCGCTGCATCCAGTCCTCGAGCTGGAGTTCGTGCGAGATGTCCCGGTAGGTGTCCTCCACAGCCCTCATCCGGGTGACGATGTCCTGCCCCAGGAGCATCACGGAGACCTCGAGGTTCAGCGAAAACGACCGCATGTCCATGTTGCTGGACCCAAGGACAGCCACTTCGTCGTCGATGGTGAAGTGCTTGGCGTGCAGCACAAACGGCGCTTGATAGAGGTAGATGCGCACGCCGGCTTCCAGCAACGCCTGGTAGTAGGACCTCTGGGCGTGGTGCACCAGGAGCTGGTCGCCCTTTTCGGAGACGAAGAGTTCGACGGCGACCCCCCGCTGCGCCGCCGTGGTCACCGCATACAGCAGGGAGTCGTCCGGGACGAAGTACGGGCTGCAGATAGAGATCCGGTGCTGGGCGGAGTAGATGAGGGTGTTGAAGAGCCGCAGGTTGTTTTCGGTGCTGAATCCCGGGCCGCTGGGCACCACCTGGGCCGTCACGGTGCCGGGTGCCAGTTCGGGCGGGTGCGCCAGCTGATCCTCCAGGGAATCGTCTGTTTCACTCAGCCAGTCGGTGGCGAAGACCACATTAATGGTGGTAACGATCGGGCCGCGCAGGCACGTCATGAGTTCAACCCACTCGCGGCCCACTTTGCGGTGCCGGGGATTGTTGTACGAGGGCTCGATCAGGTTCTGGGATCCGGTGAAGGCCACTTCGCCGTCGATCACCATAATTTTGCGGTGGTTGCGGAGATCGGGCCGGCGCCATTGTCCATGCACGGGACGCAGCGGGAGCATGGGGCGCCACTGGATCTTGCTGTCATTGAGGCGTCTTATGAGCTTCCGGTAGCCCTTGATGCGCAACGTGCCGAGGTGATCGAACAGGACGCGGACCTCAACACCCCGCTCGGCGGCCTCGACCAGGGCTTCGAAGAGGTCTTCGGTCACATGGTCCGTGCTCATGATGTAGAACTCGGCGTTGACGAAGACCTTGGCCTTGCGCACGGCTGCAGTCATTGCCTTGATTGAATCCGGATACCCCGGCAGCAGCTCCACACTGTTGCCGTCCACCATGGGCAGGGAACCGAGCCTTCGGTTCAGTTCGGCGGCCGAACCCACCCACTCGGGACCGGAGTACCGGCTCTCCAGTCTGGCCAATTGCGATGTGCCGGCCTGGATCCGCCTGTTCACCGCCTCCTGCTGTGCCCTGCGCCTGCGTGAAAGCCTGAAATTGCCGAAAAGGAGGAAAAGCACCAGTCCCAGCACAGGCACAAAGAAAATGCCCAGCAGCCAGGCCATGGCCGTCGTGGGGCGACGGTTCCCGGGGATGATTCCAACAGCCAGGACGCGGATCACCAGGTCAAGCAGGCTCAGGAACAAGATAAGCCAAGGTGGCAACGTGCCAGCCAACGGAAACGGCCAGAGCAAAATGAACCCCCATAGTTCACAGCCCGCTGGACCTGTTCCAGAGCGGGCATTGTCCACAGCCTATCCCGCAGCAGCCCCTACTAAGCTGGAGGCATGACTTCTGCTGCTCCCGCCACGGTGCTGGTGTTCCTTGATCCCGAGTTTCCCAACGGCCGGATTGCGGACGCTTCACAGCCGCAACTGATGGCTACGGACCAGGGAGCCACCCGCGGCGACGGCGTCTTCGAGTCCCTCCTGGCTGTAGCGGGACATCCGCGGAAGCTGCAGGCGCACCTGGACCGGCTGGAGGGTTCCGCCCGGCACCTGGACCTTCACATCCCGGGCCAGGATTCGTGGCGCTTGGCCATCGCGACGGCGTTGACGGAGTACCGCGGGAAGCATCCTTCCGTTGACCCGGTGGAAGACGAAGCGGTGGTGAAGCTCCTGGTCACCCGCGGCGTCGAAGGCTCGTCCGGCCCCACCTGCTGGGTACAGGTATCACCGGTGCCTGCCGCCGGCCGTCGCCAGCGTGAAACAGGCGTGGACGTTATCCTGCTGGATCGTGGCTATGACAGCGAAGCCGGTGAGCGCGCCCCATGGCTGCTCCTCGGAGCCAAGACCCTGTCCTACGCGGTCAATATGGCAGCCCTGCGGTACGCCCACAAGCAGGGCGCCGACGACGTCATCTTTACATCCGCGGACGGCCGGGTGTTGGAGGGTCCCACCTCCACCGTACTGCTCGCCCACGTCCAATCGGTGGACGACGGCGGCGCCAGTCGCACAGTCAAGCGGCTTATCACGCCCCAACTGGACAGCGGGATCCTCCCGGGCACTTCCCAGGGTGCTCTTTTCACGGCGGCAAAGGCTGCGGGCTGGGAGCTGGGCTATGGCCCGCTGGAGCCGCAGGACCTGCTGGATGCCGACGCCGTCTGGCTGATTTCCAGCATCCGCCTCCTGGCGCCGGTCAACCACATTGACGGCAAGGAAATCGGGACTCCGGCGCTCCGCAAACAACTCACCGCGGAACTCAGCGAGCTTTTCGCAAGAACCGAATAGGGCCTTCCTGCGGGTGGGCCCCGCAGTTGGTAAGTGTCGTCAGGAAGGACCTTGTGGCGGCTCCTCCTGCTCCTTGGAGTCCTCGGAGACCCGCTCTTGGTGGGTCTTCGCTGGGGGCTCGCGGCGTACTTCCGTTAAGGCCTGGGGTCCAGTCCGTATATCCGGAACCGGGCCCGGCCGATCCGGGAAAAAATCAATGACACGGGCCAGTTCATCGTGAAGTGACCGGCGGCGCGAAATGCCAGGAGGAAGGGCGTCCCGTTCGGCCTGCCGTGCAGCATCCAGCGCCCTGCGGCCGGCTTCGGTGATGGCTACATCTATGCTGCGGCGGTCCACGGGGCTGCGGGAGCGTGTTACCAGGCCGCTCGCTTCAAGCCGCGCCAGCACTTTGCCCAGACTTTGGCTCTGCACTTTGATCTGGGCTGCCAGCCTTTCCTGATTCAGTGGGCCGCCGTCGAGGCACTGGAGAGCTATAACGGCCGCGTGGGTAAGCCCCAATGCTGCCAGCGCACGGTCCTGCCGCCGTTCAACGAGCCGTGCAGCCATAGACAGCAGCTGATGCGTGCTCCAGGTGTTGGCGTCCTGATTCCGAATCATCCGTCCAGCCCTCCTCCTGGTTGCGATTCTTACTGCCATGGGCAGAACCCTCAGCGCATACCATCCAACGCTCTACGATAAGCATGCTTACTATCCCTATGGCAAGTATGCTTACCAACTCTTTGCAGCCGGCCCGGTGAACCCGTGCGTTTGCGCCGAAATTTCTTGGGATCCGAAATGGCAATGGCGGACATGTCCACCCGTTACGGAACATGACGACGACGGCGGTGCAGGGCGCCGTCGTAAGTGTTACTTTTTTGAGGAGTAATGAGAACCGGTGCCAAGCCCTGACTTGCCGGTCGGCAACCCTCCTCCCGCGGCGGGGTGCCTCAGGTGAATACTCGGCATTCGACCCCATCGAGCTGCAAGCGTGAGAGAAGGAGACCCTCGTGTCTGACGCACCTGCCCAAACTATTCCGGCCCCCAGCGCCCAAGCTGCCGCTTCGGAAGAAAAACTGACCTACCGACTGATTACCGGCCCGGATGACCGCAGCTTCTGCGAGCGGATTTCCACTGCCCTGAGCGAAGGCTACGTGCTGCACGGAAGCCCGGCCGCCACGTACAACGGCATCAATGTCATCGTGGCGCAAGCACTCGTGCTCCCCACGGCCATAGCCAGCGCCGATGCCGCAGTTGCCACCGCTGTTGACCGTCTCGAAGCCGACGAAAACGCTGACGACGACGCCCAAGACTCATTTGAGGGGCACGCATGAGCTACGCCGGAGACCTGACACCTGAAGACGCCTGGGCCAAACTCGAAGCCGGCGCCATCCTTGTGGACGTCCGCACCGAGGGCGAATGGGCCCACATCGGCATCCCCGAGACCAAAGCGACGGAGAACGATCCCCTGTTCATTTCCTGGTCCTTCCCCGGCGGAGTGCCGAACCCGGATTTCATCGGCCAACTCAAGCAGCAGGCGCCTGAGGATCCCGGCGTCGAGCTCGTTTTCCTGTGTCGCTCCGGCCAGCGCTCCATCTCCGCAGCCATCGCCGCCACGCAAGCGGGCTACACCTCGTACAACATCCTTGAAGGGTTCGAAGGCGAGCCCGACCGCTACGGCGAGCGCACCGTCAACGGCTGGAAGAACCGCGGCCTTCCCACCAACCTTGGAAAGAACTAAGTGACCTTCAACCCTGACGCCGCTGGCTGGAGCCCTGACACCCAGGCTGTTCGCGGCGGACTCGACCGCACCAACTTCCAGGAGACTGCTGAGCCGGTTTTCCTCAATTCCGGCTTCGTCTATGAGTCCGCGGCCGCAGCCGAGCGCGCCTTTACGGGTGAGGACGAACGCTTCGTCTACTCGCGCTACGGCAACCCGACCGTGGCAACCTTCCAGGAACGCCTGCGGCTATTGGAAGGCACCGAAGCATGCTTTGCGACGGCGTCCGGCATGTCCGCGGTCTTCACAGCCCTCGGCGCGCTCCTGGCTGCAGGTGACAGGGTAGTGGCGGCACGCTCGCTGTTTGGTTCCTGCTTCGTGATCCTCAACGAGATCCTGCCGCGGTGGGGCGTAGAGACTGTCTTCGTCGACGGCCCGAACCTGGAGCAGTGGCGCGAGGCATTATCCGTTCCCACCACCGCCGTTTTCTTTGAATCACCCTCCAACCCCATGCAGGAGATTGTGGACATCGCGGCTGTCAGCGAACTGGCGCACGCCGCGGGTGCAACCGTCGTCGTCGACAACGTCTTTGCCACTCCCCTGTTGCAGCGCTGTGGAGACCTCGGCGCGGATGTCATTGTGTACTCCGGCACCAAGCACATTGACGGCCAGGGCCGGGTACTGGGTGGCGCCATCATGGGAACCAGGGAATTCATAGACGGCCCGGTGAAGCAGCTCATGCGGCACACCGGCCCTTCGCTATCCTCCTTCAATGCCTGGGTACTGGCCAAGGGACTGGAGACCATGGCGCTGCGGGTCAACCATTCCTCTGCCTCAGCACTTCGCCTCGCCGAATGGCTGGAGCAGCAGCCGGGCGTCAGCTGGGTGAAGTACCCACTGCTGAAATCCCACCCCCAATACGAGCTGGCAGCCAAGCAGATGAAGGCCGGCGGAACGGTGCTGACCCTGGAGCTGAACCCCTCGGCCGGGCGCACTGCCAAGGACGCCGCGTTTGCCCTCCTTGACGCCCTGCGGATCATCGATATCTCCAACAACCTCGGCGATTCAAAATCCCTCATCACGCACCCGGCCACCACAACCCATCGCGCGATGGGACCGGAAGGTCGGGCTGCCATCGGACTGACGGACGGCGTGGTGCGGCTATCCGTGGGCCTGGAAGATGCGGATGACCTCATTGGCGACCTGGAGCAGGCACTCAAGCAGGTCTGACGCCATATATATTGTGGCGGTACCGACCGCCGCTTGTGTTGGTTGGTTCCCAGCATCAGAACCCGCCGCCCTCCGGCGTGGGCGCTGCAGTTCCTGGCCGTCAACAGGAAGTGCATTCGGTGTTCAGCGATACTCAGATCGTTCGATAAAAGGAGAACCAATGCAGACCGGACAAAACATGACAGCCGAAGAGCAACGCACCTCGGCCCCAACCTCACAGGAGCCAGCCCCCAGCAGCACGCCACTCCCGCCCGCAGCAGCCCGACCCCTCGCAGTCGTCAGGATCGTGCTTGGAAGTGTCTTTCTTTGGGCATTCCTGGACAAGGCTTTCGGGCTCGGCTTTGCCACTTCGCCCGCGAAGGCGTGGATCGCCGGTGGCTCGCCCACTGCCGGGTACCTCGGCAGCGTAAAGGGTTCGTTTTCCGGAATTTTCCAGGCCTTGGCCGGTTCGCCTGTCGTGGATTGGCTCTTTATGTTCGGACTCCTTGGCGCCGGAACAGCACTGGTTCTGGGCATAGCACTCCGTAGCGCGGCAGCTGGCGGGCCCCTTCTTCTTGGCCTGATGTGGCTGTCATCCCTGCCACTTCAGAACAATCCCATCATTGACGAACACGTTGTGTACGCCACGGTCATTATTGCTCTGGCCGCAGCGCGCGCCGGCGACACCTGGGGCCTGGGCCAGCAGTGGTCCGCCCTCATCAAAAACCCGTCGCTGCGCTGGCTGCGCTGACAGCTTCGTCTGCTGCGAAGAGAACCGGCCCTTCACAGTGCAGGCTCCTGATTTTCAGGGGCCTGCATCTGTTTTGCCCCACTACGCTCGTTTCATGAAACGCATCGGGTTGTGGGGGGAATGAGCTGGGAGAGTTTAGCAGCTGCGCTCGGCGAGGCGTAAGCACCTCTGGCTCCGGGCCCCCTTCTCGGTGATGTGGGTTGAAACGTTGTCGTCGTGGCCTCCCTGGCAGTGGCCTTTTCCGGGATGCCGGAATGCCGTCACGATCTGTCATCCCGCCGGTTAACAGCAGTAGAAAGCAGAAAATACTGAAGCAGCAATGTTGAACGTGATGTTGCTACTTTGTTGCGCCGCGCAAAGCAGTAACAGTCAACCGATTCATTTATCAAGCACGGACTCCAAGTGGATTGTTTGCCCGCTCCGATAAGCATTTTAAAATCAGAGGTACGAAGAGCGTGTCTTTACTTTTGGCCGCTAGAACACGATAGCCCTTCAATTGGTTGACGAGCGCGTGAGGGTCTACACCTGTGAAACTGACGGGTGATCCGCCCGATTCCGCATGAAGTAGGGGTACTGAGGCCGGATCGTTGATCCATGTCAGGACATTACCGGCCTTACAAACCGGCCAACCGTATTGGTTTATTGGCAAGCATGCTGACTTTTATTGACTGCCTTGTAATGTAATTATCCGGGAATTGACATGTTGCCCGATGCATCTAATATTTAGCTTGGGGGGAAGCAAATTGCAGAGCCATCAGCTGTAAATGACGCGACCCAAAGAATCATTGGGGTCGCATCTGTGCCCTGATCCAATCGTCAGGTGGTACTCAGTTGAATCATTTACGTCAGAGCCCAAATCCCGGGAAAGGTCCAGGGAACCTCTGGGAGGGTCTTAGGTCCCGGACTCACCTTGGGAGCATCGACGGGAGCATGGCGCGAAAGAGTCTGTCTTTCACTGTCGCGTTCGCACTGCTGGCAGCACTTATCATGGGAACTCTTCCCGCAGCCTGGGCAGCCCCTGGCTCCATTCACGAGATCACAGCCAACTGGGCCGGCGATCCGGCTCCTACCGACGCCCCCTTCGCGTCCACCCGCGTCGCCGAATTCCATGTCAACACCAACGACGCCGATGCACCTCAACTCAACGAGCCCGTAGACAACGTCCGGGCCACCCTGACGGCCGGCAACGGTGTCTTCACGAGCATCCCCACGGTGTGCAAGACGGCAAATGTCGATCCTGTTTCCTCGATCTCCGCTGACGGCACAACCCTCGTCTGCAACATAGGGACCATCGTTGAGGGAACATCCACCGTCATTCAGGCGCCCATCCGGGTTTCCGGAGAAAACGGCGGCAATCTGACCGCATCCGGCACCGCCACTTCGGATGAGGCGATTGCTCCGGCAGGACCGGCAAGCCCGGCACCTCTGCCGATCACCTACTCCCACGGCATGGACCTCTCCCTCGTCTCAGCGCCCGGCCAAGGGTATCAGGGGGCCGTTCAGGAAAGCCGCTCCGGAGGCAACCGCACGTTCATCAAGATGAACTACTCCCTGATCCTCGACGCCGGCAGCCGGCCAGGCCCCGCGTCCTACACCTTCCCCGTCAACGTCACGGGCTCGGTTGCCGGTGCCATGACGGGCTTCCAGTTTGAAAACTGCGTCCCCGTCGGTGCTCGCTCAAGGTCAACGGGCCAGCCCTACTCGGACCCCACTCAGGCCGACAGAACCAACTTCCCCACCTGCGCAGTCACCGGTTCGGGTGCCAACTACTCCGTCACCGTCTCAGACCTGACCTACACCCTGGTCAACACCCCGGTCAACGACAGCATGGGATCTCCGTTGCCGGGAAGCGGCGCTTACATCGCTTCGGGCACCATCGAATTCAGCATCCCTACGCCTGTCACTGTGCTCACCACCTACACGTTCAGCGCGGCCGGTTCCCCTGCCTTTACGTTCACTGACGGGGTGACCTCGCCCGACCCCCAGACCAACAACGTCTCCTCCGCCACCCTTCCGCCACCCGGAGGCTTCAACAACCACTGGACCGGAACGCCTACCTATTCCCGCACCCCCTGGGACGCGAACCTGTGGGTAAGCCCCGGCACCAGCCAGGACATGCCCCTGCCGATCCCCGGCATGGACACGTATGACGAATTGGTGGCAGCATCCAACGCTGGCGAGGACGTCGACTTGCGGATGTACATGCAGGCCAACAGCACCTTCTGGTCGACTTACACCGGCCCCGGCGGTGCTCAGATGGCCGGCATTTGCACGATGAACCAGAACCCGGCCTTCATTCCGACCCATGTGGACGGCGGCGGCTGGGACGGTCTTATCGGTGGTGTTAACTCGTACATCAACTACCCGACGGCGCGGTACTTCTACACCACCGCTGCCATCAACCCCAAGACCGAAACCTGCGGCCAGACTGCACCGAGTGGCATGTGGACCGAGATTTCCCCGGCTGCGGGTACTTCGCTGAATGACCCGCGGGTCACGACCGATAGCCTGATGACTCTTCCTGCCGGCGTGACCGCCGTGAAGATGACCTGGGATCCGGCGGTGGACCGTTCACCGCACACATTCCTCCGTGCTTTTGGTTACATTTCCCCTGACGCGCCCACCAGCGGTGAAGGCTGGACTGTCGGAGCGTTCAACCACCCGACGCCGGGAGTCTACCCGGAGTATCCGTCTTTGAACGGCTGGCACAACGTCAGCAGCGCCCCGGGCGGTATTGATCTGCCAGGGAGCACTTTCGGGCCGAACATGAACGGTTCCGGGGATGCTTTCCGGTTGCAGGGACCGCAGGGTGTGATTACGAAGGCGACCACGGAGACAACGGCGCAGCCTGGTGTCCCGATCCCGTACACGATTACGGCCAGGGCGGACAACCTGGTCACGAGCCCGCCGCCTGTCTCGTTCCCGGTAGTGGATACTCTTCCCGAGGGCATGGTCTACGTCCAAGGCTCGGCCAGCCCTGCGCCGTCATCGGTTTCCCCTGACGGACGGACCATTACCTGGGACTTCACCAATGTCCCGGCCAACGTGGACCAGACCATCACGTACCAGGCCCAGGTCCCGGAGGACGGAACCCCGGTTCCGGGCAGCAAACTGACGAACACGGCCGTCATCAGCGTCCCCGGTGACCAGCGCCCGGTCGGTGCCCGGTCAGCGTCGGCGACGGTGACCGTCCCGAACTCCTCGGCCACCACACTGGGGAAGTCCGCGGCGGATAACGTGCTCTCCTTCTACGGGGATACGTCCTCGTGGGAACTGATTGTTAATTCCCAGGACCCCATCGTGAACCCCTTCACGGACACCATCGACATCCTTCCCGTGGCCGGCGACGCCGGCGGGACGAACATCGACGGAACCTACACCATCACCGGAGTGGACGCCCCGGCCGGTTCCACCGTCTACTACACGACGTGGCCGTCCGGTGACCTGAGCAACGACCCCAGGGATGGCTCCAACGGCGACGCCCCCGGCTCCGTCACGGGCAACACCGTGAACTGGTCCACCGCTCCCGTTGCAAACCCCACTGCCGTCAGGATCATCGGCCCCGCCCTGGAACCCGGTGCGTCCCAGCGGATCTCGATTAATTTCGCCACCCCGGCAGGGACGGACTGCGTTGCCCCGGCCGCCGGGGACAACAAGCCCGGCCAGGTCCTGGTCAACACAGCCAACTCCATCGCCGGGCACACCATGCTGCCGATGCTCTCCTCAGCAACAGCCGTTATCGGTGACTGCTACGCCATGGACCTGAAAAAGTACGTCCTCGTCAAGGGCGGGGACCCGGCCAACGACGCGGACTGGAGGGACGCGAACGCCACCGCTGACTACCCGCAGTACCTGGTCGGAGATACTGTTCCCTTCCGGATCATTGCCACCAACAAGGGCAGCGGTGAGCTCACCAACGTCCTCGTCTCCGATTCACTGATCCCGGACTGCGGCACCACCATCCCCAGCATCGCCGTAGGCGCCTCCGCCACGGTGAACTGTGAAATGACAGCAGCGGTCGGCACCACCATCAACACCGCCACAGCCTCGGTCACCCCACCGGACGGGCCACCCCTGGAGCCGACAGACCCCGCAGGTTTCCTCGTCCCGGAACCCTACACCGTGGTGAAGACCGCTGATCCCTCATCCGGTACGAACGTCAAACCAGGCGACGTGATCCGTTACACGGTCACCATCACCGAACCGGCAACCAGCGCCGCACCCTATCCGAACCCGTCAATTTCAGACAGCCTGGCCGGGGTTCTGGATGACGCCGACTACAACGGCGACGTCACCGTGGTCGAACCGGACAGCGGCACCGCCACTGTCACCGGCGACACCCTCTCCTGGTCAGCCGGACAGATCATGCCCGGACAGACCATCACCCTGACGTACTCAGTCACGGTGACCGGACCGCTGGACGGCGGCGACGGCGAACTGCTCAACGTTGTCACCCCCGGCACCGGAGGCGAATGCGTCCCGGCCGAAGGCCAGAGCACCGAATGCACCACCACACACCTCAAGGGCGGCTTCACGGTCTCCAAGACTTCGGATCCGGCCAACGGCTCCTCAGTCGCCGAGGGCAACAAGATCACCTACACCGTCCAGGTCCGTCAGGCAGGGCCGGCAACTGTACCTGGTGCTCTGGCCACCGATGACCTGTCCAAGGTCCTGGACGACGCCGCCTACAACAACGACGCCACAGCCTCGGCCGGGAACGTCACGGCGGACCAGGCCAGCAACAAACTGACCTGGACCGGGGACCTGGCCGTCGGGGACGTAGTCACCATCACGTACTCCGTCACCACCGGCGCTTTCGGCGCCGGCGACGGAACCCTGACAAACGTGGTTACCCCCGGACCCGGAGGCGAATGCGTTCCGGCCGAGGATGAGAACCCCGACTGCACCACCACCCACCTTCAGGGCGGCTACACCGTCTCCAAGACCTCGGACCCCGATAACGGTTCCAACATCGTCGAGGGGAACAAGGTCACCTACACCGTCCAGGTCCGCCAAACCGGGCCCGGATCAGTGACCGGAGCCGTCGCCACCGATGACCTGGCCAAGGTCCTTGACGACGCCGCCTACAACAACGACGCCACAGCCTCGGCCGGGACCGTCAACGTGGACCGGGCCAGCGACAAACTGACCTGGAACGGGAACCTCTCCGTTGGAGACGTAGTCACCATCACCTACTCCGTCACCACCGGCGCAGTAGGATCCGGGGACGGCACACTCACCAACACTGTCACCCCCGGCACCGGAGGCATATGTGTACCGGCCCAGGACCAGAACCCGGACTGCACCACCACCCACAAAGTGATCACGCAGGCCGCCGCCCTGGCCAACACCGGAACAAACATCCTCACCGGACTCGGAGCAGCCCTGGTACTCCTGATCGCCGGCCTCACCATGGTCACCAACCGCCGCCGCAAGGCAGCACAAACCACGGAAGGGGCTCTCCCCTAACCGAAAGCTTCGGTCACCGCCACTTCCCCCCGACGTGGCGGTGACCGAAAGCCGCACTGGCACAACCCAGCCGTAAAACAGATGCAGGCCCCCTTGATGCAGGGGCCTGCATCTGTTTAATACCCGGAACGGCGTCGGCCCCGGCCCGGGACGGGGACCGTCCGGCTGAGGAATCAGCCGCGCCTGACCCGCTGGAGGACCGGTGACTGGGCCGCCGTCGGAATCGCGTCAGCTCCGCGCATGGTGACCTTCACCGCGTGAGCGACGACGGCGCTCAGCCCGCCGCCGTCGAACGCCGCGTCCGCTCCCGCTTCTTGGCGGGCCCGCCGCTGCTGCTCGGAGCCGGTGCCATGGGACAGGATCCGTGTGACGCCGGCTCTGACCAGTTCCAGCTCACCCTGCTCGCGCAGGACCGGTTCGAGGTAGTCCACCAGGGCATTTACGACGTCAGCGGCGGGGGCAGGCGTGAAGGTGCCGAAATGAAGAAGTTCACCGCGGAGTCCGCGATTGCTGGCCTGCCAGGAAGCGGTCCTCAGCAGGACGGTGGGCACTGGGATCGGATCCACGTCGTCGTGCCATTCGCGGCTTGCCGTTTCCACCAGCGCGCGTACCAGCACTGCGATTAATGCGGCATCCTCCGCACGGAGGCAGACGTCGGCCACCCGGACCTCAACAGTGGGATGGTTCCGCGCCAGCCTGGCATCGAAGTAGATCATTCCCTCGTCAAGGAGTACCCCTGTTTCCAAGAGCCTGGTAACGGTGCGCCGGTACACGGGCAAGGTACCGAAGATCGCGGAGGGACCCGACGTAGGTAAGCGGTACCACGCCTGGGTGCGGTAGCTTTCAAACCCTGTCTCCACTCCGTTCCAGAACGGCGAATTGGCGCTCAAGGCAACAAGGATGGCCAACTTGTCCCGGATCCTGTCCAGGACCGCCACACCCTCCTCCGGGGATTCGACGAAGGTGTGGACGTGGAAACCGCACGTAAGCAGCTCGTGCACCGTGAGGCCGAAACGCTCCTGAATCGTCGCGTACCGAGGGTCCGGAGTGGTGTGGGTAGTGGAGGCAAGGGGCGACGTGGCGAGTGCAGCCACACGCGCACCGTGCTGCCGGGCAGCTTGGTCCGCCATTGCCCGGCCGTCCCGGATTTGCTGGAGGAGCTCCGTGTGGTCGCGGCAGGGCAGCGTCTGCGTTTCAATCTGCTCCAGCTTGAGCTCGGCTGTCAGCCCGGTCTCGCCCTCAGATTCCGGGGCGTCGTCGGCAGTCCGGACGGCCAGCAGCGCGTCGGCCAAGGCCAGCGGCTCCCCAGTGTCAGGGTCCACAATGAGCAGTTCTTCCTCCACGCCAAAGGTCCGCATAGATCCATTGTGCGCTCAGCGGCCATCAATATGACTGGAAGCGCTTAGTCCTGGAAGTACTCGATCCGGGCGCCAAGCGTGTTAAGGCGTTCTGCGAGGTCTTCATAGCCGCGCTCGATAACGTAGATGTTGCGGAGCTCGGAAACGCCCCGGGCAGCCAGCATCGCGAGCAGCAGGCAAGCCGCCGGACGGAGCGCAGGCGGGCAGCCCACTTCTGCAGCACGCCACTTGGTAGGCCCATTAACGTAGATGCGGTGTGGATCCAGCAGCTGTACCTGAGCGCCGAGCTTGTTCAGTTCTGTCAGATAAATGGCACGGTTCTCATAGACCCAGTCGTGGATCATCGTCTGCCCCTCGGCGTTCCCCGCTATTACGGCAAAGAACGGCAGATTGTCGATGTTCAGGCCGGGGAACGGCATGGGATGGATTTTGTCCTGGGGAGCGTGCAGCTCCGATGGTTTAGTGGTGACATCCACCAGCCGTGTGCGTCCGTTGCGCGCAAAGTACTCTCCGGAAACCTCCAACTCCTGCCCCATCTGCTCGAGCGTGGCCAGCTCGATCTCCATGAACTCGATGGGGACCCGACGGACAGTGACCTCGGAATTGGTCACGATGCCGGCCGTAATGAGGCTCATTGCCTCGATCGGGTCCTCGGACGGGAAATATTCGACATCGGCGTCTATGGAGGGCTGGCCCGTGATCTTCAACGTGGTGGTGCCAACACCCCCTATCTCCACACCCAGCATCTGGAGGTAGAAGCAAAGGTCCTGAACCATGTAGTTGGGGCTGGCGTTACGGATGACAGTGGTTCCGCGGCGGTGCGCTGCAGCCATGATTGCGTTTTCGGTAACGGTGTCGCCGCGTTCGCTGAGCACAAAAGAGCGGTCCTGCTCATCCGACAGGGGAGCCTGGACGGCGTAAAACCCTGCGCTGGCCTCCACTGAAAGGCCGAATTGCCGCAGTGCCTGCATATGCGGTTCAACCGTGCGCGTGCCCAGATCGCACCCTCCGGCATAGGGGAGGCGGTACTCCGCTGACTCATCCAGCAAGGGGCCCAGCAGCATGATCACGCTGCGTGTGCGGCGGGCGGCTTCGACGTCCATCGAGGCCAGGTCCAGAACTGCCGGCCTGCGGATCTGCAGATCGGTGTCGTTGAGCCAGGTGCATTCGACGCCGATGCTGGTGAGAACCTCCACGATCCTGTTGACTTCCTCGATCCTGGCCAGTCTGCGGAGAGTGGTGGTCCCCCTGTTTATGAGGCTGGCACAGAGAAGCGCGACGCCGGCGTTCTTGCTGCTGTTTACGTCCACCGAGCCGGACAGGGTAAGGCCGCCTTCCACCCGGAGGTGGGTCATCTGTGGCCGGCCGACTTTCACCATGGCGTGGCCGAAGATGGTTTCCAGCCGCTGGATCATCTTCAGGCTCAGATTCTGCTTGCCCTGTTCCATCCGGGCAATGGCGCTCTGGCTTGTTCCAAGCTCTGCGGCCAACTGCCCCTGGGTCCAGCCTTTTTCCGTCCTGGCATCGCGAAGCATGGCGCCGACAGATTCCGCAGTCTCTTGAGTCATATCAAAAATATATCATTTATGAGTTTCAAACGCTGAAAAGCAGGTCATTTTGGGAGAAAGGACACAGCTTTACCCGATTGATGCGATATTTCAGCCGCGAAAATACCTATTGGGGTTTTGCTGCGAGCCGGGAAGTCAGCCAGCTTGCGTACACGTAGTGACCATCCGCTACGTGTTGTGAGGGTAACCAGTTGACGCCCAGACCAGGTTCCAGGTCCCTGCGCCGATCGCCGCTGTCACGGCGGCGGCAGCGATTACCGTTCCGCCCACGAGCACCCAGACATCCAGCCGGCTGTACGTGGATTCGCGCGCCCACGTCCGTTGGGCTCCACCGAATCCACGCGCCTCCATCGTGACAGCGAGCCTTGAAGCGCGCCGGATGGCCTGTACCAGCAGCCCGAAGCTCTGGCCCAGGGTGGCCCGGAGTCGCTGCAACGGCGTGCCGCGAGAACCTACGCCACGGGCGCGGCGGGCCATCCCGATGGTTTGCCACTCCTCCGCCATGAGCCCTACCAGCCGCATCGCTGCCAGGGTCCCAAGGACGAAGCGGTGCGGCAGTTTCGCTTTTTGGGCCAGGGCATCGGCAAGGTCTGTAGGGTCGGTGCAGCTCATAAGCAGCACCGCCGGCAGCGCAATGGCCAGCCCCCGGAGCATGAATCCCAGCCCCAGTTCGAGGGAACCTGCGCTGATGGACCAGATGCCAACGTCGAGCAGTATCCTTCCGGCGTCCGGAGCCAGAATGGCGGTACTCCAGCCGCCCAGGGCTGCGGCGATGATCAGCGGCCACCCGCGTTGCCACAGGAGCAAGGGAGTCAGCCCTGCCAACGGAAACAACAGCAGCTCGAAGCCCAGCGCCACAGTTGCGGAGACCCAGTCGATGGACAACGCCAGAACCAGAGTGATGAGGAAGACGGCGGCAAACTTGGCCAGCGGGTTGGCTCGGCTGAGGAGCGATTCACTCCGGAGCGTCAAGGCTTCCCTCATGATGCGGCCATTTCCGGAGTCCCCATTGCGAGTTCGGTGCCACCGAGGACCGAGGAAAATTCCTGGTCGTGGGTCACGGAAACAACTGCGGCTCCGGCGTCCAGGAGCTCGGAGAGGAAGGAAGCCAGTTCGGCCCACGTGGTGGCGTCCTGGCCGAAGGTGGGCTCATCCAGCACCAGCACCTGTGGGTGGGCGGCCAGTACGGTGGCCACCGAGAGCCGTCGCTTTTCGCCCCCGGACAGTGTGTAGGGGTTGGCGTCCACGAGGGAAGTGAGCCTTAGCCGCTCCAGGAGTTCGTCGACGCGTTCCTCGCCGTGGCCCAGATGTCTGGGCCCGAAAAGGAGCTCATCCAAGACCCGGCCGGTGACAAACTGGTGCTCGGGTTCCTGGAACACCGTTCCGATCCTGGAAATCAGCTGTTCGGCCTTCCACTTGTATGGATCAATTCCGGCACCGGCGCTCAGCTCAAGGGTGGCTGATACAGCTCCGGCAACAGGCTTCAGCAGCCCGGCCAGCGTGAGGGCAAAGGTGGACTTTCCCGAGCCGTTGGGCCCGGTGACGGTCAGCGCTTCACCCGCCCGGACCTGCGCGGATATCCCGGTTTGCACGGGCGTGGGAGGAAGCTTTTTGAAGCCGCGGCGCCGGGGCCGTTCGCGCGAGACGGCAAGCTTTTCCGCGGCAAGGAGCAATTGGCCGGTACCTGCGGTGCCGGGTGGCAGTGCAGCAGCCGAACCCCGCTGGCGCGTCGCCGGAACGTGGCCGGGAACCCAGACCCCCGCCCTGATCAGCATCTCCTTTGCCTGCTCCAGCACCAGGTCAGGAGGTCCATCAATGAGCACCGCGCCGTCATTCGAAGCTCCCGGCTGCAGCACCACGATCCGGTCCACAAGGTCTTTCCACACCGCAACACGATGCTCCACGACCACCAGGGTTGCGCCGGTCTTCTCCAGACAACGGCCCACGGCATCACGGACTTCGAGCACTCCGGCAGGATCAAGGTTGGCGGTGGGCTCATCCAGCAAAATGATCCCCGGACGCATGGCCAGGATGCCGGCGAGCGCCAGGCGCTGCTTTTGTCCGCCGGACAGGGCCGACGTCGGGTGGTCCAACGGCAGATGACCCAGCCCGACGTCGTCGAGCGCCTCATGCACCCGGGTCCAGATCTCCGCAGGGGGCACTGCGAGGTTCTCGGCACCGAAGGCGACGTCGTCGCCGAGGCGGGACAGGATCACCTGCGTTTCCGGATCCTGCTGCATAAGCCCGGCACGCCCGCGCTGGGCCCGTGGCGGCTGGCCGTCAATGAGCAGCGAACCGGACTCGTCGGAGTCGCCCGCCTCGCCGCCGTCGTCGTTCGTGTCGCCGAGCACCCCCGCGAGGGCGTGCAGGAGCGTGGATTTGCCGGCACCCGAGGGGCCGAGCAGGAGCACCCGCTCCCCCGCGCGGATGTCCAGATTAAGCCCTTGGACGGCGGGGCGGGGCCTGCCGGCGTGCCGCCAGGCCCAGCCTTGCGCCGTTACCCCGGCCGGGCGGACGCCGCCGTCGCGAATCGGTGTCATCAGGAGAAGACGGGCTCCGTCGCAGCCTTACGGGAGGCGAAGGAGCTCAAAACTCCGGTTTTAGCGAGCCCACGGGTGGCGATCCAGGACAGGCCCCCGGCAATGACGGCACCCGAGATCGCGGTGAAGATGATGTAGGCGGCCTTGTCTCCGGCCGCGTAGGCAATGTTCCAGCCCCATGGCGCGAAGGAATCGTTCAGACCGCAGAAAAAGCCAGCACCTGCGCCCGCCAGCAAAGCGACCGGAAGGTTGAACTTCTTGTATACAAACGCCGCGAACACCAGTTCGGCGCCAAGGCCCTGCAGCAGGCCGGAAATCAGCACGGTGGTGCCGTACTGCGAGCCCATGAGGAGCTCACCCGTAGCCGCAACGGTCTCGCAGAACAGGGCCGCGCCCGGCTTGCGGATAATGAGCATTCCCAGTACCGCCGGGATCATCCAGCCACCGGCGTACAGTCCGGTCAGCGGGGGGTAAACCGCATTAAGCGGAGCCGAAATAACGTTGGCGCCCTGGGACCACGCCCAAAAAATCACGCCACCGGCGACGGCAATCAGGGCCGCCACCACGATGTCTACAACGCGCCAGCTCCGTTTGCCGGCTGTGAGGGTCTGCTTTTCAGAAATTCCAGTCATGTCTTCCTCCTGAGGAACAGGAGGGGAAAGTGCTCCCCGGCCACCGCGGATTGCGCCGCATCTGCCGGACACTCTGAGAACTCGACTCCCTTGCGCCGGTACTAACCGGATCAGGTTCGAGGGTCTGCGGCTGTCCGCACTCTCAGCGCCCATCCATCGCACTCCCGGAATCCCGGTGATGCCCGACGGCGGCGCTCCCCTGTCGTAATCAATCTGCCCTTGTGGGCGTTGTCCAGTTTACACCTGGCGGTGCTTGCGATCCCTGTGGCGGTGTCACAATCGGCGGCGTAGGGCTCCTGCCTTCCCATGGTGCACGTTCCGGCAGGGTACGGCACAGCAGCTGCTGACCTGTTCACCCATTATGATCCTGGGATGGGGGAAACAACACGTACAAATGAAGCGCGAAGCGGCCGGCAGATCTATGTGGAAATCCTGGTGCGATCGTCCATGGATAGCCTCTGGGAGCTGAGCCAGGACCCGGCCCTGCATCCGCGCTGGGATCTCCGGTTCTCCAGGATCGTCCCGACTGGCGTCGGCAGTGACAGGCACTCACAGTTCCGGTATGAATTCCAGCTGCCGTTCTGCGCCATCACCGGGATCGGTACATCGCTGGGGCATAAGACGACAGCAGGCGGACAGGCGACATCGGTGCTCAAATTCTCCACCAGCAACCCTCTCTCGCCGATCGGTCCGGGGTCGGGCTACTGGCGCTACGTACCCGTGGATCAGGGCATCCGCTTCATCACCGGCTACAACTACGCTCCCGGTATGGGTGCCCTGGGCCGAAAGCTGGACGCCCGGTTCATCCGCCCAGGCCTCGGCTGGGCCACAGCACTAAGCTTCGACCGGCTTCGGCTGTGGGCCGAATCGGGCGTTGATCCGGCCCGGAGCCGCAACGCCTGGTTCCTTGATGCGGCAGCGCGCGCCGCAGGCGTCGCCGGAGCGGCGGGGCTCCTTCGCCATGCTGTTGCGGCGCGCCCCTTGAACGCTTCGCTGAAGAACCCCGGTTCATTGAAGAATCTGCCGGCAAGGGCTTCCACTGCCGCACTCGGCTTGACCCTGGCCGGTTTGGCCCTGACGTTGCCCTCCCATCCAACGGTGCCCAAGGCAAAACGCTGCCTCCGTCAGCCACCGGACAGGGGGTCCGCGGAAGCGCCGGCATCGCTGAAGACGTTGCCGGATCCGGATCACAGGAAACAGCCACAATTTGAGGGAGCGCCGGCATGAGCTCCATCTTCGCCACTGCCCTGGGCCCGGATTTCCACCGCCTGCACCCGATGCTGCAACGGCGCTTCGGTGTAGACCTCGACTCAGGCTATGCCTGCATCGGCACCGGTATCTTCTCGGAAGTGCGCCGCGGGGCGTGGTGGACGGCCCCTTTCCTCCGCTTCGGCGCTTTCCGGAACATCCTCTTTCCAGACAATGGGAAGGACATCCCCTTCACCATCGAAAACTACCCCTACCTTGACGGCTTCGGGCGTCCGACAGTGACCTTCGTCCGGACCATGACTGTGCAGCCGGGCAAGAAACGCCGCTTTGACGCCACCATGATCTACAGCGAGAAAACGGGCGGCATTGTGGACTACCTGGGGACGCACCAGCATCTGGCCACAGATCTGAAGCTCAACGTCCTTCCGGACGGATCCCTCCACCTGAGGTCCGAAGGGCAGCGCTTCTACGAAGGCAGGCTGGGTTTCACCTTCCCCGCTTTCCTGACGGGGACGGCTGATCTGTTCGAAGGTTATGACGATCAGCGCGGCGTGTTTACCATCCAGATGCAGGTCCGGAACCCTGTCTTCGGTTTCCTGTTCGGTTACCGCGGCGAGTTCACGTGCACCTTTCCGCCTGTGTCAACGGACGGGACACCGGCCCACCTCAAGCCTGTCCGAGAGGAATGGCGGCTGTAGCCGTCGCCTGGCGGCCAGCGTCGTCACGGGCAGTAGCCTCACAGGCGGCTTCCTCCCTGACAGCAGCCTCACTCGCGGCGGCTTCAAGCCGGGCACGGTGGGCCACCCACTCCTCGAGGCTGCGCACCGAGAGATTTGAATCGCCGGGCCGCTGGCCCGCAGAGCCGTCAATGAGTTCGCGGAGGATGTCGGCGTGCCCCAGGTGATGGGCGGTCTCTACGCACATGTGGACAAGGATCTGGTGAAGGGTCACCCGGCGTCGTTCTTCCGGCCACCACGGAACCTCACCTGAGGCATCCAGCGGGAGCGCCGCGACGGTGGCATCGGTATGGGCAGCTGCGAAATGGTGCAGCTCGATGATCTCCTCGCGGGTTTCCTCCGGTGCCGCCCACAGGTCGGCGTCGGGTTCCGCCTCATCACTAAGCCACGGCAGGCTGCGTCCGCTGGGCCGCCCAAACACCAGCCCGAAATAGTCCAGTTCAACGCTTGCCACGTGCTTGACCAGGCCCAGGAGGTTGGTACCGGTGGGCGTCATTGGCCTGCGGGCATCGTATTCGCTCAGGCCGTCCAGCTTCCCCAGGAGGCTTGCCCTCCGGGTGCTGAGGTACTGGTGCAGAATCCCCTTGTCATCCATAGCGGCACTATACAGCGACCCTCTGTTCCGCCTTGGCCTAACTCCGTCAACGATGCGGTTAGTCTAGGGGAAGTCCCGTTTCCTCCTGTTTTACTGTTAGGAGCCCCTGGAAATGAGTTTTTTCATCAAGTTGCTTGGTACGGGCATCAGCCTGCTGGCCGGTTATGCCGGCACCAAGGTAGTGGATGCGGCCTGGGAAAAGGTCACCGGCCGTAAGCCTCCCAAGGGGGACAAGGATGACGTGCCCACCACGCTCCGTACAGCATTGACGTTTGCGCTGGTCTCCGCGTCCGTCAGTGCCATCATCCAGGTCCTCGCGAACCGCGGAACGCAGCGGGCCATCACCCGTTTCGCCAAGACCCAGGACATCGTTTAGCGGCATACGAAGCCGGCTGCCGGCTTACCGCTCAGGCGGAACCGTCGTCGTCCTTTGAGGCGGGGTCCGCCGCGTCCTTGGCAGCCGCTTTTTGCACTACTGCTTCCAGCTCGTCGGTGCTGAGCAGCTCGCGGTGAAGGTGCTTGGTCCGGTAACCGGCGCGGCCCACCATGTGGGCCGAAACCGGAACGGTCAGCAACTGGAAGATCCAGGCAAGGAGCAGCACCGGCCATATCCACCAGGTGCGCAGCTGCAACCCCACAGCGGCCAGCAGCAGGAAGAGCCCCAGCACCTGGGGTTTGGTGGCTGCGTGCATGCGGCTCATGAGGTCCGGGAAACGCAGCAGCCCGATGGCAGCGCCGAGTGACATCGCCGCCCCCACCACCATAAAGACGGCCGATACGGCGTCGATCACTGTGTCCAGGGTCGTATCAGGAGTCACTGGGTTGCTCCCGCCGGTCGGCAACAAAACGGGCCACAGTGACTGATCCTATAAAGCCGATGACAGAGACGGCCACAACAAGCATCAGGTTGTTCAGGTGCCGGTTGACGGCCATGTCGATGCACAGCGCTGCTCCCAGGATGGCCAGCAGGACGTCCGCGGCAAGCACCCGGTCCAGGAGCGATGGGCCAACGGCGATGCGGACGATCGCCCCGGCCGCAGCAAGGGACAGGGTCACCGCAGTTATCACCAAAACAAGCTGCATCACGCGCCAACCTCCTGTTTGAGTGCCGCGAGTTCTTCTTCTGTACCCATGACCCTGATCAGTCCGGCTTCCGCGTCGCGGACAGACCGGCGGAACTTGACGACGTCGTCGGCGTTCCGCACGTTCAGGGCGTGGACATAGAGCGTGGAGGTGGACCTGTCCACCTCCACCACGAGGGAACCGGGGATCAGGGAGATGACGTGACCGGTCGCCGTCACCATAAGGTCAGAGTGGCTGCGCAGCGGGACGGCCACGACGGCGTTGGTCACCTTGGGGCCGCGGGCGACGGCCAGGTAGAAGACCTGGAAACTGGCGGCCGCCACTTTTCCAACGAACTGCAGGGCAAATGGAATGGCCTGCAGAATGCTGAACCGGCCGCTCAACTCCACCGGAGGAAGGTAGAACATGCGGGCCACGAGAATGGCCAGCACGGCGCCGAACAGCAGGTTTCCAGGGCTGAAGTTTTGCCACAGCGCACCCCAGACGAACACCAGCCAGACGAGCAGCGGCAGTTCCTGCCGCAGCGACACACGCCGGCGGCTCATTTGCCTGCTCCGAAGGGTGCTGGCTCCTGTGAGTCAGCCGCCCCTGAGGCCCGCGGCTCCGAATCAGGCAGGGCAATCGCAGGGACCGGCGCGTTGTCCCCGAGCACGGCCCGAATATAGGACGTCCTGTCCAGCATGTCCTGGGCCGACTGATCGGCAACCTTGAAGATCGGGCCGGCAAAGACCGTCAGCCCCACGCCCAAAAGCACCAGTGCCATGGTGGAGCCCACCATGGTGCGCGGCAGCAGGATGACGTTCTTGCGCCCGTGCCGCGTTCCGGTGTCCGCGTCCCCGGGAGCCGCGAGGAGCACAGGATCGGGGTGTTCGGCGTCGCTGGGCTTGCGCCAGAAGGCACGGTTCCACACCCTGGCTACGGCCAGCAGGGTGAGAAGGCTTGTGAGCACCCCGCCGATGACCAGGGCGTAGGCGAGGGGCGTGCCCAGCTGAACGCCCGCCTGCATCAGGCCCAGCTTGCCGAGGAAACCCGAAAACGGTGGAATGCCGGCAAGGTTCATGGCCGGAACGAAGAACAGGAGCCCCAGCAGCGGCGACAGCTTGGCCAGGCCGGCCACCCGGTCCATCGAGGAACTCCCGCCGCGGCGTTCGATCAGGCCCGTGACAAGGAACAGGCTGGTCTGGATCGTGATGTGGTGCGCTACGTAAAACACCGCGGCGCCCAGGCCTGCTACGGAGGACATCGCAAGCCCGAACACCATGTATCCGATGTGGCTCACCAGCGTAAACGACAGCAGACGCTTGATGTCGCTTTGAGCCAGGGCACCGAGTATGCCCACCACCATGGTCAGCAGCGCTGCGATCATAAGCGGTGTATTGAGGGTATCTCCCGGGAATAGGAGGGTTTCCGTACGGACGATGGCGTAGACGCCCACCTTCGTGAGCAAGCCAGCAAAGACGGCGGTGACCGGAGCAGGCGCCGTCGGATATGAGTCCGGAAGCCAGAAGGAAAGCGGGAACACAGCAGCCTTGATACCAAAGGCCACCAGCAGCATAACGTGCAGGAGCGTGCGCGTCCCGGGATCGAGTTCAGCAAGTTTGATGGCGAGGTCGGCCATGTTGATGGTGCCTGTGGCCCCGTAGATCATGGCGATGGCGATCAGGAACAGCACGGAGCTCACCACCGACACCACGACGTACGTAACGCCTGCCCGGATCCGGGGGCCGGTTCCGCCGAGGGTCATCAGCACGTAGCTGGCCGTGAGCAGGATTTCGAAGCCCACGTAGAGGTTGAAGAGGTCACCGGACAGGAACGCGTTGGAGACGCCGGCCACGAGGATCAGGTAGGTGGGGTGGAAAACGGAGAGCGGGGCGTCCTGGTCGCCGTCGGCCATTCCCTGCCCGGTCGCATAGACCAGCACCGCCAGGCTCACCGAGGACGACACCACCAGCATCAGGGATGAGAACTGGTCGACCACCAGGACGATCCCCCAAGGCGGCAGCCAGCCCCCGATGTTCACCGCGATGGTCCCGCCGTTCCAGACGGAGGCGAGCAGGACGCACTCCAGCAGCAGCGTGAGGGAGAGAAGAGTAATGCTCACTACCCGTTGGGCCCGGGAGTGCCGGATCAGCACGAAGGTGAGGGCAGCTCCCAGGATGGGAAGTACGACGGCGAGCGGCGCAAGGCTGGCAATGTTCACTTTCGGCCTCCTTCCGGTCCGGGTTCAATGTTGGTGGAACCGGGTTTTTCCTCTGCTGCCGCGTCCTCGACCGTCAGCACCGCGCTGCCAGCCCGGACAGTGTCGTCAGGGTGTGGATCTCCACTGCCTGTTTCGTCGCCCGGGGGCCTGTTGGAGACTGCCCGTCCATCCGTGCCGAGCATGGTGAGTGGAAACTCGGAGGTTTCCACTGGAATTTCCGCGTCATCTTCGGCATCGTAGCTGGGGGTGTCGGCGACGCGGCGGTCCTCCACGTCGTCCTGGATTTCGTCCTCGCGAGCCAGAACCCATGTGCGGTAGATGATGCCCAGCATAAAAGCGGTGACGGCAAACGAAATCACAATCGACGTCAGGATCAGCGCCTGCGGAAGGGGGTCGTTGTAATCGCCCGGGGCCGTCTCTTTGCTGAAAATCGGCGCCAACCCTGCGTACCCACCTGTAGCGAGGATGAGCAGGTTGGTGGCGTTGGCCAGGAGCATCAGGCCCAGGAGGACGCGGGTAAGGCTGCGTTCGAGGATCAGGTAAATGCCACAGGCGTACAGCGCACCCATGACTGTCAGCAGCGTCAGGTTTACCCTCATGCCTTGCCCTTTGCTGTGGTTTCGGCCGGAGTTCTGTCGGGTTCCTGCTCGGCTGTCGGCTCCGCTGGTCCTTCCTCGAAGTGTTCGTCGATTTCAGCCCCCAGGCTTCGCAGAACGTCCAGGACGAGCCCGACCACCACGATGTAGACGCCGATGTCGAAGATGGTGGAGGTGACAAACTTGATGTCGCCAAAGACGGGCAGCCACAGCTCAATAATGGCCGTCTGGAAAACCTGCCCGCCGAGCAGCAGCGGGACAACACCGGAAGCGGCCGCCGTCGCCAGGCCGGCTCCCAGCAGGGTGCCTGCACTGATGGGGGTTGCCTCACTGAGTTCGAAACGGCCGCCGGCCAGGTACCTGATGGTCAGGGCGAGGCCCGCCGTCAACCCGCCCGCGAAACCGCCGCCGGGCAGGTTGTGTCCAGCCAGCAACAGGTACAGGGAGAAGATGATCATCGAGTGGAACAGGAGTCGTGTCACCACCTCGAAGATGATGGAGCGGCGTTCGGGGGCGAGCGTTCGGCCCGCAACAAGCCACGCGTCGCGGGTTGATGCCGCGAATTTACGGCTCAGTTCCAGAGCTGCACTGTCACGGGAGTTACGCACGACGCTTGTCCGCCGGCCTACCGTTCCTGCCGCGACCGTTGATGACGCTTTGATGCCGTCACCACGTCCCCGGATGAAGATCAGGCTCGCGACGCCCGTGGCCGCGAGCGCCAGCACCGAAATTTCGCCGAAGGTGTCCCAGACCCGAATGTCAACGAGCGTGACGTTGACCGTGTTCAACCCGCCACCGCCTTCGTACGCCAGTTTCGGGAAGGCTAGTGAAACGGGCTCGGCGATACGGGCACCCATGGCATAGATGCCCACGAAGATCATGGTGATGCCAAAACCGATACCGATGATCACGCGGGTGATCCTGTACTTGCCTCCCGTTCTGTCCCGCAGCTCAGGTGGCAGGCTGCGCATGGCAAGGACGAAGGCAACCAGGATGATGGTTTCCACCAGCATCTGCGTCAGGGCAAGGTCGGGAGCACCCTGGAGCGCGAACATCAGAGCGATGCCATAGCCGGTGACGGATACCATGAGTACGGCAAGGAAGCGCTTGTTGGCCTTCACTGCCGCCAGCGCTCCGATCACGATCCCCGCGCCCACAACTATCTGCAGCGGTGAATTGGGGTCGATGAAATACAAGTCATCGGGCAGGGGTTTCTTGGCGGCGACGAGAGCCGTCAGCGGCAGGATAAACGCTACAGACAGAATGACGGCGAGGTAGAAATACAGTGACCCTCGCTGGGTTCGCCCGGTGACCCAGACTGCGACGTCGTCCAGGGCGCCGATGGTCAGCTGGTAGGCGCGGTCGCCGTCGATCCAACCAGGAACCCTCTCCTGCAGCCGGGAGAAGCCGGCCCGCCAGCGGAACATGGCCCACCCGAGTACAAAGGTGACTCCCGTAAGGCCCAACGCCAGGGTGAAACCGTGCCAGAGCGCAAGGTGGCCTGCCGCGCCGGCCGCACTGCCGCCGTCGGCTCCTCCTCCATCTACGCTGCCCGTACCGAAAAGGGCCGCGTAAGGTTGCAGCCACGCGTCAACGGGCACCGGCCAGAGGCCGTACGCGATCGTCAGCAGGCTCAACATGGCAGGTGCCGCCAGGAACGATGGCCGGATGGGCTTGAACTGTATACGTTCAACGCCCGGCTTGGTGGCGAACGCTCCCCACATAAAGCGCGCGCTGTAGGCGAACGTCAGGACCGAGCCCAGCACCAGCCCGATCAGCACCACATAACCCCAGACCGGCGATTGCCCGGCGTCTGGCGTTGCAGCGTGGTGCACGAACGCCACGAACACCGACTCCTTGGCGACAAATCCAGCCAGGGGAGGCACTCCCGCCATGGAAGCGGCGGCGACGGCAGCCACAATGCCCAAGGCTCGTGATGAACTGAAAACACCGGAGAGTTTGTTGATGTCGCGGGTACCTGATTGGTGGTCGATGATGCCAACCACCAGGAAGAGCGTGGCTTTGAACAGGCCGTGGGCCAGCAGCAAAGCGAGCCCGGCCAGTGCGGCATCCGGTTTACCCAGGCCCACCACCATGATCAGGAAGCCGAGCTGGCTGACGGTGCCGAAGGCCAGGATGAGCTTGATGTCGGTCTGCCGCAGCGCCCGGTAGCCGCCTACCAGCATCGTGGCCAGGCCCAGCCCCAGCACCAGCGGCAGCCAAAAGCTTGTTTCCGCGAAGCCCGGAGCCAGCCGGGCCACCAGATAAACGCCGGCCTTGACCATTGCGGCTGCATGCAGATAAGCACTCACCGGCGTCGGTGCCGCCATGGCTCCGGGGAGCCAGAAGTGGAAAGGGACCAGGGCGGACTTTGTCACCGCGCCAACCAGGATAAGCACGACGGCGGCACTGACCGCCCCGGCGGCGTTCCCCGTTATCAGTGCCGGAGCCTGCTCCAGGATGGCTGAAATCCTGTACGTGCCGGCGCTGTGGCCAAGGATGATCAGGCCAACCAGCATGCTCAAGCCGCCGGCCGTGGTGACCACGAGGGCCTGGAGGGCGGAGCGGCGGGCGGACAGCCTGGTCCTGGCGTAACCGATCAGCAAATACGACAGGACAGTGGTGAGCTCCCAGAACATGAACATCAGCAGCAGGTCATCGGCAGTGACCAGGCCGAACATTGCGCCGGCGAATGCCAGCAGTTGGGCTCCGAAGCCGCCCAGATCGCTGTCCTTGTCCTTGAAATAGCGGGCGCAGTACACGAGCACCAGTGATCCGATTCCGAGGATCAACAGCGACATCACCCACGCCAGGGCGTCCAGCCGGAAGGCCAGTTCAAGCTTGAGCTCTGGAATCCAGGGAACCACCTGGACGGCGGCCCCTGGTTGCGCCGCTTGTCCGGCGGACGCCGAGTACACCGAAGCATGCTGGAGGATCAGCCAGAGGAACGATGCGGCGGGAACCACGGCCAACGCGTAGAACGAGTTCCTGCCGAATTTCCCGAACAAAAAGGGCGCCAGTGCAGCCACCGCAAAGTGCACGGCAAGGACTGTAATCACTGGTATCTCCGCAACGTCAGGAATTCGATTATCAAAGGTTGGAGCTGGCGGTCGTTAGTTGGGTTCAGCGTGTCCAGTTTACCAAGCGGGCGCATTCGTTCTTGACCCAGATTTCGGCTGAAGGGGCGATAGCATCGGGTCATGAACTCCGCCACCGCGTCTCAGGCACAACAGCCACCGTCGGAACTCGAGACAGGAAGCCAGGCGGTCAGCAAGGGCCAGATCCTGGCTTGGGCTTCCTGGGACTGGGGCTCGGCGGCTTTCAACGCGATCATGACCACCTTTGTGTTCACTGTTTATCTCACCTCGGATGCCTTCGGCAGAGAAGATCAGGCTTCGGCTGTCCTCGGCGGGGCATTGGCGGTGGCCGGTCTGGCCATTGCACTGTTGGCCCCTGTTACGGGGCAACGCTCCGACATCGGCGGCAGGCGGAAGCTTTGGCTGGGAGTCAACACGGCCGTCGTCGCCCTTCTGACCGCTTTGTGCTTTTTTGTGTTCCCCCGGCCGGAGTTCCTGCTCCTCGGGGTCACCCTGATTGCGCTGGGCAACGTGTTCTTCGAATTTGCCGGGGTGAACTACAACGCTATGCTGGCCCAGATCTCGACCCCCCGGAACATCGGGAAGGTCAGTGGCTTCGGCTGGGGCATGGGATATCTTGGCGGGATCGTGGCCCTGCTGATTGTGCTGCAACTGTTTGTCCAGCCCGGCTTCGAATGGTTCGGAGCCTCGACGGAGGACGGCTTCAACATCCGCCTCGTGGCAGTGTTTTCCGCTTTGTGGTTCTTCATCTTCGCTCTCCCCGTGCTGTTCGCCGTTCCCGAGCTTCCCCGGCCGGCAGGCGCGGCAAGGCTCGGCTTCATGGCTTCCTACGGGCTGCTGATGCGGCGGATCACGGCCATCTACCGGACGAGTCCGCACACGATCTATTTCCTTCTTGCCAGCGCCATCTTCCGGGATGGTCTAGCCGCCGTCTTTACCTTCGGGGGAATCATCGCGGCGGGCACCTTCGGGTTCGAGCTGAAGGACGTGATTTTCTTCGCCATCTTTGGAAACGTGGTGGCGGCAGTGGGGGCCATGATTGGAGGCTTCCTGGATGACCGGGTGGGTCCAAAAGCTGTCATCCTCGGTTCGCTGGTGGGGCTGCTGATTGCCGGGACCGCCATCCTGGTGCTGGGCGACGGTGACTACGTTTTCTTCGGCAGCACCTGGGCGGGGGCCACCACTTTCTGGGTCTTTGGCCTGTTCCTGTGCTTGTTCGTTGGCCCTGCCCAGTCATCGTCCCGAGCCTATTTGGCACGGCTTGCACCCGATGGCGAATCAGGTGAGCTTTTTGGCCTCTATGCCACCACGGGCCGGGCCGTGAGCTTTCTGGCACCCACGCTCTTCACTCTCTGCATCGCACTGGCCGTCCCCTTGGTCGCCGAGGGCGAGGCCCAGCGCTGGGGAATCCTGGGCATCATGGTGGTGCTGCTGGCCGGCCTCCTGGTCCTCCTGCCGGTCAAACCGCCAGGCAAGGCGGAGATAGCGGTCGTTCCGTCCGCATAGCAAAGAGGCCTCTTGACAGTCAGCCCAGGCTTGGTGCCCACTTAATAAGTAGCCTTACTATTTGGTGAAATCCAGAGCGGAAAGGATCAGTTAAGTGGCAGACAAAGCGGACAACCAACCAACCAATACCGATGATACGGGCGAGCTGCGGGACATGAAGGTGGACGAGCTCCGGCAGGAAGCGAAGGATGCCGGGGTAAGTGGAACGTCGGGAATGAAAAAGGACGAGCTTGTTGATTCACTCAGCAGCGGCGAGGCTGCGAACGGCGAAGACCAGGGCGCCATGGGCGCCGGACCGGACGAAGGCAAGGTCCGCAAGGGGCCGGGTTCATCCGATTCCCTAAAGTACTCGCAGGAAGTCACCTCACCAGAGGATGAGCCGGAGCGGGAAGGCAGAAGCCTCGTTACGACTCACCATGAAGTCATCAGGCAGTGGGCAGAAGAGCGCGACGGCGTTCCGGCCACGGTTGAAGGAACGGAACACGGTGACCACCTTGGAGTGCTCCGGATCGATTTTGGTGGCGACGACGACAAGCTCCGCCATGTCAGCTGGGAGGAATGGTTCAAGACCTTCGATGAACGGGGCCTGAATTTCATTTACCAGGAACAGCGAAGCGACGGCAGCCAGTCCAACTTCTTCAGGCTGGAGAATCCACAACGGGAGGACGCTTAGCTCTCCCGTATTCTCCGGAATCGTCTGCCGCTTCAGCCCCGCACGGCCCACGGGAGCATTAGGCTGGACCCATGAACGTGGATGAGACAGATCTTCCCGGCCTTGGCAGGCGCAAGGATTTTATGACGGCTTCGGGGCGCCGGATCGGCGTCGTGGAGTACCGGGAAGGCCAGAGCGAACTCATTGTTTCAACCTGGGACGATCCCGACACGTGCCAGGCGTCCATTCCCCTGACAGCTGATGAGGCTGCAACTCTCGGCAATCTGCTGGGCGGGCAGCACCTGGCCATGCAGCTTTCTGAAGCCCACCGGGAAATCCCGGGGATCGTTACACGGCAGTTTTCCATTGCGTCTGGTTCGCCCTTCGAGAACCAGCCGATGGGTAAGGCATGCATCCGCACCCGAAGCGGCGTCTCCATTGTGGCTATCATGCGCGAAGGCGAGGTTGTCCCCTCCCCCGGTCCCGACGTCGTCCTCCACCGGGGGGATCTCCTCGTTGCCGTAGGCACTCAGGAAGGCCTCGATACAGCGGCCGACATTCTGCGCAACGGATAAGCGGCAATGGATCCGCTGGCACTGACCCTCATCGAACTGGGGGCCGTTGTGTTCTGCCTTGGCCTGCTGGCCAGGCTGGCTGAACGGATCGGAATGTCACCCATACCGCTCTATCTCGTGGGCGGATTGTTTTTTGGTGCTGGCGGCTTTATGGAGTTCAAAGGGATTCAGGAGTTCGCGCATATCTCGGGGGAGATCGGTGTCATCCTCCTCCTGCTGATGCTCGGGCTCGAGTACACAGCTACTGAACTTGTCACCGGCCTGCGACGATCCTGGCAGGCCGGCGTCCTGGACCTTATCCTGAATTTCCTGCCCGGAGCGGGGCTGGCAGTCCTTCTTGGGTGGGGCCTGGTCGGGGCCATGGTGATGGGTGGAGTGACCTACATTTCGTCTTCGGGGATCGCTGCCAAGGTCATTACTGACCTGGGCCGGGTGGGTAACCGTGAAACGCCAACCATCTTGGCGATTCTGGTGTTCGAGGACCTGGCGATGGCTCTGTACCTCCCCATCCTGACCGCGATCCTTGCCGGGGTCAGCTTCCTGGGCGGGCTTCAGACGGTGGGGATTTCGCTGGCCGTCGTCACCGTGGTGCTGATGGTGGCGTTGCGGCATGGCCACCGGGTCTCCCAAGCGGTGCACAGCGAAAACTCTGAGGTCTTCCTGCTGAACCTGCTCGGTGCCGCCTTGCTGGTGGCCGGAGTGGCGTCGGCCCTTCAGGTCTCAGCCGCGGTGGGGGCCTTTATGCTCGGCATCGCCATCTCGGGGGTGACGGCCCACAACGCCACCCGTATCCTGGAGCCCCTGCGCGATCTGTTCGCTGCCATCTTTTTTGTGGCGTTCGGCCTGAACACGGACCCCGCCTCAATTCCGCCCGTCATCGGCTGGGCTCTTGCCCTCGCGTTGCTCACGGCTCTTACAAAAATGGGCACAGGGATCTGGGCTGCCAAAAGGGTGGGAATCGCGGTTCCCGGCCGTTTCCGTGCCGGCGCCACACTGATTGCCCGTGGCGAATTTTCAATCGTCATCGCCGGTCTTGCCGTGGCTTCAGGCGCGGTGCAGTCTGAATTGGCGGCGTTGGCCACTGCCTACGTCCTGATCATGGCCATCGTGGGTCCACTCGCGGCCAAGTACATCGAACCGCTGGTGCGGGCATTTCGCCGCCCCGCAAAACCCCAACCGGCTGGAGTGGCCTGAGGAAGCACCGGGCCCAGCCCGCTACGCAGGCCGTCATGCAGCCTTTGGCCGATCCGCCGGGGATGCTTCGCAAAGATCCTTGATCAGCCCCATGCCGGCGTATTCGCGGACGGCGCGAATGCCCTGGACCGCGGAGGCTTTGTCCGGGAATTGCCCGGATACTGCCACAATCGCCCCATTCGGAGCTTTGATTCTGAACCCGTAGGACGTGCTGCCATTAACAAATAGTTCGAATGTTCCGGACATATTTACCCCTATATTTCAACCGAGGGATCTAACCTCGGAGCTGTTTCACTAACGAAACGCAACGCTGCGTTCCGGCTCCCCAGCCATGCCACTCTTAAATGTAGGCGCGAAACCGTTTACTTGCGAGTAGGTAATCCAAGGCATGCGGAGCGTGACGTCGCACCAAAGGATGGATGGCCATAGGCCATCTCCCCCACCGAGGTCGACGAACTGGAGGACCATCTGCGCGAGCAGATAGCCGACAGGCAAGCGACCGGCCTTGACGACGAGGCCTTCCTCGTCGCCATCGGAACCTCGGTTTGCTCGTCTTCCCGTTCCTCGCAGGGTACTTCGAGTGGAAGCGGCGCCTTACAAGCAAGGTTGCGGCCATGCTGCTCATACCGTTCGCGGCCCTCGCGGTTGTGCTCAACATCTACCCCTTTGCCGCTGGCGGTTCCACCGAAATGCTGGCCGCAGTACACGCACCGCTGATTCTATGGCTGCTGGCGGGAGGTACTCGTCGTCGCGGCCCTGGCAGTCAACGCCGCGATGCTCACGGCAATGCTCACCCGTATCGCCGAATTCGGCTCCAGTCCCAACAAGATCGCACCCCTGGGCCTGAATCTTCTGCTGCTGGTGCATCTGCTGCGGGCGGCCTGGCTCGCCGTCGGATTCCTGCGGGGGAGGCGTCCGTTTGCCTCGCTGGAGCGCTGGCAAACACGGTACCTGCCGGTTTACGGCGCCTGGGCCGCCGCCGTCGTCGTCATCTTCCCGCCGATCTTTGGCTTCCTCTAGCGGTCCCCCACGGCACTATCGTTGCCACAAAAGCCACGAGCGCAAGGCCGCTGATCAGATAGAGCGCCTTTCCCCATGGTGTGATCCCCGCCTCCGATACTGAAAGTATCGGCGAGGCTCATTCCAGCCACACCCGGACCTGAGGTGAGCCGGCGACCATATAAGCCGCCACTGCCACGAACCCTGCGGCGCCTGCCCAGATGGCCCGTCTATGCTCGTTGCCGCGCCAATTCCCCATATGTGCAGCCTGGTAGCCCGGCGGGTCCGAAATCAGGGTGCCTGGATGTCCGTCAGATGGAAGTTCTGGTGGCTCCGGCTGGCGGTAGGTCCGCGCTGACCCTGGTAGCGGTTTCCGTACTCTCCTGCGCCGTAGGGGTACTCGGCGGCAGAGGTGAGCCGGAAGAAGCAGAGCTGCCCGATCTTCATGCCCGGCCACAGCTTGATGGGAAGGGTGGCCATGTTCGACAGTTCCAGCGTCACGTGCCCGGAGAATCCCGGATCGATGAATCCAGCGGTGGAGTGCGTCAGCAGCCCCAGCCTGCCCAGCGAAGACTTTCCTTCCAGCCTCGCCGCGATGTCATCCGGGAGGGTGACCGTCTCATAGGTTGAACCCAGCACGAACTCCCCCGGGTGAAGGATGAACGGCTCGCCGCGGTCCACTTCCACCAGACGGGTGAGTTCCGGCTGTTCCTCCGCGGGATCGATATGCGCGTATTTGTGGTTGTCGAACAGTCGGAAAAACCGGTCAATCCTGACGTCCACTGAGGACGGCTGGACCATGACGGGGTCGAACGGTTCCAGCACAATCCGTTGGGAGTCTATTTCGGCGCGTATATCGCGGTCAGAGATCAGCACAGCTCAAAAATACCGTATGCACTGTTCCCTTCGCTCTCTCAGGGCTAGTCTGGCCTCCTATGCACGCCGCAGAGGGGTGGGATGCGGCCTGAGGGGAACTGGGGTCTGGTCTTGAAGAAACTTGCTGCGCCCGCTGTTGTTGCCATGCTCTCTGCCCTGGCCCTGATGGGTCCCGTTCTGATGGGTCCGGCCCCCGGCCCGGTGACTGCCGGTCCAGGGTCCTCGGGTTCGGGCCTGAACGCTGCCGCCCGCCCCATATCGTCCACAGATGTTGCGGAAGCTTCGAAGACGCCCGACGACGACGGCGCGCGGCGGCTGGCCATCTCACCGCCGTCAGGCCCCACCCAGGCAGCTGACCCAGGCGGGGGTGCCGCCGTCGTGGCACCGGCAGCTAAGCGTTTGCCTGTGCTTGCGCCTGGAACTGCGTCCACCCCGCCGGAACCGCCGCTCATTCCGCCGTTGTCCGCATCGCCGTCGGATCTTGAAGAGCTTTCCGGGCCCGCGCCCGATGCCGATGTTCCTGGTACATCAGCCTCCAGCCCCGGAACCATGACCCCCGAAGCGCTGATCCGGGACGACAACTCCGCCCACATCAGGGAAGTGTTCGCAGCCATTAACAGCTATCGGAACTCCCTGGGGCTGGCATCCGTCAAGTACCACCCCACTGTCGCCGGAATGGCCCAGGAGTGGTCCGACAACATCGCCACCCGCGAGGTGATCGAGCACCGGGCGAACTTCTGGACAGATCCGCGGGCCATGAATCCCACCAACGGAGCCGGTGAGATCATTGCCGTCCGGTGGGACAGGAACGCGGCACAGCTCGTGGAGATGTGGAAGGGCTCCGCGCCCCACGACGCCATCATGAAAGACCCTAGATTCAATGTGATCGGGATAGGCATCACGTTCACCGACGGCAACTGGCAGACCACACCCAACCGCTACACCATGTGGGGCGTCGTCAATTTCTTCGGCTACAACACCCTCCCCGCCGGAACCATCAACCAACCCGGCGGCAGCGGCGCCATCCCGCCCGCGCCGACCACCATGTGCGATCCCCAGGTAAGGCACATGCCGCCCACCGTGGATCTCTCGGCAGCAGCAATTAAGAGTGCAGGAGACCTCGTTTCAGTGGATTCGTCTGGGCAGCTCCTGAACCGGCCTTCCCTGGGAAACCGGGCGTACGGCGCCCAACAGGTGATCGGGTCCGGCTTCAACTCAGCGAAGGAACTGTTTATCACCGACTGGCAGAAGGACGGGGTTTTTGACGTCCTTACTCAGTGGGCCGACGGCCGTATTACCCTGCACCAGGGTAATCCCGGCGGAGGCTTTGTGCCGGTGGTGACCCTGGGGCAGTCCGGCTGGGCAGCCATGACCCTCGCCATCGGGGAATGGTGCGCCAACAACCGCCTGCCCCAGTTGCTGGCCCTGGATTCTTCGGGAAACCTGTGGCTCTACCCAAACCGCGGGACAGCCGACCACACCGTCCGGACCCAGATCGGCGCGGGCATCACTGCCACCCGGCTGGCTATGGTGGATTACGACGACGACGGGTTCCAGGATCTGCTGGCGCGGCGGAGTGACGGAAACGTGCTGCTCTATCGAGGATCGGGCAGCACAACGCCGAGAGCCGAATCTCGCCCGATAGTGGCCACAGGGTGGAGCGATGTGTCAGCCATCCGAGCATTGCGGGATGTCACGGGCCTCAATTCAACCGGGCTGGCGCTGCGGCGCTCCGGTGGCAGCCTGGGTGACGTGGTCCAGTACTGGGATCTCACCGGTGGCGGACTCAATTCGCCCAGCACGGTTACCGGTGCCTGGTCAGGGTTGAGGCTGGCGCAGTAGAGCGTGGCCGGCAAAGCCCGCGAAGGGCAGGCCTACTCCTCGGGAGCTTGCTTCTCCAGGAGGACCTTGAGCAGCTCGAGCTGGGCAACCTCAGTCTTTAGGGACTGATGGGCCGAGCCGTTAACCAGCCCCATCAATCCTTTCGGCTGGTACTCAAGGGCGAAACGGACCCGGGTGCTCTTGCCTTCGGAGCTGAGATAGTAGCCGCCCCGGGGCTGTGCAGGACCGGCGATGACCTGGAACTGTATCTCTGCCCCGGGACGGACCTGTGTGATCCGGAAATCGCAGGCCACCGGGCGGCCGCCCGGTCCGGCGATGGTCTGTTGGTAAACGCTGCCCTTGGCTCCCGGCGCACCGGAGAGCAATTCGATGCTGCGGACGTCCTTACACCAGAGTGGCAGGTTCAGCCCGTCGGCCAGGAAATGGTAAACGCTGATGGCATCACGCTGAATGAGCACCTCGTACTCTGCAAATGCCACGAGGAACCCCTAGGTCATGGACGGCTGATCGGCGTAGCCCGTTCCCCAACGACTGCAGCTAACTGATTCAGGATAGCCAGCCCGCTCTCCCGCTCCTACGCACGGGTGGGGCCTTTACCGAATGGTTACCCGATGCCCTTCATATGACGCCTCGTGTTGCCGGGCAGGCTCTCGCGGTCAGTCCCCCGGAGGTCAGTCCAGGGGAGAGACCCGGATGAGGTTCCCATCTGGATCAGTTATCACGAAAGTGCGCCCGAAGACCTCGTCGCGAGGCTCTTCGATAACGTTGACACCCTTATCCATCCATTTGGTATAGCACTGGTCTACGGCGTCACTGGCGCCTGGCACCATGAGCCCCACCTCACTGGAGCGCGGTGTTGTTGCTGTGACACCGTCGCCGGCTCCTGACCATAGAGCAAACAACACGCCCGGAGCCACTTCGAATGGGACGTAGCGAGGGGTCACCATAACGGGCTCCATCTCGAAGAGGTCGCTATAGAAGCTGGTGGAGCGCTGGACATCGGTCACATAGATGAGGAACAGATTTGGCGCTGCCATGGAATCTCCTTCGTCGATGCTTCTGACAACTACCAGCCTGACATACATCGGCAGCAACGCCGTCAGAGCAGATGTTCCGGGAAAGTCCAAGACTGGGGTAATGTAAATCTCGATGTTTCACCGGGACCGTTTACCAGTCTTTTTGGCCGGTCCCACTGCGGCTGTAGCACAATGGTAGTGCGCTAGCTTCCCAAGCTCGACACGCGGGTTCGATTCCCGTCAGCCGCTCTCCTCACCAAACCGCATTGGGAAAGCCCTGCGGGAATTCTCCCTCTCAACCTCTCGGATCACCTTCCGAACCAGGTTCTTTGCCAGGCTCTTCTTCATGGCAACCAGCCGGGCACTCTCGCGTTTGCGGTAACGGGCCGCTTTAAGCCCCGCCATAAGGACGCCAACACCCTTGGGCTCGATTTCCACGCCAATGGTGGCCCGGGTGCTGTCGGCAATGGGGTAGAGCGTATAGGAGTAGCGGAAGGATTCGCTGCCGGTTTCCACTGTCTCCACCCAGGACCTGCCCGGAACGCATTCTGTAAATTCGGGAGCCAGACCCTCGTAGCCCGGAAGGTTGTAGTGCTGCCGGCCGTCGACGCAGAACTCGTAAAAATCGGAGGGCGCACACGGAACCAGGACCGTGTTCTCAAGAACGATACCCATTGCCAATCCTGTTTTCGATGGGCCCGCCCCTCACGGTGCCCACAGCGACATTTTGGCACCCGATGGCCAGTGGCACAATCACGTAACGGTGTCCTCAGACAGGTACTCATTTCGCTCCGCCGGGTCCGGTCCTGCATTAGCACCCCGGGTGTATCGTCATGAGTCAGGAACCCCTTCGGTTCCGCTACAGGAGCGATCATGGCTGACAAGTCCCCCCGTCAAGCAGCATCAAAAAAGGCCGGCAAGTCCATCAAAGAAAAGCGCGCGGACAAGAGAGCTGCGGCAGCACCGCCGAGCTCACTGGACAAAGCCACTTCAAAGCCGGCGGCCGCCAAGAAGAAGTGACCCGGACGGCGGGTGACCGCCGTGGCCGATTCACGGAACCTGCGCGCGACAAGTCAGCGCTTTCTGACACCCGCGCGCCGCTTGAAAAACGGAACCAGCCCCCGAAAGTCCATCGGGGCACACAAGAGCTTAATCCTCGAGGGCCTGAGCACGGTATCGCACCGGCTCAGGCCCTCGGGCTTTGTCGGGATCTGCGATGAGAAACCCCGACGTGCTGGTGCATCTTATCTACAGAAGGGCCTCAGCGGTAAAGGCTCCAGGCTCCCCGCGCTCCATTTCGGAACTCACGAGACACAGACATCATATGTAACAAATCCGCCGTGAGCACGCGCTGTCATTATTTCGCGAAAAGCTAACTCTTGACACTCCTCGATTTGGCCATAACATCGGATGTATCACACGTTGTTTGCGCTAACAGTGCTGGTGCGGACCCTTAACAAACATGGAGCTAAGACAATGACGTCACGAAATTTTGGCCGCCGGCACTTTCTCGGCGCAGCTGGTGCCTCTGCTGCAGGTCTGCTGGCCACCTCCGTCAGTGGCGGAGTATCACCAGCCACAGCAGCTGAGGTCTTGGCAACAGGAACTGGTTGGGACACGCAGGCTTTGCTGCAGAAGCTGGTCGATATGCGTTTTGGAATGTTCAATCACTTCAATCTGGGCACTTACACGAACGAGGAGTGGGCTGCTCCGAACCAGAATCCCGCGATTTTCGCACCGCCGTCGGTGGATACCGATCAGTGGGCCGATGCCGCTCGTTCGGCGGGGATGAGCTACGGGGTGCTCACCACCAAGCACCATGACGGATTCGCGCTGTGGCCCACCAAATACGGCACCCAGAACGTCATGAACTCGGGCTACAAGCACGACGTCGTCAGGCAGTACGTGGACTCGTTCCGCTCCCGGGGCCTGAAGGTGGGCTTCTACTTCTCCATCTGGGACCGCACCCATCCCGTACAGGCCACCGGCGGATACCATGTCAGCGACCCCGCAGCCGGTGTCGACTCGCCCCAGATCACCTATGTGCTGAACCAGCTCAGAGAACTGCTCACCGGCTACGGCGAGATCGAAGTCCTGATGCTCGATGGCTACGCCTGGCAGATGGGCCACCAACAGGTCCCGATGCAGCGGGTCCGCGACCTGGTCAAATCCCTCCAGCCCAACTGCCTCATCATCGATATCTGCGCGGTCCTCACCCCCTGGCTGGCCGACGGGATCTTCTGGGAGGAACCTTTCGGGATCACCGCGCCAGCCGGGAATACCTGGGCCGGGATGCAGGGTCAGACCATCAGCAACGGCTGGTTCTGGCACCCCTCCACCCCCACCGAAGGGCTGATGTCCAGGGACGCCATCATCACCCACCTCACCGAACTCGAATCGAGGTGGACCTCCTTCATCCTGAACTGCCCACCCAACCGCAACGGCAAGCTGGACCCCAACGTGGTGGCCCGCCTCGCCGAAGTCGGCGCGGCCTTCTCCCCCAACCCGCGCGGCGCGCTCCCCGCCCAACCCCTGCGCGCCGAACACCTGATCACACCCGTGGCCGCCTACGCCACAGCCTTCCGTGAGCCGGAACCCCCGTACTTCGCAATCGACGGACGCGCCGACAACAAACTGCAGACCTGCTGGTCCACCTGGCCCGGCACCGGCGAACTCGCCATGCCCGTATCGATAACGCTGGATCTGGGCGGTGTGTACACCGATGTGACCACGCTGGAGTACCTTCCCAAACAGTGGAACCGCCAAAACGGCACCGATGGCGACGTGACCTCCTACGAGATCTCCACCAGCGCCAACGGCGTGACCTTCACAACGGTAGCCTCCGGCACCTGGGCTACCGGGCCCACCCCGAAGCTCGCCGAGTGGGCCCCCGTCACGGCCGGGTACATCCGGTTCACCGCAAAGGCAGGCTCGGGAGGCTATACAAACGTAGCCGGCCTCCGGGTCGGCGGCCGCACCGCAAAGCCGGCCCGCCAGTCCTTCGCCGTCGCTCCCAACCGCGCGTACAAACTCATCAACCCCGCCAGCGGGAAGGCACTGACCGTACTCAACGGCTCCACCGCCAACAGGGCCGCCGTTGTCCTGGCCCCCGACACCAACGCGGCGAACCAGCGCTGGACGCTGACCACCGACGTCGACGGCTACTACAAGCTAAGGGACGCCAACAGCGGAAAGGTCCTCGAGATCGGTTTCCGCTCGCGGACCATCGGCGAGAAGGCAGCGATCTATTCCAGCGCCGACGTCCTGCAACAGCAATGGGCAATCACGCCCGTAAGTAACGGAAAAGTGGCCCTTACCAACCGCTTCTCCACCTATGCCCTCGGCCTGACCGGCGAAGCCACCACCGACGGAACCACCACGGAACAACAGCTCTACCGAGGCTCCGCCCACCAGCAATGGACACTCGTCGACGTCACCTAAACCGAGCTCAGCCCGACGAGGCTCGCCGGACAACGCGGACCAGGTGCCGCCTGTCCCTCACGTCCAGTTTGAGGGTCAGGTGGCCCTTGCGTGCAATCAGGACGGCGACGGCCCCCGCTGCCAGCGCGGGGACCCCGCCCGAAACCAGGATGGCGGTCTGGGGGTCAACATGCTCGGCCACCCAGCCGATCATAGGGCCGCCGATTGCCTGACCGCCGATCAGCACCATGATGTACAGGCTCATCACGCGGCCTCTGATCCCCATGTTGGAGCTGATCTGCACCAACTGGTTGGAACCGGTGAGGAACATGAGACACCAGAAACCTGAGAGGACCATCGCGGCGCCGAACCACACCAGGGACGGCGCCAGCGATGCCAGGCAGAGCATCAATCCGTACATTCCTGCGCAGCTCACCACCGAGCGCAGCCGGAGTTGCCGCCGTCGCGTCGATGCCACAGCACCCGCCAGGGCGCCGAGGGCCACCAAGGCGTTCAGCAGTCCGTAGCCGGCGGCGCCGATGTCGTAAACGTGGTCAGCGAAGGCGGCCAGAATCACGGGAAGGCTCATGGCGAAAACGGCCACAAAACCAGCCATGAGCCAGGGCCAGTAGATGGTGGGCTTGCTCAAGGCGTAGTGCAGCCCCTCCCTGAGCATGCCTTTCCGCTTGGGAGTGGGCGCCGTGATGAAGAGTTTGTCCTTGCGGAGCAGCAACAGCATGGCCACCGTCGAGCAGCAGGCAAGGGCGTTCGCCGCGAAGGCCCAACCTGCACCCACTGCAGTCAACAGAATCCCCGCGAGCGCCGGACCTATCAGCCCGCCCAGCTGGAAGGTTGTGGAGTTCACGCTGATGGCGTTGCGCAGGTATTTGGGACCCACAAGTTCGTTGACAAATACCTGGCGTGCCGGCTGATCCAGCACCGTGACCAGCCCCAGTACCAGTGCGATGACATAGACGTGCCACACCTGGACCACCTGGCTGATTGCGAGAACGGCCAGGGTGGCGGCAAGGACAGCAGCCATGCACTGGCACAGGATGAGGATCTTTCGTTTGGCGAAGCGGTCCGCCATCATCCCGGCCCAGGGTCCCAGGAACAGCGACGGCATAAACTGCAGAGCCACCGTGATCCCCACCGCTGTCACGGAGCCGGACAGCTGCAGCACCATCCAGTCCTGGGCTATCCGCTGCATCCACACCGCAATGACGGCGATGAAGTGGCCGATAGCGAACAGGCGGAAGTTCGGCACACGCAGGGAAATGAAAGTCTGGCTCCAGGGCAGCCGTTCACTGACGACGGCGATCGGCTGGGTGATGTTGCCCGGTTCGGCTTGCTGGTGTGAGGCGGAGGTAGCGGAATCGATGACGGGCTGACTGACAGTTGCCGTTGACGGCGGTGGGGGTGCCACAGAGAATCCTAAGGAAGCGGTGAGCGGGGACGTCCTTAACGCTAGGATGACCATGAGTAATTATGGAAGCTTATGGTGGCTATAACTAACATTGCGCATCGTAATGATGGGACGGCCACCCGCCATCACCAAGTGGGCGACGCAGGCCGCAAGAGGAGACAACGATGTTCGAACCAGCCCAGCTCCGCTCCTTTCTTGCCGTCGCGGAAACCCTCAGCTTCACCAAGGCCGCGGAACGTCTCGGGCTGGCGCAGCCAACGGTGAGCCAGCATGTCAGGAAACTGGAGACGGCGGCAAAGAGAGTACTGATAGCCCGTGATACCCGGGATGTGCGGCTAACCGACAACGGCGACGCGATGGCAGGATTCGCCCGAAACATCCTCGCCGCACACGATGCTGCGTCCCGCTACTTCTCAGGTTCGGCGATGCGGGGCAGGCTGCGCTTCGGCACTGCTGACGACCTGGCCATTACCGGCCTCCCCCGCATCCTGCGGGAATTCCGCCAGATCTACCCGCAGATCAACCTTGAGCTGACAGTTGGACAGAGCGACCAGCTGTACAAACGCCTCAACGCAGGGCAGCTCGATCTTGTGTTTGTGAAATGGGTGGCAGGCGCCAAAGACGGCACGGTGGTCCAGCACGATTCCTTTGCCTGGGTGGGACTGGAGCAGACGGCCCTTGCTCCGGGCGATCCGGTGCCGCTGATTGCCTACCCGTCCCCGAGCCTGAGCAGGAAATTTGCCATCGATGCCCTCGAAGCCGGCGGCCGGACCTGGCGCATCACGTGCACGACCAAACAGATCAGCGGCGTCCTCGCCGCTGTCAGGGCAGGGATCGGGGTGGCGGTCATGCCGTCCTCCCTCGTTCCGGAGGATCTGAAAATCATCACCCGCCGATTCGATCTCCCGCCGGTGGGCGATGTCGATTTCACCCTTATCCGGAACCCCTTGGCGAATGCGGAAGTCATCGATGCCCTGACGCAGTCCATCGTCGGGCGTACCATCAAGCGCTCCGCCTAGCAAAGATAACGATTGAACATCGAACGCGTATCGCTTATGCTGAATTTTGCTTATGGTCAAGAAGAGGCCTGAGACATCGCTCTGACAACGAACGCATGTCCGCCACTCTTGGAATGCGTTCGGGATAGGCCGCCAATGACGACAGCCCAGAATGCCCACGCTCACACCGCACCCGTAGTGCGCCCCCATGAAACCGCGCGCCCCACAAGCACCGGGGCCCATCACACCAACCGCACCTCAGCTGCCACCTGGGTAGATGCCGACTACGTCGGCAACCCGTACTGCGAACGCTGCGGCACCGACGAGTTCATCTACCTGGAAGCTTTCGTTCCGGCCAAGCATCGGCCTGACGGTTCCGTAAAGAAGCTGGGCGAAGTGACCTATTTTTGCACTGGCTGTGATGACTTTTCTGCGCACTCGGTCCCGGCATCGTGGGTGCCGCCGGGCTGGTACTTCGGCTAGGAACCCGCCACTGGGTCTCAATCCCGGAGAAATTCCCGGGCACGGCAGCGGCATTGATTTTTAAGAGCAACCGGGCTGGCACCAAAAGGTGCCAGCCCGGTTACGTTTGTTCAACCTCGGACGCTGTGAGTGTCTAGATCAGGCCCTCGGAGAGGTGATTCGGGGTGCCGAACCGGTGCGCCGTGATGCTGACGGCCTGCTCGTGAAGGAACGGGAGCAGTTCCACCCGGCCCGCTTCTGTCACCTCGTGGGCGTAGACGGCCACGTCGGGTCGGCCACCGAGGGCCCCTGCCAGCCGGGAGGCATTGCCGCCGATCAGGCGGATGCGTCCGTTCGAAAGCTTGCCCGCTGTACTGAGGCGTCCGACGCCGGCCAGCCAATCGGCGTCGTTCTCCACCCGTGCTTTGATGGCCAGCCCGGAGAGGACCGCCTCCAGCTGGGCAGGGAGTTCGACGGCGGTGGACACCGTCACTGCCGAATTCGCAAGCACCCCCGCGGCCAAGATGCGGATGAGATCACCGAGTGCCTGGCCCTCGGAAAGACGGACGGTCACCGGGAGGGGGCGGTACCGGAAGACGTTGCGTTCGGCGCTCAGGCCGGACACATCCTTGGCGGTACCGAATTCCTCTGCCCAGGCCAGGGCATCTGAAGCGAGGGCGCGCTGCAGTGTTTCCAGCTCCGCCGGCTCGAGCCAGCCCTTCGCCGCGTTCAGCAGCCTCCGCACACCGGCGTTGGTGACCACAGCCTTTCCGCCGTCACGCTGGTCTGCAGTGCTGGCCTTGCTCACCCAGTCGCCGAGCCCGGCGAGGTAGTTTGGCCCGCCGGCCTTGGTGCCGGCTCCAACGGCTGACTTCTTCCAGCCACCGAACGGCTGCCGCTGCACGATGGCGCCGGTGATGCCGCGGTTCACGTAGAGGTTTCCAGCCTGGATGGTCTTCAGCCAGACCGCCAGTTCGGCGCTGTGGAGGGAGTGCAGGCCAGCGGTCAGGCCGTATTCAATGTCATTCTGGATGGCGATTGCTTCTTCCAGAGTGTCCGCGGTCATGACACCCAGCACCGGGCCAAAGAATTCGGTCAGGTGGAAGTAGGAACCGCGCTTCACGCCATAGCGGACTCCCGGGCTCCAGAGCTTGCCCGTCTCGTCGAGCTTCTTCGGCTCCACGGCCCAGCTTTCGCCGGCGTCCAGGGTGGTCAGGGCGGTGAGGAGCTTGCCCTTGGCGGGTTCGATAATCGGGCCCATCTGGCTCGTGGGGTCCTCAGGGTAGCCAACTGTCAGCGACGTGACGGCGTCAATCAGCTGGTTATGGAAACGCCTCGATTTGGCTGCCGAGCCCACCAGGATCACCAGTGAAGCAGCGGAGCACTTTTGGCCGGCGTGGCCGAAGGCGGAGTAGGCAACGTCCTTGGCGGCGAGATCGAAGTCGGCGCTCGGCGTCACGATGATGGCATTCTTGCCACTGGTCTCGGCCAGCAGCGGCAGATCCTGGCGGAAACTGCGGAACAGCTCAGCGGTCTCATAGCCGCCGGTCAGGATTACGCGGTCAACAGACGGATGGGAGATGAGCTGCTTGCCCAATTCCCGCTCGCCGAGCTGGACCATAGTGAGCACGTCACGGGGAACGCCTGCCTCCCACAGCGCCTCGATCATCACGGCACCGCTGCGGCATGCCTGTTTGGCAGGCTTGATCACGACGGCGGAACCGGCAGCGAGCGCTGCCAGGGTGGAGCCGGCCGGAATGGCAACCGGGAAGTTCCACGGCGGGGTCACCACGGTGAGCTTCGCTGGAACGAACGTGGCGCCGTCGACGTCGTCGAGCTTGCGGGCAGACTCTGCGTAATAGTGGGCGAAGTCGACGGCTTCACTCACCTCCGGATCACCCTGGTCGAGGGTCTTTCCCGTTTCGCTGGCCATGACTTCGAGCAGGTCAGCACGGCGGGCTTCAAGGACGTCCCCGGCGCGGTGCAGAATTTCGGCACGTTCTGCCCCGGACAGAGCGGCCCAGACCTTGCCCTTGTCCACTGCCGTGGCAATCACAGTATTGAGGGTGTCCTCGTCACTGATGGTGGCCGCCTCCACCGAGGCGTTGCCCAGGGTAGAGAAGGGAACGCAGCCGAGGATCGACCGGCCCCAATCCCGGTTCGCCGGCAGTGCGGGATCGGTGTCCGGGGTGTTCCGGAAACCGGTCCGGGGCATGGGCTCAGGCGGCAGGTTGCGGTTCTGGCTGCGGTTCGGTCCGGGGACCGCGTCGTCGAGCTTGTCCAGGGAGTTGAGGAAGCGCTGCTTCTCACGCTCGAACAGGGACTCGTTTTCGCTGAGCTCAAATACTGCCGACATGAAGTTGTCCTGGCTGGCGCCTTCTTCGAGGCGGCGGATGAGGTAAGCAATCGCGACGTCGAACTCGGCCGGGTGGACCACGGGCGTGTAGAGCAGGAGCGAGCCGACGTCCTTCTTGACCGCCTCGGCCTGACCCTGGGCCATACCGAGCAGCATCTCGAACTCGATGCCTGACTCGACGCCGCGCTGCTTGGCCAGGAGCCAGGCGAAGGCGATGTCGAACAGGTTGTGGCCGGCCACGCCGATCCGGATGTTGCGGATCCGGTCCGGGTGCAGGGCGTAGTTGATGACCCGCTTGTAGTTGGTGTCGGATTCCTGCTTGGAGGAGCAGGTGGCCAACGGCCAGTCATGCAGGGAGGACTCAACCTGCTCCATGGGGAGGTTGGCACCCTTCACAACGCGCACCTTGATGGCGGCCCCGCCCCCTGCACGTCGGGCAGCAGCCCACTCCTGCAGGCGGATCATGGCAGCCAGGGCATCAGGGAGATAGGCCTGAAGGACGATACCGGCTTCAAGATTCTTGAATTCGGGCTGGTCCAGGATCCTGGTGAAGACCGCGACGGTCATGTCCAGATCCTTGTATTCCTCCATGTCCAGGTTGATGAACTTTGCCTTCTGCCCGTTGGCTCCATAGGCGGCTGCGCGCGCGAAGAGCGGCGTGAGCTTCTCAACCACATGCTCGACGGCCTCGTCAAAAGCCCAGGGCGAGTGCGGTGCCACCGTCGAGGAGACCTTGATGGAAACGTAGTCGACGTCGGAGCGTGCCAGGAGGGTGTGGGTGCCCTGAAGGCGGCGGGACCCTTCCCGCTCGCCCAGCACCGCCTCACCAAGCAGATTGACGTTGAGGCGGACATCGTTCTTGCGGATCCTGGCGATGGCCGGGCCCAGCTTGGCATCGGTTGCATCCACGATGAGGTGGCCGACCATTTCGCGCAGGACGCGGCGGGCGATCGGAATAACCACCTGCGGGAGAACCGGGGCCATGGTTCCGCCTACACGCACGGCGCTGCGCATGTACCACGGGAGGAACGAGGGGACCTTCGGCGCGAGTTCGGCCAGGTTTCGGGCGGCGACGTGGAGATCGTCGGGGCGGATGACGCCGTCGACGAATCCGACGGTGAATTCCAGGCCGTTGGGATCCTTCAGGACGCCGGCCAACTGCTCTGCTGAGGCGTCGACGGGAACCTTGGAAGCTTCGGTCAGCCAGTGGCGTACCAGTGCGATGGTTTCGTTGGCGAGGGCGTGGGCCTCAACGACCGCGTGGGCTCCGGCGACAGCCGTCTCTTGGGCCCTTTTTCCAGTGCGGGCACCGTGCTCCGTGGAGATGTTGGTCATGGCTGGTACTCGTTCTTTCCGTGAGTGTGGAACCGTGTTCATTCATCAGTATGAGCTTCGAATCACATAAGATAAAGCGATGTTTTCTAAGCAATACAGGTTAGAAAAACCATTGTTTTCGAAAACCGTCCAAACGTTCAGAAATCCCCCAAAACCCTTCCTCACCTTTCGCCCGAAAACGACGAACCCTCCCGCACCTGAAGTGAGGGAGGGTTCGTCAATAACGTCCCATATCTGATCGAGCGTCGCAGGATTTCCTGCGATAAGTGAGGGAGCGTTGTAGTGCCTGGTCAG
>NZ_JAPSHJ010000007.1:0-18665 GCF_031179985.1 Arthrobacter sp. | reverse complement strand
TTCGCCCGAAAACGACGAACCCTCCCGCACCTGAAGTGAGGGAGGGTTCGTCAATAACGTCCCATATCTGATCGAGCGTCGCAGGATTTCCTGCGATAAGTGAGGGAGCGTTGTAGTGCCTGGTCAGCTAGACGCCGCTCGACACCTCATCGCGCTCCTCGTGGCGCGGGCTGTTGGGGTTCATCAGCGAGTGCCTGCGGCCGTAGAAGAAGTAGATGGCCAGGCCGATGATGAGCCACACACTGAAACGGGCCCAGGTCTCCCAGTGCAACTGGAACATCAGGAACGCTGAGGCCAACACACCAAAGGCGGGGATCAGTGGCATCAGGGGCAGGCGGAAGGTGCGCGGGGCATCGGGCTTCTTGTAGCGGAACACAATCACCGAGAAGCAGACGACGACGAAGGCAGCCAGGATGCCGATGTTGGTCAGGTCCGCGACAGCCTTGATCGGGAACACGCCAGCCAGGAGGGCCGAGGCGATGCCGGCGATCCAGGTGACGCGCTGAGGAGTGCCATGCCGGTCTGTCTTGGCAAACCAGCCGGGCAGCAACCCGTCACGGCTCATCGAGAACCAGACGCGCGTGACGCCGAGGAGGAAGGTCAACATAACGGTAAGGATGGAGAGCACGGCGAAGACGGAAATGATGGTGGCAATGATCGGCAGTCCCACACCTGTGAAGGCTGATGCGAAGCCGGCCTTCGGGTCAATGTCCTTGTAATTCTGCATGCCGGTGAGGACCAGCGTAGCGGCAACATAGAGGAGCATCGCGATGATGAGGGACAGGATGATGGCCTTCGGCATGTGCTTCTTGCCGTCCTTGGCCTCCTCGGCGGCGGTGCTCATGGCGTCATATCCGAACACTGCAAAGAACACTGTTGCCGAGCCGGCCAAGACAGGGCCGAAGCCGCTGGGCATGAAGGGGTTGTAATTCTCCGCATTTATGTAGAAGACACCCAGCCCGATGATGAACAGGATCAGGACCACCTTGATGGCCACAGCCACCAGTTCGAAGCGACCGAAGGCCTTGGTGCCCCGGGAGAGGATCCAGGTGACGATCAGGCAGACGACAATGGCCGGAATATTGACAATGCCGCCCTTGCCCTCATCCGCCGTCGAGGTCATCCATGTTGGCATGTGGACGCCGATCCCGGAGAGGAAAGCGTCGAAGTAACCGGAAATACCGATGGCCACCACAGAAACAATCGCAATATATTCCAGGAGGAGGTCCCAGCCGATGAACCAGCCGATCACCTCACCCAGCGCAACATAACCGTAGGTATAGGCCGAACCAGCACGAGGGATCATGCCGGCAAACTCTGCGTAGGAAAGCGCTGCGGCCGCGGAAGCGAGACCGGCGATCAGGAAGGAGAACAGCACTGCCGGACCAACGCCTGGCGTTCCTTCACTGCCGGCAGCCACCAGGCCTGCCAGGGAGAAAATCCCGACGCCGATGATGCCGCCAACGCCGATGGCTGTGAGTTGCCATAGTCCAAGACTCTTGAACAACCCGCTGTGTTTGTTTTCTTCTTCGATATCGTCAATCGGCTTTCGCCGCATGATTGACTGGGTCAAATCTTTGGTACTCATCAGGGACTCCTGCTTAGTGTGTGGACCCATCGCTCCGCCCTGTGATGGGGGTTACTGCGTCTTGAACAGTATGCAAGTGGTGTCCCATTAGATAAAGTGACTTTTGCTAAACATTAATCATTAGAATCTGTAACTATATTGCGAGAACGGCGATGCGGAAGAGGAACCAATGCTCGACGTAAGACGCCTGAGACTGCTCCGTGAACTGAAAATCAGGGGCACCCTGGCGGAGGTGGCGGAGGCCCTGCAGTACAGTCCGTCGTCTGTCTCGCAGCAGCTCGCCTTGCTGGAAAAGGAGGCCGGAGTTGAACTGCTCCGAAAGACCGGCCGAAGGGTTCAGCTGACCCCGCAGGCCGAGGTTCTCGTGGCCCATACTGCCCAGCTCCTGGAGACATTGGAGCAAGCAGAGGCCGATCTCGCCGCTTCCCTCACCACGGTGACCGGAACAGTCAGGATCGCTGTCTTTCAATCCGCAGCGCTCGCCTTGATGCCGGACACCTTGACGCGAATGGCAGCCACGTATCCGGAAGTCCGGATTGAGATGACGCAACGGGAGCCTGAGACAGCCCTGCACGAGACCTGGGCCCGGGACTTTGATTTAGTGATTGCCGAACAGTATCCGGGCCACGCGGCCCCCCGCTACCCCGAACTTGACCGCATCAAACTGACAAGTGACGCCATCAGGCTCGCTGTCCCACCGCCTTCCCCGGACCGTCCGGCAATCACTTCCATTGCTGATGCGGCTGACCTGGCGTGGGTTATGGAGCCGCGGGGAGCAGCTTCCCGTCACTGGGCAGAGCAGGCCTGCCGGAGCGCGGGATTTGAACCGGATGTGCGCTTCGAGACCGCCGATCTGCAGGCCCAGATCCGCTTGATCGAGTCGGGGAACGCCGTCGCATTCATGCCCGACCTTGTCTGGACGGGGAAAACGACGACGGCGCAACTCCTGGCATTGCCGGGGGATCCCCACAGGACCGTGTTTACCTCAGTACGCCGCTCCAGTGTTAAGCGCCCCGCCATTCTTGCGGCCCGTGAAAACCTGGCCCTAACAGCGGAGTCTATTGCGCCCGCAGTCGCCCACAACGGGTAAGCCCGGAACGTACGGCCCGGACGAGCCCGCACCGTGGGTTACGTGGATCACTGCGGCTTGCGGCGGGTGGCGCTACACTGGGCGGGTTATGAATCGCACAATGTTCAAGTCCAAAATCCACCGGGCCACCGTGACGCATGCCGACCTGCACTACGTCGGTTCGGTCACTGTTGACCTCGACTTGTTGGATGCTGCCGATATTCTTCCTGGCGAGCTGGTGGCCATCGTTGATGTCACCAACGGCGCGCGGCTGGAAACCTACACGATTGCCGGCGAACGCGGATCCGGTGTAATCGGCATCAATGGCCCCGCTGCCCACCTGGTGCAGGAAAACGACATCGTCATCCTCATCACCTACGCCGAGATGACCACCGAAGAAGCCAAGGCCTACGCCCCCAAAGTGGTCCACGTGGACAAGGACAACAAGATCGTCCAGCTGGGCAACGATCCCGCTGAGGGCATCACTCCGGGCCTGATGCGACCGCCTTACGCCTTGAACAATGCCGCTCTGAGCTGACCGGGCCTCCTTCACCTTCACTGCCTTGGGACTTGCTGCGCCCGTCCTGCATGAGCATCGCTCCTGCCGCCCTGCCGCGTCCGCATACCGAGATATAGCCTGCTTCGGCAACTCCGACCTAACAAATCTGATTAGCTGTACCCGTGACCGCTCACCCTTGCACCGTTGACTCCCCGGGGACGTCACGGTGGTAGATGTTCTCGCGGGCTTCTTTGTGGTGTGGTCCATCATCTTGGTGGGAATGTTCGTCGGCAGGCGGAAGCTTCTGGGTGATAATGCCCGCTCCGTCCTGAGCGCTCTGACGTTTTTCGTGGCCAGCCCGGCCCTGCTGTTTGAAACACTGAGCAAGGCAAAGCTGCAGGACGTCTTCGCCGCTCCGCTGCTGGTCGCCGCTGTTGGCGCCGTAGCAACGGCAACCCTATACCTGCTGATTTCCCGGCTGCTCCTCAAACGCAAAATGCCCGAAACACTGATCGGCACTATGAGCGCATCCCTCGCCAACTCAGCGAACCTGGGCATCCCCATCGCCGTGTTCGTCCTCGGCGATGCCAACTACGTGGCTCCTCTGCTGATCTTCCAGCTCGCTTTCTTCACCCCTGTTCTGCTGATGGCCCTCGATGCCACCACCAGTTCTCACCGGACAACGCCCTTGGGTTTTCTGCTGCTGATTGTCAGGAACCCCATGATCGTCGGTTCCGGCCTTGGACTCCTGGTGGCGGGCACCGGCTGGCAGGTTCCGGCGCTGGTGATGCAACCGATCCACCTGATCGGCGGCGCCGCGATCCCCGCCATGCTCATAGCGTTCGGTATGAGCCTGAACGGTTCACGCCCACTGCAGGCCTCGGAGGAGCGGCGCCTGGACACGTTACTGGCCAGCGGGTTCAAGCTCCTGATCCATCCGCTCCTGGCCTATCTGTTCGCCCGTTTCGCGCTGGGACTTGAAGACCATGCCCTGTTTGCCGCGGTGGTCACCTCAGCCCTGCCCACGGCGCAGAACGTCTTCGTGGCGGCAAGTCGCTACAGGACCGGCATCACAGTGGCCAAGGATACGGTGCTCATCACGACGGTGGTCGCCGTCCCGGTCCTGATCGCCGTGGCATTCCTGCTCAAATGATTAAGCCAGGCTAGGCGGCGCAGCGCTTCCAGAACTGCCCCGTCAGACGTGAGGGCACCGCTGATGTTGTCACCTTGCCGTCACATTGGTTACAAGACCGGCCGCCGCAGCCACAAGCTCCACGGACCTTAGCCGGCCTTCGGTCCCGGTGCTTTGGTGGGCGATGATCAGCTCGTCGGCGTCTGCATGGGACGCGAACCCCTCCAGGTACTCCAGCACTGCCTCGGAGGTACCAACAGCGGAGTACTTCATCATGGTCAACACGTGCTGTCCCTGCGGGGAGTCGAGGATCATATCCGCTTCATCATCCGTGAAAACGCGGCCGTTACCGAAAAACAGACCTACCCGCGCGCGCTTCGTTGCCTGGAACATCTCCTGCGCTTCCGCCGTGGTATCCGCTGCGATCACGTTTACCCCTGCAATAACATAGGGCGTTTCGAGTTGGGCGGACGGCTTGAATTCGCGTCGATACAGCGCGACGGCGTCCTGCAGCGCATTCGGAGCAAAATGGGAGGCGAAAGCGTAGGGAAGGCCGAGTTGCGCGGCCAGCCTGGCTCCGAATAGTGATGATCCCAGGATGTAGAGCGGCACATCGGTGCCTTTGCCGGGCGTGGCTTCAACTCCCTGGATGCGGGTGGGGCCTGTCAGGTAACCCTGCAGTTCCAGAACATCCTGGGGGAAGCTATCGGCGGCCAGCGGATCCCTCCGGAGTGCGCGCATGGTGTTCTGGTCGCTGCCAGGGGCACGGCCGAGCCCCAGGTCGATGCGGCCGGGGTGAAGCGTTTCCAGCGTGCCGAACTGTTCAGCGATGGTAAGGGGGGAATGGTTGGGCAGCATTACTCCACCGGCGCCCAATCGGATGTTTTTTGTATGAGCAGCGATGTGGGCAATCAGCACGCTGGTGGCCGAGGAGGCGATGGCGGACATGTTGTGGTGCTCTGCATACCAGACACGGCGGTACCCCAGTGCCTCCGCCAGTTGCGCCATGGCTACACTTCCCGCGAGACTTTCCGCCGCCGTCTGGTCTTTTCCGATGGTGGCCAGGTCAAGGATGGAAAAAGGGACAGTCACAGGTAGCGGCCTTTCGTAGCAGCGGTTGTTCCGGGCCGCTTTACGGCGCCCGGAACTGCGGGCGGAACCCACTCTTTGGACAACGACGGCGGCAGTGCCGTTATTTCTGTCCGGCACGCGACGTGAACCACAGCGTCCAAAACGCACATCCGGAAGCCGCCGCATCCGTCAGGAGACCGGGCGCCACGGGCACAGCGCGCAGGAAGAGGGCCGGTCTGATGGGGACCGGCCCTCTTCCCGGATGCCGCTGCTATAGCATCCTGCCCTACGTCGTTGAACTCATCACGCGGTTGTCATCAGGCCACGCATCCCCCGAGGGCGATCTGCCCGTCGAGTGCCTTTATCTGGTTCTGAACGGATCCAAGTTGGGTCTGGAGCGCGGTGACAGTTGCTTTCTGAACCGCAATGGCAGCTTTGTTGTTTCCCTTCTTCGCTTCCAGATTCCGGAGCACCCCTTGGGCGTCCGTGACTTGTGTGTCCAGGCTTGTCAGCTGCGTCTGCAGTGTCTGCAGCTGTGCTTCTGTGGCACTGATGTCCTCATTAAGTTGGTTGAGCTGTGTCAGAAGAGGGGCAACCCTGCCCTGCAGCGAGAGTACCTCTGCCTCCGCCGTTGCAATCCTCGCGTTGAGTACCGACAGATCGGCAACCAGTCCGTCCAGTTGGCTATTGAGCGCTACGATGTCGGCCGTCTTGACTGCTACAGCCGAGTTGGCGTCCGCTACCGCTCCCTCAAGGGCCGGCAATTGAGCCTCGAGATTGCTGATGTCTTCCTTCTTGCTATCCACGTCAGCGTTGGCGGCTGTCAGGGCGGCGTTCGCGGTGAGTAGCTCCCCTCGCAGTCCCTGGAGCACGCCCTTCTGCTCCGCTATCACGGCTTTTGCCTCCGCAACACCGTCAACCAGGCCTGGAAGTTCGGCCTCCAGATCCGCGACTAGCTGCTCCTGCGCCACCACGGCCTGATCGGCTTCAGCGGCTGCAGTCTCGAGCCTGGGCAGCTGATCCTGGAGGTCACTGAGCTCCCCCTGTTTGTCGCTCACCGCAGTATCGGCGTTAGCCACGTTTGACTGCAGCGTTGGGAGCTGGCCCTGCAGGGTGCTGATTTCAGCTTCCTTGGCGGCCACGGCACTGTTGGCTTCAGTTACTGCTGTCTGCAATGGCGCTGCCTCCTGCTGAAGGGTGCTGCTCTGCTGTTGCTTAGCCAGCAGTTGGGCGTTAAGCGAGTTGACCTGGGTCTGCAGGGTGCCCAGATCACCCTGCAGGCCAGAAATCAGGGTGTTCTTGTCCGTGATTTGCGTATTCACTGCGGCAAGTTCGGCGGTCTTTGCAGCACGTTGATCCACCAGCGCCTTCCTGGCCGGGTCATTGCCATTGCCGTTGAAATCCTTGATTTGGGCCGAGAGAGTGGCGATTTGCCCTTCAAGAACCACCTTTTTGGCCTCCAGAGTTGCCAGCTCGGTCTGGGCAATTCCGATAGCGGCCTTCTTGGCCGTGATCTCGTCGTCTTTGGCCTCGATTCGCTGCTCCAGATCTAAGATTTCGGCGCTGACGGCCGTGATGTTCTTTGTATGGGCGGTGAGCGCCTGGGCTGCCGCCAATGCAGCGGCTTCAAGCACATCAAGTGCTCCCTGTGCCGTGACGATTTCGGCATCGTGCAGACTAAGCGCCTTGGAGGCATCTCCTGCGGCTGCCTCCAAAGCCTCCAACTCACCTTGGGCCAGGGCGATTTCCTCGCCCTGGGTCACGACGGCGCCAGCGGCAGCGGCAGCCGTGCCCTGAAGAACGGTGAGGGCGGCCTTGGCCTCAACAATTTCTGCCTGCTGCGCGTCCAAGGCGCCTTGTGCCGCCGCCCCTTCCGCTTCCAGGGCGGCAAGGGCGGCCTCGGCGTCGAGCACTGCCCGCGCGGCTGCAGCCACGTCGGAATCGGCGGATTCTGCTACCTCCACCAGAAAGGCAAGTTCATTTTGCGCGTCGCCGATCTGAGTGTTTTTGGCCGCCAAAGAATCTGCCGCTGCTTTCGCGGTCGCCTCAAGATTCACCTTTTCGCCTTCAGCTGTTGCGATCTGGCTCTTCTTGTCTTCAATCTGGTCGCTGAGCTCCACGGCCTGCTGGTTCAGCCGGGAAACAGCGGCTTCAGCCAGGCCCAGCTCTTCCTGCAATGGGATGAGCAGGCTCTGGACGTCAGCCTTTTCGGCCGTCAGATCGGCCAAAGCCGTTTGGGCTGCTCCGATGGCATCGGACGTGGCCGACTGCTCGGCTTTAAGGGTTGCGAGGGTGCTTTCTGCGGTCTGGATATCGCCGTCCAGCTGCAGAACCTGGGCATCGAGCGCAGTGATGGAAGCATCCAGCGCGGAAATCTCAGACTTGAGCGTGGTCTCAGTGGACTGGAGCGCTGCGCGCTCCGCCTGCAATTTCGCAATAAGCTCAGCGTTCTTTCGCGCCGAGGCCTTGAGCAGGTTCTCCTGCACCGTCCCTCGATGGGCCAGCTGATTGACCACACCGTTGCAGACACCGGATGCCGGCCCCGTTTCGGCTGTTGCGAGCGGAGCAAGGACAAGCATGCTGGTGACTATTCCGGGAAGCACCACTGCAGCTGCTAGGCGACGGACGAAGACAGGCGTGGACAGATTGCTGTTCATTGGGACCCCCAAGATGAGACGAGACCTTTAGTATGCGGACCACTGTGGCCGCGAAGTGTAGTCCCGATCGTAAGACGGCTGCACATGCCCGGCCACGAGTAACAAGTACGCGTCTTTTCAGCATCGGACTACTTGTTTGCTCCCCCGAAGTACTCACTTTTACTGGTCAGGACTACTTGGTTTGCATCAGGATCTTCCATTGCACAGAACCCAGGCAAGAAGCTCTCGAGGTAGCCGTCGCCTTGCAGAATAGCCTGATAGCGCGAACATTTTTTCCATTCAAGCGTCACGATTTGGCTCGAAGTCCGTAAACTGAGTGGACGTTCTGCGGGCCCGGTCAAATCCAATGGTGTGCGTACGAAGAAGCCCTGAAATCCAGGGCACGTCAATGGGGTGGAAGACGAGCGATCGTGACGCTGGAGCGGAAATCAAGAACCTGGGGCCACGTGGCCGAGGCCAGAGTCGCCGTCGTGCCGCCGCAGAACCTGAAAACATGACTGTCTGGAACGTCGCCCTGGGTTCCGATGAAGACCTGGTCACGTCCGTTGCCGAAGGCGACCATCCGGCGGCAGTCGAGGAGCTCTACAGGCGCCACTGGGACGCGAACCTCCTGTTCGCCAAGCGACTGATGGCAAACGACTTCGACGCAGAGGACATCGCGTCTGAGGCTTTTTTGAAGGTCATTGCAGCCATTCGCCGAGGTCTGGGGCCCCGGGGCCCCTTCCGCCCCTACTTGTTCCGGGCCGTCCGCTCCTGTGCGGCCGATCATTGGGGTGCTCAGGCAAGGCACAGCACTGATGGGGATGTAGAAGCGGCGCCGGAAGAAGATCCCGGCTATGCCAGGGTGCTGGATGAAGCCGACCGATCCCTCGCGGCGTCGGCATTCGCTACACTGCCCATCCGCTGGCAGACGGTACTGTGGCACCTCGATGTTCAGGGTGATCCGCCCCGCAGGGTAGGCCCGCTGCTGGGGCTGGAGCCAAATGCAGTGTCCGCTGTCGCTGCTCGGGCACGCCGGGGCCTACGGCAAGCTTATCTGCAAGCCTACGTAGCAGGATCGCTCGGTGAAGCGTGCGAACCGACGCTGCCGTTGCTTGCGAAATCGGTGGTGGAAAATCTCACTGGACGAGAGGCCCGGAAACTTCGGCTACACACTGACCGCTGCCTCAAATGCAAGGCTGCACTGGGCGACCTGGAAGACGTAAGTTCCACCATGCGAAGGGCCGTGGGCCCTTGGTTCGTCGGCCTGCTGATCCCCTTTCTGGGGCTCAAGGGCTCCATGCAGATCGGGTTTCTTCCCGCCGACCCCGGCTCTTGGGTCGCGGGGCAAACGGCACTCACCCAGTTGTCCCTGGCCGCAGCGAGCGTCGCAGTCGTCGGCGGCATCGCGGCGGCGGTCGTAGCCCCTGCGCTGCTGTCACCGCCCCCCGGTGCGTCAGTGAGTGCCGGCGTGCAGGTATCAGTCTCACCGGAGACTGCAATGGGGATTCAGGCAGGGTCGGATCCGGTGCGTGATCCGACTGTGCGGGGGCAGGGAAATCCGGCGCCCAGCACGAACGCGTCAGCGCCAAGAAGTCCGGCAGACCCTACCGCCTTGCCCAATACCCCTGAGCCTGGGAACCCTGATCAGGGACAGTTCGGGAGGGACAGTCACGCCTTGGCTGTGACCAGCCCTTCTCCTGAACCATCCGTTGTTCCCGCGCCGGTCCTGCCTCCAGGAGTCCTTCCTCCGGCGGTAACGGATCCCCTGGCCGGCGTCCTGCCGTCCTCCCCTATCCCCTTGGTCCCGTTAGCGCCCGTACCAGATCCGACCGTGACGCCGGTTCCAACGGCTACCCTTGGCCCTGCCAACCCCGACGGAAATTGCACAGTGATTGTCCTCGTATCCATCTGCTTAAGTCGCTGACCGGCAACTTCTCCGCAACTTGGTATGGCATCCCGTGCTTTTCACCGGCACCAAAGCTGCGAAATAAACGAGAGTCGATAATAGTCAACGGCTTGGCGGCGTAATCGTGACGCCAATTAGGCAGATACTTTTGTGGTCATCCTCACAAGTAAACTTTGCCACCGATATCGGGGTTGTGATGATTCACTTAGCCAGCACGTTCCGGGTAGTTGTCAGGAAAGTATTTCAAAGAAACTTGCATTTCTGCCGTCACGATTAAGGCAATGCGTCGTATATAAACAGGTGCACTTCAATTTGCTTGGTGCTTGGTGACAATAGCTGCCTTCCCTCCCATATTGCGGGGGCGACGATGGGAAGGCACCGGCTCCGAATGCCCTTAGTGTGCGGCCATGTAGTCGGCCATGACGGTAGCCTGGACCCGACCGCGCTCATTCACTGACAGGCCTTGCGCCTTAGCCCACTCGCGAACCTCCCCAGAAGTCGGGGAAGAGCCCTGAGCGGCGGCTCGAGGACGACCTCTCCCACGGTTCGGCGCCGAGGAGCGGCGCGCTGCAGACACGTAGGGATCAAGGACGAGGCGGAGCTCGGCGGCGTTCCTTTCGTTCAGATCGACTTCATATTCGCTCCCGTCGATTGCGAAGTTCACTGTTTCATTTGCTTCGGAACCATCGAGGTCATCTTCAAGGAGAATTACCATCTTTTTTGCCATGAGAAAACGGTATCACTTCCCATTACGTCAAATCCCTGATTTTTGCACACTGACGAATGAACTCATGATTCCTTATCATTTATTGGCTATTTCTGAGTGTTGGCCGTATCTCTATGGGGAATGGGTAAAGTCGAACCTGGGGATCCCAAATACTCGGACTGATGGTTACCCGCAGATGCTGCGCCGAAAAAATCCACCGTCGATATGACGTAACCCTCCGGGCATCCCCCGCTAAGCTAAGCCGCATGGCTGAGAAATCAACTGCGGGCAAAGTGCTTACTATCCAGCAGGGCTACGATTTGGAAGGGCCGGTCATTGAGCTTGGGGCGGCAATCGTCGAGGGCGAGTTGCACAAGGACGCCCCTGTCAGGCTGCCCCTCGCCATGATGAACCGGCATGGCCTGGTGGCAGGCGCAACAGGCACCGGCAAGACCGTCACGTTGCACATGATGGCCGAGCAGTTGTCTACCGCGGGGGTGCCGGTATTTCTTGCGGATCTCAAAGGCGACCTGTCAGGGCTTGCCACCGCCGCAGTCGCAAGTGAAAAACTGCGCCTGCGCACGGACGGGATCGGCCAGGAATGGTCGGGTAAAACTTTCCCCGTTGAATTCCTGGCCTTAGGTGGCGACGGGATCGGCATCCCCGTCCGGGCGACTGTCACCTCTTTTGGCCCTATCCTGCTGTCCCGGGTCATGGAGCTGAACGATACGCAGGAATCGAGCCTGCAGTTGGTTTTCCATTTTGCTGACAAGAACAACCTTGAACTGATCGATCTGAAGGATCTTCGGGCCGTCATCCAGTTCCTCACGTCACCTGAAGGCAAGGAGGAGCTGACCGGGCTCGGCGGACTATCCAAGGCCACCGCAGGGGTCATCCTCCGGGAGCTGGTCTCGTTGGAAGCGCAAGGCATGGAGAAGTTCTTCGGGGAACCGGAATTCGACTCAGCCGAGCTTCTCCGCACGGCGCCGGATGGTCGTGGCGTCATCTCCTGCCTCGAACTTCCAACTCTGCAGGCCAAGCCGATGCTCTTTTCAACGTTCCTCAGGTGGCTTTTGGCTGACCTCTTCGAAGAACTGCCGGAAGCCGGCGACCTGGCCAGGCCCAAGCTTGTCTTCTTTCTCGACGAAGCGCACTTGCTTTTCAACGACGCCACCAGGTCTTTTCTGCAGGCCATCACCACCACTGTTCGGCTGATCCGATCCAAAGGAGTCGGAATCTTCTTCGTGACCCAGACGCCGAAGGACCTTCCGGCCGATGTTCTCGGGCAACTCGCCAACCGGATTCAACACGCCCTCCGTGCTTACACCCCAGAGGACGCAAAGGCACTCAAGGCCACTGTCTCCACGTTCCCCATGAGCGATTACGACCTCGAGGAGGTCCTGACATCCGCCGGGATCGGCGAGGCGGCGGTAACCGTCATGAATGAGAAAGGCGCCCCGACTCCTGTGGCGCTGACGATGCTTCGTGCCCCTGAATCCGTAATGGGTCCCAGCTCAACGGAGCTCCTGAGCAGTACCGTGGCAAGCTCGTCCCTGCTCGCAAAATACGGGACGGCCGTTGACAACGTTTCAGCCTACGAAAAAATCGCCGGCAAATCGGCTGCCCCGACCGGGCCAGCAGCGCCTGGCCTGCCTCCGACGCCTTTCGCGCCGGACGGCATTCTCAGGGATTCGGCCGATGCTGCAACCGCAACCCCTGGGCACGGGACTTCTGCTATCGACGCCGAGGCCCGCCGAATAGAGGAGGAAATCCTGGGCCGCCCCAGCAGCAGGCCGCTTCCGAGCGGCGGGGAGGTTCCTACCCCCGGGCCACGGGCAGCACCCGCTCCGCGACCACGCGCCGGCAGCACGGGTGGAGGGCTGTCCGGCGTTCTGGGGGATGCCCTGGGTGGCGGGCTGAAGAGCATGGCCCGATCTGTCGGGACCCAGCTGGGGCGTGAACTGTTGCGCGGCGTCTTCGGCATCTCGTCGAGGCGCCGCCGCTAATTTGTGATGCTGAACCGACGTCGTTGATTCGACGACCCCTCCTCGTCACCCCTGCCGCAAGGAGCATAAATAGGACCCTGTTGGCTCTGCCTTTCGTCATACCGACGACACTCTTCGCCGGGATATCCCCGCCTTACAGGTAACGTAAGGTAGGTGCAGATGAGTCAAGCGTTGGTGAAGATCGCGGCCGGATGGCTGTTGGGTCTTATGCTTGCCGTCGCCGCTGCCGTTGTCGCAGTGAACCTCGTGAACGATTCAGTCGCCAGTCCACAGCAACCCGTGAGAGAGTATCTGGACGCGTTGCACAAGGGCGACGGTGGAAGGGCCCTGGGGTTGTTGAGGGCCTCCGTACCCGAGAGCAGTGCCGCCATGCTGGACGGTTCAGCCTTGCAAACCGCAGCGGCAAGGATCTCCAACGTCAAGCTGGGCAAGGAAGAGGTCCAGGCAGATGGCCGGGTGAAGGTCCCGATGGACTACACCATTGACGGCAGCAGGCTCCATACCGACTTCCTGCTCGAAAAAACCGGAACCGAGTGGCTTTTCTTCGATACGTGGGCCTTTGTTCCCGCACCTCTTCCCGTTCTGGATGCAACAGTAGTGAATTCAAGCGAGGCCACGCTCAACGGGGTGCCCGTGAACATGCCAAACGGGCGCAACTCCTTCGCGGTTTTCTATCCCGGCGAGTACGAAGCCAGCCTCAACGACGAATATTTCTCGGCACCACCGACAAAGGCCACGGTATCCGGGCGGGATGTTCCTCCAGCGCCGTTGAACCTGTTGACCCAGGCCACTGACGGACTGAAGGAAGCCGTGAGCGGCAAGGTCAAGGAGTTCCTGGATACGTGCGCCGCCGGGGCTGTGGAGCAGCAACGGCTCCAACCGGATTGCCCGTTCTATCACGCCACCAACAACCGGGTCACCCCCGGCACCATCAAGTGGGAGATTACCGAGTATCCCAAGGTATCCATCGAGCCCTTTGGCGGGCAGTGGGTGGTGTCACCGTTGGATGGTAAGGCCAGAGTCACAGCGCAGCAGGAGGATCTGTTCACGGGCCAGATCTCGGAGCTGAACGTCGTTCAGGACTTTAGCTTTACAACCCGCCTGGACATCGGCGCCGACACCATCACCGTTACGCCCATCCTGACGTATTGACCCCCCGCCGGGTTGGGGGCTACGGTCGACGGCGTTACTCGCCGCAGGCGGCGCACCAGTCTTCCTAGTCCATGCCGCGCAGGTCCAGCACGAGTTCCGTGTCGCCGTCGGGCTGCAGGAGAACAGGGATACCCCAGTCCTGCTGATACAGGTGGCAGGCAGCGTGGTCAGGGATCTCGCCGTCGGCCGTTTCAGGGCCGTCACAGGCCGCAGCGCGCGCCGTGATGTGCAGAATTCCCTCCGGGATATCGGCGGCGAGCTCCAGCGTGCGGAGCAGGCCCACAGAGGTTCCGGCCCCGGATACCAGGAGCTCAGGGGGTGTGGACGAGATCTTCAGCTGGGTAGGGTCACCCCAGCGGTCATCCAGCTTTTGCCCGGTGGGAGCCGTGAAGCGGACCGTCAGCTCCATGGGCCCAGGCGCCACGGGGCTCTTGGGCCGGTGGGTCTGCACAGCGCCCTCGTCCACCTGCTGTGCTTCCTTGGGGATCGGGACGTAGACCAACTGGTGTTTGTTGGCTTCAACCACCACCAGCAAGGGCTCGCTTCCCGCAACCTGGGTGTGATCCACAATGACGTCGGATGGCTCTGAGAGCCCGCGGGCCAGTGTGGAGACCGTGCCGGCCACGGGGTCGTAACGGCGCACTGCCCCGTTGTAGGTGTCGGCAATGGCGACGGAACCGTCAGGCAGCACCGTCACGCCGAGGGGGTGCTGCAGACGGGCGGCGGAGGCCTCTCCGTCGCGGAAGCCGAAATCGAACAGCCCCTTGCCGACGGCGGAGTGCACCGTGACCGCGCCTGAACCGTCAATTACCAGTTTGCGTAGTGCAGACGTCTCAGAATCCGCTACCCAGATGTTGCCGTCAGCGTCTTCAGCCAGGCCAGAGGGTTGGGCGAACCAGGCCTCATGCGCATCACCGTCCAGGAGGCCTTCAAGTCCGCTTCCGGCGAGGATGGAGACGGCGCCTGAGCGGGGATTGAAACTGAAGATCTGGTGCACGCCGGCCATGGCGATGACAACAGCCTTGAGCTTGCTGGACCACACCACGTCCCACGGTGAGCTGAGCGAGACGTCCAGCGGGTGGTCGCCCAGGGACCCGCCGAAGCCCGCGCCCTCCTCATCGACTCGGGCAGGGCCGGTTTCGAGAAGACGCTGGACGCCGTTGCCAACGATCGTCCGCACCGTTCCGTCCGTGAGCGAGAGTCCGCGCAGGCGGTGGTTGACGGAGTCAGCAATGACGACGTCGTATCCTGCTTCAGCGGCAACGTCTTCCGGCAGCAGAACAAGGCCCTGGGGCTCGTTGAAGCGGGCGGTTGCGTCCGGACCCGCGCCGGGACCGTCTTCGTGGCCCTTGAGCCCGGAACCAAAAGTACCCAGGACGGTCTGAAAGTCAGTATCAAGTTCCACCAGACGGTGGTGACCAGTATCAGTCAGGAGCCAGGATCCGACGTCGGACGGCGTTCCGGTCGCGTCTCCGGCCGCAGTTCCACGTCCGGCAGGCAGGTACAGCGCTTTGCCGGGGAAACGCAGGGTTCCCGACGTCGGCTCCGGCGCCACGTACGGACCGTTACCGCGGTGCAGCGTGCCCTTCTCCTCGTGCTCGGCGATGAGTTCAGGGATCAGCACGGACAGGCCGTCAGCATGGCCTTCGCCGGACAGGTGGGCCACGATATAGCCCTCGGGGTCAACCACCACGAGGGTCGGCCAGGCGCGGGCAGCGTATGCCTTCCACGTTTCCAGCTCGGGGTCGTCCAGGACCGGGTGGTGGATGTCGTAACGTTCCACTGCCGCCGCAAGGGCCACAGGATCGGCCTCGTGCTCGAACTTCGGCGAGTGCACGCCGACAGTGACGAGGACGTCGGAGTACTGCTCCTCAAGAGGCCGCAGCTCGTCCAGGACATGGAGGCAGTTGATGCAGCAGAAGGTCCAGAAATCCAGCAGCACGATCTTGCCCCGCAGTAATTCCAGGTCCAGGGATTTTCCGCCTGTATTGAGCCAACCCCTGCCCACAAGTTCAGAGGCGCGGACCCGGAGGTGGGTGCGTACGGTGTCGCTCATCAGCGTCCTTCCAGCTTTTGGTTTCGTTCGGCAACCTTGGCATCACGTTCGGCCAGCTTGGCAAACATATCGTTGTAAGCAGTCAGATCGGCGTCGTTATTCCTGTCCGCCGCCCGATCGGTCCGCCGGGTCTCCCGCGCATCCGAGCGGGACCACATCACTGCGACGCCGATCGCCACCAGCAGCGTGGGTACCTCGCCGATTCCCCACGCCACGGCACCTCCCGTTTGCTGGTCAAGGAGGGCTGGCTGGCCCCAGGACCTGCCCAGGTTGCCGAAGTAATCGGCTGCCAGCAAACCGGTGCCACCCATGATGGAAACACCGAAGAAGGCGTGGAAGCCCATGGTCGCCAGGAGCAGCAGGAGCCGCATGGGGTATGGGGCACGCTGAGGCAACGGATCAGTACCGATCATGGTCAGCACGAATATGTAGCCGGTCAGCGCGAAGTGCAGGTTCATGAGCTCATGGCCCACATGCTCCCGCATGGCAAAGCTGAAGGCATCGGAGAAATAGAACAGGACAATCGAACCGGCAAAGTTGGCTGCCGCGAAGAGCGGGTGAGTGACCAGTTTCGAGAAGCGGGAATGCACAAACAGCAGCAGCCATTCCCGGATCCCGCGCGAACCGTCAGAGCGGGCAGTCAGCGCGCGCAGGGCAAGAGTCACCGGCGACCCGAGCACCAGGAAGATGGGTGCAACCATGGTCAGGGCCATGTGGTCCACCATGTGCGCTGAGAAAAGCACACGTCCATAGACCGACGGTGCCCCGGACGTGATGTAGGTCAGGACCAGAAGCCCGATGACCCAGTTGATGGTGCGGAACCAGGACCATTTGTCACCGCGCCGCAGGACTTTCCGCACACCGAGGATGTAAGCCGCAAGCCCGAAGACAGCCACTGTGATCCACAACCAGTCCAACCGCCACTCGGTGAGCCAGCGCTCCGGGGTCAGCTCGGGTGGAAGCTCGTAGCCGGTGAGGATGAAGGCAGGAGAGGCGCTAGGGGCGTACGTTGTGGGCTGGGGCGGGGCTGAACGTGCCAGCGCGACGGCGATGCCCGACGTCGCCCCCATGATCAGCAGTTCCGCTATGACCAGCTGCCAAAGAACCCGCCGGGTGGAAAGCGCAGCTCCTTGCCGGTTCAGCTGGGGGATGATCCATTGCCGGTGCATGAGTCCAATGGCTCCCAGCACCAGGGTGGCGATGGCCTTTGCAAGGACCAGCTGGCCGTAATCCGAGCCGAACAGGTCGCTCCAGTTGGTCAGGCGGATGCTGGCGTTAATCACGCCCGAGGCGAAGACCAGGACAAAGGCGAAGCCGGCAAGAGTTGAGAACCGTCGGAGTACGGCTTCGGTGATGTCGGTCTTTCCCGCAGGTTTGGAGCCGGTAAGGATTCCGGACAGGGCCGCCAACATGACGATTCCGCCCACCCAGGCGGTTACTCCCATGACGTGCAGGCCCAAGGAGTTGATGGCGCCCTCGTGATCGCTCGAGCTGGAAGAGTGGCCGACGAGGGCCGGCGGCACCAGGCCGATCAGCGCCAATACGAGGGTAAGCGCCAGGCCGGTGAGGGACCGCACGCCAAACAGTGCGGTGCTGACCACGGCAGCGATGATGACGACGGCCAGCCATGCTCGGCCCGTTTCGATATCCGTCATGAAGTACACCAGGGCGCGCGTGAATTCTGCGTCTCCTGCCACGGCTTGGCCGGCGACATCCGAGTAGGTAAGCACCAGGACGGCGATGGCGGACAGGGTCCACGCCACACCGGCCGCTGCGGCCACCGTCAGTGCCCTCGTAAAGGCAGGGTGCTCCGGCAACTCGTTGGCCCTGGAGCGGGATCCCCCGACGGACCGGGGCAGGATGCCTACAGCGAAGATGAGCCCGCCGATTACTGTGGCCAGCGAAACGTTGTGGATGGCCTTGCTGACAGGCAGCCCCCACCGGACAAAGGCACCGGGATCGGAGACGTCACGGGCGGTCGCCGCCCCTGAGAAAAGCAGTGCGGCTGTCAGGCCGAGAAATACTGCGAGCACGCCTCCCAGCAGCCACGGCCTTGAGACGCCGAGGACACTGCCAGCCCCCCGCTGCCCTTCTAGGGGCGGCAGCGTTGGGGCTGTGGAGGGGGATTTTGATGCGGAAGGCACCTATCCATTGTCCGCTACACCCGTGAACTCCGCGAATCGGGCGGTCTTGCCGACGGAGGGCTACGGACGGGGGTCTGCTGCGGCGAGGCAAATAGCGGTGTGGGTTAAATGGCGAAGGAGCGGCAGCCCGTAGGCTGCCGCTCCTTCTAAGCCTGGAAGAAGACTCTACTTCTTGGAGACAGCAGCCTTCAGCTTGGAGCCCGCCGTCAGCTTGACGCTGTGGCCAGCGGCGATCTGGATGGTCTCGCCGGTCTGGGGGTTGCGGCCGGTGCGGGCAGCGCGGTCGGTACGCTCAACTGCGAGCCAGCCCGGGATGGTGATCTTTTCGCCCGAGGCGACAGAGGTCTCGAAAACCTCGAACAGTGCATCCAGCACGGAGTTGACGGCTGCCTGGCTGGTGCCGGCCTTGCCTGCTACCTCTGCAACAAGTTCACTACGGTTCTTAGCCATTTATGTCCTCCTGGACGGTCATGATTCTGGAGCCTGCATGCGGCATGCGTACAAGCCACTGTTCGAAAACTTACCAGCTTGCCGCGATGAGGGCTGCAAATTCCGCGTGTTTCCGCGACTTTTTGAGGAAAAACACGGGAAATCTCCCCTTTCGAGGGCATATTTCGCCCACAGCGGACGCTCCCTCACCTTTCGCAGGCCATGGCCGGACGCTCCTTCACATCCCGCCGCTCCTGGCCGGACGCTC
>NZ_JAPSHJ010000074.1 GCF_031179985.1 Arthrobacter sp. | reverse complement strand
GCTAACTTCTCCTGAATCGTCCTCGGAGTCCCCGGCGTACCAAACACCCGGAAACGCGTCCCCGAATTCCCATACGCCCAAGAGGGAACCTCAATAGCAAGCTCCTCGAGCCTGCCCAGCGCCGTCGTCGTGTTGTTCATAAGTGGATCTATCCGTTTCTGCGTGCGCGGTACGTCTGAAGGAAGAATGGGCAGGGCTGGGAGCTCAGATCGGGGCCACTGCGGGCAGGGCCCCGATCCGGGTTAGCAGCCGCCGGCAGCAGGAAGCCGCCGGCTTGTGGTTCTAGAAGTTGAACTTGTCCACATTGTCCGCGGTGAACACCGTGGGATCTCCGAGCAGGACAGTCTTGTTGGCTCCGATAGTGAATTCGCCCATGGAGCCGGCCTCGAACTTCTCGCCTTCTGCCCCTGTAATCTGACCGGACGCGAGAGCGGCGCCTGTGTAAGCAGCGAGGTAGCCCAACTTTTCAACATCCCAGAGAGCGAAGGACTTCATGGTGCCGTCCTTGACAAATTCCTTAAGGTGGCTGGGGAATCCAAGACCCGTGAGCTGGACCTTGCCCTTGTACTCCGAGCCGGACAGGTACTGTGCGGCAGCCGCGATGCCAACAGTGGTGGGCGAAATGATTCCCTTGAGGTTAGGGTGCTGCTGCAGGAGCGCCTGGACTTCCTGCTGGGACTTCTGGGCGTTGTCGTCGCCGTAGACAGTTGAGACCAGCTTCAGCTTAGAGTATTCGGGCTTTTGGAGTTCTTTCTTCATAAGTTCGATCCAGGCGTTCTGGTTCGTCGCATTGGCCGTGGCCGAGAGGATGGCGATCTCGCCGCCCTCGGATCCTATTGCCTCGGAAATCAGCTTGATCTGGGTTGAAGCAATCCCTTCGGACGTTGCCTGGTTTACGTAAACGTCGCGGCATTCGGGATCTGTGTCTGAGTCGAAGGTTACAACCTTGGCGCCGGCGTTCCGGGCTTCGTCGAGGGCCGAACAAATGGCCTTGGGGTCGTTGGCTGAGGTGACGATCACTTCGGTGCCCTGCTGGGTGAGCGTGTTAATGTAGCTCACCTGGCTGGAAGCGCTGCCTTCGGACGGACCGACCTCGGAGAACTCACCCTTGAACTCCTCTACGGCCGTCTTGCCGCCGCGGTCGGTGACAGTGAAGTAGGAGTTGTTCAGCTGCTTGGGCAGGAAGGCCACCTTGAGCCCTTCCTTAAGCGGGGCGTTGGGATCAGCGCTGGCCGTTGACGTGCCGCCTCCAGCATCTGCGGTGGATCCTGAGTTGACTGTGGTCCCCCCGCAGGCTGTCAGGGCCAGGGTAAGGCCGGTGACGACGGCAAGATAGGCCGGTGCGACGCGGCTGGTTCCTCTTTTGCTGAATTTCATGGTGCTGCCTTTCGGGTTGAACGTCGTTGTTGCAAGTGGGTAATAGGGCTAAGTGGTGAGAGGTCTCTTTCGGGCCGAGCGGGCCCAAGTGACGGCATTTGGAGCGACGACCGCTGCGATCAGGAGTCCTCCGGTCAGCATTGAGAGCGTGTCCTCCGGGACGCTTGCCAGCTGGAGGGCGTTGCGGAGGATGGCAAGCAGCGCTACGCCGGCGATCACGCCCGGCAGGTTGCCCTTGCCGCCGAAGATAGATACGCCTCCCAGAAGTACGGCTGCGATGACTGACAGCTCCAGGCCGGTCGCGTTGTCCCCTCGTGCGCTTCCGTATCGCAGGGTCCACCAGATGCCGACCAGAGCCGCAATGGCGCCGGAGACGACGAATAGCCAGAACTTCGTCCGTGCAACCGTGATCCCGGAGAAGCGGGCAGCGTGTTCGCTGTAGCCGATGGCGAACAGTGACCGGCCGAAGGCCGTGAAGTGCAGGATCACCCCGAAGACAACAGCCAGAAGCAGTACGGGGATGATCCAGACAGGAATGCCAGATGTTCCAATCTTGGCTTGCAGTCCGGAGGTGATGACGCGGGGAAAGCTCGTCACTGCCTGGTCCCCCAGGACCACAAAGGCCAGTCCCCGGTAAAGAGCCAAGGTGCCGATAGTCACCGCGAGTGACGGCAACCCCAGAACCGAGACAAGGAATCCGTTCACGGCCCCGGAGATGGCACCGAGCACGAGGCACAGGGGAATGATGGTTTCCAGCGGGAGCCCGCCGCTCCAGAGAGCGCCAAAAACGCAGCTGATGAACCCGGCGATGCTGGCAACCGAAAGGTCAATCTCCCCGGTGAGAATGATCAGTGTCATCGGTAGCGCCAGCAACAGGATGGGGATCATGTCTATCAGAAGAAACCCTGCATTACGGGGTGAGGCAAAGCCGTCCACCATCACTGAAGCCACAAGAATGCTGAGGAGGACCGCGGCGATGATGGCTGCGTCCCAACCCTGCAGGAAGCCCCAACGGGAAGCGGCGGTACGGGTAACCGTTGGTCGTGGTGCGGTTTCAGCCAACATGGGTGTCGTGTCCTCTCAGCCGTCGCTCAGTGCGCAGGGCCAGGTAACGGTCAAGTGCAATCGAGGCCAGAATCAGGGCACCGATCATGGCCCGCTGCCAGAACGGGGATACTCCCAGGACTGGCAGGGCAGAGGTAATGGTGGTCAGAAGTACTGCGCCTATTGCCGCCCCATAAACGGTTCCAACGCCGCCTGCGATCGCTACGCCACCAACGACGGCCGCTGCCACAACGTTCAGTTCCATGCCTTGGCCCGCCGTGGCGTCCAGGTTTCCATACTTTGCGGCGTAAATAACGCCCGCCAGTCCGGCCAGAGCGCCGGAGATTGCAAAGGCAATGAAAACCCTCCTGCCCACCCCGATGCCGTAGAGCCGAGCAGCGAGATCATCTGACCCGACTGCATAGAATTCGCGGCCGGACCGCATGTTCTTCAGGTAAAGCCCAAAGAAAAGGACGACGGCCAACGCTATGAGCGCGAGATAAGGGAGCGCGAAGACTGCTCCGCTTCCGAGATCCAGAAAGGCCCGGGGAAGGTTGGACGGGCTGATCTGCTGGCCTTGCGCCCAGGCGAAATCAACACCTCGGAAGATGTACAGCGTGCCCAGAGTGACCACCAGGGATGGAACCTTGGCAATGGCAATCAGCGCCCCGTTCAGCGCCCCCAGCAGCATGCCCAGTCCAATGCCGATCACCAACATCACCAGGACGGGAAGCTCGGGCAGTGCGATGAAAATCTTGCCCGTCGCGAAGGCCGTAAGGCCAAGCACTGCCCCCACCGACAAGTCGACGTTCTTGGTGATGATGACCACTGCTTGACCAACAGCGAGAATCACCAGGATGGAGGAATTCAGGAGCAGGTCCTTGGTGCTCTGTGCGCTGAGAAATCGGGGGTTCGCGGCGACTGTTGCTCCAATGAGAATTGCGAGGGCGAGGAAAACGCCGAATTCCCGGGAGCGGGTCAGGGTCCCCAGCCAGGCCAGCGAGGGCTGGCGTTGAAGGGCTAGTGTGGTCACGCTTTTGGCTCCTTGTTTGGGGATTCGACGCCGGTGGCTGCAGTCATGACGGTCTCCTCGGTGGCCTCGCTGCGGCTCAATTCTGCGGTGAGGCGTCCTTCGTGCATGACCAGGACCCGGTCAGACATCCCGAGGATTTCCGGAAGTTCTGAAGAGATCATCAGGACGGCCAGACCATTTCCCGCCAATTCGGAAATAAGCCGGTGCACCTCGGATTTTGTGCCTACATCAATTCCCCTGGTGGGTTCATCGATAATGAGGATTTTCGGACCGGTGGCCAGCCATTTGCCGAGAACGACTTTTTGCTGGTTTCCTCCGGAGAGTGTCGAAATAGGTGAATTTGGCGAGCCGGCCTTGATCTGAAGCCTTTTTGCCCAATCTCTGGTGGTTGCGGCCTCGGAGCGGTTGGTCAGCAGCCCAAAGCGGCTCAGCTTATGCCTCAGAGTGAGCGTCAGGTTCCGGCTCACCGGCAGCTCCATAACGAGGCCCTGTTTGCGCCTGTCTTCGGGCACCAGGCCTACGCCTGCGGCCATGGCTGCACTCGGGGAGAGCGGCTTCAGCGGCTTGTCGAGTATCAGGACTTCGCCGGCATCGTATTTGTCGACGCCGAAAACAGCCCGCGCAACTTCTGAACGCCCGGCGCCAACCAGGCCGCTCAGTCCCACGATCTCACCGGCATTGACGGTGAAAGAGATGTCGTGAAAAACGCCCTTGCGGCTTAGCTTCCTGACTTCCAGGGCAACGCCACCAATCTTGGCGTCTTGCTTGGGAAACAGGGATGCGACGTCGCGACCAACCATTTGGCGGATGACCTGGTCAATGCTGAGTTCAGCGGCGGGGGCCGTTAAGACGTGCGCGCCGTCGCGCATGACCGTTATCCAGTCCGCGAGAGCGAAGACCTCCTCGAAGCGGTGCGAAATGAACAGCACTGCCGCTCCCCTGTCCTGCAACGTCCGGGTCACGGCAAAGAGCCGCTCGACTTCTACGCCGCTCAATGCGGCCGTCGGCTCATCCATGATCAGGACACGCGCATCCAGGGAGATCGCTTTGGCAATTTCGACCACCTGCTGATCGGCAATGGAAAGACCCTGCGCGCTGCGGTCGGGATCGATCCGTACTCCAAGCTGGGTGAAAAGCTCCACGGCCATCCGCCGCATCAATTTTCTGTCTATCCGTCGGAAACGCCCGAGGGGCTGGCGGCCCATAAAGATATTTTCGGCCACAGTAAGGTCCGGAAACATTGTTGGTTCCTGGTAGATGACGGCGATTCCTGCTTCGCGGGCCTGAAGCGGATCCCGAAAGGAAACCTCCTCGCCATCCAGGAGGACGTGGCCCTGGTCCTGCTGATGAAGGCCGGCCAGAGTCTTGACCAGGGTTGACTTCCCGGCCCCGTTTTCGCCCACGAGGGCAGTAACCTGCCCCCGGAGGAGGCTGAGGTTGGCACCCCGGAGGGCCTTGACTGCTCCGAAAGCCTTGTGGATACCCCGAAGCTCCAGAATCGGGACAGGATCATCGGCGGCAGCGGGACTGCTGCGCAGGTCGACGCCATGCGTATACGTGTCGTCCATGCCGGTTACTCCTTTGTAATGAATCGATTCATTGTGAACGTGATCACAACGTAGGGCATGCGTTGGCAGCGTGTCAACAAACCTCTGAATTCGGCCCTAATGAAGGGTTGTCTTCGCAATGCGGCTTGTGCGGTCCGATTGATTCATTTATTGATTCGATTCATTGAGAAAGCGCTTTATCGACGGATCCATTCGAAGTAAAGCGCATTCCAACGGCAATACAGTGCTTTTGGTTAGGCTCTCTAATCCTTCGCGACATTTCCCTGATGCTTGGCAGTCGAATAGGTTGCGGACATTATTCAAGGGCACTGCTGGTCCTTGGATCGATTCACACATCTCTTAGGTGAAGCGACGAAGTGCGCCGGATGGCAAATCCTCCCCCAAAGGCTCCCGGAGTGCATCTCACCCGCAGTGACGGTTCAAGGGGACGTTCAGCCCGGGAACATCGGGCTCCACTTTGCTGGCAGCACGGGAAGCGACGGGTACCGCTATATTTTCGACGCCGGCCCCTGCGTCCGTGCGTCATGGCAATGCGTCTTTGCTATCCGGAGGACGGGGAGTCCGCGTTCGCGGTTTCCTTCGCCTCTGCGGACGCCTTTATGTAAGACGCCGAAACCCGGCGGTAAACCGGAGTCAGGAAGGCCAGCAAGGCCGCCACGACCATGATGATCCCCGCGATCAGGAACACCAGGGCGATGCCACGGGAGACGCCCTCGCCCAGCAGCGGGGCCAACTGCGCAGCGCCCTCCTCGGACCGCGCGTACGGGATGATCCAGAATTGGGCGATCGGGGCAATAAGGAACGCGGTGATGGGTGCTGCAGCAGATTCGAATGCCATGGCGAATCCGAACACCCGGCCCTGCCGTTGCAGCGGCACCACCTGTTGGATGACCGTCTGCTCCGCAGCCTCCACGACAGGGATGAGAACCAGGTATAGCCAGATTCCTGCGATGTACAGCCAGGCCCACTCCCGCACTGTGAATACAGCACCGAGGATCCCCATGACCACCACCGCGCAAAGCATGGTGCGCAGCGGGTTGGCCCCGAGCCCGAACTTGCCCACCAGCGCTCCACCTATGATGAAGCCCGTGGACCCCAGCGCGAAGACGGCTCCCCATATTTCAACCGGGAACATCTCCAGGCCATAGGGATCCATCAGCGCCATGTAGACGCCGCCGATGAAGTTGTTGAACGTGGAGAACAGGATCAGGGCGAAGAGTCCGGTGATGGCCAGCACGGCGGCAATGGAACCGCGTAGGTCGAACGCGCCGTGCGCGTCCGTGGAGGCCACGTGCACTTCCTCCGGCATGTGCAGAGTGAGCAGGTGCGCGAAGGCCAGCACAGTCAGCACCACGGCGACGACGACAGTCCAGCCCATGCCCAGTAGCCCGATGGACAATCCGGAGAGCACCGAGGTGACGATAAACGCCAGTCCCTGCACCATACCCACCATTCCGTTGGCGTTGGCCCGCCGGTCCGGCTCAATGAGGATGGTGACAATGGTGGAAAGGGCCACGTTGCGCATGTTCTCCACAACTGCTCCAACGAGGATGATCAGTGTGAACAGCCAGAACCACGGCTGTGTAAGGTCCAGCAGCTGCGGGGTGGGCGTCAGCAGGAACATGACTCCGGACAACACAAACATCACCAGGGTGAAGCCCGCCGCGAAGCGCATCACGGCCAGCTTGCGGTAGCGGTCCACGAACGTGCCGAAGCTGATGCTCGAGAGGGCGATCAACAGCATGTACGCGCCGCCGACCACCCCGGTGGCGATCACGTTGCGCGTTTCCAGATATACCCAGAATGTCAGCGCGAACCACAGGTAACTCGTCGTGATGTTTGCCAGGGCTGTGTTCACCAGGATTCCGGCGAACGTGCGGGCACGCTGTGCCGGACTTCGCAAGGACGTGTCGACGGCGTCCGGATCAGTTATGCGCGAGGCCGGTTCCTGCTCGGTCATGCGTCCCAGTGTAATGACAACCGCGAGGCGCGGACAGGGTCCGGACCTGACGAAAGTTATCAGGAATAGAGGTGCAATGTGGACACCGTTTCCTATTTCGTCAGCGACCCAGCAAGCTATACAGGGGGCCAGTAACAAGGTGCGGTTGTGACGCACCGCCGCATAGAAAGGCCCGCAAGCCGTGCCACGACCAGAACGGTCACGCAATCCGTTGGTTCGCAAGTACCTCGGGGCCAGCCATAAAAACCTTGCAGGTTCCAGAGGCCTTGGTGAACTGAAGCCTGTGGAGCCAACCGCCCGACAGGACGGAGTGCCGATCCTCGGCGAGGACCAGGTCTACGTCATGAAATACGGAACGGAGTACCACGGGGCGTGGTGCCTGGTTGTGGCCGAGGCGTGGGACCAGGCACCCAGGGGCCTGCATGTGACCCTCTTGGCTGATGTCGGAGAGCGAAACGGGTGCATGGGATGCGATGTGATCCTGAAGCAGGTGTCATCTGCGCTGGACCAGCACGTGCAACCCCCACTCTCCCCGGAACTCCCGCCGTCTGATGCATTAATCCCGTTGAAGGTCATCGGGGTTGCCCATGGAATTCTCTTCCTGGCAGCGGGGCAGGAGCATCAGGAGCGTCTTAACGAGACTGCGGTGGAGCCCGCGACCCCGCTGTCTGTAGACGGGCGGCGTGACGGCATGGTGGTCCGGCTGGATGCCACCCGCACCGAACCACTCCTGGTTGTGCAGCTGGATCCGCGTGCCACCGTAACGGACGGTCCGTACCAGATGCACCTGCGTCGTCCACTCCAGCGATCGGCGACCAAACCTTATGCCGTTGAGTGTGTCGAACCGGTACCGTGCCCCTAGATGTTTATCTCGCCCAGCTGCGTTGCCGCTACCCCTGGCTGATATCCACGCCGGTGATTGGCGCCCCCGCGCGCTCGTAGACAAGGGAGACCGCACCCTTGGGGAACGCCTGGGGTGGCTGAGCGAACCGGAACGCAGCCGGCACGCCGGTGCCATCGGCGAAAAGCCGCTTGCCTGATCCGAACGTGAGCGGGTAAAGGAAGAGGTTCAGCCGGTCGACGAGGTCAGCCTCGAGCAGCGATCGTGCGAGATTCCCGCTGCCGACGACGTGAATGTCGTCGAAACGGTCCTTCACCGCCGCCACCTCCGCAACGTCCGACAGCGCCGTCGTTCCCTCCCACCCCGGATCCGTCAGGGAGCGCGACACAACGAACTTCGGCAGCGCGTTGAACGTCTCGGCGATCGGGTCATCGCCGCCTTTGCCCGGCCAGTATCCGGCAAAGATGTCGTAGGTCTTGCGTCCGAGCAGGAGGGCGTCCATGCGGTCGATTCCGGCGCCGATCGCCTGCCCGGTCTCCTCGTCAAAATACGCTCCCTGCCAGCCGCCGAACTCGAAGCCGCCCTCCCGGTCCTCATCGGGGCCGCCCGGCGCCTGGTACACGCCGTCGAGGGTGATGAACAGGTCAACGGAGAGGATTCCCATGATGTGCTCCTTCGCATGAACGGCGACCGGGTGCCGCCTCTGCCTGTGCGTCAATCGGGATGGCCGGGAATCGACGCCGCTGGGTGCCAGACTAGCGACGAACGTACGGGAGGTCGAGAGGTGGACGGGCGAATCCTTGTTACAGTGTCGAGCGCTCTGCCGGACGGACTGTCGCTGGTTGCCTGCTCTGCAGGAGGGGAGCGAAGAACGCACCCAGCTCCCCCGTTGCCGTCAGCGGCAGGACGTTGGCGACATACTGGTCCGGGCGCACCACCACAACGACGCCGCCCCGGTCAAGGCCGCGCAGTTCGAAGATGTCTGCATGGGGATCCGTCGCATAGACCTTCTCGTAGTCGATGAGTTTGAACGGGCCGACCTGGGGCTTGAAGACTGCGGGAACGGCGCCGATATCGATGCGAGCATGCTCCTGCTGATAGATCACCTTTACGTCGAACCAGGCGTCAGGATCCGCGCCCGACGGCGTTGCGGCGAGCGGCGATTCCGGCGAGTTCGCGATCCACTCGGCGAACTGTTCAGTAGGCGAGGCGGTCCCTTGCTGGCCGCTTTCCGGTTTTCCGGACGGGGTGGCAGGATCGGCGAAGACATAGATGCGCCAGCGGCCGTCCGCCCGCGCATGGTGGCCAAGGTGCATCGGATTGGTGTCCCCGACCCTGACCACCGGCGCTGACTTGAAGCGTTTGCCGACTGTAAAGCCGGTGGCCAGGTCCTGGTATTCAGAGCCACCGACAAGTACGGACGGCGCGTACTCGGTCATGAAACCGGCAGGGAACTCTGCGGTGCGGACGTAGAAATCCTCAAGATCGGAAGGGTGCTCAAACTCCTCGGGTTTCTTCGCCATCATCGTGGACCACTCCTTATCGAAGTCGATGAGGTTCTTCGCCACCACCTGGCGCTCGGCCGAGTACGTGGACAGCAGGCTCTCCGGGCTCCGGCCCTCAAGCACGTGGCCGAGCTTCCAGGCGAGGTTGAAGCCGTCCTGCATGGAGACGTTCATGCCCTGGCCGGCCTTGGCACTGTGAGTGTGGCAAGCGTCGCCGGTAATGAATACGCGTGGTGTGCGGGTGCCGCGTTCGTCCGGGAGGACGTCGTCGAACCTGTCAGTAAGACGGTGGCCAACCTCGTAGACGCTGTGCCAGGCGACGTTGCGAACATCGAGCGTGTACGGGTGAAGGATGTCATTGGCCTTGCCGATGATCTGCTCGATGGTGGTGCCGCGCACGGCGCCTTTGTTCTTCGGGTCCACCTCACCGAGGTCAACGTACATACGGAACAGGTGTCCGCCTTCGCGGGGAATCAGCAGGATGCTGCCGCCCGCGCCTGACTGGATGGCGCACTTCGTCCGGATATCAGGGAAGTCAGTGACGGCGAGGGCATCCATAACCCCCCAGGCATGATTGGCCTGGTCCCCCGCGAGGCTACAGCCGATCGATGCCCGCACCCTGCTGCGGGCACCGTCGGCGCCGACGACGTACTTGGCCCGGACGATGCGCTCCTGCCCCTCATTGGGTCCTGCCGTGTGAAGAAGGGTCACCGAGACCGGGTACTCCCCCTCGTTGATGACCTCGAGGCTAAGGAACTCGAAGCCGTAGTCCGGGGACATACGGGTCGGTGAGTTCGCCATGAACTCGGCGAAGTAATCCAGTACCCG
>NZ_JAPSHJ010000111.1 GCF_031179985.1 Arthrobacter sp. | reverse complement strand
GCATTTCCGGGAAGCAGTATCCGGTCATGGCGCCGTTTGCACCGCGTTCGACTTCGAAGTCCAGGAAGGCCCCGCCGAAACCGCAGAGGATGGACAGGTGTGGAATCTTGCCGCCCTCTTCCAGCGCGCGGAGCTGGCTGATCTTTTCCAGACCGGGCCAGTCCTCGTGCTTGAGCATGACGGCGTTTTCGTTCTCCACCGCGATCCGGCGGATGACGTCCGTTGCCATGATGACCGAGAAGGTCAGGGGGAAGTCCTGGATGACGAACGGGGTGTCCTTGCCGATGGCTTCCGCGGCTCCGCGGTAGTAGTTCACGATCTGGTCATCGGTGCGCAGCGAGGCCGGCGGGGCGATCATAACGCCGGCGGCGCCGAGGGACATCACCTTTGCTGACAGTGCTCCCATGGCGGCGTAACCGGGTGCGGAGACACCAACGATGACCGGGAGGTCCGAGCGGTTGATGAAGCGTTCGGCGACGGCTTCTGCTTCCTCGGTGGTGAGTTTGGGTGCTTCACCCAGTGCTCCGAGGACGGTGATTCCGTTTACGCCGGCGTCCTGGTAAAAATCGACGAGCCGGTCAATGGAGGGGAAATCGATCTCTCCGTTGTCCAGGAAAGGCGTCGGGGCGATCGCGTAGACGCCCTTTTCCGTGCGGTTGAGTTTCATGGTGTGGCTTTCCTTCTCGGGTGGTGGCCGGCGCGTGCCGGCCACCGGGTGAAAGGACCGGGAACGGTCGCGGTTAGACGCTGGGGATCAGGCCGCCATCGACCCGGATCACCGAACCGGTGATGTATGAGGCGCCGGTTCCGGAGAGGAACGTGACGGTCTGACCGTATTCGTCCGGGTTGCCGTAGCGCTGGACGGGGATGGAGGCGGTGCTTTCGGCCGTGACCTCGGCGACCGGGCGGTTTTCGCGCTTGGCCTTTGCCTCGTCAAGGGACGTGATGCGTCCGGTTGCGATGCGGCCCGGGAGGACGATGTTGGCGGTGATACCGAACGGGCCAACTTCGCGGGCGAGGGTCTTGGACCAGCCGACAAGGGTTGAACGCAGGGAGTTGGACAGTCCGAGGTTCGCGATCGGGGCGATGACTCCGGAGCTGGTGCTGGTGATGATGCGGCCCCAGCCGCGTTCCTTCATGCCCGGGAGCACACGGTCGGTCAGTGCGATGACGGGAAGGACCATGGACTGGAAATAGGAGTTCCAGGTCTCGGTGGGCTGGCCGTGGACCAGCGTGGGGGGCGGGCCGCCGGTGTTGTTGACCAGAATGTCGATCGGGCCCAGCTCCGCCTCGATCTCTGCGACCTTCTTATCGATTGCGCTGACGTCGGCAAGATCCCATGCGAAGGACTTGGCGGTGCCTCCGGCGGCGTTGATGGCTGCGGTGGTGACATCTGCGTACTTCGATTCAATGTCAGCGACAGCTACCTTGACACCTTCAGCGGCCAGGGAACGGGCAATAGCGCCGCCCAGGCCTCCGCCGGCGCCCAGTACGAGGGCGACCTTGTCTTTGATACCTAGATCCATTGTTTTTCCTTACGTTCTCTCACACCCGGCAGGGCGCGAACTTGGTGCTGCGTTAGGCGGTGGCCTTGGCAGCTTGTGAGGATTCGAGCAGCCAGGAGACTGCCGAGTCGATGTTTTCTGCTGTGCCCGGCGCAGGAGTTGAGTCCTTCAGCGCCTGGACTGTCTGTTCATAGCGCTCACGCGTTCCGGCGAGTACTGATGAGGGCAGTCCTGCTTCGTCCAGCTGAGCGATGGCCCGGTCAACTTCATGGAACCGGCGCTCGGCGTGGAGGACGTGGGTGCGGACTACGGCGTTGAGGAAGTTCGTGAACCCCTCGGTGTCGATGTCCGCCAGCACCCGGTAGAGCTCTGCACGCACGCCTTGGCTCTCGGCAGCGATCAGTGCCTCGACCCCCAGTGCCTCGAGCCCCTTGGTCAGGACGGTCCTGAGCAGCTTGAGCGCGATGGCGTCGCCAGCGGCGGCGTTATCCAGGGCCCTTGCCGGTGCCCCGAGTTTCCCGAAGTCCTTGACTGCCGATGCGGCGTCGGGGCCGGCGGCGAGCAGGTTAGTCCTGACTCCGGTCAGTCCGACGGCGCCCATGATGGCAACGTCCACATATCCGGCTGACTTTGCCTCCAGCAGCTCGGCTGCTTGTCGCTTGTCGGCGGAGTTGGCGGTGCTCAGATCAGCGTAGAGCGCCCCTGGGCTGGTGTGGGCAGAAGCCTGTTCGGCAACGGAGACTGCAACATCTCCGGTGACGCAGGCCCATACACGATCCATATCAGCAAGCCAGGGCCCGATGGAGCTTTTCAGTTCCACCCCCAGTTGTTGTGCCAGCTCCTGCGCGGCCGCCGACGGGTAGGCGTCACACAGGACCAGTTCGAAGTGGGGGGCAGCGGCTGCGGCATAGAGCCGTCCCACTTCCCCGCATCCAATGATTGCAAGCTTCATTACTCGCTCCCTTCCGCTATCAAAAGTACAATCCAAAGACAATCTTGGCAAGAGACGCCGAAAAAGTGGGAGAGCCTTGACTCCTTTTGACTCAGATAGTACTTTATATGTACAACTGGTGATCTGAATCATATGGTCACGGAAGGTGCGGTTCCCCCCGGTTCAGGGCGCAGGGTAATCGCAAAACCTCCCCAATCGACGAAGCTTGGAGCAACACTCATGACTGCTACAACCCACCCGCCTCAGGTGGATCCGCGGACCATCAAAATCATCAAGTGGCGGCTGCTGCCGTTCCTGATG
>NZ_JAPSHJ010000073.1 GCF_031179985.1 Arthrobacter sp. | reverse complement strand
TTGCACAGGGGTTGCGTGCGGTTACGGCAATCCGTTCCATCTTCGGCCCGTCGCGGGGTTTACCCGGTGATCATGGCCAGGCATGAATCGTGATCGCCGCCCTGCTGGCGTTCCGCCGCATCCGCAGAGACAAGGCGCACGCTTCTCGTCGGCTGGAAACGGCGGGCGCGCAGCACCGCCCACTCTCCGAACGGCCGGGGCTGCAGGAGCTCGTAGGTACCGTGCACGGAGCTCGTGCACGGGAAGAAGCATCGCGTCCGTCCCCTCGCCCACCCAAGAATGCCGCCCTTCCAGGGCGATGAGTCCCGTAAGTGCTCCTAGCGCCGCGTCTACTTGGTCGGCGCCGATCAGCACCCGCTCATCGACTCCTTGCTCCGCTAACAGCTGCCGGCGGATTGAGATCTTCTCGGCAAACTCCCCGATCCGTCCGTTCAGCGCAACTACAGAGGCATGCGGGAAGTACTCGGCCGCTTTCCCACGGGCGTCGCCCCCGGTATATCGAGGGTACGCGTGGGCGAGTGCTGCATAGACACTGAACCCGTCATGCATCCAGCGGTGGAATGGACGGGAGCGGTCTGCTGACGGAGTGGCGTAGAGGTTGATCCCTCGTCGGACCAAGTCCAGCTCGGCGGGGCGACGGGTGCCTGGCTCCGCCCACTGTGAAGGCGAATCGATGCAAACGACATCAGGCGCGAGCGTCTCCACGATCCGTATGAGTTCGTTGAGATCGCGAAGGTGCGGGACGGCGTGGCGGATCCTGCGGGAGGCGTCCAAGGCAACAAGGTCGAGCCCCTTGCCGTCGAGGAGCCCGACGTCGATGCCGACGGCCACCGTCATCATTCTCAGGATTCTATAGCCGACGATACCCAGGTCAAGGTCAATCCAACCTGCAATTCTGGAGCATTCCGGACGCGATCCTTCCCCCGAAGAGGTCGGGCTCTCAGACAGCAGCTTGCCTACCTCAGTGGGGTTCGCCCGCCTCCCTGAGCAGAGCCGGCGGCCGCGAATAACGATCAGCCTGAATTCCCAGGCCGATCGAATCAGTCTTCCTCAGCTCGCATGGAAGCCCTTGACCCAGTGCGGTTTGTGAAAGGGGCGTCAGGCCTCGTTAGGTCGGGTTCTTTGTATATGCATGCAGGAAAAGATCATCAACGGCACCACTAAAGATTCGACCCAGACATCAACGCAGAGCAGCAAGCCATCCTCAACGCAATCCACGGCCCCAAATTCACGCACTAAGGAAATGAGCCAAGTAAGGTTAACGGCAAGCTTTCCGCCGTCGCTTCTTTCCACCATTTCCACCATGGCGATGGTTGCTGAGCGCAGGGGCCGGAGTTCTTGATGACGTCGGCGACCGCACGCCCGGTCCTGTTCTGGACGGTTCTGGGAACGGCAAGCGTGGTGAACACGATCGTCAGGTGTGCCTCGATCGCGTCACAGGTGCGGTGGAACATAGGCCATCCGGGTCGCCGGCGTCATGGCAGAAATGCCGTCTGCCCACGACTGCCGATCTTCTTCTTCTCTATTGATCACGTGCTCGACGGCGTGCATCAGCGGTCGGTGATCAGGTCGTGGGCCACGTGCCGTGTGCGGTGCGAACCGCTCTGCGATCATAGGACGGTGCCGAAAAAGTTGACGGTGCGAAGCATCATGCCGCTCGCGACCGTGTTCGTGGTCGTCGGGCTCCTGATTGGCATGCCGTGGTTCTTCCAACGATCGCTCATCTATTTTCCCGACCGCGGTCAGCCACGCCCGGCCGCGGAGCTGTTGCCTGGAGCCCGGGAAGTCACGCTCACGACGAGTGACGGCCTCGAGCTCGGTGCCTGGTACTTGCCAGCCGCAGTCGGCTGCCGCACGACCGTGCTCGTCGCATCGGGCAACGGCGGCAACCGGGCTTATCGGGCAGGGCTGGGACGAGCGATCAGCGAGCTCGGCTTCGGCGTGCTGCTCTTCGACTATCGAGGTTACGGGGCGAATCCCGGACACCCGTCCGAGGACGGTCTCGCGCGCGATGTCCGCGCCGCTCACGAGTTCCTGACAGGTGCGGCAGGAGTACCGGCGGGCTCGCTCGTCTATTTCGGGGAGAGCATCGGCGCCGGGGTGGTCACGGAGCTCGCCACCGAGCACCCTCCAGCCGCGATGCTGCTGCGCTCACCTTTTACCTCGCTCGCCGACGCCGGCCGGGCAGCTTACGGCGTGCCGGTGGGCTGGATGCTCCGCGATCACTACCCGGTACGCGAGAACGTAGCGCGCGCCGACGTCCCAATCGCCGTGGTCTACGGGAGCGAGGACACCATCGTGCCCGCACAGCTGAGCCGGGACGTGGCTCAGGCGGCCCGGGAGTCCGGAAACTACGTCATCGAGGTGGAGGTAGCGGAGGCGAACCACAACGATGCAGCACTGGCGCTGGGTCCCGAACTCGTCGGTGCCCTCGTGGACGTGGCTGGCCGCGGCGGTGCGACCGGGTGCCCGTGACGGCCCATGTGCGGCGCGCAGGTCCAGGAGCCGGCGTGGTGCCTCCGGGAAACAATTGCACGCAAGGGCTGGTCCCGGCGTCGTCCTGGCAAGCTACCTGGCCGCCGGATCCAGAAAGTTCGGTGACTATGAGAGCGTGTTATCCGCAGGTCTCCTGCGGGAACTGTGCGATGATCGCTTCGAGTCGTGCCCGTCGGTTACGGTGGGGGCAAAACGATGCCCCGCCCAGCGGGGCACCGTTTCCTATCCGGCTTTAGGTGTCACCATTGGTGGGCGACGTCGATCACGAGCCTGGATCCGTTGCCGGGACCTGCGAGGGTGAAGACCTTGAAGGGGAGCCGGGCGCGGACGCCGAGCCCCAGGGTGGTGCAACCCTCGAAGCTGCCTGCCCAGGCGACCTGCCGGAACGTCTGGTACTTCGAAACGTTGGTCACCTCGGAGCGGTTGGCCGGGACGAAGGTGGCCTTGCCCGTGGCGGGGAAATAGCTGGGTGCGTGGGCGGTGACCTGCAGGAATGCACCGCCGCTCAGTTTGATGGGCAGTCCGGACCCGTCCTGTACGACCTTTGAGACGTAACGAACGTTGTAACCGGTTGGCTTCCCCTTGATGTCGATCACCAGGCGGTCGAAGCAGTAGTACTTTCCCGAGCGCACATTGGTTACTGACGCCGCGCTCATGGCCTGCTTGGACTTGGCGAGTGAGCCCCAGGCGAGTCCGCAGTAGGAAGGCGTTGCGGAGGCCGCCCCCGGAACCAGCAGGCCCAGCCCGAGAGCCATGATGATGGCAGTCAGCCAGGCGCCTACTTTTTTCATGTGGGTACCCCTTTCGGGTGTGAGTGGTTGGACGACACCAGAGTAGGAGCGCCAAAAGCCCGAAACGAGGGATGTTTCCGGTTCTTCGTGCAACCGTTAAATCGTCGGGAAACCGATCACGGGAACGTAAATCCAAGGCGCATCTCTGGGCCGTCGAAAGACGTTTGTGACCCTTTCTCAACTCGCCAGTTACCGCCGGTAACAGGCCAATACGCGCCGGAAGGCAACGGCAGGCCACTCCGAATCCTGCATTGGCACTTTGGCGCCCTACCCGCGAACCGGAGGTCCAGTCAGGAGCTCCCGCCTGAACGACACCTAAATCGTCGCAGGCTTAGCTCAGTGGGACGGGGCCGTGGAAGCCGGCCGTGCACGAAGTTCTCGACGAGCTGATTAATCTACTCTAAGCACCTTCGATGCGCTGTCTCGTCACCTTTCTCCCAAGCCCATTCCTGGTACTTCAGACATAGTCGCCATGTTGCAGATTTAGCCCTGGCTCAGGCGGACGTCTAGCCCTGGCTCAGGCGGACGGAAATGCCGAGCGCTGCAGTCGTTAGCGCCTGGTCGACATCATTCAAGGAACCTTGACAGGGCGGTGAAGGTAAAGAATGTCACAGGGGACGCGACGGCTCCCTGTGCCCGATAGAAGTCGAGAGCGTGCTTGTCTTCGTTGTCGGCTGGCACAAAAACGTCGCCGCAGCCTGCTGCCGCTGCGGCTTCACGGAGTTCGAGAACCAACTTGCTTCCAACACCCTGTCTCCGGTGATCCCGGCGCACTGCAAGGTCATAAATGAATACCTCTGACGATGGGGACCGGGTCATTGGCAGAGTGTGGGCGGTGATGCCGCCAACAATGTCGTCACCGGCGAATGCGGCGATGGCCCAAAACGAATCTCGGTCGAGAAGCCAAACAACATAGTCGTCAGGGAGCGGCTCGGCACCCTCTGCGAATACAGCGGCCATCATCGCGAACATGTCATGCGCCGCTGTCAGATCGCCTCGGACGAGGCGCCTTGTCCAGACAGTAGTCACTTGGCAATCGTGGCATGCCCGATCTGCAGGAACAATGCCGTCTGCAGCGGCAACCCGGCGGCTCGATTCCTGGGGCTACCCCCATCTGAGGAACGGCGAAAATATCCCCCGGTCGAAGTCCGCCGAATCTTGCCATAGAGTAGCGGTGCTTCGGCTGATACAGTCTCGACATCGTCAGGTGGAGCGGCGGGTAGGAGTGGCCACATGGAATTCGTCGTGATGTATCGTCTCAGCGAAGGCATCGATTTCTCACGTGTCCATGAGACGTACCCCCGTCATGAGGCCTATTTTGAAGCGTTCCATGCCGGCGGCGGAGGGCTCCTCGCGCTCGGCCCGTTCCAGACAATGGATCCTGCCGGTGCGTCGATGGGGATCTTTACCTCGCGGGAGGATGCTGAGCGCTTTATCGCGGGTGATCCGTTCGTTCTTGAGGGGCTCGCGCATCCACGAATTCTTGAGTGGGACGCCGTGCGCTTCGGTTAGCACATGGCCCAGCGTAACGCGCTGTTGCAGTAAGGAAGCTAGCCTGAGCTCTATGATGCCCACTCATCAGCAGCTGATCGGACTCCTGGCCCGCGCCGATCCCGGGTTTGTCGCCGGAGACTTCGCCACGACGTTCAGGCGTTCTTCCGGGCCGGAGGGCGAGACGGGCTCTTTCCGGTACTTCCCGGGCGGTTTCTGGGAGGTCAGCAACGACGGCGCCGGCCGGCTCCTTGTGACCCCCTGGGGCCTGCGTGCGGAGCTGGACTCGGGTGTTGTCGAGGAAGCCCCTGGGAAGGGCACCCCGCCCCGTTTTCCTCCGTTTTCCCTCGTGCTGCCGAGGTATTCGACATTTCTGGGCCGGGAACATGACGACTGGCAGTTGGATGCCAGCAGGCCGCTGCTGGAGGAACCCGGGGTACTGACCGCGGCGCTGACGAATCTGGAGGACCCTCAGTACAGGGGCACAATGACAGTCAGCACGGAAACCTACACCATCATTTCAGTCGACTTGGGCCACATGGTGCAGACGCTCGCCATCATGCGTACCGAGCCCAGCGACGAGGACCTTTCGGCCTTGGACGGCATCAAGTCCAGCATCAGAGGATCCAGCGACGAGTAGCTCCATTCAGTGGGGTCAGGGCCGGACTGTGGCTGGGTTGTTGGCTGCCCGTCCGCCGCGCTGCCTGCCCTCCCGCCAACCTGGCACCCCGTCATCCAGCGCCAGCTCTTTGGCTGGATCCAGTTCGCCGCGGTGCAGCTTGGAGCGCTGGAGGTGCAGCCAGACCCCGAGCTCGTGCTCTTCGCCTGTGATGACTGCCTTCTGACGGGGCCAGTCGTTGCCGGCCTTCCTGTTGGCGATCAGGGTTTTGAGCCGCTCCTGCCATCGTGCCTCGTCAGTCTCAGCCCGTGGGGGAGTCTGCCAGTCAGAAAGGACCGCCAACCCGTCAGGGTAAGCCGCGGCCAAGGTACCCGCCCGCGCGTCTTCCGGCCGCCGTTGCAGCCATGCCACCAGGCTGCGCTCCGCGGTGCTTTCCGCGGTCCGGGACGGGTAGCGGCCGTTTCCTGGACCATCGCCACGAGCTGCCGCATCCGCTCCAGGCCCTGGGCTGTTGCCACATGTGCGGTCTTCTGCGCGGCAGCCATATCGTGCGCGGCCTGCAGGCCCGGGCGATGCGCAGGTGGTAGGCGACGGTCTTCGGCGCTGCGCCGACCAGTTCCGCGATCTGTCCGCGGGTGAGGCCGCCGCGGTACATCAGCACCCATTCGGCGTTTGGTGCCCGGTTCCGTCCGGTCGCGCCGACCGGTACATGCTGGTGCTGCCGCTCGCCGAGGCCAGGGAAGAAGCGGTGGCCGGGTCACGGGCGGCGCGTTTCGGGCCGCTCAGGAGTTGAGCGGAGCCTTTGTCGGTCATCCGGCAGGGCAGCCTACTGCCGTCACTCAGTCACTGTGTCGCCATGCCGATGGGCTACCTTCCATTCGCCCTCTTCTCGGCGATAGATCTGGGTGGCTCTCAATACGTAGCTGCGTGGCTCACCGTCCACTGAGGCTGAGGTGTGTTCCAGTCCGGCCGTATAGGCCATGTCGCCCACGACGTTGTAAGCCAGCAACTCGAAGTTGTACGAGGTGCAGTCAGAGAACTGCCTCGCAAGGCCGGTGAACAAATCGTCGAGTTCCTGTTGCCCGAAGGCGTTGCGCCACGCGCCCAGGACACTCACGGGCTCGTTCCGCGACCAGAGTGCCCGGCGCGGGGAGGCGTCGCCGTTGTGGATAGCCACTTCCGCCTCGTACAACGCGGACCTCACCCAGGCCAGGAATTCGTCAGAGTCAGCCATGTCTTAGTATGCTCCCGGCATCGCAGCGACGGCGAGGGCTGACCCCCCTCGCCGTCGCAAGAACTTCTATCTCTTGAACCAACTCGAAAAGTCATGCTCGCCGGCTGAGTCGGGACGACGGCCTGTTGCCTCACTAGGATGCGAGTCTTAACATGCTGGCATAGCGCGAACTTCTTCTCGCTCTCGCGGCGGGCGCTCTGAGGCGTCCTCGTCCCAGGAGGGAGCACATGGCACGGCAGGACACGGTGACGGTCGAGGCCCGGCCCGGGCCTTTCGGTCTCGATGTCAGCCACGCGGCGGTGATCGTCGTCGACATGCAGAACGACTTTGGATCGCCGGGTGGCATGTTCGCACGGGCCGGCATCGACATCGCCCCTATCCGAGCGGCCGTCGGGCCAACCATTCGCGTCGTGGACGCGGCACGCGAGGCGGGGATCCCGATCGTCTATTTGAAGATGGGGTTCCTGCCCGATCTTTCCGACCTCGGGCCAGATCATGCGACCAACCGCCAACGTCACCAGTTCATGGGGGTGGGTGAACCGGTCGTTGCGCCGGACGGCACCCCCAGTCGCGTGCTTGTCCGCGACACCTGGAACACCGACATCGTCGATGAGTTGACGCCGGCACCGAAGGACCACGTCATTTACAAGCACCGCTTCAGTGGCTTCTTCCAGACCGACCTGGAGGGGCTGCTGAGGAGTCAGGCGGTCCGGGACATCATCTTTACGGGCTGCACGACGAGCATCTGCGTCGAGTCGACGCTCAGAGATGCGATGTTCCGGGACTTCCGCTGCCTCCTGCTGGAAGACTGCACCGGCGAGCCCATCGGCGCTGCGGCTGATCGGACAAATCACGAGGCATCGTTGCTCTCTATCGAGACACTCTTCGGATGGGTGGCCACCTCGACCGCGCTGCTCCACGGGCTCGGGGCGGCCTCACCGGCAGATCTTCGTCACACTGCCGCCGTCTGAGTCACGGTCCAGGGTAACCACCGTGTCGGACCTCGTCCCGCCCGGCGCCATGCTTCCATGAGTGCGGTTCAGTTAGCATTGGCCGACCAGCGTCGAGAAAAGGGCCAACTAGGTTGGACAATGCCTTCTTTGGGTGATCGAACATTCCCAGTGAAAGGTGGGCCAACTACGCTGGATGATCCAACTGGAGTTTGATCTCACATAAGAGAGAAAAACCAGTGGCGACCGCAGCAGTCGTCGCCATTGGGTTTTCGGGGGATCCGCCGGCTGTCCGAAACCCGCAAGGCTAACGACATCCGGGGCGCGCCTGTAATCCCCATTGTGGTGGATGGCCAACTGCGCCACGATGTTCGTATGCACGCTGAAGCAACGAAGGCGGAACTGAACCTTCCCCAGGCTTTCCTCCTCCTGGCAACGAACGACAAGGACGGCACACCTGAACTGCCGATGTACGTACTCAGGACCACCTTGGCAGGGGCGATACTGGCGGAGCTGGACCTGATTGGTGCAATCGAGCTGCAGGGGAAGCACGTAAGGGCTACCGGCACCGCCCCGAAGACAGAGTTACAGCACGAGTTGGATCTCATCCGTGGCAAATCACGGCCTCACACTCCCAAGCGCTGGGCATCAATGCTGGAGGGCCGCGCCGAAATGCGGCGTATCTACGAGGGAATGGCGTCGCGCGGGCTGGTCGAAAACGCCGGCGAGAAGCACCTGGGTCTGTTCCGGACCTTGCGGTATCCGGAGAGGGACCACGCCCCGGAGGCAGAGCTCCTCAAAAAGATCGAGGTAGCACTCAGCGGTGGGACCTATGATGCCGGGCCAAGTGATTCCAAGGCGTCTGATGTCGGGGTGGCTGATGCTACGGCACCTGATGCTACGGCACCTGATGCCGGTACCCCTGACGCCATGGCGCAGGATGCCGGGACGCCTGATGCCACGGCGCCTGCTCCCGCTAAGCCCGATTCCAAAGCACCCGACGCCAGGACCATCGCTCTGATCGCACTGCTTCAGGCGGCTGGGCTGCTCGGCAAGCTTTTCCCGGCAGCAGATAAAAACTGGGCAGATGAACTGGCGAAGGACTATTGGCCCGCCAAGGCAGTGGAGGACGAACTTCTTATGATCCGGCTGGCGCAGGCAGAAGCCCCAACTCTATGATCTGCCTGGCATCCTTCCAACAGGACACCAGGAGTTTCGCTCCTCAAGTTTGACGACTGCGGAGCCCTGCACCAGCGGGGCGCCACAGTTTATTACGGACGCCATTGGCCCCTGCAAAAGCTACGCACCCGTGCCTAAGGTGGTTTCGTCCGACTGATCAGCCTGCTGATGAAGGAGTGTGGGTGGCATGCCCAAGACAGGCAAGAACGACCACGCCCGCAAGGAAGAGCTTCCCTCGACCCTGCAGCGGTCCGAGCAGAAAGCCCAGGATATTTTCGCTAAGACCTACGACTCAGCCCTTGAGTCGTATGACAACGACGAGAGCCGGGCCGCCCGGGCTGCCTACGCGTCCCTGAAGCACAGCTACGAGAAGGTGGGCGATCACTGGGAGCCAAAGGAGAACCGTGGCCCCTCGGATGAGCGCGCGGAGGAGGGGCTGAAATCATCTGCGCCAACGGCCGGAGGCGTGGACGCAAACGCTTCCAAGGAGCACCTTTACAAGCGCGCCAAGGAACTGAACATTGACGGCCGTTCCAAGATGGACAAGGAAGAACTTGTCCAGGCGCTGCAGAAGGCCAACGATGCCGCAACCCGGAAGGCGCGTGGGGACTGAACCAGGGGTGAGGGCACCTAACCCTTCATTGGCCGGGAGTAAGAGGAGCCGGACGGCGTTCTTTCCAACACTCCAAAATCGATCATGTAGCGGCGCAGCAACACGACATCGTCGGTGTAGCTGAGCAGCCGTTCATTGACCTGCCGTTCGGTGAGATCTTCGCCCGGTCTGACTGCCTCGTTGGCGATCCAGGTCAGGAGTTCCCGTCGCTCCGCCTGATTGGCAGGGTACCGGTCGATCCTTCCTAGGCGCATGAAGCGGGCAACTCCGGTCTGCGCCTGGCGTTTCGGTTGTTGGGTGAGGAGATCGCGGAAGATCACCTCCGACGCCTCCAGTTCATTGTCAGCAGTCCGTTCGACGAGGCCGGACTCAAGGAGGACGGCAATGGCCCGGTCCCGCCGTCGATCGCTCAGGTCAGAAGCGACATGGGCGAGTTTCGTCCCGAGAACTATTTCCGCGTAGGCGGTCCGCGCGTCATTATTGGCGAGAGCTGCCATCACCCGCCGCCAGTGCGGCCCGCTCTGCCTGGTTCCTCTGGTCACAGCGCTTCCCCTTGCTCTGGCCACGCCGGATCGATTCCGGTCACCTCATTGGCCGGTACAACACGAAGAATCGTAGCCCTGCGCGGGGGACACCGAAAGGGAAGCGCCCTTCACGGATCAACTGGCGCCGAGATGACATGAGATGTGAAATGGTCTTGGGATAACCATCCCTGAGCGGGCCTGAAACGGCGGAGAACAACCTGGGCTATTGCGCCGGCCGTGTTGGGCGCATGTCTTCCCGGAGTCATCCCGATGGTTCCGGCGGGAAGTCATACCAATGGTCCAGGTGGCCCGCTCAGTTCGAATGAACGCACGCATTCCACGGCGGGGGGTAGGCCGCC
>NZ_JAPSHJ010000006.1:55844-138304 GCF_031179985.1 Arthrobacter sp. | reverse complement strand
TGGACGTTGCTCTTCGGCATCTGGCATGAGGGTCAATTTCTTGGATGCCAGGATGTTGAGGCAAAGGACTTCGCAACGCTGAAGTCCGTCTCTACCGGGTCCTGGCTCAGACGCAGCGCGCAGGGCCTCGGTTTCGGCAAGGAAATGCGCGCAGCCATGCTCCTCTATTCCTTTGACTACCTGAAAGCGGACCTTGCCAGATCCGAGGCGGTCGAATGGAACGCCCCGTCCCTGGGTGTCTCCCGCTCCCTCGGCTACGAATCCAACGGAACAAGCCGCCAAGCCTGGGACGGCACACGGCGCATCGTCCACCAGATCCAGGTGACACCGGAAACGTTCAAGCGGCCAGACTGGACCCTGAAAGTAGAAGGCCACGAACCCCTGGCCCAATTCCTCAAGTTCTAGGAACTTCCGGTGAGAGCGCCACATAACGGAAGGCCAGACATCCGGCAGTGTGCGTCAAAAGCCAGGAACGAGCCAGCACACCGAGGATGTCTGGCCTTCCGGTAATCGCGATACCCTTCGACGATGCGCCTAGACTTCTGCCCCTTCGAGGAGCTCGGTGACAAGCGCGGCGATCGGTGAGCGTTCGGACCGGGTCAGGGTGATGTGGCCGAAGAGGGGGTGCCCCTTCAGGGTCTCCACCACGGCTGCGATACCGTCGTGCCGTCCTACGCGCAGGTTGTCCCGCTGGGCGACGTCGTGGGTCAGTACGATCTTAGAGTTCTGTCCGATCCGGCTCATAACAGTCAGCAGGACATTCTTTTCGAGTGACTGCGCCTCGTCAACGATCACGAAGGCGTCATGCAGAGAGCGCCCCCGGATGTGGGTCAGCGGCATGACTTCGAGCATGCCGCGGTCCATGACCTCCTCCACCACTTCCTGGCTGACCAGTGCCCCGAGCGTATCGAAAACCGCCTGCGCCCAGGGGTTCATTTTCTCGGATTCGGAGCCAGGCAGGTATCCAAGCTCCTGTCCGCCCACAGCATAGAGCGGTCTGAACACAATCACCTTGCGGTGTTCGCGCCGCTCCAGCACCGCTTCCAGGCCTGCGCACAGCGCGAGCGCGGACTTTCCTGTGCCTGCCCGTCCACCAATGGAAACGATTCCCACGGACGGGTCCATGAGCATATCGATGGCCAACCGCTGTTCGGCAGAGCGGCCATGAAGACCGAAGACGTCACGGTCCCCCTTGACCAGCCGGACCTGCTTGTCCGCTCCCACCCTACCGAGCGCCGAACCCCGGTTGGACAGAAGCACCAGGTTGGTGTTGACGGGCATCTCCGCAGCGGCCGGTATGAAGACAGGTTCGTGGCCGTAGAGGGTTGCAACCTCGGCCTCGCTGGCGTCAACCTCAGCAACACCGGTCCAGCCCGAGTCTTTCACCAGTTCATTGCGGTATTCGTCCGCGTTGAGGCCCATCGCCGATGCTTTGACGCGCATGGGAAGGTCCTTGGATACCACTGTCACGTTGCGTCCCTCATTGGCGAGGTTCTTGGCGACGGCAAGAATCCGGCTGTCGTTGTCCCCGCTACGGAACCCGGCGGGAAGCACCTCGCTGGAGATGTGATTCATCTCCACAACAAGCGTGCCGCCGTCGTTACCTAAGGGAATGGGGCGGTTGAGTCCACCATGCTGAACCCGAAGATCATCAAGGAGCCTTAGCGCCTTCCGGGCAAAGTACCCCAGTTCAGGATCGTGACGCTTCCCTTCAAGCTCGGTGATCACCACGATGGGCACTATCACTTCATGCTCCGCGAAGCGCAACAATGCACGGGGGTCGGAGATCAAAACGGAGGTGTCAATGACGAAGGTCGAAACGTCGGCCCTGAGCCCGGTTTGTTTGCTGGAAACAGAAAGACCGGCTGCAGCATCTTTTTTCGCTGCACCGGTCTTTGAATTTGCTCGCTTGGCGCGAGAGGTAGCCTTCTCACCCTGATCGGTAACGACTTCGGGCAATTGTTCAGAAATAGCCACATCGACTCCAGCCCCGGGGCATGTGCCCGGAATTGTTATTGGTGAGGCGGCTCGGCCCGGAGGCCGGGCGCGGCCCCCCATACATCCGGTGCGAAAATTCGCTCCATGTAGTGGCCTCCCCGATCAGCGGGCGGTTTACCTGCTGATGTTTCTAACGTAAATCCCGGCCGGGAAATTTCCAACGTTATTCGCGGGCGATTCCTTCCGTGTCCAGATGAACGCCGGATGAAAGCCATGTCTCAGGATCCGAAGCGCCGCTGCCTGCCCGTGTAGTCCCGCAGCGCCCGCAGGAAATCAACTTTTCGAAAGGCCGGCCACAGAGCTTCGCAGAAGTAGAACTCGCTGTAGGCGCTCTGCCACATGAGGAAACCGGAGAGCCGCTGCTCTCCGGACGTCCGGATCACGAGGTCAGGATCGGGCTGTCCCCGTGTGTAGAGAAACCGCGAGATGTCATCCACTGAGAGCTCATCGGCCAGTTTGCCGATGTCTGCGCCCTTGTCCACAGCGTCGTGGAGCAATTCGCGGACGGCGTCAACGATTTCGCGCCTCCCGCCGTACCCGACCGCAACATTGACGTGAAGTTTTTCTCGGACGGGCGTGCGGGCTGTGAGTTTGTTGAGGCGGTCGGCAAGATAGCCCGGCAAAAGTTCGGGTGCCCCCATAGCGTGCACGGAGATGTGTTCGTCTTCGTCCAGCTGGTCCAATGTGTTGGCAATGATTCCCATCAACATGTCCAGTTCCTCGCCGGAACGGTTCATGTTGTCTGTGGACAGCATGTAGAGGGTCACCACATTGATGCCCAGCTCCTTGCACCAGCCCAGGAATTCGTGGATCTTGTCTGCGCCGGCCTGATGACCCTGGCTCGTTGGAGCATTGAACTGCTTGGCCCACCTGCGGTTGCCGTCAACCATGACGCCGATATGTTTGGGCATCCGGTCCGCGTCAAGGGACCGCAGCAATCTGCGTTCGTAGAAATCGTAGAGAATACCGGGCATTTCCAACCGGAGACTCACCTGACTTCCCTTGATTTACGACGGCAGTGCAAGTCCTAGGCTACCTGCCTGATGTAGGTGGGGGCACAGCTCAAAGCCCTCTTCCCTATGCGGGCTCCTTTACCAGCCAGTAACTTACTGCCGCGTAAGTTATTCTGGAAAGCATGGGAAGCACAGGTGCAGAAGGTGGCATGACACCAGGAAACGGCCGGGATCCGGGGCCTACTGAGGACGTCGCAACCCGGATTGCCGAACTGCTGACGATCAAACCGAAGTGGCGTGGCTGGATCCACACCGTCACGGCACCCCTGGCCTTGGCTGCCGGCGTGGTGCTGGTGCTGATCGCGCCCACTGCTGACCGCAAGATCACCTCCGCCATCTATGCGCTGACGGGGGTTCTGCTGTTCGGAGTCAGTGCCATATACCACCGCGGGAACTGGCCGCCAAGGGCCAGAATGGTCCTCAAACGGTTGGACCATACGAACATCATGCTGGTGATCGCCGGCAGTTACACCCCCTTGGCCTGGGCACTTTTGGAACGGCCCAAGGCAGTGTTCCTCCTCTGGCTCATCTGGTCCGGAGCGATCCTGGGCGTTCTTTTCAGGCTGCTGTGGACCAACGCTCCCCGTTGGCTCTACGTGCCGATTTACATTGCCCTCGGTTGCGGATCGCTGTTCTACCTGCCGGACTTCTTCGCAGCCAGTATCCCTGCTGCCCTGTTGATCTGTGTGGGTGGGGCCTTTTACATTGCCGGAGCAATTTTCTACGCCCTCAAAAAGCCCAACTTCAGCTACCAGCACTTCGGCTTTCACGAACTTTTTCACGCGTTCACGGTGCTGGCCTTTGCCGCGCATTTCGTGGCGATCGTTGTCGCGGTTTTGAGCTGACGCGTTTTAACCTGAAGACACCGTCTGTCTCAGAGCGAAAGTTCCGTCTCAGAACGGCAGTTCGCCGGCCAAAAGATCAGGCAGAAGTGTCATGCGGTCGAATACCGTTGTGGCCCTTCCTGCCAATGCGCTGGCAGGAGTCACTCCCCCGGAGAAGGCAAAAACATGCATGCGGGCGGCCCGGGCTGCCTCCACTCCATGGATGCTGTCTTCCACGACTGCACATTCTTCGGGCCGGAATCCCAAGGACTCTGCCGCATGAAGAAAAAGATCCGGCTCCGGCTTGCCCCGCCGCACATCCTGGGCACTGAAAATCCGGCCTTCGAACCGGGGCAGCAGCCCGGTCTTTCCCAGTGTTCGCCGTATCTTGCTGTGGGTCCCGCTGGAAGCTACGCAATGCGGCAGCACCAACCGGTCAAGAGCCTCTTCAATTCCGTCCACAGCACGCAGGTGCAGATCAAGCGCCCGCTGATACCAGCCCTGATATCCATGGTCCCAACCGGCAGGCAGGGTGATTTCCAGGTGTTCTTCAACTTGGGCGACGAAGTCCGCTTCGGATTTCCCAACGAAGCGGCGGACTATCTCGTCAAGTTGGAGATCCCAGCCAAGATCAGCGAGGACGCGCTGATCCACCCGGATAGCAATAGTCTCGGAATCCACCAGGACGCCGTCGCAATCGAAGATCACCAGCTTGAACGGTGATGCACCTTGCCCCTGCTGAAATGAGGTGCCGCCAGCGCTCATCCTGTCATTCCGGCCAGGCGATCCATCAGCTCGGAGACGGCGGCGACAGGACGCTCGCACACCATGTTCCGGCACAGGTACACCTGTGGTGCTCCGTCTGGCCCGGCAGTACGGGCATGAAGAAGCGGAACAGCACCATCGTCGTCGTCGGCCTCCGTCCCTACGGCAATCACCAGACCGGGGCTCGGGGACTGCAACAGTGCCCTGTGCAGCGCATCGCGCTGTGGACCCGGAGGTCCGGCGACGGCGGCCTCCACGGGGCCGGCCAGTTCAGCTTGCGCCGTGGCCAGCATCCACCCTGCAGCCCTGGGCGCCCGCGTGGCGAGTGGTTCAACCAGCGACAGGATCCTGCCTGCCTTCTCCCGATGGGAGAGGGAGCCGGTCAACGCGGAATAGCTCAGGAGAGCGCCGGCAAAGGCCGCGGCACCGCTGGGTGTGGCATCGTCGAAGGGATCCAGCCCGTGCTGCCTCCCCTGGGCGTTGAAGACCTGCTCCGATTCGGCCGTGGTGTCCACCAGCGTGCCGTCTGCCGTGAAATGAGCCTCGGCAGATTTTAGGATGGCCTCGGCAAAGCGGAACCAGTGCGCGCTCCCCGTCGCTGCATGTAGCGAGAAAACACCGTCTGCACAGAAGGCATAGTCCTCGAGCAGGCCTCCGATCCCTCGGGCCTGGCCGGCGTGCGAGACCCGCATCAACGTCCCGATACCCGTTTCTCCCTCTGGCCTCCAGTGCACGCGCTCCAGATACCGTGCGATCCCCTGCGCAGCCTCGATGAACTCCGGGCGGTCCAGCACCGCCCCGGCTTCTGCCAGCGCCGCAACGGCGAGGCCGTTCCAGCCGGCAACCACCTTGTCATCGCGTGCCGGCTGGGGCCGGGCGGAGCGTGCTTCCAGCAGAATCGGCCGGACGCGCTCCCACAGCGCGGCCTCCCTGGCGTCCAGCGCCCGCCCGGGGTGCAGCGGTGAAGCATCGGCCGTGACGGTGCCCTCGGCGCGGACGTTCATAATCCGGGCAACGGCTGCACCGTGATCCGTCCCCAGCAAATGCAGCAGCTCAGCGGCCGTCCAGAGGTAGGCAGCGCCCTCATGATGCTCCCCGTCAATGACTGTGTCGGCGTCCAATGACGAGGCCAATGCCTGGACAGCATCATCTGCCGAGCCAGGCACGGACTCGTGCCCGGATTGCATTCCAAGGGAGGAAATCATCCACGTCGCGGTGCGCTCGGCCAGGTCCGCTGCTTCAGTGGCGGGATAAGCGGAGCCTGCCGGGTCGAGGGAAAGGTTGTCCAGCCGGAGCCAGTGGACGTACACCCGGAGCAACTGCGCATTGTCGTAGAGCATCTTTTCAAAGTGTGGAACTGACCAATCCTGCGTCACGGAGTAACGTGCGAATCCGCCGTCAAGCTGGTCAAAAAGAGCGGACCGGGCCATGGCTGCAAGCGTTCTGCCAGCCATGTCGGCAGCAGTCTGCGCTGTTTCCGAGGGTACCGCCGCATGGCGGAGCAGGAACTCCAGCACGGACGACGGCGGGAATTTTGGCGCGCTGCCGAACCCGCCGGCAGGATCCTCGGAGCGGGCCAGGGTGCGGACGGCGTCGGACAGGAGCTCGGCATCTATTGTTGCCGGCGGCCCCGTCAGCTCTACGACGCCCGCTGAAGTGGCCTGCCCGAGTCCCAGGGCGAGCGATTCTGCATTCTGCTCGACGGCGTCACGCCGTTCGGTCCACGCGTGGCGCACAGCTTCGAGGACCTGGCGGAAGGAAGGCCGGCCGGGCATGGGACGGGGCGGGTAATACGTGCCGGCGTGGAAGGCCCGGCCGTCGGGGGTGAGGAAGACCGACATCGGCCAGCCGCCCTCCCCGCTGATGGCCTGGGTGGCTGCCATGTAAACACTGTCCACGTCGGGGCGTTCTTCGCGGTCCACCTTGACCGGAACAAAGTGGGCGTTCAGGTAGGCCGCAGTTTCCTCGTCCTCAAAGGACTCCTGGGCCATCACATGACACCAGTGGCAGGCGGCATACCCTATGGAGAGGAAGACAGGCACGTCCCGCCTGGCAGCGGCTGCGAAAGCCTCGTCGCCAAAGGGACGCCAGTGCACAGGGTTATCCGCATGCTGGCGAAGGTAGGCAGAGAGTTCCCCGCCCAGTGCGTTGCCCGCACCAGGACCGGATTCCGCCCGTGGACGGTCAGCGCCCGGCCGGTCCTGCATTCCCGTTCGCGTCACTGTCGTCAGAAGCCGCGGCAGCAGCAAGGCGCTGCTCTTCGACCTGGGCGCGGTACCTGACCCGGCGGATGCGGCGGACCATGTCCACAATCAGCAGGGTGGTGGCCACCACGAAAAAGGCTGTCATGATGAAGCCCCAGAGACCCGGGGTCACCTGGTCTTCCGAAAGCCCGGCACGCAACGACGGCGAAGGAGAGGGCGGCGTTGTGGTGGCCAGGACGAGGAGCAAGTGTTGCACTGTCATTTACCTTCTGTGGAACGGGCCGGCATATTTTCTACAGGGCATAGAAATGTCCAGCTAAAACTATCTTAGCCCCGCAAAAAGGTCCTTCTCAGGGAGTTGGGTCTGGATCCGGGACTTCACCAGGGTGTAGTCCTCCCACGGCCAGGCGCGGCGCTGCATTTCGGCCGACACGGCGAAGAAAAATCCCAGCGGGTCCACTTGGGTGCGGTGTGCCCTGAGGGCATCGTCGCGCGCCTCAAAGTAATCGCCGCAGTCAATCTGCGTGGTGGTTTGGTGCTTCGGCATTGGCGGCGTATGGCCTTCGGCGTCCGTTTCCAGCCACGCGGCAAGCCTTTCGGCGTACGGCGACTGCAGTCCTGCTTCTTCCAGCGCAAAGTGCAGGGCACGGAAGCGTTCAGGGCTGAAGGCGCGGTCGTAGTAGAGCTTGCTGGGCATCCAGGGTTCGCCGATGCCGGCATACCGGCCCGGGTCCCCTGCAGCGTCAAAAGCCTCAACAGCCACCCGGTGGGCCATGATGTGGTCGGGATGCGGATAACCGCCGTTTTCGTCGTAACTGAGGATGACATGGGGCCTGAAGCTCCGGACCAGCCTCACAAGGGGTGCAGCTGCCCGCTCAAGGGGCTGAAGAGCGAAGGACCCTGGGGGAAGAGGGGGAAGCGGGTCACCTTCCGGGAGGCCGGAGTCCACGAAACCCAGCCATCGTTGGCGGATGCCGAGCACTTTGGCTGCCTGCGCCATCTCCAGGTGCCGGGCGCCGGCCATATCCCGTTTCGGATGCGGGGCAGTCTCCATTGCGGGGTTCTGGATGTCGCCGCGTGAGCCGTCCGTGCAGGTCGCCACCATCACGTCAACGCCAGAGGCCGCATACATGGCCATTGTGGCGGCCCCTTTGCTCGATTCGTCGTCCGGATGTGCGTGGACGGCCAACAGGCGGAGGGACGCTGGCGGATAGGTGGACGCTGTCATCTCGGACGGCTCCTCTTTCTGTTGTCGCTGCATTGGGTTTCACTGCACTGGCCGTCTCAACACTTTTGGCCTGAAGGCGCCGCTGCCCCCAAAGACGGGCCACAGTTGTCATGCCGCAAGTCACTAAAGCCCCCGGAGAAATTCCCCTTCACATCCACACTAAACTGGATGGGTGACTTCCGAGGATCAGCCGGCCTCTGCCCGCCCGTCAAACACCAGCCTAGCCAATCGGTACGGCGGCCAAAAGCGCGCATGGACCGTCAAGACCAAGCGGCTTGCTGTGCTGTCAGCACTCATCGTGGGAATCGCGTTGATGGCGTGGATTTCAACCTCCTTTTCCACCAACAACGTCACCTTCAAGGACGTTGGATACAGCACTCCGGACGCTACCCAGGCGGTGATCGACTTCCAGGTCACCAAGGGTCCGGACGTCTCCGTCAAGTGCGCCGTGAAGGCGTTGGATTCCAAGTTCGCGGTGGTGGGATGGAAAGTTGTGGACATCGGTCCGAACAGTACTGACACCGGAACTGACAGTGGCAGGACAACTGCCCACCGCGTGGTCCTTCGGACGGAGTCCCAGGCTGTCTCCGGAGTTGTGGACAACTGCTGGATTCCGGACGCCGGAACATAGATCTGTTCCCGAATGTGAGCCACACCGCACTCTTCTTGGGTTTGTCCACAGCATTGCCTACAATGGATCAATACCTTAGCCCTGCTGAGCTGGTTACTGCGTCCTGAAAGTGGCCTGTCCGGTGGGGCATTTGTTTGTCAGATCCACAAGAGGAGAAGTCCGTGTCTACCACCAACAGTGCGCCTGCAGCTTGGCTTACCCAAGAAGCTTTTGACCGCCTGAAGGCAGAGCTGGACCACCTTTCCGGCCCCGGCCGTGCGGAGATCGTCCAGAAAATTGAAGCTGCCCGCCAGGAGGGTGACCTCAAGGAAAACGGCGGTTACCACGCTGCCAAAGAGGAGCAGGGAAAGATCGAGGCCCGCATCCGCCAGCTGACGGCGCTGCTCCGCGATGCCCATGTAGGCGAGGCACCTGCCGACGATGGAATTGTGGAGCCCGGCATGCAGGTTGTTGCGAAGATCGCCGGCGATGAGGAAACATTCCTGCTCGGTTCACGGGAGATCGCCGGTGATTCTGACCTGGACGTGTTCAGTGAGAAGTCTCCCCTTGGTGCTGCCATTGTTGGCCACAAGGAGGGCGACAGCCTCAGCTACATCGCCCCCAACGGCAAGGAAATCACGGTGGAGATCATTTCCGCCAAGCCTTACGTCGGCTAGCCTTCAGGCTCACCCGGCAGTGCCTGAACAAACGGCAGTACCGTACGGCTTTAGCAGAACGACGCCGGTCCTCCCCTAGGCGGGAGGGCCGGCGTCGTGCTTTTAAGCTGTTGTGCCTTTAGACGCCTGGGGCGTCGCGGCGGGAGCGGTTGATTCTTGGCCTCAAGACGATGGCGGCCGCAACGCCACCCAGGGCGCCACCCAGGTGGGCCTGCCAGGAAACGAAATGGGCGACCGTGGGGAGGATCCCGAAAAGGATTCCTCCGTAAACCATAAACAGCACCGCCGAAAGCAGGATCTGCCACCAGCTGCGGTTAAAGAAGCCGCGAACCAGCAGGAAAGCGAAAAACCCGAAGACCAGACCGGACGCGCCGACGGTGATCCCACCGTCGCCGATCAGCCAGACCACCAGCCCCGATCCCAGCCAGCTCAGCGCAGCGGTGGTCAGGAAAACCCGTAGCCCGGACATCAGCACCAGGAAACCGAAGATGATCAGCGGGAAGGAATTGGAGATCAGGTGCCCGAAGTTGGCGTGCAGCAGCGGAAACGTAAAAATGTCCAGCAGGCCGTCCGGGCTCCTGGGGCGCAGGCCGAACGTGAGGTTCAGCGAGTGGAACGTCAAAAGGTTGACCACTTCGATGATGAACAACAGGATAACGAAGGATCCGACTACCAGCAGCCCGCTCTTCGCGCGCGCCGCCGGCGTATCAAAACCTGGCTGAAGCCCCTTGCCGCGTGGCCCTTTTCCGCCTGCCTCCAGCATCATTGACCCCTAGTGCACCACAATCGGTTGGAATCCCTCGGCGCGCAGGGCACTGAGGACCTGTTCGCAGTGCTCGTGACCCTTCGTCTCCAGGTTGACCGTGATGGAGACGTCGCCCATGCTGATGGAGCCTCCCACTCGCGTGTGGTCCAGACCTGTCACGTTGGCATCGTTCTCAGCGATGATCCGGGCAATGGTGGCAAGTGAGCCGGGCCGGTCGTCAAGCATCATGCGTACTGTCATGTACCGTCCTGCTGCTGAAAGACCCCGCTGGATCACCTTGAGCATGAGCATGGGATCGATGTTGCCGCCCGACAGGATCACGGCCGTGTTGCCGGGATTCTCGATCTTGCCGTCCATAAGCGCTGCCACCCCCACCGCTCCTGCGGGTTCCACCACCATCTTGGCGCGCTCCAGGAGGAAGATCAGGGCGCGCGCCAGGGAATCCTCGCTGACGGTGACCACGTCATCAACGAGTTCCCGGATGATGCTGAACGGCAACTGCCCGGGACGGCCCACAGCAATGCCATCAGCCATAGTGGACACCCTCTTGAGCGGAACAAGCGCGTCTGCTGCGAGTGAAGGCGGATACGCAGCGGCGTTTTCAGCCTGCACGCCGATGATGCGGATATCGCGTCCCAGTTCCCTGGCCCTGGCCTTCACTGCAACTGCCACACCGGCCAGAAGCCCGCCGCCACCTACGCCCATCAGGATGGTGTCGACGTTGGGGATCTGTTCAAGGATCTCCAGTCCAACCGTTCCCTGGCCGGCAACGACATCGACGTTGTCGAAGGGGTGGACGAAAACGGCGCCGGTTTCGTTGGCATAGCGCTGGGCCTCGGCAAGGGCTTCGTCGACGTTGTGGCCGTGCAGGATGACCTCCGCACCATGGCTCCGGGTGGCCGCAAGCTTGGGGAGCGCGACGCCGAGCGGCATGTAGATGCGGGCCTTGATTCCCAGGCTCTTAGCGCCTACCGCGACGCCCTGCGCATGGTTGCCGGCAGATGCCGCCACCACGCCTCTCTTCTTTTCCTCAGCTGACAGCCTGGCCATCCGGACGTACGCGCCGCGGACTTTGAAGGAACCGGCGCGCTGCAGGTTCTCACACTTGAAGTAGACGTCTCCGCCGACCATCCCGCCCAAGGCCCGGGATGACTCCACAGGCGTCCGTGTAATGATTCCTTCAAGCAGCTTTTGCGCCTCCAGGACATCGTCCAGCGTGACGGGCAGGCTCTTGAGGGTTTTCACGAACTATTCTCCTTTAGCGGTTTCGGCTCGGGTGTCCGGTCCGGCCTGGCCGGGGACACCTGAATCATGCACGGCGCCTTTGCCGTTTCGGGATCTGGCACCAGGAAGGTGAACTTCCTTGAAGGTGTTGTCCCTGCTGGCGTGTGCGGTATCCCCGGTTGCCTGGGGGTCCGCGCCTGCCAGCACTCCTTCATATTCCCACGTCCTGCCGGCAATGTAGCGTATTGCCGAGTTTGCTACGGCGAGGATGGGCACTGAGAACAGGGCACCCGGGATTCCCGCAAGGTAGGACCCTGCGGCAACCGACAGAATCACGGCCACCGGGTGGAGCGCCACGGCCCTGCCCATGACGAGCGGCTGGAGGATGTGGCTTTCGAGTTGCTGGACCAGGAGCACGATGCCCAGCATGATCAGGGCGTTGACGACGCCGTTGGCCACCAGCGCCAGCAGCACGGCAACAGCGCCGGTGACCAGGGCACCGACGATGGGGATAAAGGAACCGATGAAGACCAGGACACTCAGCGGCAGGGCCAGCGGCACTCCAATGATGGCCGCCCCCACGCCTATGCCCACAGCATCGACGAAGGCGACGAACATCTGGATTCGTACATAGCTGACCATGGATGCCCAGCCCTTGCGTCCGGCTCCGCTGGTTGCTGCACGTGCCTTCCGTGGCAACAACCTCACGAGGAACGCCCAGATCCGTTCGCCTTCCAGGAGGAAGAAGATGGTCACGAAGAGGGCGATCAGGAGTCCGGCGGCGAAGTGACCGGCGGTATTACCAAAGGACAAAGCGCCACTCAAAATGCTGCTGGTGTTGTTCTGCAGCGCATCGGTGGCCTCTTTGAGGTACTGGTCGATCTGGGCAGCGGAGAGATGAAGGGGCCCCTCGGCCAACCACGTCTGTACCTTCTGGACACCGGCAAGCGCTTCTGTCCACAGCTCGCTGAACCCGGTCACAAGCTGCCTGCCAACCAGCGCCAGGGCGCCGGCAATGACCCCGATGAACCCGAGCAGCGTGATCGCCACTGCCAGCCCATTGGGTACGCCTTGCTGTTTCAGCCACCGCGTTACCGGGCTGAGAAGGCCCGCGAGAAGGGCAGCAACCATGACGGGGATGATGAGGAAACTGATCCTGCTGAGGAGCCAGATCAGGCCGGCACTGACCAGCAGGATCAGGCCGATGCGCCAGGCCCACGACGCTGCGATGCGGATCCCGTACGGAATGTCCTGGTCGAGTTCCCTGTCCGTTCGCGGCCTTGCCCCTGCGGCGGAACCGGTCTCTGGCAGGGGCTCCGGCACAGCGTCCGGGCCCAGGGCAACCGGCACGACGGCGGCGTTCGGGTTTGCTGCGTTGTTACCTGGCGCTCCGGCTGAGGATCCGTCCGCAGCCAGGGGTCCGTCCGCAGCTGGGGATCCTTCCGTGACCGGGGTAGCAGGACTATTGGAGGGTGCGGCGTCCTTGGCTGGCGTCATAGCCTAATGATTCACCAGCCGGGCGCCGATGGGAAACCGGCACAGTCCTGCCGGCTTCGCGGTGTCAGCCGTGGCCGCGGGTCCAGTCGCAAGAACCTTACGCACCGGCGAGGTTGGCATCAATCCCCCAGGTCATGCTGAACGTCTCCCCGGGAGCAAGCCAACGAAGTCCGTCGCCGCTGTTGAAGGCGTTGGCCGGTCCGGTCATGGGTTCGATCGCCACCGCCTTGGCCCTTCCTGGGAACGTATCGGTAACGAACACGTGTACGTAGGGGCACGATGCGTCCTGCCAGAGACTCACGCTGCTGCCATCAGGAGCGGCCAGCGTATGGCGGGCAACGCCGTCGTCGAACTCCAGATCTGTATACGCGACATCGAGATCGAGGTCAGACACCCTGCGTCCGCCGCGTAAATCGTCCTCCCCTTCCACTGCCTGGGAACTTCGGGGAATGAGCTGTGAATCCGCAACCAGCCTGGTGGACGCCTTGACCGTGAGGACCAGATCTTCCGCGGGAACACCACCCAGCCGCAGGTAGGGGTGGGCGCCGAGGACGAACGGAGCGGACTCCTGTGAGTCGTTGACGAGTGTCTGCCGCACCTGCAGGCCCAAATCGTCCGTCAGTGAGTATTGCACCTGGTGCCGCACCAGGAACGGATATCCGTGCTGCGGGAACACCACGCCCTCCAGCGTGACCGACGAATCTGATTCCTCCAGAAGCTCGTAGGCTGTGTTGCGCAGGAGGCCATGGCTGGCGTTGTTCCGTGAAACTTCCGTGATGTCCAGCTGTTGCTTTTTCCCGTTCAGCTGCCATACACCGTTTTCAATCCTGTTAGCCCAAGGCGCCAGGGTTATCCCCGTTGCGCCGGGCGGAATCTGGGCGTCGCCGTAGCCTTCGGTCAGCTGGGTTCCCCCGCGGGTGAACACCCGCAGTCCTGCGGCGAGCTCCGTTATTACTGCCAGGGCGTCGCCGCGGCGGAGTTCATATTGGCGTCCTGTCGCGCAACGCCTTGCCCCACCGTAGACGATGCCGGTGTCGGGGTCCATGCTGGGATTCATGGCACCACCGTACAGGTCATTGATGTGCTCGGCACCGGACCACGGCCGGGCTCCGCCTGTTCCTCATCACTCCTTCGGCCTCACTTTGTTATCTTTTGTTAGAAACTATTACTTTTTGATCGTTTGTGAAATAATGGTTTTCGAGCCGCAACCGGAGGTCTACCGCCAGATCGGACTGATTCCGCTACGCCTGACCTCCCAGCCTCCAGACCCCAAGCTCCAAACCCCGGCCCCCAGCCCCTCAAAATAAGGACCGCGCCGCATGACAGCTATCACCAGCACACAGCTTGCCGATGGCAGGGAGCTGATCTACTTCGACGACGCCGATACCGCGTCTCGCCGGTCCCCAGCGGATACCGTTGACCACCGGCCCTTGCCCGACCGTGGCGAGCCGGGGGAAGTCAGGTTCGATGCCCTGACCGACGAGTGGGTGGCAGTCGCCGCGCACAGGCAGAGCCGTACCCACCTGCCGCCGGCAGACCAGTGCCCCATCTGCCCCACCACAAGCAATAACCCCTCTGAGATCCCGGCCCCGGACTACGACGTCGTGGTGTTTGAGAACCGTTTTCCCTCATTGGGCCCGGCTTTGGGATCCATTCCGGACAACCCGCAATGGGGTACCACTGGCCCCGCATACGGCCGCTGTGAAGTGGTGTCCTTCACCCCCGATCACACAGGTTCCTTCAGCGGGCTCACCGAGGTGCGGGCGCGCACCGTCATTGAAGCCTGGGCCCACCGCACAGAAGCCTTGAGCGCCATGAAGGGCATCAAGCAGGTCTTCCCGTTTGAGAACCGCGGCGCGGACATCGGCGTTACGCTTCACCATCCGCACGGCCAGATTTACGCCTACCCCTACGTCACGCCGCGCGCCGGCGTCCTCGGTGCAGCCGCCCGAAAGTTTTTCGACGCCGCCGATGGTCGCGAAACTCTCACCGGTTCACTCCTGCGTTCCGAACGTGAGGACGGCAGCCGCATGGTGCTTGAAGGCGAAAACTTCAGCGCCTATGTGCCCTTTGCTGCACGCTGGCCATTGGAAATCCACCTGGTGCCTCACCGGCAGGTCCCGGATCTGGCTGCTCTGACCGGGGAAGAGAAGGACGAACTTTCACACGTTTACCTCGATCTGCTGAAGCGGCTCGACACGCTCTATCCCACTCCCACGCCGTACATCTCCGCCTGGCACCAGGCACCACTGGATGACCTCCTCAGGCCTGCCGGATATCTGCACCTCCAGTTGACCTCACCCCGCCGTGCCGCCGATAAACTCAAATACCTGGCCGGCTCCGAAGCGGCCATGGGTGCCTTTATCAACGACACAACGCCCGAACTCGTTGCCGAGAGACTGCGTGCCGTTGGCACCCAGCCCTCCTCACTGAACCACACCCCGGAAGGTGTCCCTGCATGACTGCTCCCTTGACCGCCAGCCAGCTGGCCGCCCGTTTCACCGAGGCGTTCGGCGCTGAGCCCGACGGCGTCTGGATGGCACCCGGGCGCGTCAACCTCATCGGTGAGCACACTGACTATAACGAGGGCTTTGTCCTGCCCTTCGCGATCGACAAAACTGCCAGAATCGCCGTCCGGACCAGGCCCGACTCAATCCTTCGCCTGCTCTCCACCTACGGGGACCAAGGCTTGACGATCGCGGACGCCACCGCACTGGATAAATCCACGGCACGGGGGTGGACTAAGTACCCGCTCGGGGTGATCTGGGCGCTGCAACAGCGTGGCATCACGGTTCCCGGCATGGATCTGCTGCTCGATTCAGACGTTCCCCTGGGTGCAGGACTGTCCTCCTCCCATGCCATCGAATGCGCCGTCATCTCAGCCTTGAACGAGCTGACAGGTGCGGGCCTGGAAGCCGAGGAAATGGTCCTGGCCACCCAGCGCGCGGAAAACGACTTCGTCGGCGCCCCCACGGGCATCATGGACCAGTCAGCCTCGCTGCGCGGCGCCAAGGACCACGCTGTGTTCCTGGACTGCCGTGACCAGACCGTCAAGCTGGTGCCGTTCGAGGCGCACCCCGCGGGGCTGGTGATGCTGGTGATTGACACGAAAGTTTCACATTCGCATGCCGACGGCGGATACGCCTCCCGCCGCGCCTCCTGCGAGCTCGGGGCTGATGTGCTCGGAGTCAAAGCCCTCCGCGACGTTGGCGTGGAGGACCTTCAGGAAGCCAGCGGGCTCCTGGACGAAGAAACCTTCCGTCGTGTGCGCCATGTGGTGACGGAGAACGACAGGGTGCTTCAAACCGTTGAGCTGCTGGCCAGCGAGGGTCCCCGCGCCATTGGGCCCCTCCTCGATGCCAGCCACGTGTCCATGCGGGACGACTTTGAAATCTCCTGCCGCGAGCTCGACCTTGCCGTTGAGACGTCCCGTTCCAACGGAGCGATCGGGGCCAGGATGACAGGGGGAGGTTTTGGCGGTGCAGCCATAGCACTCACTCCCCTGGAAGCCGAGCAACAGGTGCGCACCGCCGTCGTGCAGGCTTTCGCGGACGCGGGCTACACCGCTCCCGATATTTTCACTGTTACTCCTGCTGACGGGGCCATGCGGCTGACCTGACCGCGGCGTAGGCTGGGGCCATGCCTGAAGCTGTCATTGTTTCCGTTGCCAGGAGTCCCATCGGCCGAGCATTCAAGGGCTCCCTCAAAGACGAACGGCCCGACGACCTCGCAGCGGCCATGGTGACCGCAGCCTTGGAGAAGATCCCTCAGTTCAACCCTCGCGCCAATGATGGCGAGGGCCTGGACGATCTCTACCTGGGGTGTGCCGAACCGAGCGGGGAAGCCGGGTCCAACATGGCCCGGGTGGTCACAATCCTGACAAACCTGGACGATGTACCGGCAGCAACAGTCAACAGGTTCTGCGCCTCCAGCCTCCAAACCATCCGGATGGCCTTCCACGCCATCAAGGCCGGGGAGGGGCACGCCTTCGTAGCGGGCGGCGTGGAAGCTGTTTCCCGCTACAACTCCTGGGCGGGGGCCGGCGAAACGGATTCGCGCAACCACAATCCGCTCTTCGACGCTGCCCGCCAGCGCACGGCTGCCCGGGCTGCCTCGAACACGCCCTGGACGGATCCCCGTATGGGCGACCGGATGCCCGATATCTATATCTCCATGGGCCAGACTGCCGAGAATGTGGCTGCAAGGCACGGCATCAGCAGGGCTGAACAGGACGAGTGGGCGGTCCTGAGCCAGAACCGAGCCGAGGCTGCCATAGCCTCCGGATTCTTCGCGCGCGAGATCTCCCCTTATGCAAGGCGCGACGGCACGGTGGTCAGCAAGGACGATTCACCCCGCTCGGGAGTGACCCTGGAAGCTGTCAGTGCCTTGCAACCGGTCTTCCGTAAAGAAGGGACAGTTACCGCAGGCAATGCTTGCCCCCTGAACGATGGTGCCGCAGCTGCCGTGGTGATGAGCGATACCCGGGCACGCCAACTTGGCCTTCAACCCCTTGCCCGCATCGTGTCAACTGGTATCAGCGCATTGTCACCGGAATTAATGGGCATGGGGCCGGTGGAATCAACCCGCCGGGCCCTCGCGGCTGCAGGTCTCGGAATCGGGGACATAGACCTCGTGGAGCTCAACGAAGCATTCGCCGTCCAGGTGGTAGCCAGCGCCCGCGAACTTGGCATCGACCACTCCCGGCTCAACGTCCATGGGGGTGCAATCGCCCTGGGCCATCCCTTCGGAATGACAGGGACCCGGATGACGGCAACCCTGCTTAACGGCCTCTCCTCCACAGATGGCACTTTGGGGCTCGCAACGCTCTGCGTCGGTGGCGGCCAGGGGATGGCGATGATTGTGGAACGCCTCAGCTGAGGGACAGCAAAAAGCAGGGCCCACCTTTCGACGTTCATCGAATGGCGGGGCCCTGCTTCAGTTCGGATCCTGCCTGCGGTTATTCTTCGCCGCGGAGAATTGCCAGGAGCCGGATGATCTCGACGTACAGCCATACCAGGGTCACTGTCAGCCCAAAAGCGGCGGTCCATGAGAACCGCTGCGGGGCTCCGGCCCGGACGCCTGCCTCGATGCTCGTGAAGTCCATGACCAGCGAGAAGGCCGCGAGGCCGATCGCCAGGATGCCAATGACGACGCCGATAATGCCGCTCCGCAAGCCAAAGGGCTGATCCAGAACACCCGTCATCATCATCACGAGATTCACCACTGAGAAAAGCGCGTAGCCGATCATTGCAATCATGAAGAAGCGCATGGCCTTGGGTGTGGCGCGCACCTTGCCGCTCTTGAACAGCAGGAGCGTCACGGTGAAGACAGACAGGGTGCCGATGACGGCCTGCAGGCCGACTCCCGGATACATTCCATCCAGGATGCGGGTCAGGCCACCGAGGAACAGCCCTTCAAGACCTGCATAAGCCAAGATAAGTGCCGGCGAGGGCTGCTTCTTGAACGTGTTGACCAGCGCGAGCACGAAACCGCCCAGCGCGCCAACAATCATCAGCATGCTCGCAAGCCCCAAGCCCACGACCAGCGTTACAGCTGCACCGGCTACGAGGACTCCAAGGCACGCGGCGGTCTTGACGATGACGTCGTCGAAAGTCATCCGTCCGACGTCGGCACGTCCGGCTGCCGGCGCGTTGTACATGTCCTGGAGCTGGTCCTGCGAAAGATTCTGCGGCTGACCGTAGGGGTTCTGGCCGTACTGGGTCTGGCCATACTGTGCCTGCCCGTACTGATTCTGGCCGAACTGGTTCTGGCCATACGGAGCCTGCGGAACAGGCGGTGCCTGGGTGGCTCCACGGAAATTCTTTCCGTTGAAGATCGGGTTTCCGCCAAGTGCCATTGCGGGTGTCCTCCATATAAAGGGGGTGGTTAATAATCCTTATAGATCAAGGTATCAATTTCTACGAGCGGTGGGCAGATATGGTTCCCGGAAACGCTTACCCGCAACCGAACCGTGACTTCAAGCGCCCGCACTGTCCCAGCGGAAGGCGGGCAGTTTTGGCAGCGCTCACTTCACGCCCGTCCGACCGGGAGCCAAACCCCACCGGTTGTTACCTTATTGCGACGTTGCAGCCCCTACAGGCCAGCATTTTTTGTATCTACCGGGCTGTAACATAGGCCAAGCAAGGTGACGAATCTCACAAGCCGTTACGGTTTCGCATCGCAGTACCGCACCACCCTTTAGTTGCCTGCATCGTTCGCAGTGGTTGCAATGGCGCAACCCGATCACCCCCCAAGCGGAGGTTTTTTATTTTGAGAAGCACACCGAGAGGCACGTTGCACCGGAGACGGGGCAGATTGTTGAAAGCGGTGGGGGCCGTGTTTGCCGCCATCATCACAATCCTGCTCGTCGTCGCACCGGCGTCGCAAGCCACCACTCCCTCACCCACACCGTCACCAACCACCACGGTGTTCCAAAACAGCATCAGCGGCTTCCTCCGGGATGACGAGCGTAAACCCATCGCAGATGTCACCATCACCGCCACAAGCGGCGATTTCACCGGAACCGCAAAGTCCGCCGCCAACGGCGCCTGGACTATCGGCGTGCCTACTCAGGGAACCTATGAAGTGGAGCTGGACGAGTCCACGCTTCCAGAGGGCATCAAGCTGGCGGAAGGCCAGGAGAACCCCCGCAGCGTAACCTTCAGCCAGACCTCCAATCTCTCGGTGATTTTCGCCTTTGGCAAAGGCATAGTGATTGAGGAGCAGAACTTCGCACAGAATCTCCTCAACCGTCTGGTGGCAGGCCTGAGCTTTGGCCTCCTGCTGGCCCTGGCTTCTGTTGGCCTTTCCCTTATCTTCGGCACCACGGGCCTGACGAACTTCGCCCATGGCGAGATGGTGACCTTGGGTGCAGTGGTTATGTTCGGGCTCAGCGCCATGAATCTGCCCTTCTGGCTCGCGGGACTTCTTGCACTCATCTTCGGTGGGCTCGCCGGCTATGTTCAGGATGCCGGCCTCTGGAAGCCCCTGCGCGGTCGCGGTACCGGACTTGTCCCCATGATGATTGTGAGCATCGGGCTCGCCCTCGCCGTCCGCTACGTCATCCAGTTCAACTTTGGCGGAGCCACCCAGCAGCTGCCCTTCGCCCAGTCCCCCGAGATTCAACTCGGCCCGGTGTCCATCTCCCCCAACAATCTGTGGTCGCTGATCATTAGCGCGGTTGTCATCGCCGTGATCGGCATCGTCCTGCTCAAGACCCGTCTGGGAAAGGCCACACGCGCTGTGGCTGACAACCCGGCCTTGGCGGCAGCCTCAGGTATCGACGTCGACGGCGTTATCCGCATCGTGTGGGTCGCCGGTGGAATGCTTGCCGCCCTTGGAGGCATTCTCTGGGCCTACTACCGGCCTGGAGTTACCTTCGATATGGGCTCGCAGATCCTGTTGCTGATTTTCGCCGGGGTCACCCTCGGCGGTCTGGGAACCGTATTCGGTGCCCTGGTGGGATCCATCATCGTTGGCATCTTCGTCGAACTGACCACTGTCTTCGGACTGGCTGCCGACCTCAAGTATGTGGGCGCCCTCTTCATCATGATCATCGTCCTCTTGTTCCGCCCGCAGGGAATCCTCGGCCGGCGTGAGCGTGTGGGTTAGGAGACAGCCATGGACTTCGGATTTATTTTTTCCAGTGCCCTCAGTGAGCTCTTCACTCCGACGACGGCGGCGTACGCCCTCGCCGCCCTCGGCCTCGCCGTCCACTTCGGCTACTCGGGCCTGCTGAACTTCGGCCAGGCCGGTTTCATGGCCGTAGGAGCTTACGGCTTTGCCATCTCCACACTGACCTTCGGCGTTCCGTTCTTCGTCGGACTGCTCATCGCCGTCATCTGTTCCGCACTTTTTGCACTGTTGCTGGGTATCCCCACCCTGCGGCTGCGGGCTGACTACCTGGCCATTGTGACCATCGCCGCTGCAGAAATCGTGCGGTACATCGTCACAACCAACCAGCTTGATGCCGTCACCGGATCAGCCGACGGCCTCGGGGCTTTCGAAGGCGGTTTCTACGCCATGAACCCCTTCCCTGAGGGTTCCTACATGGGCATGAACAATCGTGACTTCTTCATCCGGGTCGTAGCGTGGGCCCTGGTGATCGTGTGCTGCCTCGTCGTTTGGCTCCTGATGCGCAGCCCCTGGGGCCGTGTATTGAAGGGCATCCGCGAAGACGAGAACGCCGTCCGTTCCCTCGGCAAAAACGTCTACGCCTACAAGATGCAGGCACTGGTGATCGGCGGCGTCCTGGGCGCCTTCGCAGGCATGGTGTTCACCTTGCCCCGGGGCGCCGTCCAGCCCGCCAACTACGGAACTGAACTCACGTTCTTCCTCTGGACGTGCCTCCTCCTGGGCGGCATGTCAACGGTCCTGGGGCCTGTGGTGGGCGCCATGATCTTCTGGGTAGTCCTGTCCCTGACCCAGGGCATCCTTTACGGTCTCATCGAATCCGGCGCAGTGACCTGGCTGACCACGGTCCAGGCGGGCCAGCTGCGCTACATCCTGGTTGGCATCGCCCTGATGCTGCTGATGATCTTCAGACCCCAGGGTGTCTTTGGCAATAAGAAGGAGCTGGCGTTCGCATGAGCCACAGCGCGCATTCAACAAGCAACACCACAGGCAGCACCGCGCAAAGCACCACCGGCGTTGACTACATGACGGATAGCAGTCCGATTGCCGCCGGCGAAATCGCCCCTGGCTGCAAGAAGAGGGACCCTATCGTTGTGGCCGAAAACGTCACCCGGAGCTTCGGCGGCATCAACGCCGTCGATGTCCAATACCTCGAAATCCCGCGGCACAAAATCACAGCTCTCATCGGCCCCAACGGGGCCGGGAAGACGACACTCTTCAATCTCCTCACCGGTTTCGATACACCCAACTCCGGAAAATGGCAGTTCGACGGCAAAAACATTGAGGGCGTGCCCTCCTACAAGCTGGCCCGTATGGGCATGGTGCGCACCTTCCAGCTGACCAAAGTCATGGGCAAGCTCACCGTGATGGAGAACATGCGGCTTGGTGGCGCGGACCAGCCAGGCGAACGGCTCTCCAAGGCACTCTTCAAAGGCATTTGGGGCAGCCGGGAGAAGGAACTTACCGCCCAGGCCGACGCCTTGCTCGAGAAATTCAAGCTCGACGCCAAGAAGGACGATTACGCAGCGTCTCTTTCCGGCGGACAACGCAAGTTGCTTGAGATGGCTCGTTCCTTGATGGTCCGGCCCCGGCTGGTCATGTTGGACGAGCCCATGGCCGGGGTGAACCCGGCCCTGACCCAGTCGCTGCTGGACCACATCAAGAACCTCAAGGCCGAAGGCATGACCGTGCTGTTCGTGGAGCACGACATGAACATGGTCAGGCACATCGCCGACTGGGTTGTCGTCATGGCCGAAGGAAAGATCGTGGCTGAAGGTCCTCCCGGCGAAGTGATGAAGAACCCTGCTGTTATTGACGCCTACCTTGGTGCCCACCACGATGTGGATCTTGGTGACACCGAAGGCATCAAGGAACTGGAGGCAGTACTCGAAGCCGACGAGGAATCCATCGTGGGTACCGACAACGCCGGAATCATAGCGGTTGATTCAGTGGTGCCCAAGATCAGGGAGGCCGACACTCAACAACCGGACCTGAGCCAAGAAAGCCTCCAGGCACCTGGTTCCGACCAGCCCAACTCCCCCGAGTCAGGCATGGCAGATCCTGGCCGCACAGATAAGGACAAAGAATGAGTGCAACCAGCGCAGCCACGTCACCTCAAATGGCCTCCACAGATGACGTCGTCGTAAAAGTCACCGATCTTGTGGCCGGTTATCTTCCAGGCGTAAACATCCTTAACGGCTGCAGCATTGAAGCACGGAAGGGCGAGCTGATCGGCATCATCGGCCCCAACGGCGCCGGTAAGTCCACGCTGTTGAAAGCCATGTTCGGGCTCGTCAAAGTCCACTCAGGCTCTGTAGTGGTGCGGGGACAGGACATCACCGGGCTCAAGGCGAACAAGCTCGTCACTCAAGGTGTCGGGTTTGTACCGCAGAACAACAATGTGTTTGCCACCCTCACCATCGAGGAGAACATGCAGATGGGCATGTTCCAGCGGCCCAAAGACTTCGCGAAGAGGTTTGAGTTCGTCACCAGCCTCTTTCCCGAACTCGGCAAGCGGCGGGCCCAGCGTGCAGGCTCCCTTTCCGGTGGTGAACGCCAGATGGTTGCCATGGGGCGCGCGCTCATGATGGAACCGGCTGTACTGCTGCTGGACGAGCCCTCTGCCGGCCTTTCACCTGTCAAACAGGACGAGACGTTCCTCCGGGTCCACGAGATCAACCGGGCAGGTGTCTCGGTAATCATGGTGGAGCAGAACGCACGCCGCTGCCTGCAGATCTGTGACCGCGGCTATGTCCTGGATCAAGGGAAGGACGCCTACACGGGTACCGGTCGCGAACTCATGAAGGATCCCAAGGTCATCCAGCTCTACCTGGGGACCTTGGCAGACACAGTGGAGTAAAGAAGTATCTGACCAGATAAACCGCAAGGCAGAGGGGCCGTCACCATCCGGTGACGGCCCCTCTGCCTTGTATGCCATTGCCGCCGGCCGGGGACCTACCCTGTTCGGCGGCCTGACGTCACTTTGCCGGGCGGCTCGTCCCCGGTACACAGGAAGGCCCCCGTCCCAGGCTTGTAAACTGCCTGGGACGGGGGCCTTCTGTAGTGTCGGTTAGTGCCCGGCTTTACAGCTTGCCGAATTCTTCCTTCACCGGTGTGTACTTGTTGTCGTCCTGGTACTCGTAGATGCCAATGTAGGCTTCCGTCGGGTCACCAGCGTCGGAGAACGTTACGGGGCCGGACTGGCCGTCGTAGTCGATATCCTTGCCGTCGCGAAGCAACGTGACGCAGGAAGCGTAATCGCTGCACTTTTCACCGGTTTCGGAGACTGACTTCAGCTGCTTGGCAATCTCCACACCGTTGGTGCTCTTGGCCGCTTCCGAGGCCAATGCGATCAGGTTCACGGCGTCGTAGGACTCTCCGGAGTAGCTGTAGTCCTTCAGGCCCGGATCGATGGCCAGCAGCTTCTTCTTGAAGTCGTCCTTGGCGAACGTGCCAGGGATGGTTCCCTGGGCGCCCTTCAAGGTACCCGGCTGCAGGTCCTTGCTGTAGTCAGCCATGTTGCCGTCCACAAGGAACATCTGGTTTGCCTTGACACCCTTGCCCGTCAGAAGCGGAATGATGCTCTTTGCCTCGTCGAAGGTGATCAGGGCGATGGCATCCGGCTTCGCGGCGATGACCTTGTCAACCTGGCTGCTGAACTGGGAGTCACCCGTGTTGTACAGCTCTTCGGCAACAACCTTGCCGCCGGCTGCCTCGAAGGCTTCCTTGACGTTCTTCTGCAGGCCGGTTCCATAGGCATCGTTCAGGACGATCATGCCCACGGTCTGGGCACCACAGGTGGCCATGTAGTTTCCGAGGACCTTACCCTGCAGGACGTCAGAAGGCGCAGTACGCCAGTAGAGGCCCTTGTCGTCCCACGTGGTGAAGTCGGGCGAAGTGTTCGCCGGCGAGAAGTGGATGACTCCCGCGCCGGTGATCTGGTTGATAACCGTCTTGGAGACGGACGATGAGGCTGCGCCGACAATAGCGCTGACTCCCTGGCCGAGCAGAGCAGAAGTGGACTGCGTGGCAATGTCCGTCTTGGTGTCACCGGAGTCGCGGTGGATAACTTCTACAGGCTTACCAAGGACACCGCCGGCAGCATTGACTTCCTGGATGCCGAGGTTAACACCGGCAATCTCGGGTGGGCCAAGGAAGGCCAGGTTGCCCGTCGTCGGCAGGAGCGAGCCGATCTTCAAGGGTGTATCGGTGGTGGTGGTTGACTGAGGGACGGAACCGGCTGTTGCCGCAGGCGGGGTGGTGGTGCCGCCTCCTGCTCCAGCGGGGCACGCGATCCCTGCGGACGGTGCCGTGGTGGTTTCTGTCGACCCGGGGGTTGGTGAACCGCCACAAGCCGTAGCCAGAAGAGCGACACCGAAGCTAAGCGCTGTGAGCTTAGCAACCCGCGGCGCTGCCTGGGGAATTGCAATCATTTAGAATCTCCTCGATCGAAAGGTGCGAACGGCCTTTGATGCGAATTACCAGGTGTTCCTGGGTTTAACTTTCAAGCTAGTGCAATTTAGGCCTGAAGATAAGTGACTACGGTCACATCCTTATAACACTCGTTGCCTATGGGACACCTAACGGGCATGACGAGCCAAGGTGAGGGACAGCGGGGCGCTCAAAAGGGAACGCAAGAGCTGCACCGGCCTTGGAGAACCAAGCCGTTGCAGTGAAGTGCCCCAGGTGGGACTCGAACCCACAACACGCGGATTTTAAGTCCGCTGCCTCTGCCAATTGGGCTACTGGGGCGCCCGGTCAATGGTATCCCGTCAAAGGCGTGCCAGTGGCCCGGCGTACCGGAATGTCCCATGGATGCCACCGGGCCAGACCGCCAGGGGCAGCAACTGGAAGTAGTCACCCCACTCGGGGCTGGGCGGTTCAATGCCCAGGGAGGTTGATGGGACAAACCCGAAACGCTCGTAGTAAACGGGGCTTCCCAGCAGTGCGATGCCCCATTCCCCCGCTGCATTGGCGCGGACCACAGTCTCGTGGATCAGCGCCGAGCCTATGCCATGCCGCTGCAGCTTGGGTACCACTCCTATGGGACCCAGTCCCAGCAGCTCCAGGTCATTAACCCAACCTCGGGTGCTGATAACGTGGCCCACGATTTCGCCGTCGAGTTCGGCAACGATGCTGAACTGCGGCAGGTATTCATCACAATCGAAAAGCTGGCGCAGCACCTCCACCTCGATTGGCTCGCCTTCAACCGGCATGCCCGTAGCCGGTGATATCGCGAAGGCCGCAGCAGTGAGCTCCAGGAGCACGTCCCGGTCCTCTGGCTGCTCATCGCGCAACAGCAGCCGGGGCGCCGGAACGTGGGCGTTCTCAGCCGCCAGCTCGGCCAGCACTGCCATGGCTCGGGGTGCATCGGCCACAGGGACCAGGAGATGATCGTGGTGGAAGCCAGCGAGTACGTTGCAGCTGATCCTGGCTGCTGTCAGGGCCGCGCTCACCGCCGCTGTAAGGCCCACCGCTTCGAGGGCCGAGTGCACCTGGAGGGTGATCCAGGATGCCACGAAGTCGTACTTCAGTCCCAGCCCGTCGGCCTCACTCCGCTGCAGTACTACCGTGAGGCCTTCGGCTTCCCGGACAGCTGCTTCAATTCCGCCTCCCAGTGGCTTACCGTGCGGCCAGAGAGCGTACACGTAGTCGCCCTGCCGCAGAACGGGCTGCATCGTGGCCAGAAGTGCCTGGAGGTCTTTTTCGCCTGTCATGGGGCCAGTCTACGTAAACCGCCTTCCTGACAAGCCAGCTGAAACCGCAGTGTCGGGCCGCGTTAACCACGACGGCGGCCATCCCCCGGAGGGGACGGCCGCCGTCGGGCGTTTACACAGTGTGTGTCAGTGCAGTTACTTGCTGTCCGCTGAAACTGATTCCTTGGCCTTGGCCGCTGGAGATCCCTGCTTGCCGGCGGGAATCTCCGGCTGGATGGCAGCGGCCGGCTTCGGTGCCGGCGTGGCAGCCGCAACGAAGGCCCTGCGCGGGTTGTCGAGGTCGATCAGTTGAGTGGTGTCGCGGCCAACAAAGAAGGCGACAATCCAGTTGAGGATGACCCGGAACTTGCGCTCAAAGGTGGGCATCGCCATTCCGTGGTAGCCGCGGTGCGCCAGCCAGGCGAGTCCGCCCTTGAGGCCGATGCTGCCGATCAGATTGATGTTGGCAACGCCCTTCCATTCGCCGAAACCAGCGACAGCGCCCAGGTTCTTGTGCTTGTAATCCTTAAGCGGCTTCTCCCACCGGGAAGCCCACAGGTTCTTGGCAAGCCGTTTGGCCTGGCGCAGCGCGTGCTGTGCGTTGGGCACGCAGAAGCCGCCCACTCCCCCGCCGGAGAGGTCAGGGACTGCTGCGACATCGCCGGCGGCCCAAGCGTTTTCGACAATGCCTTCGTCTCCGCCGATACGAAGGTCCGGCAGCGTGCGGACACGTCCGCGCTCATCCAAGGGGAAATCGGTGGAGCGGACCATCGGGTTTGCCTGCACACCTGCAGTCCAGACGAGGGTGTCAGCTTCGAATTCCTGCGCGTGCGTCTTATCCGGAAGGTTAATCAGCTTGAGGGCGCTCTCGGCGCTGTCAAGGGACGTGTTCAGCAGCACTTCGATACCGCGGCTGCGGAGGTGCTCCACTACCCACTCGGCCTGCTTTTCCGTGACCTCGGGCATGATGCGGCCCATGGCTTCCACCAGCACGAAGCGTACTTCGTCCTGGCTGATGCGGGGGTTGTTCCGGACGGCTGCGCGGGCCAGGTCTTCCATCTCAGTGATGCACTCAATGCCTGCGAAGCCACCGCCCACAACCACGAAAGTGAGGGCCCGTGCGCGTTCGGCAGGGTCAGTCATGACGGAGGCGGCTTCGATCCGCTCGAGAACCTTGTTGCGGAGCGCAACAGCTTCCTCGATGGTCTTGAGGCCGATCCCCTTGTCAGCGAGTCCCTTGATGGGGAAGGTGCGCGTAATGGCACCTGCCGCCACTACGACGTCGAAGTAAGGAACTTCAAAGTTGGCGCCGCCATCTGCCGGTGCCACAACGGCCGTCCGGTTGGCGTGGTCGATGGAAACGACACGGCCCTGGATCAGCTCGGTCTGCTTGAGGTGCTGGCGGTGGGAAACAACGGCATGGCGTGCCTCGATGTTTCCGCCGGCAACCTCAGGCAGGAACGGCTGGTAGGTCATGTAAGGCAGCGGATCAACGAGGGTGACGATGCCACCGGCATTCGCGATCTTCTTCTGCAGTTTGAGGGCTACGTACAGGCCGACGTACCCGCCGCCGACGACGAGTACCCTGGGACGGTCCTGGAGCTGTGGGGAGGATGCCATGTTTCAAGAATACAGTAGTTTGTGAAAATCTTCACTAACTAGGTCCGGCGCTTGTCCGCTGACTGGATGGAACAGCTTCAAGGACTCCTGTATCGGGCTCTTCCGGCGCCTTAACGGGATTCCTGTAGGCCCGCAGGAACTGGAGCGTCCCGGCGCCGATGATGGCAAGGAACAGCAGCCCGAAGCCCACGACTACCAGAGCGGGAAGGACGCCTTCCCCCGAAGAAGGCGCCGTTGCGGCAGGCACCGTGGCTTCGGGAAGCGTGGGAGCAGCACTCGTGGGGCTCTCACTCGGAACAGGGGCAGCAGGCGCCTCTCCTCCCCTTCGGTGTACACGGATCCAGTCCGAAATGGTGCCCAACGGATTAACCGCGGCCTCCGGCACGTTGGCTTTCAGCGCCGCCTCAGCGTTCAGGACTCCGAAGCCATAGATGGGATCCTTGCCCGGGACACCTGCGTCGTTGGCTGTGGTGACGATGCGGTTGATAACCTGCTTCGCGCTCATCTCAGGCCACTTGGAACGGATCAGCGCGGCAACACCGGCAACAATCGGCGTCGCCCCGGATGTTCCAGCCCATTCCGCGTAGCCACCGCCCGGCATGCCACCGAGCAGGTCTTCGGCGGGAGCAGCCACGCCGATGCTGATGCCCTGCGATGACGAATCGACACTGGCCACGCCCTTGCGGTCCAATCCGGCTACCGTGAGCACCCCTGGAATGGTGGCAGGTGCTCCGACCTGGACATTTCCTCCCACGCGGTTTCCGGCCGCTGCCACAATGACAACGTCCTTTTGCTCCGCATAGAGGAAGGCCGCGTCCCAGCTCTGGGGCCACTGGGGTGAGGTGCTGCCAAGCGAGATGTTGATAACCTGTGCCCCGTTGTCCACGGCCCAGCGGACGGCGTCCGGAATCTGTTCCTGATCGGTCCTGCCACCCGGGTTTGTCGAACCGAGCCACGTGGAGACTGAAAGAATCTGGGCTTCGGGAGCGACGCCCATAATCCCGTCAGGGCCGGTTGCCGCTTCCGGTCCGCTGGTTGGCTTAGCGGTGGAACCCTTGGGCTGGTGGCCTCGGCCTGCCAGCATCGTGGCGACCAGCGTCCCGTGCTCCGGCTTCGCTCCGATGCTCTTACGTCCATCCGGGCTGCCTGCGCCGGAGGCATCAGAGCCACCCGAAACGACCCCCTTGAGGTCCGGGTGATCGGCGTCCACACCGCTGTCGATCACGGCTACCTTCACGTTGGCTCCCTTGGAAACCTCCCAGGCTTTGGTGATACCGGATTCGGCCAGCCAGTACTGCTTGTCCCGCCACGCATCGGCATGCGCCGCCGGCGCCGCAATCAGGGCCGTGGTCAAGCTGCCGCCAGCGAGGGCCACAGCCATGAGTGCGGAGGCCGTCCGGCGGTACCGGGCTGTTGCTCTGGTCATTCTGGTCCAATCGGCTGTACGTCAGGCGGCACGGGCGGTCTTCAGATGCTCCCGGTCAGGGGCGGGCGTGGCGTGGATAGCTTGATCTAGAGGACACTGAGGGCAATTCCGTCGAGAATATCGTGTTCGCTGCTGACGGCCGTGCTGATCCGCCCATCGGTGACCTCCGCCATCCGTTCCAGGACGCGGCGCCACACCAGGGCACCGGCCCCGATAACGTCAACCCGGCCCGGGTGCATGTACGGCAGGGCCGCCCTTTCCGCTCGGGTCATTCGCAGCAGGTCGCTCGCAGCCTCCCGGATGACCGTGATGCTCAGTTCAGTGCCATGGATGGCGTCCGGTGAGTACGCGGGCAACCGCAATGCATGCGCGGTGATGGTGGTGATAGAGCCGGCAACGCCGACGACGGCGGATGTCCGTTCGAGGGGAACGATCAGGGCCGCTTGGCTGATGGCGGCGTCGACGTCGGCTTCTGCCGCCGCGATTTCTTCGGCTGTTGGCGGGTCGGTGAGCAGGTGTCGTTCCGTCATCCTGACACAGCCGATATCCACTGACTTCGCAGCAATCACCCCGGAGGCATCGCCGAGCACAAACTCCGTGCTGCCGCCCCCGAGGTCCACCACCAAAACAGGATCCTGGCCCCGGGAGGGCAGTACGCTGCTGGCGCCGGCAAAGGACAGCGCCGCCTCCTCATCTCCTGAGATTACTTCCGGCTCGACGCCAAGAAGCTCGCGGATACCGTCCACGAAGACCTGCCGGTTCGCAGCATCCCTGGTAGCGGACGTAGCCACGAATCTGACACGGCTGGCCCCCTGGTCCCGGATCATCGACGCGTAGTCGGCCGCCGCAGCGAAGGTCCGGTCAAGCGCTTCCTGAGCCAACTCCCCTGTGGCATCAACCCCTTGGCCAAGCCGCACCACCCGCATTTCCCGCACCACATCGTTCAGGGCGAACGTGCCGTCCCGGCGTGCGGCGTCAGCGATCAGAAGGCGGATTGAATTGGTACCGCAGTCAACGGCCGCTACACGGGTCATGGGAGATCCTTTTGTGCGGCCGGGCCGCGTACAGGGGCGGGGCGGCCCACGATGTCAGGCAAGCCCTGCGGGCCGTGACGGCTCAGTTCGCGTGAGGGCGTCTCGCCGGCCGTATCCCAGGCTCCTTGGCAGTAGCAACGGTCGGCCGTCCACCATTCGGCGATGGCGGCCAGGGCTTCGTCACCGAGCGGATTCACACCGTGGCCTGCGGCCAGGGAGTGGCCCACCAGGACATGGAGGCATTTGACGCGGGTGGGCATGCCGCCTGCTGAAACGCCGTCGATCTCCGGTACCGGGCCGATTCCGCAGCGTGCGCCGATCTCGTTCCGGGAGCGCAGGTACGCCTCATGGGCTGACTGGTACCGCTCTGCGAGGAGGCTGTCCTCTGCGAGCCGTTCGTTCATGGTGTTCATCAAGCCGGCGGCCTCGAGCCTGGATACCGCGGCGGTGATCACCGGATGTGTGAGGTAGAACGTGGTGGGAAACGGAGTTCCGTTGCTGAGCCGGGGTGCGGTGGCCGCTACGAGGGGGTTGCCGCACACGCAGCGCGCGGGGATCTCGACAACGTCCCGTACCGGCCGGCCAAGCTGGCGGCTGAGGACGTCAAGGTCCTTTTCTGACGGCTGGCGGAGTTCCTCTGGCGAGGCCGCTGCATTCGTTTCCACTGCGTTCCGTTCCATTGCATTCAATTCCACGCGCTCACTTCCACCGGGCTGCCGCTTTCCTTCCCGGCGGGGAATGTCCCAGGAACACTCCAATGGCGGTTCTGCTTCTAGTCTGTTGCCGACCGCCGGATGGACTCCCAAAGGGCATCCACCCATGGCAGGTTGGCGGGCTCTTCTGCTGATCCTGCACCGGCCTGGCCACTGCTCGTTCCGGCAGGCTCATCGCTGCCAAAAACCCAGTAGCCCGTCTCACCCGGCATAACCATGTTAATGCGGTCCCGGGCCTGCTGTTTGACATAGTTGGGATCCTGCCAGCGGGACACCTGCTGTTTGAGGCTGTTTTGCTCTGCCTTACGTGCGGCGATGTCTGCTTCCAGGGCCGATATTTCGGCTGACTTTTCAAACCAGATCTTCACTGTTGGGGCCAGCATCACGGTGATGGCGATCATGACCACTGCCAGCGCCAGGAACCGGCCGGAAAACGCCCGCGCGGGAACGGGATCCACGGAGTCGTCGGCATCCTGCTCGGCCGGCCGGTGTGGCTGGGGTCCCTTCAGGCTGTATCGCGAACTCCCGCCGCGGCTGCGCGCGTCCCCTTTCGCCTGGATGGCGGAGAATTTATCAGTGCCGCTCTTGGGGGTGCCGGATTTGTCAGCTGCGGCGCTGGCCGTTACCGATCTATCGCTGGTGGCTTTGGCAGCAGGCTTCTGACGCTCGTCTGACTGCACTCCCGGGCTTGCCGAACCAGGCTTCGTCCCTGACGCAGTAGAACCGAAATTCGCCTGTATGACATCGCCGCCGTCGGTCCCTTCCGCTGTGGGGGCCGCAGTGGTGATCCTGGGAACCTTGGGACGTCGGGTTGCCATGACACTCCTGTAATGCCCTTGTCCTTGCGGGCGGGTTGCTGCGCTTGCCTTGCTGTTTTGTTGCTCTTGCCGGCCCAGTGGGCCTGACTGCCTTCCCGGTTAAAGAAAACCGGTGGCCATGGTCTTTCAACCATAGCCACCGGTCAAGCGTTTTAGCGGCTACTAACCCTTGAAACGCGGGAAGGCGCTGCGGCCGGCGTAGCGCGCGGCGTCGTCGAGTTCTTCTTCGATTCGCAGCAGCTGGTTGTACTTGGCCACACGCTCCGAACGTGCCGGGGCACCGGTCTTGATCTGGCCGGCGTTGGTGGCGACGGAGATGTCAGCGATGGTGGTGTCCTCGGTCTCGCCTGAGCGGTGTGAGGTGATGGTGGTGAAGCCGGCACGCTGGGCCAGGCTGACGGCGTCGAGGGTTTCGGTCAGCGAGCCGATCTGGTTGACCTTCACCAGCAGCGAGTTGGCGGTCTTGGTGTCAATGCCGCGCTGCAGGATGGACGGGTTGGTGACGAACAGGTCATCGCCAACGAGCTGGACCTTGTCACCGATGGTGTCAGTGAGGGTCTTCCAGCCTTCCCAGTCGTTCTCATCCAGCGGGTCCTCGATGGAAACCAGCGGGTAGTCGGCGACGAGCCCGGCGTAGTAGGCGCTCATCTCGGTCGCAGAAAGCGCCTTGCCTTCGAACTGGTACGCGCCATCCGTGAAGAATTCGGAGGAGGCAACGTCCAGCGCCAGGGCGATGTCCGTACCGGGGGTGTAGCCGGCGTTCTTGATGGCTTCCTGGATCAGGTCCAGCGCAGCACGGTTGGACGGCAGGTTCGGCGCGAAGCCGCCTTCATCGCCAAGACCCGTGGAGAGGCCCTTTTCCTGGAGGACGGCCTTCAGTGCGTGGTAAACCTCGACACCCCAGCGCAGGCCCTCGGAGAAGGTCTCCGCGCCGAGCGGGACAACCATGAATTCCTGAATGTCGACGTCGGAATCGGCGTGGGAGCCACCGTTGAGGATGTTCATCAGCGGCACGGGCAGAACGTGCGCGTTGGGTCCGCCCAGGTACTTGTACAGGGGCAGGTCTGCAGAGGCCGCAGCAGCGTTGGCAACGGCCAGGGAAACACCCAGGATGGCGTTGGCGCCGAGCTTGCTCTTGTTGGGCGTACCGTCAAGGTCGATCATGGCCTGGTCGATGCTGCGCTGGTCAGTGGCGTCGAAGCCAATCAGTGCAGGAGCGATCTGGTCGATGACGGCGTCAACGGCCTTCTGGACGCCCTTGCCGAGGTAACGGCCCTTGTCTCCGTCGCGGAGTTCGACGGCCTCGTGCTCGCCGGTGGAAGCACCGGACGGAACTGCTGCGCGGCCGATCTGGCCGTCGGAAAGCAGAACTTCAACTTCTACTGTCGGGTTGCCGCGGGAATCGAGGATCTCGCGGGCGTGGATGGCATCGATAAGCGCCATGAATATGCTCCTTATGGTGAAGCGATTTACTGGGAATCTAGCTGAAAACTCGACGTACTCGTCAGGACAAGCCTAGTCGAGAGTGGTACAGGTTACGGAAACCTCTCCGGCACCTTGACGTCATGAAGGCGAGCCGTGGCTTTCCTGGAATTCGCGGATCGCCCCACGCAAGGCGCGTTCGGCATCCAGTCCCTGGGCCCGAGCCGCCGCCACAAGGCCAAAAAGGAGCTCGCCGAGTTCCTTTTCGGAGTACTCACCCTGGTCTGCCGGAGGCAGCTTTACAGGCGGCACTGCGGGTGTGTCCAGTCCGGCCCGCTCTGCCCGGTCCAGTGACTTCTGGGCACGGGCAAGAGCGGGTAAAGCGAGCGGAATGCCTTCGAAGACACCCGTGCCTGCCGGCTTTTCGGCCCTTTTCACGGCATCCCATTTCTGCACGATCTCAGCCACCGTGGCCGGGAAGGTGTCCTGGAGACTACCGTCGGGACGGAAAACGTGGGGGTTGCGGCGGATCATCTTGCCGGTGATGCTGCGGATGACGTCGTCGAAGTCGAAGACATCGCGTTCCTGGGCCAGACGGGCGTGGAGCACAACCTGCAGGAGGACATCGCCCAGCTCACCCTGGAGCTCGGCCTCATCAGCGCCCGTCTCAATGGACTCGGCCACCTCAAAGGCTTCCTCCAGCAAATACTCCACGAGTGACTCGTGAGTCAGAGCCCCCATCCAGGGGCAGTGCTCCCGGAGGGCTGCGATAACGGCAATCAGTTCCGCAACGGGAGTTGCCTTGCTTTCAGGACGACGGCTGTCGGGCCCGGATGCGCCGCTATCAGGCAAGGTTGGCGTAGGCGTCGTTGATGTATTCGACGAGTGCTTCTTTCTCTTCGAGAGGCAGGAAGGCGGCCTCGGCTGCGTTGAGCGTCAGTTCAAGCAGGTCATCGAGGTCATAATCGAACGTCTCAACCAGGAGTTCAAACTCGTCGGTGAGCGTCACCCCGCTCATGAGGCGGTTGTCGGTGTTGATGGTGACGTTGAAGCCCAGTTGGTACAGCATGTCCAGCGGGTGGCTGTCGAGGTCGTCGCCGAATCCTGCGATGGCACCGGTCTGAAGGTTGGAGGAGGGGCAGATTTCCAAGGCGATGCCCCGGTCCCGGACCCAGCTTGAGAGATTACCAAGGGTCACGAGGCCCACGTTGTCGTCGTCGTCAGAGGCATCTTCCGCGTCTTCGAACTCAACCATGATGTCCTCGGCGATGCGTACACCATGGCCCAGGCGGAGGGCCCGGCCGTCCACCAGCGCGGACTGGATGCTTTCCAGGCCTGCGGCCTCGCCGGCGTGGACGGTGGCAGGGAAGTTGTTTTCAGCCAGGTAAGTGAAGGCGTCCTTGAAGCGTGACGGCAGGAACCCGTCCTCAGCTCCGGCGATGTCGAAGCCCACTGCGCCATTGTCCCGGTGCCGCACGGCAAGTTCGGCGATTTCCTGGCCACGGTCAGCATGGCGCATGGCGGTGATGAGTTGGCCTACCTGGATGTCGCGGCCGCTTTCGGCAACGGCGTCGACGCCGGCCTCAAGGCCGGCCTGCACCGCTTCAACGGTCTCGTCCAGGGTCAAGCCCTTCTGGAGGTGCTGCTCAGGGGCCCAACGCACTTCGCCGTACACGACGCCGTCGTCCGCCAGATCCTCGACGAACTCCTTGGCGACCCGGAACAGGCCGTCCTTGGTCTGCATGACGGCAACGGTGTGGTCGAAGGTTTCCAGGTAGCGGACAAGGGAGCCTGAATCAGCGGACTCGCGGAACCACTCACCGAGCGCTACAGGATCGGTTGTGGGCAGGGTGTGGCCCACCTCATTGGCCAGTTCAATAATCGTGGACGGGCGCAATCCGCCATCCAGATGGTCATGCAGGGAGACCTTAGGAAGGCTCTTCAGGTCGAAGTCGAGGGCAGGGGCAGCGTCAAGGATAGGCTCAGTCACGTTCCAACCTTAGGGTTGCCGGCCGGCTAATGCCAGCCGCTACCTTCCGCCTGGTTCCGGGTCCAATGCAGTAGAGGCGAGGATGGGAGACGCGGCGGTTTCCAGGGTCTGCGCACCGGCAGGACCGCCGTCCAGCCATTCATCAACCACTTCGGCATCGTTGCGTGCAAGATGCTTGTGCCACCAGCGCAGGACGTGGTCGATGAGGATTCCCAGCACGATGGCGAACACCACGGCAATTCCGGCGCTAAGCAGCGGATTGTGGTGCAGCCAGGGGAACGAGCTGGCAAGGATACCGATGCCGATTGAGTAGCCCACCCAGGTGATGCAGGCGAAGGCGTCCAGCAGGAAAAAGCGGCGGTGTCCAAAGCCGGTGCTCCCTGCCACGTAGTTGACCGCCACACGCCCCCAGGGGATGTACCTTGCTGTGAAGATCAGGACAGCGCCGCGTTTTTCAAGTTCGTAGCGTGCCCAGCCGAAGGCCTTTTGGACCTTCGCCCGGCGCATCCACTTCCAGCGTTCCAGGCCGATCTTCCGTCCCAGGAGGAATGCCATGTTGTCGCCGGCGATGGCTCCAACCAGGGCGGTCGCGCCAAGGATCCAGAGATTCGGTTCCCCGCTGTGCCGGGAGAAGGCCGCGAGCGCGACGATGAGGGTCTCGCTGGGGACCACCATGGCGAAGCCGTCAACGAAGAAAAACAGAAGCAATACAGGGTAGATCCACCACTGTCCCGCCGCATGGAGCACGGCCTCATTAATAAACTCCACGCGGTGGTTCTCCTAGACGAAAAATCTCGCAGCTGCATGTGATGGAAATCGCTCTTCAGTGTCCCACGGCCGGGGCGTCGTTCGCTACGCCCCGGCCGGGGGAAACACCAGTTTCAGCGTATTCTTATCTAGCGACTGGAAGTATCCACCCACGGGCTGATCTTGCAACAACAAAACTACCTCGCAAGGCTGAAAACCAGCTTGGCGATTCTTCCGTTCAAGCGCCTGCCTCGCGGGACGCCTCACGCTCGCCGGACTCTTCATCCGGCTCGTCCGGCAGCTTGCCGCGCAGCCTGCTGATCACGAGGTCCACCACGATGCCAAGACCGACCGCGCAGATGATGGCGATCACGGCCCCCAGCAGATGGTTATCTTCGAACCATTGCCCGAAAAACAGTCCGATTCCTACGGAGTAAGCGGCCCACAGGATTGCTGACATCACGGTGAGAAGCACGAAGCGCATGTGCCGGAAATGGGTAGCTCCGGCGGTGAGATTGACTGCAACCCGACCAATGGGAACAAACCGGGCTACGAGGATCAGGGAGGCAGGCCGTTTCCTTAGCTCGAGTCCGGCCCAGCGGAACGCCTTCTGCATCCGGCGTCCGCGCATCCACCTCCAGCGGCTTGTCCCCACACCCCTGCCGATCAAATACGCAATATTGTCGCCGGTGAAGGCACCGAGCGCTGCGACCACGGCGAGCAGCCAGGGATTGGGGACATCCGCCGTCGCGGCTACAGCAGCAAGGCCAACCACCACGGATTCGCTGGGAATGGGCGGGAAAAACCCATCAATGAGACAACACGCCAGTACCAGGAACAGGACCCAGGGCTGTCCTGCCGCCGCGAGAATGAAGTCGTTGATTTCCTGCACAGTTTCCTAATGGCCGCCGGGACGTGTTCGCTCCTGTTTATGCTATGCGGTCAATAATGAGCTGCTGTGCCGGCCGGGAACCATCGGGGGCAATGGTTACAGCGCGCTCGAGGGCTTCCTTGGCCCGTGCGAATTTTTCCGGGGTATCTGTCAGCAGCGTCATCAGCGGCTCTCCTGCCCTCACTGTCGCACCCGGTTTTGCATGCATTCGAACACCGGCGCCCGCCTGGACCTGGTCCTCCTTGCGGGCCCGGCCTGCACCCAGACGCCATGCGGCCACCCCCACAGCCATGGCATCAAGTTCCACCAGCACGCCGTCGGCCGGCGCATAAATCACTTCTGATTCCTTGGCCACCGGAAGCGCCGCACGGGGATCCCCGCCCTGCGCCTCGATCATGCGGTTCCAGACATCCATGGCCCGGCCGTCCTTCAGGGCCGCCCGCGGATCGGCATCGTGGACGCCGGCGCAGGCGAGCATCTCCCCGGCAAGCGTCACGGTCAGTTCGACGACGTCGTCCGGACCGCCGCCCGCAAGCACCTCGACCGATTCCTCTACTTCGATCGCGTTGCCTGCCGTCAGACCCAACGGCGTGTTCATGTTGGTCAGCAGGGCGACCGTGTTTACTCCTGCGTCCTTGCCCAGGGCCACCATGGTTTCGGCCAGTTCGCGGGCCCGTGCCTCGTCCTTCATAAAGGCCCCGCTGCCCACTTTGACGTCGAGTACCAGTGAGCCGGTGCCTTCCGCAATCTTCTTGCTCATGATGGAGGAGGCAATGAGCGGAATGGCTTCGACTGTTCCGGTCACATCCCGCAGGGCGTACAGCTTCTTGTCCGCGGGGGCGAGGCCGGCACCGGCTGCACAAATCACGGCTCCCACGTCCTGCAGCTGAGCCATCATTTCCTCGTTGCTAAGAGCGGCACGCCAGCCGGGGATCGATTCGAGCTTGTCCAGGGTGCCGCCCGTATGGCCCAGACCGCGGCCGGAGAGCTGCGGAACGGCGACACCGAACACCGCAACCAGCGGTGCAAGCGGAAGGGTGATCTTGTCCCCCACGCCGCCCGTGGAGTGCTTGTCACTGGTAGCCTTCACACCACCGTCGGGACGCCGCAGTGCAGAGAAGTCCATCCGCTCGCCCGATGCGATCATGGCGGCGGTCCAGCGGGAGATTTCCGCCCGGTCCATGCCGTTGAGCAGGATGGCCATATTCAGTGCCGCCATCTGCTCATCGGCGATGGCGCCCCGCGTGTAAGCGTCGATGGTCCAGTCGATCTGCTCCGGGCTGAGCACACCCTTGTCCCGCTTGATGCGGATGATGTCGACGGCGTCGAACGCTTCAGTTTTGTTTGGGGTGAGTGTCACCGGGTTTCCTCCAAGTGTTGGGGACCAAATGCGTCGGGAAGCACCTGGTCCATTGTCTTGATTCCCTGGGTGGTCATTAGTTCCATGTCCGGTGCGCGGAACTCGTAGAGCAGCTGGCGGCATCGCCCGCACGGCATGAGCACCTGGCCGTCGGCGTCCACGCAATAAAAGGCACGCAGCAGGCCGCCTCCACTCATGTGCAGGTTGCCTACCAAGCAACATTCCGCGCAAAGGGTCAGGCCGTAACTGGCATTTTCCACGTTGCAGCCGCTGACGGTCCGGCCGTCCGAGGTGAGGGCCGCAGCCCCCACCGGGAACTTTGAGTAGGGGACATAGGCGTTGTTCATAGCAGCGACGGCGGCAGCCTCCAGAGCCTGCCAATCGACTTCCGTGGTGGTCATCCTGCTCAACCCTTGACGTACGGAATGCCGCTTGCGGCAGGTGGTCTGGAGCGGCCCACCAGTCCGGCCACGGCCAGCACGGTTACCAGGTACGGCAGCATGGCCATGAACTGGCTCGGTACGGGGGTACCAATGATGGTGACGATGCTTTGCAGGTTGTCGGCAAAACCGAACAGCAATGCTGCAAAGAAGGCGCCGATGGGGTTCCAGCGTCCGAAGATCAGGGCAGCCAGGGCTATGAAACCGCGCCCGCCGGAGATCTCCTTGGTGAAGCTGTCGATGGCCACCAGGGTGAAGAACGAACCGCCGATACCGGCGATCGCGCCACCGAGCGTGACATTCCAGAATCGGGTGGCGTTGACTTTGATGCCCATGGTGTCAGCTGCTTCCGGATGTTCACCCACCGCACGGACCCGGAGGCCCCACTTCGTCTTGAACAATCCAATCCACACCACGATCACCGCAATGTACATAAGGTAGCCAACCACGGACTGCCTGAAGAGGATCGGCCCGATCAGGGGAATGCTTGAGAGCACCGGGATATCCACAATAGGCAGCCTGTCCGGCGAGTTGAACTGCTCCGGGTCGGCCTGCATCACCGTGCTGAACATGAACCCGGTCAGACCGGACACCAGGACGTTCAGCACCACACCAACGATGATCTGGTTGACGAGGTATTTGATGCTGAACAGGGCAAGGACCACGGAGACGACGGCGCCGGCAAGGGCCGCAGCCAGGAGTCCGATGAAGGGGTTCTTCGTAATGCTTGCCACGATGGCAGCCGTAAAGGCACCGCCGAGCAACTGTCCCTCGATGGCGATATTCACCACGCCAACCCGCTCGCACAAGACGCCTGACAGCGAGCCGAAGACCAGCGGAACGGCAAGCGTCACGGATCCGGCAATCAGCCCGGCAAGGGAAATGTTCGGCGTGCGTGCGCCTCCCACCAGCCAGATCAGGAAGGCCACGACAAATACGACGATGAATGCAATGGGAAGCCACCGCGGGGCTGACTGGTTCCTCGTCTTCAGATACACCGCATAACCGGCCAGGCCGAGCAGGACCACGGACAGCACAATGCCTGCAAGGAACGCCGGCACTTCGATGACAGGCAGCTGGAAGAAGTCGCCCGCTGAGGAGATCCCGAACTTTGCAGTCTGGTTGGGACCCATGACTCCAAAGAACACAAAGGCCACGAGGCCCAGCGCCGCCAGCAGGATGGGGATTTTCCAGGTGACCGGTTTGGCTGAGGAGCCCTGGATCCGGGTAGTGCCCGGCTGCGGGGTTCCTGGCTTGGGTGCTGTAGTTGTTGTGCTCATGCGGCACCTCCGGTGGTGGCTGCCGTTGTGGACTTACCGGCGGTAGCCGTTTTCTTCCGCCGCGGGTTCAGCCCGAAGACGGCCCGCACCAGTGGCGGGGCGGCGATGAACAGGACGATGAGCGACTGGACCACCAGGACAATGTCGATAGGTGTCCCGGTTTGGATCTGCATCTGGACCGCACCTGCACGGAAGGCGCCGAACAGCAGGCCGGCTGCGAACGTCCCCCACGGCGTCGAACGTCCCAACAGCGCAACAGTGATGGCATCAAAACCGTAAGTAGCCGCGACGCCGTCGGTGAGGACCTTCTCGGTTCCCGCAACCTGGGCCACGCCGGACATTCCAGCCAAGGCCCCGGCAAGGGCCATCACCAGGATGGTTGCACGTGGAACGTTGATTCCTGCTGTCAGTGCCGCCTTGGGGTTGGCGCCCACTGCCCGGAATTCGAAGCCGATGGTGGAGCGGTTAAGGAGCCACCACACCAGTACAGTGGCCGCGATGGCAAGGACAAAGCCGAGGTGGAGCCGGTACTGGGTGCCAAAAATCTGCGGATAGACGGCGGTCGGATCCAGGATGGGGGAAATAGGGTTGGTCTCCCCCGGACGCTGGAATGCGGGAGTATTCAGCAGGTACCTGAGGAAATACAGCGCTATGTAGTTGAACATGATGGTCAGAATCACCTCGTGGGCACCAGTGCGCGCTTTGAGGTAACCCACCAGCCCTCCCCAGATGGCACCGCCAATGATGCCCGCCACGAGGACCAGCAGCAGATGCAGGCCCAGCGGCAGATGCAGTGCGAAGCCGGCCCAGGCCGCGAGGATGCCTGCCATGATGATCTGTCCCTGCGCACCGATGTTGAACAGTCCGGCGCGGAAAGCAAGTGCCACACCCAGGCCTGCCGTGATCAGCGGCGTCGCTATGGTGAGGGTCTCCATGAACGGGGCGAACTGCGCAGCAGCTGTGTTTCCCCGCGGGTTAAACACTGACCCTTGGAACAGTGCCACATAAGAACGTGTGGCTGCATTCCAGACCGCAAGGAGGAAGTCAGTGGGCCGAGCGAAAAAGTAGGTGGCTGTGGCTCCCACCTGCTTGTCCGTGCTGGCAATGAGCAAACCGCCCAGGATCAGCGCCAGGAGAACGGCCAGCAGGGAAACCATCCCGCTGCCGGTGAAAATCCTGCGGAGCAAGGTGTCGGGTCCGCCCGGCAGCGTTCCACTCATGGCAGATACGGGCACCGCTGAAGGGCCCATCGCACCGCCGGCCGTGTCCAGCGACACGGCAGAGGCTGTGTCCTCGGCGGGGGCGGGCGCATCAGCGGCGTTGGTCCCGTTGTTGGAATCGTTGGCCTTTGTTGACTTCGGCGGCTTCTTCGAATGGTTGTCCGCCACGTGTTTGTGTTTCTCAGACATGGTCGCCTCCTTCGGCGCGGGAGGTGGAGGGTTCAGGGGATGATCCATCGTCCGGTGATCCATCATGATGGGCGCGGTCGGCATGGGCTGCCTCTTCGGGAGACAGACCTGCCATCATCAGGCCCAGGACGTCCCTGCTGGTGCCGGCCGGAACAGTCCCCACCAGCTTGCCCTTGTAAAGCACTGCAATCCGGTCTGCCAGCTCCATGACCTCATCCAATTCAGTGGACACGATCATGACCGGAGTGCCGTTGTCGCGTTCGGCGACGATTCGCCGGTGCAGGAATTCAATAGAGCCCACGTCCACGCCGCGGGTGGGCTGGGAGGCGATGAAAAGACGCAGCGGACGCGAGAGTTCCCGCGCCATGACCACCTTCTGCTGGTTTCCGCCGGACAAGGTGCCGGCAGCCAATGATCCGGACGGAGTGCGGATATCGAATTCCCCAATCCTTGACGTGGCGTTCTCCAGGACCTTGGCCGGGCTCATACCGATTCCTTTGGCGAAGGGAGACTGATCGTAGAGGTCCAGCACCAGGTTCTCGGCGATGGAGAAGGTGCCGATCAGTCCGTCCACTTTCCGGTCCTCGGGAACGAATCCGACGCCGGCCCGCAGCACTTCCTTGACGCTCCGGCCAAGGAGTTCCTTGCCGTCGAGCAGGATGGATCCGTGGACCCGCTCCTGCAGGCCCAGAATCGCTTCGGTGAGTTCCGTTTGGCCGTTGCCCTGGACACCGGCCACGGCAAGGATCTCACCCCGGGCGATACTGAAACTGATTCCGTCCACCACGTGCTGCCCGCTGGGGGCAATCACGGTGAGGTCCCTGACTTCGAAAGTGGTCTCCTTGGGCTGGGCGGGCTCCTTGTCCAGCGTGAGGCTCACGGAGCGGCCCACCATCATGGAAGCCAGCTCAGTGGTTGAAGCCCCCGGAGCAGCAGTTCCCACAACCTTGCCGCGCCGGATCACCGTAATGGTGTCAGAGACTGCCTTGACTTCGCGGAGCTTGTGAGAGATGAAGACGATCGAAGTGCCGCTGCTCTTAAGCTGACGCATGATGTCAAGCAGCTCGTCGGTATCCTGCGGGGTGAGCACCGCCGTCGGCTCATCCAGGATGAGGACCTTTGCGTCGCGGACCAGGGCCTTGATGATTTCGACGCGCTGCTGGACGCCCACGGGAAGGTCTTCCACGAGGGCGTCAGGATCGACGTCGAACCCGTACCGGTCAGAGATTTCCTTGATTTTCCGCCGCGTATCGTCCAGGTTCAGGAAGCCGCCGGCCTTGGTGGCTTCGGCGCCCAGTGCGACGTTTTCGGCAACCGTAAAAACAGGCACCAGCATAAAATGCTGGTGCACCATGCCGATGCCGGCGGCCATGGCATCTCCGGGCCCGCGGAAGCTGACAGGTTTGCCGTCGATGAGGATTTCGCCGTCAGTGGGCTCGTACAAGCCGTAGAGGACGTTCATCAGGGTGGACTTGCCGGCGCCGTTCTCACCCAGGAGGCAATGAATCTGACCGGGTTCAACAACCACATCAATGTGATCGTTGGCTAGCAGGGAGCCAAAGCGTTTGGTAATCCCCTTGAGTTCAAGTTTCAAAACTCTGACCAATCTCGAAGCGTCCGGCGCATCTGGCCGGACGGGATATGTGGCTGCAGCATCAGCCTAGTACCTGCCGCAGTGGGCGGAGCCAGGCCATGCACAACGAAAAAAAGGAGAATGCCAACGAAAAGCGCCACCGCCCGTCCAGTCGTAACTGTCCGGGTGGCGGCGCCTTGCGTTGGGATCAGGGCGTTGGGGATCAGACCTTGGGGCTGGCGGTGGATTCCACCTTCAGCTTGCCGTCCACAATGTCCTTCTTGATCTGTTCCAGCTCCGACTTCAGCTCTGCCGGAACTGCTGATTCCAGGTCGTGGAAGGGAGCAAGCTGGACGCCGTTGTTGGCCAGGGTGCCGACGTACGGGGCGTTGGAGAACGTGCCTTCCTTGTCTTCCTTCACCACGGTCTCGACAGCATCACCCATCTGCTTCATCACGGAGGTCAGCATGATGTCCTTGTAATCAGGAGCGGTGCGGAAGCCGTCAGAGTCAACCCAGATGAGTTTGACGTCCTTGCCTGCGGCCTTGGCTTCCTTCAGCGCAGCACCGGCGCCCTTACCAACCGGACCGGCGACGGGCATGACGATGTCCGCACCCTGATCCAGGAAGTTCTGGGTCAGCTGCTTGCCCTTGTCCTGCTTTTCGAAGTCACCGGTAAAGCTGCCGTCCTGGGCTGCTTTGTCCCAGCCAAGGACCTTGACGTCCTTGCCCTTCTGTTCGTTGTAGTACTTCACGCCGTCGGCGTAGCCGTCCATGAAGATGGTGACGGTGGGGATCTTGATGCCGCCGAAGGTCGCGACTGTTCCGGTCTTCGTGGTTCCGGCAGCCAGGTACCCGGCCATGAAGGCCGCCTGCGCCGTGTCGTAGATGATCGGCTTGACGTTGCTGATGGCCGGCGCGTAGTTGAAGTCGATAATGGCGAAGTGGCTGTCAGGGTTGGCGGTGGCGATCTTCTTCGTGGCGTCGCCCAGGAGGAATCCGACCGTGAGGGTGAGGTCGCAGCCTGCCGTGACCATGGCGTTGAGGTTCGGCTCGAAGTCATTGTTGGTCTTGGATTCGACCTGGTTGACCTTGATGCCGAGGTCCGCTTCGGCTTTCTTCAGGCCCTCGTACGAGGACTGGTTGAACGACTGGTCATCGAATCCACCGGAGTCTGACACGATGCAGCCGGAGTAATCGCTGGCCGTGGCAGTCGGGCCCCCCGCTTCAGGGGGAGCCCCGCAAGCCGTCAGCAGGAGAGCGGCCGCACCTGCGGTGGCGACGCCAACCATGGAACCGCGCTTGACGGTTGCACGCAGTGAGTTCTTCAATGTTCCTCCAGGAAAAAAGAGATAGGCGCTACGACGGTTCAATGAGTGTCCGTTTCTAATGCTCCACACTGAAATTCTGTTTTCACTGATGGGTTCGCAGCACTGCGCCGTAGCGCTCTGATACATGCAACTTTAGTGTCCTGGAACACGTCCAGGCACACGCTGGAGGCCTTATCGGCATATCGTTGAGAACTTGTTACCTACGGGTAGGGCTGAGTGCAAGTCACATGACGCCAGTCGCCCAACTTCGGCGATGGAACCTACAGGCGTACGAGCATTTTCCCTGTGTTTGCACCATCGAGGAGGTCCATGAATGCCTGCGGCGCGTTCTCCAGTCCGTCCACGATTGTCTCGTCATAGCGGACAGTGCCGTCAGCCAGCCAGCCGGACATCCTGCCGGCAAACTCAGCTGCATGCTGCCGCTGGCCGCCTACCAGGAATCCTCTCAAAGTGAGCTGCTTCCCGATGGCCAGCATCAGGTTGTGCGGGGCAGGGGTAGGTTCGGTGGCGTTGTACTGGGCAATCGCACCGCACATCGCCACTCGTCCGCCAACGTTCAGCACGGACAACGCAGCCTCAAGGTGTTCGCCACCCACATTGTCGAAGTACACGTCGATCCCCGCCTGGCCGGCCGCTTCCTTGAGCTGATCCTTCACGGGGCCGTCGTGGTAGTTGAAGGCGGCATCGAAACCAAGTTCAAGCAGCCTGTCCACTTTCTCCTGCGAGCCTGCCGAACCGATAACGCGGGACGCACCCATTGCTCTGGCTATCTGGCCAACGAGGGAGCCTACCGCCCCGGCAGCACCGGAAACGAAAACGGCGTCGCCTTCCTTGAACTCCGCCACCTTCAGAAGGCCTGCGTAAGCCGTGAGGCCAGTCATCCCCAGCGCGCCCAGAAAGGCGGAGGCGGGGGCAAGGTCAGTGCGGGCAACCGTCGTGGAGCCCGCTTCAGCAACAGAGTGTTCACGCCAGCCCAGTGAATGCACGACGACGTCCCCCACGTTCCGCTCAGAGGACCGGGACGCGATGACCTCGCCTACTGCTCCGCCGTCGAGCGCTTCCCCCACCGCAAACGGTGCCGAGTAGGACTTGACGTCGTTCATCCGGCCACGCATGTAGGGATCCACGGAGATAAAGAGGTTCCGTACCAGCACCTGGCCGTCTTCCAATTCCGGTACGGCGGCTTCTGCAAGACGGAAGTTCTCCGGCACGGGACGGCCTGAGGGCCGGGATGCCAGCTGGATGACACGGGTGGTTGTGACAGTTTCCTGGCTCACGGTTTCCTGGCTCATGCGGCCACCTCGAGGATCTTGATGTCGACGTTGATGTTGCCTCGCGTGGCATTGGAATACGGGCAGATCTGATGCGCTTTGGCCACCAGCTCCTCTGCCGTTGCAAGATCCAGGGCGGGAAGGGCGATTTCGAGTTCGGCGGCAAGGCCGTAGCCCGGTCCGCCTTCCAGTGCGCCGATGTGAATCTTGGCTGCAACGGCGGAATCAGTCAGGTCGGCGCGGTATTTGCGGCCAACAGTGCGGAGCGCGGAGTGGAAGCAAGCGGCGTAGCCGGCGGCGAACAGTTGCTCAGGGTTGGTCCCCTGGCCGTCGCCTCCAAGCTCCACGGGGGCGGCCAGAGCAACGTCCAGCTTGCCGTCCTTGCTGCGGGCACTGCCTTCGCGGCCTTCGCCCGATGCCAGTGCTTCTGCAGTGTAAAGAGTCCTCATGTGATACCCGATCTGTTGTGGGTGGTTAATTCTCAGAGATGACCGTGAAGGGCAGAGGTTAGCCTGTCCAAGGTTGCACGGAGCTGCTCCAGCTCGGCGGCCGAGAGTTTGGCGGCGTCTGCAAGGTGCTGGGGAATCCCTGTTGCCTTGGCGCTAAGCTTCCTGCCGGCGTCGGTCAGAGTGATTTCCATCCGGCGCTCGTCAAGGGCTGACCGACGGCGCTCCACCAGCTCAAGCGACTCAAGCCGTTTCAGAAGCGGTGAAAGTGTTCCCGAATCCAGGCCGAGCTCCTCCCCCAATTCCCGTACGCTCCGCGGCTCGTTCTCCCATAACACCAGCATCACGAGGTACTGCGGGTAAGTGAGCCCCAGTTCCTCCAGGATGGGCCGGTAAACCGCAGTGGCTGCTTTCGATGCCGAGTAAAGGGCGAAGCACAGCTGGCGGTTGAGTCTGGGAGCATTGGTCATGCAGTAACGGTAGCCCACAATTAGATTGTGCACAACCAATCAGCGGAGGAAGCACTGAATTCACTGCGAAAGGAAAGCGCGAACTGGCAGCAGATGCTGCCGGTTCGCGTTGAAGTGCCTAGAGATCGCGGATGGTCCGGAGTGCTGCAGCCGTGAGCACCTGGATGCCGTAGCCGAGAGCCCGCTCGTCCAGGATGTAGTCGCCGCGGTGGAGATCGTATTCTTCCCCGCCGGGTGTCTTGGTGCCGAGCCGCATCATTGCACCCGGGCGCTCGGCCAGGAACCAGGCGAAGTCCTCCCCGCCCATTGACTGCGGTGTGAGGACCACTGCGCCTTCCCCGATTTCGGCGCGCGCGGCGGCTTCGATCAACGCTGTTTCGTGCTCGGAGTTAACAACGGGCGGGACCCCGCGGGTGTGCTCAAGGTGGACCTCAACTCCATAGGGAGCGGCGATTTCGTGGACGATTTCATCCAGGAGCTCGCCGGCACTCTTCCACGCGTCGCGGTCCAGGCAGCGCATGGTGCCGGCCATGAAGCCGTTGGCCGGAATGGCGTTGGGGGCCGAGCCAGCTGAAATCTGACCCCAGACAACGGAGACGCCGCTACGCACATCAACGCGCCGGGACAGGACCGCTGGCACGTTGACGGCGATCTGCGAGAGGGCAAACACGAGGTCTTCGGTCAGGTGAGGGCGGGAAGTATGCCCGCCCCTGCCACTAAGGGTGATTTTGATGGTGTCCGAGGCCGACGTGATGGCCCCGATCCGGGTGCCGATCTTGCCGACGTCGATCCGGGGGTCACAATGAAGCGCAAGGATGCGCGGGACGCCGTCGAGCACGCCCTGCTCGATGCACGAGTGGGCACCTCCGGGCATGGTCTCTTCTGCCGGCTGGAAGACGATGCGGACAGAGCCACGCAGCGGCGACTCGAGATGCATCCGGTGCAGCACGAGTGCAATCCCGAGCATGGTGGTGGTGTGCACGTCATGGCCACAGGCATGCGTCACACCATGGTTCTTGGAGGCGAACGGGAGGCCTGTTTCCTCGATGATCGGCAAGGCATCAATGTCGCCGCGCAGAGCCGTCGCAATGGGCCCCTCGCCGACATCAACGGTGAGCCCAGTGCCCTCAAGTCTGCGGGGTTTTAACCCTGCCGCTTCGAGCCGCTCCACGAGCTTGTCGGTGGTGCGGAACTCCTTGAACGACAACTCCGGGTGCGCATGGAGGTCACGCCGGAATTCAATCAGTTCCGGCAGGAGAGATTCCAGCCATGGCCCCACCAGATCGGTGGGCTCAGCTTCAGTAGTGTAATTACGCACGCAATAACTCTAGCGAGCGTACAAAGAATAGCGGCATCGCCGTCGGCCCGTTACGGTTTCAGCTGGTTCCAGCCGGTCTTCGCCGGTCCCAGCCGACTGAGAGGCCGGCAGAGGACGCCGTCAGAGGACGTCGGTGTCGCCGCTCGCCTTAAGGGCGTCCACAGCCGCCTTGACCCGCTGCGAATGCGCCTTCGTAGTAACCAGCAGGGCATCGGGAGTGTCCACGATGACCACATCCTTGATGCCGATCAGGGCAATGACGCGCTTTGTATCCGAGACCACCACACCGGAGGCATTCTCCGTGAACACGCGGGCGCCTTCGCCCAGAACGGTGACATCGCGAACTTCCTTGGCACTGTTCAGCCTTCCCACAGAGGCGAAGTCTCCGACGTCGTCCCAACGGAAAAGACCCGGCACGACGGCGACGTCCCCCGCCGCGGCCGCAGGTTCAGCCACCGCATAGTCAATGGCAATCTTCGGAAGCGTCGGCCAGACGCGGGCGGTGACTTCATCGCGTTCCGGACCATCCCAGGCCCGGGCTATTTCCAGCAGGCCCTTGAAAAGTTCCGGCTGGTTGGCTTCGAGGTGCTTCAGCATGAGGGCGACCGGCGCGACGAACATACCCGCATTCCAGACGTAATCACCGCTGTCCACATACTCCTGGGCCACTTCTTCGCTTGGTTTCTCCACAAATTCCACGACAGCCTGCGCATTGGGTGCCAACGGGACAGCGAGGTTACGTCCGGAGCGGATGTAGCCGAACCCGGTAGACGGATGGGTCGGCTTGATACCGATCGTGACGATCTTGCCGGCCGCTGCAGTGTGGATTGCCTCGCGGACGGTGTCCTGGAAGAGGTCGTCAGGGCTGATGACATGGTCCGCGGCGAAGGACCCCATGATGGTGTCCGGATCGCGCTGGTGCAGGATGGCTGCGGCCAGGCCGATCGCGGCGCCGGAATCCTTGGGCTCGCTTTCGAGCACGAGGTCGCTGTCCTGCAGTTCGGGCAACTGGCTGCAGACAGCCGTCCGGTGCGCTGTTCCGGTCACAACCAGGACCTGCTTGCCGGCCAGCGGCTCGAGGCGATCGTAGGTGGCACGGAGCAGCGTGCTGCCGGATCCCGTGAGGTCGTGGAGGAATTTCGGGGCGGCTGCCCGTGACAGGGGCCAAAGTCGGGTCCCCACTCCGCCGGCCGGAATCACCGCAATAAAACGGTCTAACGGTGAATTCTGGTTTGTCACATTGTCGTCTCTCATCACGGCCTACTTTAGCGGAAGCGCCTCAGGGCGGCCCCCGCACCCTGCTTGTAAGCCTGCGCAACCCCTCATTATGTGGCATTTGTCTCATCATTTCGTGAAATCCGCGCTGTTACTGGCCACCAAGGAGGGCCTAAATTGAATAAGCTGTGAGCGAAGCCTAGATTTAGGCCCGAGCTACGAGTGCTCTCGCAGCAGGCGTTTCCCCCGCGTGGATCCCACGCCAGCGCCGCTGTGTTGCAGGGAGGTTTATTCAGTGCCGACAAAACCAGCTGGCACCTTGTACCGCGGCCGTGAAGGCATGTGGTCCTGGGTAGGACACCGTATTACCGGTGTAGTGATCTTTTTCTTCTTGTTGGTCCATGTGCTGGACACCTCACTGGTGCGCGTGTCCCCCGAGGCCTACAACCATGTGATCGCTGCCTACAAGAACCCGCTGATGGCCCTGGGTGAAACGGGCCTCGTCGCAGCAATTGTGTTCCACGCCTTCAACGGCCTGCGGATCATCGCCGTCGACTTCTGGAAGAAGGGTGCCAAGTACCAGCGCCAGATGCTGTGGATTGTCCTGGCTCTCTGGGTTGTCACCATGGTGGCCTTCTCCATCCGCCACCTTTCCCTCGCCTTCGGAGGTCACTAAGCCATGTCTGCAACAGAGATCCAGCCCCCACGCAGCGGCCAGATCAGCGGCAAGCCTGCTGCCGGCGTCGTTGCTCCGCAATACCGCCGGACAGGCGGCTCCCGCGGCAACTTTGAAATGTTCGCATGGCTATTCATGCGGCTCTCCGGCGTTGTCCTTGTTGTCCTGATCTTTGGGCACCTGTTCGTCAACCTGCTCGTGGGCGAGGGCATCAAGGCAGTCGACTTCGGTTTCGTTGCCGGCAAGTGGGCGGACCCGTTCTGGCAAGTATGGGACCTTGCCATGCTGTGGCTTGCAATGCTTCACGGCACCAACGGCGTCCGCACCATCATCAATGACTACGCGGAAAAGGACTCCACCCGCTTCTGGCTGAAGATGGTCCTCTACGCGGCCACCACAGTCATCATCATCCTGGGCACCTTGGTGATCTTTACGTTCAACCCGTGCCCCATGATCGACGGCGTCCCGTTGCAGGGTGGCTTCTGCCCCGCGGTCTAGGGCTGCCCTACTGCCTGCACTGGCGCAGGGAGTGGTTTCACGTTTCAGGTTTTACGGTGCAGGCTCCGCCGGCCCGTGCTTTTACAGCGAATTTTGAGAGAAAGAGCGTCTGGTATGCAGGTCCATAAGTACGACGTCGTTATCGTCGGTGCCGGTGGTGCTGGCATGCGCGCAGCGATCGAATCCGGTCAGCGTGCGCGAACAGCAGTATTGACCAAGCTCTACCCCACCCGCTCGCACACCGGTGCAGCGCAGGGTGGCATGTGTGCGGCATTGGCCAATGTCGAGGAAGACAACTGGGAGTGGCACACCTTCGACACCATTAAGGGCGGTGACTACCTGGTTGACCAGGATGCCGCCGAGGTTATGGCGAAGGAAGCGATTGACGCCGTCCTGGACCTGGAAAAGATGGGCCTGCCGTTCAACCGCACCCCTGAGGGCCGGATCGACCAGCGCAGGTTCGGCGGCCACACCCGCGATCACGGCAAGGCTCCCGTCCGCCGGGCATGCTACGCAGCTGACCGCACAGGGCACATGATCCTCCAGACCCTGTACCAAAACTGCGTCAAGCACAACGTTGAGTTCTATAACGAGTACTACGTCCTTGACCTCCTGACCGTCGAAGAGGACGCCGTTCGTGAGGATGGCACGCCGTACAAGCAGAAGCGCGTTGCCGGCGTCGTCTCTTACGACCTCGCCTCCGGCGAGCTGCACGTGTTCCAGGCCAAGTCCGTGGTGTTCGCTTCCGGCGGCGCCGGCAAGGTCTTCAAGACCACCTCCAATGCCCACACCCTCACCGGTGACGGCATGGGCATCGCGTTCCGCCGGGGCATTCCGCTGGAGGACATGGAATTCTTCCAGTTCCACCCGACAGGCCTCGCGGGCCTCGGCATCCTCCTCTCGGAGGCCGCCCGTGGCGAAGGCGCCATCCTGCGGAACTCGGAGGGTGAACGCTTCATGGAGCGCTACGCCCCCACCATCAAGGACCTTGCCCCGCGTGACATTGTGGCCCGTTCCATGGCCAACGAGGTCCGTGAAGGGCGCGGTTGCGGTCCTAACAAGGACTACGTGCTCCTTGACCTGACGCACCTTGAACCGGCGCACATCGACGCCAAGCTGCCGGACATTACCGAGTTCGCCCGCACCTACCTCGGTGTGGAGCCCTACACCGAACCGGTTCCGGTTTTCCCCACGGCGCACTACGCCATGGGCGGCATCCCCACCAACATCACCACCGAAGTCCTGCAGGACAACGACACCGTGGTTCCCGGCCTTTACGCCGCGGGCGAGGTTGCGTGCGTGTCCGTGCACGGCTCGAACCGCCTGGGCACCAACTCCCTTTTGGACATCAATGTCTTCGGCAAGCGTGCCGGCATCGCCGCTGCGGAATATGCCAAGACAGCAGACTTCGTTGAGCTTCCGGAGGACCCGGAAGCGTACACGATCGAGCTGCTGAACATCGCCCGCAACGGGAACGGTGACGAGAAAGTGGCTGTGATCCGCAAGGAGCTGCAGGACACCATGGACGCCAACATGCAGGTGTTCCGGACCGCCGAAACGTTGAACCAGGTTCTGCGGGACATCGCGTCCTTCGAGGAGCGGTACAAGCGCATCAGTGTTCAGGACAAGGGCAAGCGGTTCAACCTGGATCTCCTGGAAGCCGTAGAGCTGGGCTTCCTGCTGGAACTCGCCAAGGTGATGACCGTGGCGGCCCTGCACCGGGAAGAATCCCGTGGCGGTCACTTCCGCGAGGATTTCCCCGAGCGCGACGACGACAAATTCATGAAGCACTCCATGGCGTACAAGGACGAGCACGCACCTGCGGACGGAACCGGTTCCGCAGAGGCAATCGCCGGCATCAGGCTTGGCACCAAGCCCGTTGTCTTCACGCGCTACGAGCCGATGGTGAGGAAGTACTAAGATGTCCGCTGAACTTGCTGAGCCAGCCTCCAAGATCGAACTGCCCGCCCACGTCGGAGGTGGCGGAGAGATCCCCACATTCGACGTCACCATGCGCGTGCGCCGCTATAACCCTGAGGTCTCCGCTGACGCTACCTGGGATGACTTTAAGGTCACCATGTACGGCACCGACCGTGTGCTGGATGCCCTGCACAAGATCAAGTGGGAGATCGACGGCAGCGTTTCGTTCCGCCGCTCCTGCGCCCACGGTGTTTGTGGCTCGGATGCCATGCGCATCAACGGCCGCAACCGTCTTGCCTGCAAAACGCTTCTGAAGGACCTGGACACGTCCAAGCCCATCACGGTGGAACCCATCAAGGGCCTCCCGGTGGAGAAGGACCTCATCGTGGATATGGAACCGTTCTTCCAGTCCTTCCGCGAGGTTATGCCGTTCCTCATCAACAGAGGCCACGAACCCACTAAGGAGCGTCTGCAGTCCGCCGAAGACCGCGAGCGGTTCGATGACACCACCAAGTGCATCCTCTGCGCCGCGTGTACGTCATCGTGCCCCGTCTTCTGGACCGACGGTCAGTACTTCGGCCCGGCTGCCATCGTGAACGCCCACCGCTTCATCTTCGATTCCCGCGATGACGCCGGCGACATGCGCCTGGAGATCCTCAATGACAAGGAAGGCGTGTGGCGTTGCCGCACCACCTTCAACTGTTCCGAGGCCTGCCCCCGCGGCATCCAGGTGACGCAGGCAATCGCTGAGGTCAAGCAGGCCATCCTGTCCCGCAAGATCTGACTCTTTAGTACCAGGTTCTACCAACAAGGCACTATAGCGACGACGGCGCCCCTCACCCCAGCGGTGGGCCGGCGCCGTCGTCGTTTCAGCAGAACTGAAAGGCAAAGCGATGTCACGGTCGGAGAAAATCAGCTTCGAGGGAACAACCGGCGAGATCCTGTCCGGGATTCTCGATGTTCCCGACGGCCAGGTTAAAGGGTGGGGCGTGTTCTCGCACGGGTTCACGCTTGGCAAGGACAGCCCTTCCGCCTCGCGGATGTGCAAAGCCCTGGCTGATAACGGCGTGGGGATGCTCCGCTTCGACAACCTTGGCCTGGGCGATTCAGCCGGGTTGTGGTCTGAAGGATCGTTCAGCCACAAGGTGGCTGACACAGTCCGTGCTGCCGAGTTCATGCGTTCACAGGGAAAAACTATTTCGATTCTGGTGGGGCACTCCTTTGGTGGTGCCGCGGTGCTGGCAGCTGCCCAGCACATTCCCGAGCTCGACGCCGTCGCTACCGTCGCGGCGCCCTTCTCGCCGAAGCATGTTGCCCACGTCTTTGACGCCGCCCTGGATAAGATCCTCAGCGAAGGCAGCGCCGAGGTGGACCTCGGCGGCAAACGGGTGGAGATCCGCCGGCACTTCGTTGAGGATCTTGAAAACGCCGACCTTACCGACTGCATCAAGCGCCTGCACAAGCCGCTGATGGTCCTCCACTCCCCCACCGATAACACCGTGGGCATCGAAAACGCCAGCACCATCTTCCAGACGGCACGGCACCCCCGCAGCTTCGTGTCCCTGGAAGGCAGCGACCACTTGCTCACAGGCAAGGGGCAGGCGGCGCGTGCAGGCAGGATTATTTCTGCTTGGGCCGATCAGTACCTCGACGCCGGACGGTAGCCTCCAGCGCACGCTCCGGATCGACCGGGGTTTTACCGGGCTGCACCCGACGGGGACCCCAGCCCGTTATTTTGCCGGTGGGCGCCCTTTTGAGGTCCTCCTCGCGTACCTTGGACCAGGCCGCAGCCATCAGATACACCTGGCTGACCAGGTTGAACCAGATCAACAGGCCGATAATGATCGCGAACGGGGCCAGGATCGGATTCCGCCCGGCGCTTGCCAGCAAATCCGTGCTGAAGATCTGCAGGACACCGGTTCCCAGCGCCGCAAGGATGGTTCCCTCCAGCAGCGCCCGGCGGGACAACTTCAAGCCGCCCGCCAGTCGGAACATGATGACGGCCGTCATCCACGCCAGCACCAGCGGCACGCCGATCTTAATGGATGTGGTCAAAGGCCCTGAGAGCAAAGCGTCAAGCCGGAACTGCTCCGTCACCCAGCCGGCAGCAGTGCCGAAGACCAGGGAAGCACCTGCGCTGACTACAAGCGCAACACCGAGCAGCAGAAGTATCCCTGCCTCTTTCAGCTTCAGGAGCACAGGATTCATCGTCAGCGGAGGCAACTCATGGATTATCCGCAAGCCGCCGCGCATGCCGCCAATCCAGCGGAGGGACGTCACTACTGTTACTACGGCGGCTATAACGGCTGTCCAGCCCAGCCCGTCGGGGTTCAGCAGTTCCTCCGGGGCCACCAGGCCTTCCTTGCTCTCTGTTGTCAGCAGTCCAGGCGCGGCAGCCGATACACTGCTGACGATTCTGTCCAGGAGTGCCGGCTGATCGCGCAGCGCCAGGCCTGCAATGGAGAAGCCGGTGGTGAGCAGACCCGTGATGGAAAAGAACATGTTGAAGCCGATACCGGCGCTCAGGAGTGGCCCGCGCTGAAGGTTGTACTGCTGCATGGCCCGTACGGGGCGAAGGACGTTGAGCCGGGCGACGAGCCACTGGACCATCGCCGTCAGGGATTTGAGGGGGCCGCCGCCAGCACGGCGGGTTTTGCCCCACTCCAGCTTCCTGCGGATAATCTCCAGCTGCAGCTGGGCCAGGTTGGTGGGCAGGGGCTTGTCAGCGGGGGGCTGGTCAGCGGGACCGCGCTGAGCTGTCCGCCCCTCGGGGGTGGTCAGTTTCGATACCAAAATCCAACTCTTCCCGTAGCTGCCAGATGCCGTTGGTGTCGTGCTCGTAGAGTCCCATGCTAACCACAGGGAAGGTGGCCCTGTAGTCCTTCAACACCGTTTCGGCCTCGTCGAGGCTCTCGGGGGCAACATCGTGGGCGATGGTCACATGGGGGTGGTAGGCAAAAGGGAGGTCACGCTCAAGAGGGCCGGTCTGCAGCCTCTCATGGAGATCCACACAAGCCCCGAACCCGTCCTCGACGTTGAGGAACACCACCGGGGAGACGGGGCGGAAGGACCCGGTTCCAGCGATGCTGACGGTGAAAGGCTCCTGGTTCCTGGCCACTTCGCGGACATGGCTCAGCGTCGCTTCCCAATCGTCCGTCAGTGTGGTGGTGACCAGCGTGATGTGCGCCGGGATCACATCAGCCATGGGGTCGCCGAACGATGCCCGCCACTGCTGGAGTTCCAATGCGATGTCCGGCGGAAAGCCCAGGATGACCCCGACGCTCATGCCTTCAGTCTGTGTATCAGGATCACGCTGTGCTTCAAGGTCACGCTGTGTCGAACGGCCCTGCTGCACTTCAAGGTCACGCTGCGCTGGAAGGCGCCGTTGCGCGTTCTTTCGGGTCACAGCGTCATCAACTGACTTCCCCGCGCCACGTGCTGTGGTGTTGGAGACTTGGTTTGATGAGACTTTACTCGCAGCGGACATCGGGTTAGCGGACTCCTTTGGCTCCGGCGTACGGCAGGAGACCCACCTTGGTGTAAACATCCTGCAGAGTGGCACCCGCGATGGCTCGTGCCTTGTCTGCGCCGTGGGCCAGCAGGCGGTCGAGTTCAGCGGGATCCCCGAGCAACTCGTTGGCGCGCTCCCTGATGGGTGACAGATGTTGCGTGACAACCTCGGCCAGATCGACCTTTAAATGGCCGTACATTTTGCCTTGGTAGGCCTCAACGAGTGCTTCCACGCTCTGGCCGGTGATCGAGGAGTAGATGGTCAGGAGGTTTGAAACGCCGGGTTTATTTTCCCGGTCAAACCGGATCTCGGTTTCGGCATCCGTGACTGCCGACTTGATCCTCTTGGCAATGAGCTTGGGCTCGTCCAGGAGGTTGATGAGGCCGGAGGGCGACTCAGCCGACTTGGACATCTTGGCTGTCGGATTCTGGAGGTCGTAGATCTTTGCCGAAGCCTTCTGGATGAAGGGTTCGGGCACCGTGAACGTTTCGCCGAAGCGGGTGTTGAAGCGGTTTGCGAGGTCGCGGCTGAGTTCCACGTGCTGGCGCTGGTCCTCGCCTACCGGGACACCATGCGGCTGATACAGGAGGATGTCCGCCGCCTGAAGCACGGGATAGGTGAACAGCCCCACGTTGGCCTGGTCCGAGCCGTGCCGCAGCGACTTGTCCTTGAACTGGGTCATTCGCGAAGCCTCGCCGAAGCCCGTGATGCAATTCAGCACCCAGGCAAGCTGGGCATGTTCCGGCACCTGGGACTGGACGAACAGCGTGCACTTGTCCACATCGACGCCGCCGGCAATGTACTGCGCGGCGGTAATACGGGTGCGCCGGGCAAGTTCCGCGGGGTCGTACGGGATGGTGATGGCGTGCAGATCAGGAATGAAGAACACGGCGTCGTATTCATCCTGCATCCGGACCCAGTTGACCAGCGCGCCGAGGTAGTTGCCCAGGTGCAGGGAATCAGCCGAAGGCTGCATTCCTGAAAGGATGCGGTGCCGTGCAGCTGTTTTCCGTTGACCGTCCGCAGAGGGCAAGGGCTGGGCGGAGGCCCCGGGGTTGGTCACGGTGGAAGGAGAGGTCATTCGGAGAAGCCTTAGGGGTTAGAGCCGGTAGTCCACTACCAGCGGTGCATGGTCGGAGAAGCGGGTGTCCCATGAAGCGGCCCTGTCCACAACCGCGGAAAATGCCGCGGCGGCGAGGCCGGGAGTAGCCATGTGGTAGTCGATGCGCCAGCCTGTGTCCGCGTCGAAGGCCTTACCCCGCTGTGACCACCAGGTGTACGGGCCATCAACATTTCCTGCCAGGCCCCTGTGGACATCCTTCCATCCGATTTCTTCACCGAAAAAACGGTCAAAGTAAGCGCGCTCTTCAGGCAGGAAGCCGGCACGCTTGACGTTGCCCTTCCAGTTCCTGATATCTAATTCGGTGTGCCCGACGTTCAGATCGCCCACCACCAAGGCGTGGTCGCTGTGCTTGGCCAGCTCCGGCAGACGGGTGCTCATGACGTCCAGAAAACGGAACTTGTCGTCCTGCTTGGGCGTACCGGCCTCGCCTGAATGTACGTAGGCGCTGGCGACGGTCAGCTGAGACGTTTGGCCTGCGGTATCGGTGACGTAGAAGTCCGCCTCAACCCAGCGGCCGGTGGTAGCGAAGTAATCGTCCCCGATACCTGAGCGCGTGGCCACAGGCTCCGAGCGGGAAGCGATCGCGACACCGGCACGGCCTTTGGCCTCGGCTTCAGCATGCAGGATGTGCCAGCCCTCGCCCAGGAGTTCCCGCACGACGGCGTCCGGCGCGCGGACTTCCTGGAGGCACAGGATGTCGACCTCACGGGGCTCCAGCCATGCGGACATGCCCTTCTTGTAGGCAGCACGTAGTCCGTTGACGTTTACTGATGCGATACGAAGGTAGTCCTTCTTCAAAGCCGAGGTCACCCGCACTACTCTAGTCGATGATGGTTCCGCTGACGGGCTGGTCGTTACCGCCCGAGGACTTGATCATGTCCCTTGCATTGGTGGCCGTGATCTCGATGGTCTCCAGGGCCCGGGCAATGGTGTCCTGGTCCGCGGCCGCGCCCTTTTCCCGCTCTTTCTCCACCACTCGCACCTGAACCTGAACGATCTTGAAGGAGTGATCCAGCTTCAAGTCGCGCACCTCATCGGCATTGCTGCGCTCGGCCACCAGACGGGTCCCACCCCGGCCGGAGCTGGACGGTGAAGGCGCGAGGCCTGCGGCCGAGTTAAACGCGTTCTGCGCCTCTGTGATTTTTGCCCCGGCCTTCTTGGCCGCCCTTTGGATGCTGAGGACCACGAAGGCCGCCAAGGCCAGCCAGAAGAAGGCGATGATGGCGACAACCCAGCCCACGACGTCGTTCTGATTTGCTGCGAAAATAACAGCCACCAGGAAGGCGATGATGAAAACCGTCATCCCCAGCCCGCTGATGCGGAACATACTGAACCCTCGCTTGGCCGGTTCGGAGTTGCCTGGTTGGGAGGGAGACGCGGGATTGCCCAGTGATCGCATACACCAAGTATGGCAAACGCAACAGTGGCTCCATGCCCGCTTCCACCGCGGGCGAACGGAGCAACGGCTTCACGACAACTTGAGGAGCCTACTTCAGGAACAACTTGCGGAGCCGTCCGGTGGTCAGGAGTACACCCAGCACGATCATCACCAGGTAGTAGCCAACGTGGATTGGAGTGGCCGGGGTGAACACGCCCACGCTGATTTGCCGTAGGAGCTCCACCCCATGCCAGAGCGGCATCGCCTGGATGAACCACTGGATGGTCTGCGGGTAGACGCTGAGCGGGTAGAAGGTGGCGCTGAAGAGGAACATCGGGAGCATCACGAAGTTGATCCAGTCCATCTGCTGGAAGGTCTTCATGAAACTCGTGATACCCATGCCGAAGCTGGCAAACCCAAAAGCTATAAGCACCGCCGCTGGAATCATGAGCAGCGCCCACGGCGTGGTGATCAGGCCCATCAGGCCCATCACGGCGGTGAAGCCTGTGGCGTACAGCAGCCCGCGCAGCAGCGCCAGGAAGATCTCCCCCATGGCCACGTCAAGAGGACCCAGTGAGGTGTAGAGCATCCCCTGGTACAGCTTGGCGAAGTTCATCTTGAAGAACACATTCCAAGTGGAGTCGTAGACCGCTCCGTTCATGGCCGAAACAGCCAGCAACGCCGGGGCGATGTAGGCGGTGTAACTGATTTCCGAACCGCCCGGACCCTGGACCGTACCAACAATGGCTCCGAGCCCGACCCCCATGGAAATAAGGAACAGCACAGGTTCGAAGAATCCCGAGAGCATCACCATCCAGTTGCTGCTCTTGGTTGCCATGAGGCCGCGCGCCACTACCGCCTTGACGTTGCGTGAATAGAGAGGACCGAAGGACCTGTTGCGAGCGGCCTCGGTAACGCTGTGGCCCTCGGTGAGGACGCTCATGAGGCCATCCTTTTCTCGAACTGCCGCTTGGTCAGAACCCATCCCACGGCCGCCAGGCTGATGAGGAACACGATGTGGACGATGGTCAGGAGCGGAGCCTCCTCGTAGCCGTAACTGAAGACCCTCCCCAGCTCAGTGCCATGCCAGATGGGCGAGATCCAGCCGATCCAGCGCACCACCAGCGGCAAGGTGTCGAGCGGAAAGAATGTGCCGGAGAACAGGAACAACGGCATCACGATGAAGCGCATAACCATAGCGAACTGGCCTTTGTCTTCCTTGATCGAAGCTGAATAGGCCATCAGGGGAAGCCCGAAGGACAATCCGGCGAGGGTTGCCACCAGCACGGATACCCATCCCCAGCCGCTGGGCGAGGCGCCGAAGAGCGCCACAACCACGAAGTAAAGGGCGGATTGGACCACGAAGCGCAGGGTGACAGCCATGGCGTGCCCGCTGGCGATCTGTGACGGGGTCAACGGTGAAGCATGGGGGCCGTAATAGATGCGGCGCCACTTGAAGCCGTCCATCACGGGGAACGTGAATTCGTTGGCTGCTGTCATCACGGAGGCGGAGACCAGCAGGGCAGGGGCGATGAACACAAGATAGCTCACCCCGCCGAACGCTGAGGTGCTGTTGGCATCCACGAGGGTGGCCAATCCCACCCCCATGGCGAACAGGTAGGCGACAGGTTGCCCTACCCCGTACATCACGATGGTCCAGCTGTAGCCCTTCATCACGCGAAGGACCTGTTCCATGTAGTAGAAAGCACCCCAGCGGCGGGCACGGGCGGCAGAGATCTCCGGAGAATGCGCGCGGCGGAGCGTAACTGGACCCGCTCCGCCGCCGCCTGAAACAGTTGCTGCTTGCGGTTCAGTCAACGAGGCTCCTCCCTGTGAGGCGAAGGAATACGTCTTCGAGCGACGACCGGCGGACCAGCGACGTCAGGGGATGGAGGCCGCGGGCAGACACCTGTTCAAGAGCGGCTTCCCCGTCCTCGGCATAAATGAGCACCCGGTCCGGAAGGGTCTCAATCCTTTCGCCGATTCCCACCAGCTCCGCACCAATGGAAGTATTGCGTTCGGACCCGAATCTCAATTCCAGCACTTCACGGGTGGAGTACTCCCTGATCAAGCTGGCCGGGGATCCTTCAGCCATAATCTTTCCCTTGTCCACCACGATCAGCCGGTCGCAGAGCTGTTCAGCCTCATCCATATAGTGGGTGGTCAGGATCAGCGTGACGCCTTGTTCCTTGAGTCGGAAGAGCCTGTCCCAGAGGATGTGGCGCGCCTGGGGATCAAGGCCGGTGGTGGGTTCGTCCAGCAACAGGATCCGTGGCTCATTGATCAGCGAGCGCGCAATGGTCAGGCGGCGCTTCATGCCGCCGGACAACGCATCCACCTTGGACTTCGCCTTGTCCGTCAGCTGCGCAAATTGGAGGAGTTCGTCAGCCTTGGGCCGCAGGTAGCTCATGGGCAGCCCGAAGTAGCGTCCATAGACCAGGAGGTTGTCGCGGACACGCAGTTCCTCGTCCAGGTTGTCCTGCTGCGGCACAACCCCCAAGTGGGCACGCACCTCAGGTCCATGCTGGTCAGGATCAAGGCCCATGATGGTGAGTTGGCCGGAAGTGCGCTGCGAGACGCCACCGATCATCTTCATGGTGGTCGACTTGCCCGCGCCGTTCGGCCCAAGCAGCCCAAAGGCTTCACCAGCCGGGACATTGAAGGAAATATCGTCGACGGCGATGACGTCGCCGTAGGTTTTGCTGAGGTTCTGCGCGGAAATGACGTACTCGTCGGCGTCTTTGCTGTCATTACGGGGAGGGCGGGAGGATGCTTTTTCTTTCGACACGAGTTCTGGCACCCACCTAACGCTAGTACTCATATTCGAACAAAGAAAGAGTTCCCTCTCAAAAAATCCATTCGATTTGGGATATTCCACAGAGCCCGGCCGTAGTCCCAAATACGGGGCAGTCATTAAAGACGAAGGGTACCCGGCCACTCAATGGCCGGATACCCTTTTTCGATTCACAACTGCGCAGCTTTACGCGGCTACAGCCCGAGTCAAGCCAGTCCCGCTTGCCGCTCCGCTGATTCCACTACGTTCTCAAGCAGCATCGCGCGGGTCATCGGACCCACGCCGCCCGGGTTGGGCGACAACCAGGCTGCAACATCGGCGGCCTCAGGATGAACGTCTCCGGTGACAACAGCCTTACCGTTGCCGTCGTCCACACGGCTCACACCGACGTCGAGCACTATGGCCCCCGGTTTGAGGTCCTGTGCCTTGATCATGTGCGGCTGGCCGGCAGCGGCAATCACGACGTCGGCCTGCCGGAGTTCGGCGGGCAGGTCTGTGGTGCCTGTGTGGGCCAGAATGACCGTGGCGTTGACGTCTTTGCGGGTCAAGAGTAATCCAACCGGGCGGCCGATGGTGACACCGCGGCCTACCACCAGCACCCGCTTGCCGTTGAGATCGATCCCGTGACGGGTCAGCAACTCCACGCATCCCTTGGGAGTACAGGGCAAAGGGGATTTCATCGGTCCGCTGACGTTGGCCACAAGCCGTCCGAGGTTCATCGGGTGCAGGCCATCGGCGTCCTTGTCAGGGTCCATGGCCTCAAGGATGACGTCCTGGTCGATGTGTTTGGGTAACGGAAGCTGGACGATGTAGCCGGTGCAGTCCGGGTTCTCATTCAGCTCCCGGATAACGTCAAGCAACTCCTCCTGGGTGGCATTATCCGGGAGGTCGCGCCGGATGGACGTGATGCCAACCTCTGCGCAGTCCTTGTGCTTTCCGGCCACGTACCAGGTGCTTCCCGGGTCGGAGCCCACCAGCACAGTGCCAAGGCCGGGAACTACTCCCTTGGCCTTAAGTGCGGTGACGCGCTCAGTCAGTTCCGTCTTGATGGCAGCAGCCACTGCCTTGCCGTCAAGAACCCGGGCAGTGCCCTGAGAGCCGGTGGAAACCATGCTTACCACTGCTCATGCTGCGGATACAGCGGGAAGTCGGCGGCGAGTTTGTCCACACGGGTCTGGAGCGCCCGGACGTCGGTGGCAGCGCCGGACTTGAGGGCGGTGGCGATGATGTCTGCGACCTCTGTGAATTCCGCCGCGCCGAAGCCGCGGGTGGCCAGGGCGGGCGTACCGATGCGCAGGCCGGAGGTGACCATCGGCGGGCGGGGGTCGAACGGGACAGCGTTTCGGTTGACGGTGATGCCCGCCGAGTGCAGGAGGTCCTCGGCCTGCTGGCCATCGAGCTGCGAGTTACGCAGGTCCACCAGGACCAGGTGGACGTCGGTGCCGCCGGTGAGAACCGAGACGCCAGCTTCGGCGACGTCGGACTGGGTGAGGCGGTCAGCAATGATCTTGGCACCTTCAAGGACGCGTTCCTGGCGCTCCTTGAACTCTTCGGTGCCGGCAATCTTGAACGCGACAGCCTTGGCGGCAATAACGTGCATGAGGGGTCCGCCCTGCTGGCCCGGGAAGACGTTGGAGTTCAGCTTCTTGGCCCACTCCTGCTTCGCCAGGATCACGCCGGAGCGGGGACCGGAAAGCGTCTTGTGGACAGTGGAGGTAACGACGTCGGAGTGCGGCACCGGGCTCGGGTGAAGGCCTGCAGCCACCAGTCCGGCGAAGTGCGCCATGTCGGTCCAGAGCAGTGCTCCTACCTCGTCTGCAATGGAGCGGAAGGCGGCGAAGTCAAGGTGGCGGGGGTAGGCCGACCAGCCCGCGATGATGACCTGAGGCTTCTCCGCAATGGCCTGCTGACGCAGCTTGTCCATGTCGATGCGGAAGTTGTCCTCTTCCACCTGGTAAGCGGCCACGTTGTAGAGCTTGCCGGAGAAGTTCAGCTTCATGCCGTGCGTAAGGTGTCCGCCGTGGGCCAGTGACAGGCCCAGGATCTTGTCACCAGGGGTGATCATGGCCGAGAGCGCCGCGGCGTTTGCCTGTGCACCGGAGTGAGGCTGGACGTTGGCGTACTCGGCACCGAACAGTGTCTTGACGCGGTCGATGGCCAACTGCTCAGCGACGTCGACATATTCACAGCCGCCGTAGTAGCGGCGTCCCGGGTAGCCTTCTGCGTACTTGTTCGTCAGGACAGAGCCCTGGGCTTCCATCACGGCGCGGGGAGCGAAGTTCTCGGAGGCAATCATTTCCAGGGTGCCGCGCTGACGGCCGAGCTCCTGGTCCAGGACTGCTGCGATTTCGGGGTCAAGCTCGGCCAGCGATTGGTTGCTGACCACTGACGAGGTCGTGGGAGTGGAAGTAGTCACGAAGAACTCCTGGCTAGGGAACGGTTACTGCTAAAGGTCAGGCTACCGGCTGGCGAATGGCTCCGCCCGTTGGTTACGGGTGCCCTTGAACACTGGGACAGCCGCTACGGAGAACCACAGCAAGAGGCGGCAGCAACATGCACTGCCATCCGGCAAAACATGACCCTCGGCCCAGGCGTACGATCCGTGGTCTTCGTGAGTGCCGCTCCCTGGTGGTTAGCCACCCAACGCCAGTTGCGACCGGTTAAGCGTACAACAGGAGCCACCCCCGCGCGGGTAGGCTGGTTTCCGTGACTGAAGACCTGCTGAACGACTCGTACGTTGTAACCCTCTCCTGCCCCGACCGGCCCGGGATTGTGCATGCCGTCGCCGGCGCTCTCCTGCTGGCCGGATGTAACATTACGGACTCGCAGCAGTATGGCAGCCAGGCGACCGGAACGTTCTTTATGAGGGTGGAGGCCACCACCACTGCCTCCCAGGCAGAGCTGCACACATCGTTGGATCCCGTTGCCCGGGCTTTCGACATGCAGTTGACGCTCAACCCGGCCGGACGCAGGGTTCGGACGCTGCTGATGGCCAGCAAGTCTGCGCACTGCCTCAATGACCTGCTGTTCCTGCAGCGCTCGGGAACCTTGCCCATTGAGATCCCCGCCATCGTCTCCAACCACCGGGACCTCCAGGGCCTTGCTGAGTTCTACGGGATCCCGTTCCACCACATTCCCGTCACCCCTGAAACCAAGGTGGACGCTGAGGATGCATTGCGGGCCATCATGGCCGAGAACGACGTCGAGCTCACGGTACTTGCCCGCTACATGCAGGTCCTCTCAGACTCCCTGTGCACCGAGCTCACAGGCAAAGCCATCAATATCCATCACTCATTCCTGCCCTCCTTCAAGGGGGCGAAACCCTATCACCAGGCCCATGCCCGCGGCGTGAAACTGATTGGCGCCACCGCCCACTACGTCACTGCTGCCCTGGATGAGGGGCCCATTATTGAGCAAGAGGTCATCCGGGTGGACCACCGCAGGACCGCCGAACAGTTCGTGCAGATGGGCCGGGACGTGGAAGGCCGCACACTGGCACAGGCTGTGCAGTGGCACGCCGAACACCGTGTGCTGCTGGACGGCAACAGGACTGTTGTCTTCAACTGACGGTCTTTGAGCGGCGCTGTGGAGGGGTCCTCTAGGCTGTACCCATGGCTCCCCTCTACACCTTCGACGGCAACACCCCGGAGGTCCACGACTCAGTTTTTGTGGCCCCCACGGCATCTATCATCGGCAGGGCATCGCTCGCCGAAAATGCCAGCGCATTCTTCGGGGTCTCAGTAAGGGCCGACACCGCCACGATCACCGTCGGAGCGGGAAGCAACCTCCAGGACAACGTGGTGCTGCACGCGGATCCGGGCTTCCCCTGCATTATCGGGGCGGGCGTCAGCGTCGGGCACAGCGCCGTCGTCCACGGCTGCACCGTTGAGGATGAGTGCCTTATCGGGATGAGCGCCACCATCCTTAACGGGGCAGTGATAGGCGCCGGTTCGCTCGTGGCGGCAGGCGCCGTCGTCCTTGAGGGAACGGTAGTTCCGCCGCGTTCGCTCGTTGCCGGCGTGCCCGCAAAGGTACGGCGGGAACTGAGCGAGGAAGAGTTCGACGGCGTCCGGCGCAATGCCGAGCGGTACGTGGAGCTTGCCCGCGCCCACCGCGGGGAACAAGCCGGGCACTAGGTCTGTCGCCGTTGTTCCCGCTTCCATTCCCTGCAGTGCTCCACTAAGACGTGGCAACCACCAGCAAGTCACCGACTGTGCAGTCGAGGACTCTGCAGATTGCAGACAGGGTGGAAAATCGGATCGCTCGAGCCCGGTCGTTTTTCAGCACCGACAGGTTAACAATACTGACACCTACTTGCTGACTGAGCTCAGTTAAGGTCATGCCTCTGGCCTCGAGGAGTTCATCGAGCCTGCAATGAATTCGCTGCTCTTCTTCTGGGGCGGGCGGCATCAGACCAGTCCGTCCAATTCCGCCTGCTGACGCCGGCCGGTCTCAAACATGCTCGCGAGACCGGCGGCACCAAGACCCACCGCGATTGGCCACAAATCAAGTTGTGCCAGGAAGAAAGTCCCAGCATCCCGCTCCGGCAGTAATCCGACCCGCTCGAGGACAGAGTGGTGAACGATCCCTTCAATCAGGGGGTGCGCGGCACCCCACACCATCACCATCATCCCCGAAATTCCGATCGCCCTTGCTAGCTGCTTTCCGAACCCCGCATCGCGGTACACGGACCAACTGATCATGCCCAGAGTCGCTGAGGTCAACAGACCAGCGAGAGCGCCCAGGAGCCCGGATGCCATCAAGGAATACCTTTCGGTGGAGGTAAGACTGGCCGGCTGAATATCCGCAGTGGCGTACGCAGCTTCGAGGACTTCACTGTTGCCCGCCCCAAGTGCGGGTGTTTCCAGGTTCTCGAGAGGCACCCGCAGGACAGGGGTGTCCGCTAACCCGGTAACAAGGGTGACCAGTACTGAGATGCCGATGCCAAGGGCTGCCAGTCCAAAGAGAACGGCGACCAGCAAAGCAACCTTGCGGTCCAAATGAGCAAGCCTAGTAACCACAGTCAATCCCCAATCCAAAGAAGTTATCGATTACCGTTAATATAACGATAATCGATAACTGTTTCAATACCTGAGAGGCTGGCCGGTTTGGGGACACGTCTCTGCCCCCTCGGGTATGGTGTCTGAATGGTTCGTAGACTCGCCGACATCGGGGCCGAGGGCGTCCTGCTGGCCGGGGCAGGGCGTGCCGTCCTGCTGCAGATTGCCAATCCCTCGGTCGGCCACGCCGTGGCTGAGCACAGCAATTTTACGGAACGGCCGCTGGACCGGCTGCGTACCACCATGAGTTATGTCTACGCCGTGATCTACGGTTCACCGGAGCAATTGGCAGCCATGCGGCGCAGCGTCAACCGTGCCCACGCGCCGGTCCGCCGCCAGGCTGGCATCAATTCCAAGGGTTACAACGCTTTCGACGGCGATTCCCAGCTTTGGGTGGTGGCCACCCTTTACGACACCGCCGTGACTGTCTATGAACGAATCCATGGCCCGCTTGACGACGATTCCGCCGATGCCGTTTACCGCGAGTACGCGAAGATCGGGACGGCCCTGCAGCTCCCCGAGGAGATGTGGCCGGCTGACCGCTCAGCGTTCCGTGAGTACTGGAACCGAAGCCTTGCCAGCATGAAGGTGGACGAGGTCGCGGTCCGGGTGGCTCGGGACCTGCTGTATCCCTCCGCTGTGCCGGTGTGGCTGCGGCTCACCATGCCCCTGGCACGGCTCCTCACCGCCGGCCTCCTGCCCGACTCGCTTCGGGAGGACTTCAGGCTGCCGTGGGGTAAGGGCCGGCGTCGGCGCTTCGAAAGGACAATGCGCCTGCTGGCCGTTGTCAATCCTCTTCTGCCGCAGCGGGTCAGGCATTGGCCGAGGGACCACTACCTGGGCCAAATCGACAGCGTGGGTCAAGCACCCCACTCAGCCCCACCCCGCTCAATCGCGCCGTCAGCCGATCTACGCAGGGCAGATGCCTAAGCCTGCTGCCGGAGGCGACGGTACTTCCACTGAACAGTTCCTGCATCAACGGGCTCACCAGTACCTCGACAAGGTAACTCCCTGGGGCCTACGCTCCAGGCTGGTCGAGTTCGGAGTCTTCGGACTGAAACAAGCCTGGGCGTGTGTTTTTGGTGCACTGCTCCTCGCTGTCATCCTGGCGGTGCGCCTCTGGTACCCGGACGGTGCAGTACTGGCCAGGAATGACTTCCTGACGTTGGCCGCTATTGCCATCCAGGTCCTGATGGTCCTCACCAGGCTTGAAACCCTCCGCGAGTTGCGGGTGATTGTGCTGTTCCACGTGGTGGGAACGGGCATGGAGCTTTTCAAAACGAGCGTTGGGTCCTGGTCCTACGAGGCCGACGGTCTTTTGCGCCTCGGAGCCGTTCCACTCTTCAGCGGCTTCATGTATGCGGCCGTGGGCTCCTACATGGTGCGCGTTTACCGCATCTTTAACCTGCGGTTTTCCCGTTACCCCAAGCGCTGGATCACAGCTGTTTTGGCCAGCGCCATCTATCTGAATTTTTTCTCCCATCACTTTCTTCCGGATGCCCGCTGGATTCTGCTCGCCGCAATTGCCGTCATCTTCGGCCCGTGCATGATGCACTTCCGGGTGTTCCGCAGGCACTTCAGAATGCCGTTGGTCCTATCGTTTCTGCTGGTGAGCCTCTTCATCTGGATCGCCGAGAACATCGCAACCTGGTCCAATGCTTGGCTGTATCCAAGTCAAGCGAACGGCTGGCACCTCGTGTCCCTCGACAAGCTTGTCTCCTGGTTCCTCCTAATGATCATCTCGGTGGTGCTGGTCGCCTGGGTTTACAAGCCTTACCCACCGGACGCCGACGCCGCGGCTCCCGAAGAATCAAAAGAGGAAACAAACGCCGGGCAGCCATCCGTGGGGGGTTCAGTCGAGGTCGATCGGACCCAGGTCCTCTAGCAGCTCACCCGGCCCGGGATTTTCCGGAGCGGACTGCCCACCCAGATGGTTCACCACTCCCCAGACGGCGTTCAATCCGGTGGTCACGGCGCCTTCCGCCCAACCGGCGGTAAAGGATACGTCGTCCCCGGCCAGGAAGATCCCCCGCTGGTGCTCTGGAAGTTTGTCCTGCTTGAAGTGCGAGAAAAGCCGCTGCTGGTAGCGGTAATGCCCTGGCAGATTGGCTTTGAAAGCTCCCATGAAGTTGGGTTCGGCTTCCCACGAGACGGTGATGGGCTGTCCGATGATGTGGCTGGCGATGTCCACACCGGGATAGATCTGCTCGAGCGAATGCAGCATGAGTTCCACACGCTGGTCCGCATCCAGGGCCAGCCACTTGAGGGCGTCATCGTTCCACGTATAGGACAGGAGGATGACAGCAGGCTTGTCGGGACCGTCGTCGAGCAGGTAAGTGGCCCGGTTCAGCCGGTCCGTCAGGGTCATCGAGAGGACTTCCCGTCCCGTGTCCGGATCAATGTCCTTCCAGAACGGCCTGTCCACCATCACAAACGTCTTGGACGACTGCATGTAGTGGGAGCGTTCAATCGCTGTCCACAGCTGAGCGGGAAACAGCGCCTCCTCGGTGTGGATCCTGGTGGACAGCAACCATGACTGGCAGGTGGTGACGACAGCCGGGTAGGCAGCCTCGCGGCCCCACCGCTCCCGCACGAGGAAGCTACGAGCGGGGAGATCGGCGCTGTTTGCACGGACGATCCTGTCAACGGCGCCGCGGGGCGATCCGGAATGCAGTGAGGAAAGGGACGTGCCTTCGGGCCAGTGGGCCATGCCCGAAGGCGTGTGCTTCCACAGTGCCTCCGGTAGCCTCTGCGCGCCGCCGCTTATCATGCGGTGCTGGTCGTCGGCGTCGGTATAAACAACGCGGAGGATTTCCAGAATGGAGTTGGGAAAGTCGGTGTCCCAGCCGCCTGTCCCAAAACCCACCTGCCCGAACGCCTCGCGGTGTGCAAAACCCGCGTCCTTGAAGGACTTGCTTTCCGCTATGAACCCGTAAAACGTCTGTTCGTCAAGCTCCGGGAGCAGATCATTCCAGATTTCCTTGATCCGGGCGGTGTCCCTCGCACGAATGGCCTGCTGCATCTCACTGAACCGGGCGCCGTCGTTCACTGCATGCTTCCAGGCCTCCGCCACCTCACGGAAAAACGGCGGCAGGTCCGCTGAAGTGGTGGCGTAGTGCTTCTCCCCCGCGAGCTCAATCACCGTACTGGAGGTGCCGGGCGCAAGCGGGTTGGGGAAATCCTGAGTCTGCAGCCCGAGCAGGTCAACGTAGTGGTAGAACGCCTTGCCGGAAACAGGGAAGCGCATGCCACCAAGGTCCGCCACCACGTCAGGGGCCGACGGGAAGTTGGCCGTCCGCAGCCGTCCACCGATCTGGTCGGCCTCGAACACCACGGGGCGCAGCCCAAGTTTCATCAGTTCATAGGCTGTGACAAGTCCGGAAAGACCAGCGCCGATGATGGCCACTTCTGTTCCGTACAACTCCGGTGGCACCGAGCCGAGGCCATTGGGGTGGGCCAGATAGTGGTCGTAGCTGAACGGGAAGTCCGGGTTCAGCATGGTGATGGGACCGGGAGTGTCCAGGGTGCTCGAAGGATCGGAAGCCGGCAATTCAGTGGCGGTGGTCATGGGAGGTCTGCCTTTGTCAGTTCAGGAGCGGACTGGAGATACGGAGGTCATCAGGAGGACTGGTATTCGGAGGACCGGTGACGTGTTAGTTCACGGTATTCCTCTTGGCTCAATGCGGCTACCCGCGAGTTGCGTCGGCCGTAGCTGAAGTATGCGGCGACGCCCACGAGCATCCACAGTCCGAAGACCATCCAAGTATCGGCACCGAGGTTAAGCATGAGGTATCCGCACATGGCCGCGCCGAGGATCGGAGTCAGCGGAAACAGCGGAACGCGGAAGGTCCGCTCCAGTTCGGGCCGGGCACGCCGCAGGTAAATGACTGCGACGTTGACCAGGGCAAAGGCAAAGAGGGTTCCGATGCTGGTGGCGTCCGCGAGGGCCCCAAGCGGCACGAGTCCTGCTGTGAGGGCGACGGCGATGCCCACGATGAGCGTTCCGGCCACCGGCGTTCCTGTCCGGCGGGAAACCCGGCCGAAGATCCTCGGAATCAGCCCATCGCGCGACATCGAGAGCAGGATGCGGGTTTGCCCGTAGAGGACGGTGAGCACAATGGAGGCAATGGCCAGGACGGCACCTACCGAAAAAACGAGCGCGATCCAAGGCTGGCCGGTGGTTTCCTCAAGGATGCGGACCAGGGCAGCATCAGTTCCATCGAACCAGCCCCACGGCCTGGCACCGACGGCAGCCACGGCGACGAGGACATAGATGGTTGTGACGATGACCATTGACAGCATGATGGCCCTCGGCAGGTCCCGCTTCGGGTTCCGCGCTTCCTCGCCCGCGGTGGAAGCGGCGTCGAAACCGATGTAGGAGAAGAAGACGCTGGAAGCGGCGGCGGAAACACCTGCGGCCCCCATCGGCAGGAGAGGCTCGAAGTTTCCGGCGTTGAAGGCAGTGAAGGCCACTGCGCAGAAGAAGACGAGGATTCCTACTTTGGCGACGACGATCGCGGTGTTGATCCATGCGCTCTCCTTGGCGCCACGCACCAGCAGCATCATGGCAAGCACCACGATCACCATGGCCGGGATGTTCATCATCCCGCCTTCGCCCGGCGGCTGTGAGACCGCATCCGGAAGGACGTTACCGAAGACAGCCAGGGTTTCGTTGACGTATTGTCCCGCCCCGACGGCTACCGCAGCAACAGAAACCGCGTATTCCAAAACAAGGCACCAGCCGCAGATCCACGCCATGCCCTCGCCCATGGTGGCGTAGCTGTAGGAGTAACTCGAGCCCGCGACGGGCACGAGGCCGGCCATCTCGGCATAGGAAACGGCGGACAGCAGCGCAGCGAGGCCGGCAATGGCGAAGGAGATCCAGATTGCCGGACCGGCCAGCGGCACGGATTCGCCAAGGATCACCAGGATCCCCGTTCCGAGCGTGGCTCCCACGCTGATCATGGTCAGCTGCAGCACGCCAAAGCTGCGGACCAGCTTCGGAGCGTCCTGGCTGCCTTCCGCCTCACTGAGCATCTGGCCGATCGGCTTTCGGCGGAGCAGCTGCGCAGTCAGGCCGGTGCGCTGTCCACCCCCTTCCGGGGCGGCCGCGGGCTTCTGTCCGGTGATGGTTGGCAGAGTCATCGTTGACGTCCGTTCGTGAGTAGTGAGTCAATTTCCCTCGACCAAGTTTCGCATGTGAGCCACCTCTCATGGTTGTGCAAAATGACCTATAGTGATCTGCCATGAGACAAAATGCACAGGACGCAAGCACTGCGGGCGCAGTGTTTTCAGGGCAGGCCAGCGTGGACCTCTCGGCAATTTCAAGCAACGTCGAAGCCGCGGAACACGACGTCGACATGTCAGTGGGCAGCGTTGCCCAGCTCGGTGTGCTCCCCGAACCGGGTGGAGTGTGCGTTGGTGACACGGCTGTGCTATTTGGAGATCCAGGCACCGGAGCGAGCGCTGATGACTGGGGAGCTGCCATAGGCAGCCATGGCGATGAGATCATCAACCGGATAGCACCCCGGCTGCCGCGTGCTTACGAGTGCCGTGATTATGAGGAGTTCCACAGAGGCGCCCCCAATGTCGCATGATGCCGGAACCGAAGGCCTGAGCGCCGTTACGCTCGAACAGTTCCTTGCGCAGTTGCCGCCGGAGTTAAGCATCCTGCACGACGGCGGCAACCGCACCAGGGCGCTGCGCTGGGTTGAGCCAAGCGAGCTGGAGGACCCAACACCCTACCTGCTCGATGGCGAGTTCCTCCTCACCTCCGGCCTGCCCTTCGTGGGCGAAGGCGGTACTGCGGACAGGGTCGATGCCTATGTGGCGAGGATCGTTCAGGCCAGCGTGACAGCCCTTGGCTTCGGCCTGGAACCCTATTTCAAGGCGGTTCCCGACACCGTCGTTCAGGCTTGCAGCCGCCACAACCTGACCCTTGTGGAGATCCCGCACACCGTACCGTTCGCGGCCCTGGGCCTTGAATTCTCCCAACTGCTGGAATCAGATAAGGCCCGGCTGCTGCGGGAATTGGCGGACACCAACCGGCAACTGATGAGAGCCGTGCTCTCGGCCAGGCCGGAGCACGAACTCCTCGCCGCCCTGGCGCAGCGCGTCCCCTGTTGGGCTCTTCTGGTGGGGGCTGACGGAAGGGCCCGGGCACGTGCGGGCGCTGTCCCGGAGCTGGCCAGGCTGCAGCCACTGCTGGGCCGCCTTCTTTCCGGAAGCGGACCCCGCGTGGAAACCGACAGCCTGAATTCCCCCGGCTCCTCCCAGGTACTCGGACACCCCTTGCGAAGCACCCGGGATGCCAATCTGGGCGGCCTGGTCCTGGGCAGCGACAAGTCCCTGACTCCGGCGCAGAACAGCGTGGTGTCATCCGCCGTCGGCCTCCTGGAACTGCTGGTGCGCCAGCGGACCAGCGGTTCCCTGGCACCAAGCCAGCTGGCGACTGCCCTGCTGCTGCATCCGGACAGCCTGGCAACTGGGGGAACCCGGCACATTAACGCTATGAAGGACCTGTTGGCGCAAAGCACAGGCTCCTCACGCTCCGCACCTCTCCGCGTGGTTCAGGGGATCAAGACCGAGCACGGGATCAAGAGGGATTCCCCCGCCTGGCCTGCGGGCGACAGTCCCGTCAGGGAGCTCCTGCAATGGCGGCGGATGCTGGACACCAAGCTCGTGGAGATCACCGGTTACGGCTTCACCGCGATCACGCGGCTGAAGGTGGACGACGCACTTTTGGCCGATATCGAAAAGCTCGGTTGGCGCCTCGCTATTGGAGATGCCACCGAATTGACGGGGCTTGCTGCCGCCTATCAGCGTGTGACCTCGCTCCGTCCCAGGGTCAAAACGACAGGCAGGAGCGCCAGGGTGGACGAGGTCAGCTGGTCAGTTGAAGGACTTTTGGGGCGCGACGCCGGGAGGATGCTTGCCGCCCGGCTGTTGGAGCCGGTCCTCAATCAGGACGCCGAGCGCCGCACCACGCAGGTGGCAGTCCTGCGCGCCTGGCTGGGCGAAAACGGGAGTTGGGATGCTACAGCGAAGGCCCTGGGCCTGCATCGGAACAGTGTGCGCCGGCAGATCAACGCTCTCGGCGGGCTGTTGGACGTGGACCTCAATCAGGCCAGCGTACGTGCGGAACTCTGGTTCGCGCTCCAGTATGCCGATGAAGTTCCCGGCCTGCCGGAGGTTTCCGCCTAGTCCTCTGTGGCTCATTCCTCCCAGGAACGGTAAAGATCAGGCCTGCGCTCCCGGAGGTAGGGAACTGCTGACCGGGCGGCCTTTGCTGCCCCCGGATCAACCGTGGCAAACAGCAATTCGTCGTCTGAGCCTCCAGCGGCCAGTAGGGCGCCATCCGGACCTGCCACCACGCTGCCGCCAAGGAATGTACATCCGTCTTCCACGCCGCTGTGGTTGGCATAGGCCACTGTCAGCTGGCTTTCGAGGGCCCTGGCGCGCAGCAGCACCTGGGGTACGGCTTCGAACCCTTCGGACAAGGCCGTAGGAACCAAGATCAGTTCGGCGCCGCGGACCGCTGCGGCGCGTACCGGCTCGGGGAACTCGACGTCGTAGCAGATCAGCAGTGAGGTTGGAATGCCGAGGAAATCCACGACGCCGGGAGGTGCTTCGGCAGGCGTGAACGCCTCACGCTCCTCGGCTCCGAACAAATGCACCTTTTCATAGCTGATCAGCTCGTTCCCCTGACCATCAAGGAGGGTGGCAGTGATGCGCCACTGGCCCTCGTCAGTCACAGCAGGCAAGCTGTAGACCAGCGCAATCCCGTGCGTCCGGGCTGTTTCGGAGAGCATGCGCCGAATGGCGGGAAGTCTCCCCGGATCAAGCTCGTTCCGCACCCTAAGGGGCGCGTAGCCGACCGGAAAGAGCTCGGAAGTCAGCAGCAGGTCGGCACCGGCGGCAGCGGCTTTGCCCGCAGCCTCATCCAAAGTGCGGCAGTTCGCTTCAACATCCAGCACCACGGAGGTCGCCTGCATCACGGCCAACAGCACCACTACCACTCCACTTTCCCTGTGCGGATCCGCCCGCTCGTCGAATCTCCCTCTTCAGACTAGCGACGCTTCCTCCATCTGAGGGGGTGCATTTGGACCCGTCCTGCTATTTAGGTGGGCAGTTTGTCCCCCGAGTTCTTGATCACGGGCCTCGATGTTTGCGTTAACTTCTTGACTGCAAGGGGCGTGATGGTGCACGCTTCATTTCATGCCCGGCACATCGCGCTCGACGAAGAGCAGACCCCAAAACCCCGGTTCACAGTCTGCCCTCAGACAACTGAACCAACAGCGGATCATCCAGTGCCTTCTGAGTGGTCCGTCGACCCAGGCTGACCTCGCGCGTCAGACGGGACTCTCCACGGCCACAGTGTCCAACATCGTCAGGATCATGCTCGACGCCGGTCTGGCGTCCACCGAGCCGACCACCAGTTCAGGGCGCCGGGCCCTGAATGTGCGCCTCAACAGCAACGGCGCTGTAGCAGTCGGAATCGATTTCGGACGCAGGCACCTGCGGGTGGTCCTGGCCTCGCTCGGATACCACATCATTGCTGAGGAAACGGTGCTCCTGCCGCTGGGACACAGCGCTGAGGAAGGCATCCGCACAGCCGTTGAACTGCTGGGAAAACTCCTCGAGGAAGGCGGTGTTGAACGGCGCGCAGTGGTGGGTGCCGGCGTCGGAATACCCGGCCCCATTGACCGCCGGACGGGCACCGTCGCGCAGGGCGCCATCCTGCCGGAATGGGTCGGAATCAATATCCTGCACAGTCTGGAAGAAGCCCTCAATTTCCCCGTCTTTGTTGACAACGACGCCAATCTCGGCGCCCTCTCCGAGGTGACGTGGGGACCTCATAGCGGCATCAGCAACCTCATGTTTATGAAGATCGGATCCGGCATTGGGGCCGGGCTGATCCTCAACGGCGCGCCCTACTACGGCAATGTTGGGATCACCGGAGAAATCGGCCATGCCACCATTCACGAACACGGGCTGATCTGCCGCTGCGGCAACCGCGGATGCCTGGAAACCATCGCTTCCACCACTACCATGATCGAACTCCTGAGCAGGGGTGAGGAGAAGCCACTGGCCCCTGAGGACATCGTCCGGAAGGCCCTGGCGAGGGACTCCGCAACCCTCCGCGTAGTCGATGACGCGGGCCTGGCGGTGGGCCGCGCCCTGGGAAATGTGGCCAACCTGATCAACCCCGAAGTCATCGTTGTGGGCGGTCCGCTGGCGGGTCTGGGCAGCCTGCTTCTGGACCCCATCAGGCGCGGGCTGGTCAGGCACGCAGTCCCCGTCATTGGCGAAACCACCACATTGACCATGTCATCCCTGGGCAACCGTGCAGAAGCGCTCGGAGCTGCGGCTTTGGTATTCCAGCACTCGGGAATCAGAAGGGAGTAACGTTTTCGTTATCGGGCTGTTGCGTTAACTACTTGACGACAAGGGCAGCGATCCAGTTTACTTTCTCATCAGACGGCCCTGCGATTTGCTGGGCGGACAACGAAGTCAATGCATTGGAGGCGTAAGGGCAAATGACGTCCCTGGATACGCAAGGTGAATCCCTCAGCACAGACAACGAACCGACAATCCTCGAGATGCGCTCTATCACCAAGGAGTTCCCCGGCGTTAAAGCATTGGCCGATGTGAACCTCCGCGTGAAGGCCGGCGAGATCCACGCGATCTGCGGCGAGAACGGGGCCGGCAAATCGACTTTGATGAAAGTCCTGTCCGGTGTCTACCCCTACGGCAGCTACAGCGGCGACATCGTCTACCAAAACGAAGTCCAGCATTTCAAGGACATCCGGGCCAGCGAGCACGCGGGCATCGTGATCATCCACCAGGAGCTCGCCCTCATCCCGGAACTCTCCATCATGGAGAACATCTTCCTGGGCAACGAACCCACCAAACGCGGTGTGATCGACTGGGCGGAAGCCCGCATCCGTTCCACCGAACTGTTGGCGCGTGTGGGGCTCCGGGAGGATCCGGATACCCCCATCAAGGAAATCGGCGTCGGCAAACAGCAGCTCGTGGAAATCGCCAAGGCCCTGAACAAGTCCGTCAAGATCCTGATCCTCGATGAGCCCACAGCGGCATTGAATGAATCGGATTCCCAGCACCTTCTGGACCTGATCCTGGGCCTGAAGGGCAGAGGAATCACGTCCATCATCATTTCCCACAAGCTGAACGAGATCGAGCAGATCGCCGATTCCATCACCATCATCCGCGACGGCAAGTCGATCGAGACGCTGAACGTGAAGGCCGACGGCGTGGATGAGGACCGCATCATCAAGGGAATGGTGGGCCGGACCCTCGAATCGCGGTTCCCTGATCATGAGCCCAAGATCGGCGAGGTTTTCTTCGAGGTCAAGAACTGGACAGTGGGTCACCCTCAGATCCAGGACCGCCTGGTCTGCAAGAACTCCAGCTTCTTTGTGCGGCGTGGCGAGATCGTCGGCTTCGCCGGTCTGATGGGGGCGGGCCGCACGGAGTTGGCGCGCTCGGTCTTTGGCCGCTCGTACGGCCGGTTCATTTCCGGGCATGTCTACAAGGACGGCAAGGAAATCCATCTCCGCAGCGTCCGTCAGGCGATCGACGCCGGCCTGGGCTATGTCACTGAGGACCGCAAGAGCCTCGGACTGAACCTGCTGGATGACATCAAGACCACCACGGTCTCGGCAAACCTGAAGGCAATCAGCAAAAACAGCGTGGTGGATACCAACAAGGAATTCACGGTCGCCGAGCAGTACCGGAAATCCCTGCGGACAAAGACCCCTTCGGTTCAGGAAGGAGTGTCCAAGCTTTCCGGTGGGAACCAGCAGAAGGTGGTGCTCTCCAAATGGATGTTCACTGATCCGGACCTGCTGATCCTGGACGAACCCACCCGCGGCATCGACGTCGGGGCCAAGTACGAGATCTACGGGATCATCCAGCAGCTGGCAAACCAGGGGAAGGGCGTCATCGTTATTTCCTCAGAATTGCCGGAGCTCCTGGGGCTCTCGGACCGCATCTACACCATCTTCGAAGGCTCCATCACCGGTGTCCTGAACAAAGAGGAAGCCAGCCAGGAAAGCCTCATGAAACTGATGACTTCCGCCCGTAAGACCGCCTGACCCTCTGGAACACTCCAGATCCTTCCAGATACGAGGACTGAAACCATGAACCCGCTCAAGAAGCTTTTTGGCGGAAATACCCGTCAATTCGGGATGATCTTTGCCTTGGTTGCCCTGATCATCTTCTTCCAGATTGCCACAGAGGGCAGAACGCTTACCCCGGGCAACGTCATCAACCTCTTCAACGGCAACTCGTACATCCTGATCCTTGCCATCGGCATGGTCCTGGTGATTATCGCAGGGCACATCGACCTTTCGGTTGGCTCGGTCGCTGCCTTCGTCGGCGTCACTGTTGCGCTGGCCATCCGTGATTGGGGCATCCCCTGGTACCTGGGCGTGCTGCTGGGCCTGGGCCTTGGTGTGCTGATCGGCGCCTGGCAGGGGTTCTGGACGGCCTACGTGGGTATTCCCGCATTTATTGTGACGCTGGCCGGCATGCTGCTCTTCCGAGGCTTCAACCAGTTCGTCGGGAAATCCAACACGATCCCTGTTCCCGCTGACTTCCAGTTCCTTGGCTCAGGCTATCTGCCGGAGGTGGGACCGAGCACCGGCTACAACAACCTGACCCTGCTGCTCGGCCTCGTGGCCGTCGCCTTTGTGGTTGTCGGGGCGCTCCGCTCGCGGAACCGTGCGAAGGCACTTGGTGCCGAGGTTCCCGAAATGTGGGTCACCGTCCTGAAGCTGGTGCTTATCTGTGGCGCCATTCTTTACGCGACGTACCTGTTTGCAACCGGGCGTCCGGGCACCTCATTCCCCATCCCGGGTCTCATCCTGGCCGTGCTTGTCCTGATCTACGGCTTCATCTCGTCCAAGACCGTCATTGGGCGGCACGTGTACGCAGTAGGTGGAAACAGGCACGCAGCAGAGCTGTCCGGTGTGCAGTCAAAGAAGGTCAACTTCCTGGTCATGATGAACATGTCAGTCCTCGCCGGGCTGGCCGGCATGATCTTCGTTGGACGCTCCACAGCCTCCGGCCCGTTCGACGGCGTCGGCTGGGAACTGGACGCGATTGCTGCAGTCTTCATTGGCGGTGCCGCAGTGACCGGTGGTGTGGGCACGGTGATTGGCTCGATCGTGGGTGGCCTGGTGATGGCCGTCCTGAACAACGGTCTTCAGCTGATGGGTGTCGGCGCCGACCTCACGCAGATCATCAAGGGCATGGTCTTGCTCATCGCTGTTGCCTTCGACGTCTACAACAAGACTCAGGGCAGGCCGTCCATCATCGGGCTGCTGACCAGGAACTTCAGCCGCCCCGGCGGCCCCAGCAACCCGCTCCAACCAGACGAGACCACCTCCACCAAAGAGGTCATTTCCAAAGAAGCCTGAAATCGGGCTGCAAAGCACTTCCTCACTCCCCTATAGAAAGTGAACCAAGAAATGCAACTGATTGGTAAAGCAGGAAAGGCAGCAGCAATCGCTGCCATTGCGGCACTGGCGCTGACAGCCTGCGGCCGCGCTGAAACCCCCACCACGGGGGGAACCGCCGGCGGCGAGGCCTTCCCGAAGGACTCCTCCATCGGCGTCGCGCTTCCCCAGAAGACCAGCGAAAACTGGGTCCTCGCGGAGAAGCTGTTCAACGACGGCCTCACGAGCGCCGGTTTCAAGGCGGACGTTCAGTTCGCCAACGGCGGCGTTTCCGAGCAGCAGAACCAGATCAGCGCAATGATCACCAAGGGTGCCAAGGTCATCATTGTTGGTGCAATCGACGGCGCCCAGCTCGGTACCCAGCTGAAGCAGGCCAAGGATGCCGGCGCCACCGTTATCGCCTATGACCGCCTGCTGCTGAACACCGAGAACGTGGACTACTACGTGGCCTACGACAACTTCAAAGTGGGCGAGCTCCAAGGCCAGGCTCTGCTGGACGGCTTGAAGGCCAAGAAGCCATCCGGCCCGTACAACATCGAGCTCTTCGCCGGCTCTCCTGATGACGCCAACGCGGCTGTCTTCTTCAACGGCGCCATGAGTGTCCTGAAGCCTAAGATCGACGACGGCACACTCAAGGTACTTTCCGGCCAGACCAGCTTCGAGCAGGCCGTCACGCAGGGGTGGGAGACAGAAAACGCCCAGCGCCGTGCAGACACCCTGCTGACCGGCAGCTACAGCAATGCGACACTCGATGGCGTGCTGTCTCCGAATGACGCCCTGGCACGCGCTGTACTGACCTCGGTCAAGGCTGCCGGACAGCCGACTCCTGTCATCACCGGGCAGGATTCAGAAGTTGAGTCGGTCAAGTCCATCATGGCGGGCGAGCAGTACTCCACCATCAACAAGGACACCCGCAAGCTCGTTGAACACGCCATCACCATGGTGAAGGATCTCCAGGCCGGCAAGACACCTGAGATCAACGACGACAAGTCCTACGACAACAAAGTCAAGATCGTCCCGGCCTATCTGCTGGAGCCGGTCATTGTGACCGCCGCCAACGTCAAAACGGCCTACACTGACGATCCGATCCTCGGACCGATCACGAAGTAGTCCGCCGTAGGCAAGTAGCACAAGAGCCCTGGCTCCCTTAGTTCGCTAAGGGAGCCAGGGCTCCTTTCTTTGGCCGAGCTTTAAGACGAGCGACGGTCTAAGAGAGTGGCCGGTTCATGGCGTAGTTGGTCAGGATGACTCCATCACGGAGGACCCGGCGATGTTCACCTGCCCTAAATCCATGCTTTTCAAAGAACTTTTTGGCAGCTTCGCTGGCGTTGGTGCTGAGGCTGCTGGCCCCTCGTCCGGAGGCTTCAACCACAATCCAAGACAGCAGCGCTGTTGCCACACCCGTCCGGCCATGTTCGGGGGCCACGAACATCATGTCGATGTATCCCTGCGCGTCAACATCACTGAAACCCGCAACTTGACCGTCGACTTCAGCGACAACTCCATTGCGTGTGATCTGCTTGCGCCCCCAAGACTCCACATCAATGTCCTCAGGAGCCCACACCGCAATCTGCTCAGGTGAATAGCTTGAGGCAGCAGTCACATGAACAGCCCGATAGAAGACGTCCAGGGTCGCTGCAGCGTCCCGGGATTCATAGCGGCGGAGAGTGATGGTCATCCATCCACCTTACGGCCGTCGCTTTATACTCTCTTCCTGATTGCCTGAGGACGGTATCGACGTGGATGCAGAAAGGCGCTGGAAGATCGGTAGGAGGACCGGGGTCAATGCGAGCAAGGCCGCGCAAAGTCCAGCAACGGCCAGCATCGCCCCACGAAGGCCAGCGGCTTCGGACCACAGGCCAACATAGGCCGGGCCAAGGAGGAACCCTAAGTAGGACACGGTGGCGAGGAGGGATGTGGCCCTCCCCCGCGCTTCCTCACGGGTGGAGCGGGATAGCATTCCCAACAGGGTCGGATACAGGACCGCCGTGCCTGCAGCGGAGACCGCCAGCCCGATCCAGGCGATGCTGGTCGTTGTCGCAATGGCCAGAATCGCCGCGCCGAGAGTGGCGCCGGCCGCGCCGATGATCAACACGCCTCGCGCCTGGGTTGCTCTCACGGCTCCGACACTGAAACGGGTGATAGCGACCACGGTCGCGAACACAGCAGGGGCGGTGGAACTCAATCCGGGACCGGTTCGCAGCTCGTCTTCAAAGAACACGGCTGACCAGCTCTGATGGGCATTTTCGCCCGCGAAGGCTAAGGCGCCGAGAGCTCCAAGGAGGAGAACGGGTAACACCGCCACAGTAGCTCCGGCGCTGTTGCTGTCGCGGTCCTTCAGTTCTGCTCCCGCTTCCCTCACTCCGGGGCCGGCACCGGCAGCGGCACCGGATGGACTCTGGAGAGGAAGTGCGAGCAGAAGAAACAGAGCAACAAGAACCGACGCCACGCCAACCACGGCGAAGGAGAATACGACGGTTGCACCAAGCGTGGCTGACAGTCCGGTGCCAAGGCTAGAGACGACCACGAAGGCGGAAAACATGCCGTGGGATCGCGTAATTACCGGCCTTGCTGCTGCCTGCTCCGCAGCCCCTGCCGCGGCGTTGATTGCGACGTCGGCCGCGCCGCTGGCCGCACCTACAAGGAGAAGGCCAAGACATAGGGTGGTGAAGTCCATCGCACCCACTGCGATAACCAGTCCTGAAACGCCTTGGGCAGTAAGGGCGGCCGCGGCTGTGAGGCGAACCCCCAGCCGATCAACCACCCGGCCGACCAGCAGCATGGCCGGCAGTGCCCCGGCACCAATAAACAACAGAGCCATCCCGAGCTGGCCATCGGAAATGCCAGTCTGTGCTCTGAGGCCGGGAATTGACGCACCCCAAGTACCCCAAAAAATCCCAAATGCTGCGAACGACATGTACGAGGCCAAAGACACATTTGGAGCAGCAGACACGGGTGAGCGGTTCATCTGTGTAACGATACACACCTATGCTGGGTTTATGCCAGTTTCCTCTTCAGGTTCCCGGGTCACGCTCAGCGAGGTGGCACGCACGGCAGGGGTCTCCGTGATGACAGCCTCATACACTTACAGCACTCCGTCGCGAGTGTCTGCCGCATCCCGGGAAAAAGTTCTGGCCGCTGCGCAATTGCTGGGTTATCCCGGACCGGACCCCAGCGCAAGATCCTTGCGTCGGGGAACCAGCGGGGCGCTTGGAGTGGTCTTGGGAGAGAGCCTTCCCTACGCATTCGACGATCCCCAGGCAACACGGTTCCTTGCCGGGATAGCCGATGTTTGTGCCCGGCACGGACTGGCCATGACCATCCTTCCCACGAACGGTTCGACAGAGGATGCCCAGCGCATCCGGGCGGCGGCCGCCGACGGCTTTGTGGTGTGGACGACTACGGATGATGATCCGGTCCTTGACGCCTTAGCCATGACAGGCCGCCCGGTCAGCATCCACGGCGGGCCGCTGAGAAACGAATTCGGCCTGATAGGCATCGACGATCGGGCGGCGGCAAGGGCTGTCGCTGAGGAGGGGCTGCGTCAGAGCAAGCGCCCGGCCATCGTGAGTTTTCCGTTGTCCAAACTACGAGCTGAAACGCTCGCTCTGGGGCCGGACCCCGCAGAAGCCACCTTCCCTGTGACCCGGAACCGGCTGCTCGGATTCCGGGATGCCATCACCGCCGCAGGATTCCACTGGAGCCGAATCCCTGTTGGGGTATGTTCGACCAACAGCGCCACCGAGTCGGTACGTGCCGCCGAAAGCCTGTTCAGCAGCGGCGACCGACCGGATCTGATCCTCACCATGAGTGATGAGCAGGCCCGAGGCGTCCTCGATGCCGCTACCCAAGCCGGAATCCAGATTCCAGCGGACCTTGCCGTAACCGGTTGGGATGCGTCCGCCAGCGGGCAGGACCGAGGCCTCACGACAATAGAGCAGGATCTCCGTCAACAGGGAGCTGCCTGCGCTGAGTCGGTCATTACAGGCAACCGCCTATTCCGGTCGCAGCCTTGGCGCCTGCTTGTCGGGCGAACCACCCGCTAACCACAAGGAACTCTGACTACATCCCGCGGTGAAGTTGCTTCCAGCAGTAGAGCGCGCACGTCTG
>NZ_JAPSHJ010000006.1:22774-55744 GCF_031179985.1 Arthrobacter sp. | reverse complement strand
ACAGGCAACCGCCTATTCCGGTCGCAGCCTTGGCGCCTGCTTGTCGGGCGAACCACCCGCTAACCACAAGGAACTCTGACTACATCCCGCGGTGAAGTTGCTTCCAGCAGTAGAGCGCGCACGTCTGGTGCCGGATCACTGGCAGGGGTTCGTCCCTGCGCTGACGGTGCCGCGCTGATTGAACAGCTGCGGAACCTTGAGGACCTGAAATCCGCCGCAGCCGCGCTGCAGGCCTGCATCGCCGTCGCGTTCGACGCCGACCAGCGCGGCACCCAGCACCAGGCCGGGAACCTGCTGCCGCATAGGGCACCAGGGAAACCACCCCTGTCCAGTTGACCGTCTCCCTCCTCACAGGCAATCCATAGCTTCTCCCGGTGACGCACACAGCCGTTCGGAGAAGTCTTGAACCAGTTGCCAGGCCATCGGCCGGCCCAAATTTTCGAGGAGTACCGTGAGCGTCCTTGCCCGGAGTGTAGGCAATGCCTTCAGAAACAAGATCAGAACAACCGCCGTCGTGGCTGTCCTTGCCGTAGCGATCGGGCTGGCACTTGCCATGCTCGTGGCCAACCAGGCCGTTACTGCCAAAGTGACGGAACTGAATGCGTCCGTCGGGACCACCCTCACCGTCAACCCGGCGGGAGGCCAAGGATTTGAAGGCGGCGGTGAGCCCTTGACAGCCCAGGAAGCCACCACAGCCGCCGCAGTTCCCAACGTGACCGAAGTTGTGGGCACAAAGGCCCTCCGGCTCCGGAACGCCACAGAGGCGGCAAGCCAGGGAGCAGGCGGCGGTGGAGGTTTCGGCGGTCAAGCCACAACAACAATGACCACGAGCCTCACCCCAGCGGTAGACGCGGGGACGCTCGGGAACCGCAACCAGGAGACCGGTACCACGGGCACTCAACCGGCCCGCACGTTCTCCCTGCCCATCACGGCGACAGGGATCGGAGCCGAGGTAGACAGCACCGGCAAGGCGCTGGACATTACGGACGGCTCAGGCCTCGGCGACTACACGGCAGCGTCAAAGAGCGCGCTGCTTGGAACCACTCTGGCGGAGAAGAACAGCCTGAAGGTGGGCTCCACCTTCACCATCAACGATCAAACCTTCACCGTCGCCGGACTCTTCGACGCCGGCACCGCCTTCGGCAACAATGCCGTTTACCTCACCCTTCCGGAGGCCCAGACCCTGGCCGCGCTTCCGGGCGAGCTCTCCACCATGATTGTGACGGTAAACAGCATGGAGAATGTGGACGCCGCCAAGACTGCTCTCCAAACCGCCCTCGGCACAGACAAGGCAGACGTCACGCAAGGACAGCGGAACCTGGAGACGGCCGTCAGTTCCCTGGACAGCGTCAAGAACATTTCATTCATGGCCTTCGTCGCCGCGCTCGGTACCGCCGGCCTCATCATCCTGCTGATCATGGTCATGCTGGTCCGCGAACGCCGCAAGGAAATCGGAGTGCTCAAGGCCATCGGCGCACCGAACAGGACTATCGGGCTGCAGTTTGTCCTCGAGGCTCTTGTGTTGGTGACGTTGGGCAGCGCGGTGGGCGCCGCCGTCGCCTCCTTTGCCAGCGGCAGCATTGCTACCGCCCTCATCGGCTCGAGCACCACCACAACAGCCGCACCCGGAAATCGTGGCGCCGCGGGCGGATTCCCCGGCGGAGGTCCACTCGGTGGTGCCACCCAGCTCCTGACTTCCGTCACGGCAAGCGCCTCACCCGGGGTTATAGCCGCCGGCATTGCCGCCGTCTTTGGTGTGGCCATCATCGGGGCGTTGGTCCCGGCCTTGCTTACCGCCCGCATCCGTCCTATCGAAGTCCTCCGAGGAGAGTAGCCATGATCGAAGTCAAGAACCTGGTCCGCACGTTCCAGAGCGGTGACCGCACCATCAAACCCGTCAACAACGTCAGCTTCGAACTCGCGGAGGGAACACTGGCGTCCATCGTTGGCAAGAGCGGAAGCGGCAAGAGCACACTGTTGTCCCTGCTCGGGGCCCTGGACAAACCCACCAGCGGAGACGTCGTCGTGAACGGCGTCAGCCTGGCAGGCATGCCGGACGGCAAACTGACAGAGTACCGACGGCGGGACATCGGCTTTGTCTTCCAGCAGTTCAACCTGATCCCCAACCTCACGGCGTTGGACAATGTGATGCTGCCGATGGAGTTTGCGGGAGTCCGCCGTTCCGTGCGGACGAAGCGGGCTAAGGAGTTGCTGGAACAGGTGCAGCTGGACGTGGACAGGCACGATCGGCGAATCAACCGGCTCTCCGGCGGAGAACAACAGCGCGTTGCCATTGCCCGCGCGCTGGCCAACGAGCCGAAACTAATCCTCGCGGATGAACCCACCGGCAACCTCGACGAGCAGACCGGCGGGCACATCATTGAGCTCCTGAGCTCGCTAAGACGGGAGCACAACACCACAATCCTGGTAGTCACCCATGACCGTTCCCTTGCCAACAAGACGGACAGGCGCTTCCGGCTTCAGCAGGGTCGCCTGACGGAGGAAACGGCACCCAAACAGGTTCAGGGCATGGCTCCCGCCAGCCCAAAGGCAGTGGCGGCAACGGCACCTGTGGGCTAACGGCCCAGGGCCGGGATTCGGCTGAGCCAGGTAGGCGGCAAAAAGTGGGGCGGCGGCCCGGGATTCCTCCCGGATCGCCGCCCCTAGTCTCGTCCTTAGAAGCGGATGGCGTCGATGACCTTGACCCGTACCGCGACCGTTGCCGGTATGGCGCCCGCGAGCGCCCCGACCAGCACCGCCGCACCCAGGCCGAGCATCGCCGCCTCAATGGGGAAGGGCGGATATTCGGTCAGCCCGGGCGCAACCTTGGACTCGATCCAGGGATTCTTCACGATGGCGACGCCGAGCATCACACCGATCACACCCGCAACGGCCGTCGCCACTACGGATTCCATCATGACACCGAGGAAGATCCGCCGGGACGTTGCGCCGAAGCTGCGCCGAATGCCGATCTCCCGCACCCGGTACCGCACAGTGACCATTGAGATGTTCAGCATGCCGACGGCGCCCAACAGCAGCACGAGGCCAGCCACCCCGCCAATGGCAAGTTGGGCCACGGCGAAGGGATCTCCGTTGCTCGCGTAGTCCATACGGTCGACGTGAATCTGCATACCTGGAAACTGCTGCTGAAGATCGGAGGTGATAGCAGCCTTGAGGGGTCCGGCCTGGGCATCCTGCACCCAGAACTTGAACTGCCCCCCTGCGGCTGCGATTCCCACCCGCTCTGCAGCACCCATCAGCATGAAGGCCTGAGGCGGAGCCTCAGGATACTGGTCTGCAACCACGCCGATCATGACTGCCGTGGTTTTCGGGTCCCCGGTAAGCGTCACCTTCGGGTGGGTGACCAGGCTGGGACGGCCGGCTGCGTTGTAGAACGCCTCTGACACCACGACGGCGGGAGCAAGGCGCTCTTCATCGTTGGCGGCAAACCATGTTCCAGTGCTCACGTCAGTGCGGTGTATAACTCCATACCCCGGATCCACCAACTGCATCTGGACTTGCTGCACTCCAGAAGGAAACTGGAACCCATGCTGGCTCAGGCCGACGTGGGTGTAATACTCCACTCCATAGCGCTTGATGATGCCCTTGTACGCTTCCTCGAGTTTGACCGGATCCGGCATCGTAGGTCCGTACACGCCCAGGCCCAGGGTGGCGGACCGGCCGCCGTTGCGCTCGGAGTTCGCCTTCATCCCCTCGCGTGCCAGATCGCCTACGCCTACTACGGACGTCAAGGCCCCTACGGACAGAGCCACACCAATGAGTGCGAGCAGGATCCGGGTTTTGTTGATGCGCAACTCCTGCCACGCCTCCACTAGGGCGGACACAACCCCGGTCATGCGGACACTCCCAGGGGAACCTCGGTGGACGTCAACACACCGGAGTCGAGCCGGTAGCTGGCCCGCGCAAGGGCAGCCACATTGACGTCGTGGGTGATGGTCACCAGCGCAGCTCCCGATTCGGTGGCCACCGTATCAAGAAGAGCCATCACGGCCTGGCCGGTGTCGACGTCGAGCGCTCCGGTCGGTTCGTCGGCGAGGATCAGCCGTGGTCCGCGGACCAGCGCCCGTGCGATCGCAACACGCTGTTGTTCCCCGCCCGAGAGCATGTTGGGAAAAGTCTCTGCCCGGCCGGCCAGGCCAACCCTGTCCAGCATGTCCATGGCCAGTTCCCGGCGCTTCCAGAAGTGGGACGGGCCGGCATACAGGAGCGGCGTAATCACGTTGTCCAAGGCGCTGCGCCCAGGCAAGAGGTTGAACTGCTGGAAGACGAAGCCTACCGAGGACCCTCGGAGCCTCGCCCTGGCGTTGCCGCGGATTTGCTCCACCGGAGTCCCCTGAAACCGAAGCTCCCCGCCCGTCGGCGTATCCAGCAGTCCGAGGAGATTCAGCAGCGTGGACTTTCCGCAGCCGGAACGCCCGACGACGGCGGTGTGGTCACCGCTGTGCACCGTCAGGTCCACACCGCGCAATATGTGGAGCTCCTGATCGTCCGGCAAGAGAACTGTTCGTGTTACTCCGCGCAGGGAAACGAGTTCCTCCACAGCTCAGCCTCCCATCGGGCCGGGGCCGAACTGCGCTCCGGGCTGCTCCTGTGCGGGGGCACCCGGAACAAACTCCAGCACGGACTCGCCCTCGGCCAGTCCCGAAACTATCTCCACTACGGTGCCGTCGTTGAGGCCGAGCTGAACCTTCCGCTGTTCCGGGGGCGCTGCATTGGCAGGCGGTCCCTGCGGCGGACCAGCCGCTGCACCTTCAGCACCTGGTCCGGCCGGACCTCCGTCGCCGCCTGCGGCTGGGCCGCTTCCGGCCGGAGCGAGCCAAACAATTCCATCCTTAACGTTGCCCTGAACAGCAGTAAGCGGCACGGTGACAACGTTGGCGGACTCCCCCGCTGTCACAGTCATAGTGGCACCCAAACCTGCAAATACTTCGACGCCGGACGGGATGGCGCAGCTAAGGGTCCCGGTGGGGGTGGTGTCCTGCTCAGGCACCGCCCCTCCTCCGCCCGGACCGGCCTGGGCATACGGCACTGAACGCCCAACGCTGCCCCCGCCTGCACTGGCGAGACCGCCACCGGCATTCGCAGGGGTGTCACCGGCAGCATTGTTTTTCAAAACTACGGTGGGACAGGTGAAGGGGGCAGGTCCACCCACAACCGAGACCTGCGCCGACCCCGGCTTGGCAAGCAGCCGGTACTGCTGGGCGGCGTTGACTGCACCCGAAACAGTGAACGTACCGGGGTTGACTGTTCCCGTCACCTCACCCACGCCCACCTGCTGCTTCAGCAATACGGTCAAGGTTTCCAATGTCCCGGAGACAGGAGCCAGCACGTCGGTATAGGTGTAGAGCGGAACGCGGGCCGTCACCTGTTGTGGAGCGGAAGCGCCAGGCTCGCCCGCCGTCGTCGTATTCTGTTCCGTTTCCTCGGTTGGTTCCGGCGGAAGCTCCGTGCGGACCTGGTAGAGACGGTCTCCGAGCGCGACTTTGGCTCCGGCTTCCAGGAAGATGTGCGACACCACGCCGGCGGCCGTGCTTCGGACGCCAGCAGGGGCATCGCTCTGGACGGTCGCCTTGATTTCCACCGAGTTGGTGACGGTGGCGCGTGCCGCCTGAACCACCGGGATGGCGACCTGGGCACTGGGTCCGGCCACGGCGTCATCGGGCTTCAGTCCGTCTACAAAGGCGATTTTGACCAGGGTCACTGCAATGACGGCGAACACGGCCAGCCAGGCCACGGGTAAAATGACGCGCCTGAATACTCTCATCTCTTCTCCATTCGGTGACTCCCCACAGAACCTCTCTGCGAGAGATGCCCTCAAAGCCTAACCCTCCCCGCGTAGTGCCATTGGACCCCGGGTCTCACCACGCCCAGGCTTTCCTCACTGCAGTGAGAAGATGGGCACCATGACTGCTCCGATCGCGAAGCCATGGCTCTTCAGCCAACCTGACCAGGACCCCCGCACCGCCACCGGCCGGACGCTGCGCTGGGGCATCATCGCCACTGGCGGGATCGCTAATTCGGTGTCCAAGGACCTGGCGTTGCTTGCAGACGCCGAAATCCATGCCGTCAGCTCCCGGACCCAGGGTGCGGCTGACGCGTTCGCCGCCCAGTTCGGAATTCCCCACGCATTCGGCGACGACGACGGCGCCAGCGGCTACCAGCGGTTGCTCGCCCACGAGTCAGTGGACGTAGTGTACGTCGCCACTCCCCACGCCAATCACTTCCAGATCACCCTTGCTGCCTTGAATGCCGGCAAGCACGTCCTCGTCGAGAAGGCCTTCACTATCAACGCCAGGGAAGCCGCCGAACTCATCGCTCTGGCGAGGTCCCGGAATCTCTTTCTGATGGAAGCTGTGTGGAGCCGTTTCCTGCCCAGCATGCAACGAGCCTTCGAGATCTCCGCATCAGGAGAACTCGGGCAGGTCCAGTGGGTGAACGCCGATCTCGGCTTCCCGGCGGAGTACTCCCCTACCGCGCGCCTCTGGGCTGTGAAAGACGGTGGCGGGGCCCTCCTTGATCTCAGCGTTTACCCCCTGCTGTGGGCGTTGGGCACCTTGGGCTTCCCGCAAACGGTCAGCGCCACCGGTTCTGTGAACGACGACGGCGTGGACGCCCAGAATGCGCTGACGCTCGGCTACCACCACGGTGCCCAAGCCCAGCTCACCTCATCGCTCTTGGCTCACGGGCCGCGCGCCGCTACGGTCGCAGGCAGCCGCGGCTACCTTCATACCATCGGATCCATCAACAATCCGCGGGAGCTCACCGTGAAGATTGGCTTCGAGGCACCGCGAATGGAGCACTTCGACGTTGTCGGTCGGGGCTATTCGTACGAACTCCGTGAGGTAACCCGGTGCATCCAACAAGGCCTGACGGAAAGCCCCGTGATGCCGCTCGATGACTCGCTCAACGTAATGAGGCTCTTCGACGGTGTTCGGGCGCAGCTGGGGGTCACTTACCCTAACGATGCGCACTGACTTGGTGGGACCCCCGGATCGCTGATCCGGAGTCCAAGCCGGGATGGCTTTTGTGGCTTCTTCCATCCGCCAGATTTCTGCCCTGTGGCTATGGACTCTCGAACGCGTACGGGATTACCCTGTTGCCAAGTCGTCATAAATGGGGAGGGGGGGCGACTATCCATGGGTATTTTTGGGCCTTCATGGCACACGCCCCGTTCCCTCCCTTCCCTTCGCTCCCTGCTTTGGGGCGGAGCAGCAGCCGTCGCGTGGCTCGCCCTTTCTTCGCCTGCCGCCAACGCGGACGCCGGAACTCATCCAGGCTCAATCTTGGGCGGACTGTCATCTGTTTCTTCAGTGACCTCAGCGGCCGGTGACGCCATATCAGCTGTTCCCTCACATTCGCGTGCGGTGAATCCGTCTCCTGCGCCTTCCCCTGCCTCTGGCCCGAATGGAATGCTGCAGCCTGTGGTGGGCAGCCTGACGGGGACCGCTGACAACCCCGCGGGAAGCATCCCGGTCATCAACCAGGTAGTCCCGGACGGTGTCGTCTCGAACGCCGTTTCGCCAGTGAGCGCAGCCGTGGACGATGCGGCCAGCGGTCTTGCGGAGACCGTCATTCCGTCCGCCAGCGAAACAGTTCCGGCTTTGCAACCAGTCCTGGACCCCGTCGCAGAAGTCATTTCGGGTGGGGACGTGGCACTACCCGCACCCGTGGTCGGTGTCGTAACGGGGCTGGTCGGCGAGCCCGCATTGCCCAGACCGATCCTTGACGATCCTGGCGCAGGGGGCGACGCGACAGCGGCTTTGCCGGACACTGCTGACTTTGTTTCTTCCGTTGTGTTTTCAACCGGCACTGCGCCCCTGGGCACGGGGTTTGCTGCCCTGTGGATGCCATCCATGTCGTTGGGAGACACCTCCGGCGAAGCGGCCATTTCCGGCGTGGCCGCTCCATATGGCGGAGGCAATGGGCCTCCCGGATCTAAGGCTGTTCCATCCGTACCAGGATCTGGATCAGGCAGCGGCCATTCATCCGGCGGGCCTTCCGGCGGTGCTGCCTGCCTGCCTGCTCTTTCCCTCAATCTTCCGAAGCCGGGAAGCACTCCGGCCAGCGGACCCCTTCAGCATGCTCCTGCTCCAATGTCGTTCGACCCCGGTTCATCTCCTGACTAGTTGGGTGCTTGCTGCCTTTTTCGGGCAGAAACGGCCATCAGGGCAGCCATGGGCTCCCCTAAACCAACTCTTCAGGAGAACTTCCTATGCATACACATCTTCGTAGAGGGCTGCTAAGCACCCTCTTTGCCGGCGGGCTACTTGCCCTCGGCGCCACCGCTGCCAATGCAGCGGACACCACCAGCGCAGCGGACGAGTCCGTCACCGCTTCGGTCTCAGCGGCCGTAGCCGCAAACACGACGTCGTTGGGCCTGCTGGGTGACTCAACGCCGTCAACCTCCTCCGGGCTGAATGCCACTGTAGACGTCGCATTGGGCACGGCAGCTCCTGCCACCACCGGTTCGACGGCCCTTGTGGCTGACGTTGCAGCGGATGTAAACCTGGGTCTCGGCACAGCAACCGGCATCGTTGACAGCACCACAGTCGCCGCTGATGCTGCCGTGAACCTCGGCACCGGAACCGCAACCGGCGTTGGTGACAACACCACCATCGCCGCAGACGCCGCCGTGAACCTGGGCCTCGGCACAGCAACCGGCGTCGTTGACGGCGTTGGTGACAACACCACCATCGCCGCAGACGCCGCCGTGAACCTGGGCCTCGGCACAGCAACCGGCATCGTTGACAACACCACCATCGCCGCAGACGCCGCCGTGAACCTGGGTGTGGTCGCCAGTACCGGAGACACCGGCATCGGCAGCGATCTCGCTCTGGATCTCTGCCTGCGTCTTGGCCTCGGCTCCGCTGCGGGTTGTGGCGGAACTGATCCCGGCACCGACGGTCCCGGCACGGAAGGTCCGGGTACGGATGGTCCCGGTACCGATGACGGAACAACCGGCGGTGCCGGCACTCCAACCACCCCCGGCCGCAACACCGGCACCACCCCTGATGGCAACTCCGGCACCCGTGGAAGCAGCACGGGAACTGTTCCCGCTGGGTCGGGTTCGGGACTGTTGGTGAACACTGCGGGTCTCGTGAAGGCTCCTGCGGTCTCCACGGCAGGGTCGGGTTCGGGACCGGTGGTGAACACTGCGGGTCTCGTGAAGGCTCCTGCAGTCTCCGCTGCTGGTTCCGGTACGGCTGCAGCAAGCCAGCAGACCCTTGCCAAGACCGGAGTTGATGCATCGCTGCTTCCGGTGGCACTGCTTCTCCTGTTCGCCGGCCTGTTGATGATCCTTCGGCGTAGGGCCTGACGGGGCTGGTCACTTACATCTATTAAGGGAATCGACGGCAGGAAAGGAGGCGCCTGGAAGACATAACCACACCTACGTCCTTGTTGCGTCGGCGGTTCGACCGTGAAGGGTCCCGGATTTTTCACGGTCGGACCATCGGCCTGTCTGCTTTGGGTCACAGAACGGTGTTGAGGTCCCCTCGGCAATGGGCGGAAAGCCGTCACGGTATTATTCTTGAAGTACGGCGCGACATTGTGCCCAGTAGGAGATGGGGACGACGGTGGTGGATTCGCCAAGCGACACCAAAAGCGAGGTTGTCGGCGGACGCTACAGACTGGGTGAGGTGATCGGGCGCGGCGGAATGGCCTCCGTCTACAACGCCCGGGACGAGAATCTGGGCCGTGATGTGGCCCTCAAACTGTTCGCCCCGCAGGCCCCGGACGCCGAAGAGCTCAAGCGTCAGGAAGCTGAGATAACGCTGCTGGCCACCCTCAACCACCCTGGTCTGGTCACCTTGTTCGACGCCGGCATTGATAACCGGATTCCAGACGAGCCAAGGCCCTTCCTCACCATGGAGCTCATCGAGGGCGAGGACCTCCGGACAAGGATCAGACGCGGCCCGGTGTCTTTGGACGAACTTGCCGTTATCGGAGCAGGAATTGCCGATGCGCTTGCCTACGTCCATGGCCTTGGCATCATCCACCGCGATATTAAGCCTGGAAACATCCTCCTGGTTCCAGGTCGGCCGGGCGAGCCGGACCGGCCAAAGCTCACGGATTTCGGCATTGCCCGTATCGTCGATGGCACACGTTTGACTGCCACCGGGACCATGGTGGGTACCGCTGCATACCTCAGCCCGGAACAAGCCAAAGGCGCCGAAATGGGCGCGGCCAGCGATATTTACTCCTTTGGCCTGGTGCTTCTGGAATCCATCAAAGGCGCCGTCGAATATCCCGGCAGCGCTGTGGAGTCCGCTGTAGCGCGGCTACAACGCGCACCGGAAATCCCGCCGGATCTTCCCAACGAATGGGCTGATCTGCTGAGGGCCATGACGGCCCTCGATCCCTTGGGGCGGCCTACTGCCGCCGACATCGAAGTAGCTTTACGTCAGGCCCTCCTCTCCACCGAATCCGTTCCGGGACCGCTGGTTGAAGAACATACACGCATGCTGCCCGCCATTCCGTCCCGCGCGCCGCTGTCCTTGCAGGCGGATTCCCACGACTATGTCTCGAATGCCTCCCCGTCCGTCACCCCTGCAGCGACAACCGAGGACCGTGAGGCCGGTAAGTCCAGGATCCGGCAATTGGGGAAGCGCGGGCGGATTGGCCTGGTACTGCTCATCCTGGCGGTTATCGCGGCAGTATCCGCCGTCGTGATTTCCCTCTCCGCCCCGAAAGCCAGCGACGTCGTCGTCCCCTACCCGACCGTCACCGGAACCTTGGGCGAACACCTCGAGCAGTTGCAGAAGAGCGTGGAACCTTGAGCCGTAATGCACTCCGGCGCGTTTGCGCAGCCGTCATAGGTGGTTTGCTGGTGCTCTCGCTGGCTGCCTGCGGACCCGCAGAGCCTGAGTTGGGATTCGACGCCTCCAAGCGGCTCCAGTCCCGGGTCCTCACGGTGACCGACCTGGCAGCAGCGAACGATCCCGCTGGGGCTCTCGTCGCCTTGGCGGAGTTGGAAGAGCAGCTCGAGGTTGCCGGCGCCAACGGTGAGGTGTCCTTCAAACGGCATCAAAGCATTATGACCGCTATTGAGGCTGTACGGACTGATCTTCTTAGCGCCCAGGCTGCGGCTCAAGCCAAGGCCGCCGCAGATGCGGCTGCTGCGGCATCTGCCACCCCCACGCCGGCCGCTCCACCGGAGGAGAAAGTCGAAGAGCCTAAGAAGGACGACGGCGGAAATGATGGCAAGGGGGACGACGAGGGAAAGGGCAAGGACAAGGACGGGTAGCCTTCTTCTTGGCCATGGTCAGCACTATTTGCTCAGCTAGCTTACTATTTTTTCTCATTCCGGCTACGTTGGTTAAGCAGGCCCCGTAAGCCTGCGGAATCAGAACCGCGGACCCCAGGTCCGCCAGCTGAAGGAGTGAACTACGCATGGCAACAGTTCAGGAATCCATCAACGTCAACGTCCCGCTCAGCCAGGCCTACAATCAATGGACGCAGTTTGAGGACTTCCCGCATTTCATGAGCGGCGTCGATTCTGTCACACAGATTGACGACACCACTGTCCATTTCAAGACCAGCATTGCCGGCGTCAAGCGGGAATACGATGCCGCAATCACGCTCCAGGAACCAGACAACCGCGTCACCTGGGAGAGCCTGGACCAGCCAAGGAACGCCGGAACCGTCTGGTTCGAGGCGCTTGGCCCAACAGAAACGCAGGTAACCGTTGAGCTTGTCTGGGAACCTGATTCAGCCGCCGAGAACATCGGCGCAGCCATCGGACTGGATTCCCGCCAGGTAGCTGCGGACCTCAAGCGTTTCAAGAAGTTCATCGAGGAACGGGAAGTGGAAACCGGTGCATGGCGTGAAACTGTGAGCGGGGGCGAGGTTAGCGGCTCTGATGCCGGCCTGACCTCTGCTTCGGGTACCTCGGGAACCACCGTGCCCATGGAGGAAGAGATGGGCTACGGCGCCGTCCCTACGGAGCGACCCGTGAACACTGATCCGGATATGGCTCCGGACGCTCCCTACGGCCGGCCAACCGAGCGCTAAAAGGCACTACGACAACAAAACGCCTCGCTGCTCCCAAGGAGCAGCGAGGCGTTTTTCGTTATCAACCCGGCCGGGCTACTTCAGCGCGGCGAGGACTTCGTTGAACTTGGCAGAAGGACGCATGACGGCGGCTACCTTCTCAACATCGGGGCGGTAGTAGCCGCCGATGTCCACGGGTGAACCCTGGACAGCGAGCAGCTCGCCTACGATGGCGTCCTCGTTGGACGTCAGCGCCTCGGCGATCGAGATGAAGGACTCGGCGAGCTCGGCGTCGTCGGTCTGCTTCGCCAGTTCACGGGCCCAAAACTGAGCCAGGAAGAAGTGGCTGCCACGGTTGTCGATTTCCCCTACGCGGCGGCTCGGGGACTTGTTTTCCAGCAGGAAAGTACCGGTGGCGCGGTCCAGGGTGTCGGCCAACACCTGGGCACGGGCATTGCCTGTGCTTGTGGCAAGGTGCTCGAAGCTGACGGCAAGGGCGAGGAACTCTCCAAGGCTGTCCCACCGCAGGTGGTTTTCTTTCAGGAGCTGCTGGACGTGCTTGGGGGCAGACCCGCCGGCTCCGGTTTCAAAGAGGCCTCCGCCGTTGATGAGCGGAACGATGGACAGCATTTTGGCGCTCGTACCGAGTTCGAGAATCGGGAACAGGTCCGTGAGGTAGTCGCGGAGGACGTTTCCGGTGACGGAGATGGTGTCCTCGCCCTTGCGGATGCGCTCCAGGGTGAAGGCGGTGGCTTTCTCCGGAGACATGATTTCGATCTGCAGGCCCTCAGTGTCGAAGTCCTGCAGATACTCCCGGACCTTTGCGATCAGGTTTGCATCGTGGGCGCGGGTTTCGTCCAACCAGAAAACTGCGGGCGTCTGTGAGGCACGGGCCCGGGTGACGGCGAGCTTGACCCAGTCGCGGATGGGCACGTCCTTGGTCTGGCAGGCGCGCCAGATATCGCCGGGGAATACCTGGTGTTCGATCAGGACGTTGCCTTCGCCGTCCACGAGCTGCATGGTGCCGGCGGCCTGGACTTCGAAGGTCTTGTCGTGGCTGCCGTATTCCTCGGCGGCCTGGGCCATGAGGCCTACGTTGGGAACGGTACCCATGGTGGTGGGATCGAAGGCACCGTGTGCGCGGCAGTCGTCCAGGACAACCTGGTAGATGCCTGCGTAGGAGCTGTCAGGCAGGACCGCCAGCGTGTCCGCTTCCTTGCCGTCCGGTCCCCACATGTGGCCGGAGGAGCGGATCATGGCAGGCATGGAGGCGTCCACGATGATGTCGCTGGGAACGTGGAGGCTGGTGATGCCCTTGTCGGAATCAACCATGGCCAGCGCGGGGCCTTCTTCCAGGCCCTTCCTGATGGCAGCCTGAACGCCTTCACGGACGTCCTCGGGGAGGTTTTCGAGCCCGTTCAGGATAGCCGCGAGGCCGTTGTTGGGGTTGATGCCTGCGGCGGTCAGTTGCTTGCCGTATGTCTCGAACAGTTCCGAGAAGTAGGCCTTCACTACGTGGCCGAAGATGATGGGGTCGGAGACCTTCATCATGGTGGCCTTCAGGTGAGCGGAGAAGAGCACGCCCTCTTCCCTGGCGCGGGCAACCTGGGCAGCCAGGAACTCGTCCAGGGCAGCCGCACGCATGACCGTACCGTCAATGACCTCGCCGGCAAGGACGGGGAAGGCCTTCTTGAGTACCTTGACAGTGCCGTCTTCACGGACCTGCTGGATCTGGAGCGTGCCGTTGGCAGGGATAACCACAGACTTCTCGTTGGAGCGGAAATCATCGGCTTCCATGTGAGCAACGTTGGTTTTCGAGTCGGGGCTCCAGGCACCCATGGAGTGAGGGTTTTGGCGCGCGTAGTTTTTCACCGAGAGCGGAGCCCGGCGGTCCGAGTTGCCTTCGCGCAGGACCGGGTTCACTGCCGAACCCTTGATCTTGTCGTAGCGGGACCGGATGTCCGTCTCTTCGTCCGAGGCGGGGTTGTCCGGGTAATCCGGGAGCTGATAGCCCTTGCCCTGCAGTTCCGCGATGGCGGCCTTCAGCTGCGGCAATGACGCACTGATGTTGGGGAGTTTGATGATGTTTGCTTCGGGGGTCTTTGCCAGCGCGCCGAGTTCGGCGAGATCGTCATTGATGCGCTGCTCGTCAGCGAGGAAGTCCCCGAACGCGGCGATGATACGACCAGAGAGCGAGATGTCCCGGGTCTCCACTTCCACACCGGCAGTCGAAGCAAACGCTTCAATCACAGGCAAGAACGAATAGGTGGCCAGCATGGGCGCTTCGTCAGTGTGGGTATAGATAATCTTGGCCATTCAGGTGTCTCCCTGGTGTATGCGTATAGCTGGAGTCGTGTGTTATTTCAACAGGTCTAACTTACCCGAGGACGCGAGGTTGGCGCCCACGCCTGTGTCCAAAAGCACTTGCGTTACCGTCACGCGGCCGCCTGAACCCGGCAACGCCTGGCTTAGAAAGCAATTCGGCGCAGCAGGTCCCTGAGCTGGGCACGTTCAGTCGGGCTGAGATTACCCATGGCCTGGTCTTCTGCCTGCTGCGTGGCCGCGGCCGCCTGGGCAAGCAGCCGCCGACCCTTGGCTGTGCCTTTGATGACCTTGGAGCGGCGATCCTGAGGGTCAGTTTCCCGCTTGACCAGCCCCCGTTGTTCCAGCCCGTCCACCAGGGCCACGATCTGGCTCGGATCCAGCAGCAGGAATTCAGCGAGTTCGCGTTGTGACGGCGCAGCGCCGCTGCAAGCCAGCGACAGCACCGCATACGACCTGATCTTCAGGTCCAGTGGCGCCAGCAGCGCGTTGGCCTTTGCACTCCCCAGCGCCCGTGCACGCGCCGTCAGGAATTCGATCTCGGTTACGAGGGGGCTTCCCAACAGCCGCTCGAGGCCTTCGGGCGGCGGGATCTCTGTGGTGGAGGGCTGGGTCATTGCTCAATCCTATAGTTGATAGCTGCCACGATCACGCAGTTAGCAGAAAAATAGAACTATTGACATTTTCAACTATTCGGGCTGACATAGATACGTCCACTGTGGTGCAGCTCACTCGGGCATCAAGCCAGTCATGGAACTCAAGGAAGAGTCAAAGAAAATGAAAAGGCACCTCGCTAAACTGCTCGCCGCCAGCGCCTTCGCCGCCCTGGCCCTTACGGGCTGCGGTTCCGGCTCGCTTTCCACCCCGGCCGGCACGGCAGGCACGGCCCCCAGTGCAGCGGCCGCCGCAGGCGGGGACCTCAAGAAGGTCACCGTCGGTGTCCTGTCCATCGCACCCTCCGTCGCCGTCCAGTACGGCATTGACGAAGGCATCTTCGCTGACCACGGCCTCGCCGTCGAACTCCAGACCGGGCAGGGGGGAGCAGCTATGCTGCCGGCGGTCTCCACCGGAACCATGAACTTCTCGGTCGGAAATCCTCTCTCCGTGATGCTCGCCGTGAACAAGGGCCTCGACATGAAGATCGTTACCGGCTTCAGCAATTCCAAGGCTGAAGGCGAGGACGTCAACGGCGTTATCGCCGTGAAGGCTTCCGGAATTGCGTCCTTTGCAGACCTGGAGGGCAAGACTGTCGCCGTTAACACGTTGAAGACTCAAGGTGACCTGACCATCATGGAAAGCGCAGCAAAGGCAGGTGCCGATCCTGCCAAGATCAAGTTTGTCGAGATGCCGTTCCCGGACATGCAGGCCCAGCTCGAGCGCGGCTCGGTGGACGCAGCCTGGCTGCCTCAGCCGTTCCTGGGAAAGGCACTCGCGGATACCAAGAACGCGCTGGTCGGCTATCCCAACCAGACGGCCCTTCCCGGGCTGCCCACCATGGTCAGCTTCACCAGCGGCAACTTTGCCCAGCAGAATGCCGATATCGTGAAGTCCTTCAAGGAAGCCATGGAAGAGACGCTGGCCAAGGCTGAACAGAATCCGGACCAGGTCCGTGCGCTCCTTCCGAAGTTCATGAACATGGACGCGGCCGTCGCCCAGAAGCTGAAGATGGAAGAGTTCGACGGCGAAGTTCCCGCCGCTGTGCTGTCGGACCTCGGTTCCCTGATGGTGAAGTACAACTACGTGGACAAGGAACCCGACGTCGCCACGATGACCGTCAAATGACTGCTCAAGTGACGGCTCAAGGGACTCCTCAGTCACGGCGCACGGTGCCGGTCCAGCAGTTCCTTGGCCTCGCGGGCATCCTGGGGTTCCTGCTGACGTGGGAGCTGATCCCGCGGGCGGGAATCATTGAACCGAGGTTCCTGCCGCCGGCAAGTGAGGTGATGGCGGAGCTTTTCCGGGCCTTTGGGTTGACCGCCTTTTGGCTGAGCGTTGGGGAAACGATGATTGCCTGGTTCGTCGGCTTGCTGATGGCAGTTGCTGCAGCCCTTGTTCTTGGCTTTCTGATCGGTTCATCCGCTTTCCTGGCGAGAGCGACCAGCTCCAGCGTCGAATTCCTGCGTCCCATCCCGTCGGTGGCGCTGATCCCCCTGGCGGTGCTGATGTTCGGCGTGAAAATCGAGTCGTCGCTCATGCTGATCGTCTATGCGTCCTTCTGGCAGGTCTTCATCCAGGTCCTCTACGGAGTGGCCGATATCGACCTGGTGGCCAACAACACAGCCAAGTCCTATGGGCTGGGGCGAATGGCGAGGATCCGCTATGTGGTGTTTCCCACCGCCCTGCCTTACCTCATGACCGGCGTCCGCCTCGCTGCCTCCGTCGCGCTGATCCTGGCGATCACGGCGGAGCTCGTCATCGGATCCCCGGGACTGGGCCGGGAAATAGCCTTGGCCCAGTCCGGCGGCGCAATTTCCGGCATGTACGCCCTGGTGCTCGCAACAGGGCTGATCGGCGTCATCATCAACATGCTCATGCGGTTCATCGAAAAGAAGACGTTGTCCTGGCACTCATCAGTCCGTTCGGAGGTGGTGCTATGACCTGGCTGAAGTCACTGGCTTATCTGGTGGGGCTGCCGCTCCTGCTGATACTTATCTGGTGGGCCGCCACCCTGGGACGGCCCAACTTTTTCTTCCCCGCGCCTGGAATCCTCATGGACACGTTCGGTGAGGTCTGGTTCGGGGAACGCATCCTCTCCGATGTCCTCCCGAGTTTGGGACGGCTGCTCGCCGGGGTTGCAGCAGCGATCGGGATCGGGATAGCGGCAGGACTGCTGATCGGATCGGTCAAGTGGCTCCGTGCATTGCTGGAACCCACTCTGGAATTCTTCCGTGCCGTCCCCCCACCCGTGCTCGTTCCAGTGCTGATGCTGCTGATGGGCATCACGGACTCGATGAAGGTTGTGGTCATCATCTCCGGCTGCATCTGGCCCGTGCTCCTGAACACCATTGAAGGAGTCCGCGCGGTTGACGGTGTTCTATCGGATTCTGCACGGACGTACGGTGTTGCCGGCTGGGCACGGGTGAGGTATCTCGTGCTTCCTTCGGCAAGTCCCCAGATCATGGCAGGCATCCGCCAGTGCCTGTCCATCGGGCTGATCCTGATGGTCATCTCTGAAATGTTCGCCTCGTCCTCGGGGCTGGGCTTCACGATTGTCCAGTTCCAGCGTTCCTTCGCCATCCCTGAAATGTGGTCCGGCATCATCGTCCTGGGCCTGATCGGCGTGGCCATGTCATTCATCTTCCAGTGGACTGAAAGGCGTGTTCTGCGCTGGTACCACGGTCAGAAAGAGGTAGAAAATGCTGGTTAATGAGAAACCTGCTGTGAAGGACCAGCCGATGCTGTCCGTCCGGGATCTGAAAAAGGTCTACAAGACCGACGGCGGCGACGTCGAGGCCGTCCGGAATCTCACCTTCGACCTCCGGCCCGGCGAGCTGGCCTGCCTGGTAGGCCCTTCCGGCTCCGGCAAAACCACGCTCCTCAAATGCATTTCCGGACTTATGGCCCCCACCGAAGGCGAAGTCCTCCTAAACGGCACCCGAGTGGTTGGCCCGCCGAAGAAAATGGCGGTGGTATTCCAGGAATACGGCCGCTCGCTTTTCCCTTGGATGCGAGTCCGCCAGAACGTCGAGTTGCCGCTGAAAAACCACGGTGTCCCCAAAGCTGAACGTGACCATCTTGTAGACGAAGCTCTCGAGGCCGTCGGCCTGGCCCACGTCCCCCACTCCTACCCTTGGCAACTTTCCGGGGGCATGCAGCAACGTGTGGCGATCGCCCGCGCCGTCGCGTACCAACCTGAAGTGCTCCTCATGGACGAACCCTTCGCCGCCGTCGACGCGCAAACCCGGGCAGACCTCGAAGACCTCATCCGCACCGTCTGGAAGAAACTCCGGGTGACCGTCCTCTTCGTCACCCACGACATTGACGAGTCCGTCTACCTCGGCGAGCGCGTCATCATCCTTTCCAGCTCCCCCACCGTCGTCCAGGAAGACATCATCATCGATCTCCCAGAAGACCGCGACCAGCTGAACACACGTGCGCTGCCCCGGTTCACCGAACTGCGCCACCACGTCTACGAACAAATCCAACTCGCCAAGAAAGGCCACCGCCCCGCTGCCGCGGTCGTTTCCTGACCTCGAAACCGAACCTCCTGAACCGAAGACCCTGCAAAGACGCAGGAATGGAAGGAACCACATGTTTGTATTGAAGTCCTTGGGTATTGCGACCTCCTTGGCGATGGCTGCGGCTCCGGCGGGGGCAGCTTTCGAACAGCTCCCCGCCGCGACTCTCCACGGAGGCACTGGTGCAGGAGGCACAGTTACAGGAGGGACCCTGCCGAGCGGCGCCCAATGGGCCGCAGAGGTACCCGCCGACTGGAACGGTGCTGTGGTGCTGTACAGCCACGGCTTCCGGCCGGGCCCAGCCAATCCTGCCTGGGACGGCGGGTTCGAGCCGACGGCCGATGCTCTTATGGACCGTGGATATGCCGTTGCATCCTCGTCTTATGCAACCGCGGGCTGGGCCCTGGAAACCGCCGTCGAGGATCAACTGGGAACGTTGGAGGCCTTCTCGGAGGAGGTGGCGACACCAACGAGAACCATAGCCTTCGGAACCTCAATGGGCGGTCTGGTGAGCAGTCTCATTGCAGAGGCGCCGGATTCCGGCGTCGACGGCGTGGTCAGCACCTGCGGGCTTCTGGGCGGTGGGGTGAACCTGAACAACTACCAACTCGACGGATTGCATGCCCTGGCCCAACTGTTGCTTCCCGGTCAGGAGGTCCAGCTGACCGGCTTCCGCACCGGCGCGGAGTCGGGAGTCACCATCAACAAGCTCAACGCAGCAGTTCAGCAGGCGCAGCAGACGCCGGAAGGACGGGCGCGGATAGCGCTCAGCGCCGCTTTTATGAACACTCCCACCTGGTTCACCGGCACTGCCGCCCCAGGCAGCAAGGACTACCAGGCCCAGCAGGCTGCGCAATATAACTGGCTGCTGGGAACCATTCCGTTCGTCGTCGGGGCACGGGCTTCCATTGTCAACGCGGCCAACGGCGACAGCGGCTGGAACGCAGGAGTGGATTATGGCAGGCTGTTCCAGCATTCCGCGATGAAGGCACAGGTTGATTCCCTGTACCGCGAAGCTGCGCTGGACCTTTCGGCAGATCTTTCCCTCCTGACTCAAAGCGCCGACATTGAACCCGACGCCGGGGCGTTGGAATGGATGCAACGCACGTCCATTCCGCAGGGCGATCTGCAGGTTCCCGTACTCACCATGCACACCCTGGCCGACATTCTGGCTCCTGTGGAGTACATGGAGGAGTACGCCGAGACGGTGCGCGGCGCCCAGGCCGGCCCGCTGCTCCGGCAGACCTATGTGGAGCGGACCGGGCACTGTTCCTTCACCATCGCGGAAACGGTGGCGGCTGTAGAGACAATGAATGAACGCCTCGACGACGGGCACTGGGGCAATCTCGCGAAGGCCGCCGTCATTGATCAACGCGGTGAATCCCTGGGCCTCGGCGAGGCGGACTTCATTCAATACCGCCCGGACGAGTTCATCAACGACCGCAGTTAACGCCACCGCCGCTGACTCCACCGCGCAAATACTAGGCGGGCGGATGCCACAAGTCCCGTATTTTTCATTTACAAAAGTGTCATATCTGGATAAGTTCAACCTCACCACTCGGGAGCGGCCCTCAATTGGGGGCCGCTCTTCCAAACGGATTAGGAACATCATGAAAACATCCAGGTCTCTCGCCACGAGCCTGCTCGGCCTTTCGGCTGCAGCGCTCCTTGTTATGTCGGCCGGAGGCCTGGCCACGGCTGCCCCTGCCGCTGTGGACAAAGGCGGTTCGAGCGGCGTAACAAGCAAGGCTGTTACTGCTTCAGGTGCCGCCGAATACTGGACCGCGGAGCGGATGCGCAATGCCATCCCTGGCGACGTTCTGGCTAACAAGGCCCTGGCCCGGGGCAACAAGTCCAGCGCGGACACTGTGGAGAGGGGCTCGAGCACCAAAATTTCCAGCCAGGCAGCGCCGAGCAAACCCAGCCTGCATACCTATGAAGCCCCCGTATCCCACATCGGGAAGGTCTTCTTCACTCTGCCCAGCGGGAACTATGTCTGCTCGGGCAACTCCGTGGCGTCCGCGAACGAAAGCACTGTATCCACCGCAGGCCATTGCCTCAACGAAGGCCCCGGAGCCTTCGCCACCAACTTCGTCTTCGTTCCTGCCTATCTGGACGGAGCGGCACCGTACGGCAAGTTCGCTGCCACCTCCCTGCATGCACCCACCCAGTGGTACTCTGCAGGCGACATGCAGTACGACACCGGGTTCGCCGTCGTCGCGCCTGTTAACGGCAAGACCCTGACGGATACCGTTGGAGCCTCTGGTGTCGAGTTCAACGCTCCCCGCGGACTGAGCTACACCTCGTACGGCTACCCCGCCGCCAAACCCTTCGACGGCACATCGCTTGTGAGCTGCACCGGAACCGCCAGCGACGATCCTTTCAACCCGCAGTTCAACTCCCAGGGCATTTCCTGTGACATGACCGGCGGGTCCTCAGGCGGCCCGTGGTTCATCGGCTCAGGGTCCGGCGGGGTCCAAAACTCCGTCAACAGCTACGGCTACGGCAAGAAGTACCCCATCATGTACGGCCCGTACTGGGGATCAGTCATCCAGCAGGCGTACTCGGATGCCTCATCAGCCAACTGACGCAAGCGACTCCGGCGGTCCCCCGGTAACGTCCCATCACGTCGAGGAAACTCCTGAGGAGATCCTCGAGTATTGGACTCCCGAACGGATGGCTAAAGCCGGGCCGGCAGGGCGGACGCTTGAGGCGCCCGGTCCGCGAGGCGGCGCTGATGAGGATCAGTTTCCGGATGAGGCGGACACGGAACGCGACTGACGTCAAACAACTGAAAATACGACGACGGCGACCGTCCCCGCGGAGGGGCAGTCGCCGTCGTTCTGTTCCCCGGGGGGTGCCCGGTGCTGTCTTAGTGGAAGAAGTGGCGGGCGCCGGTGAAGTACATCGTGATGCCGGCGGCGTTGGCTGCGGCAATGACCTCGTCGTCCCGGACGGAGCCGCCGGGCTGGACCACGGCGCGGACGCCGGCGTCGATCAGGATCTGCAGGCCGTCAGCGAAAGGGAAAAAAGCGTCCGAAGCAGCGACGGCCCCGCGGGCACGTTCCGGTGCTCCGGTGGCGTCAGCATTTGAGGCGCCGCCGGCACCGTCAACCTCGGACTCCACCGAAACACCCAGTGTGTTGGCCCGCTCGACGGCCAGGCGGCAGGAATCGAGCCGGTTGACCTGACCCATGCCGATGCCGACGGCGGCACCGTCGGAGGCGATCAGGATGGCGTTGGACTTGGCTGCACGGCAAGCGGTCCAGGCGAAGGCGAGGTCGGCCAGGGTCTTCCCGTCGGCGGCCTCACCGGCGGCGAGGGTCCAGTTGGCGGGGTTGTCGCCGTCGGCGTCCACCTTGTCGGTGACCTGGACGAGGACGCCGCCGGAAACCTGGCGGATTTCGCTCGGGTAGCGGCCGTAACCCTCCGGCAGCGCCAGCAGGCGGATGTTCTTCTTTTTGGCGAGGATTTCCACGGCTTCCGGCTCGAAGCCCGGAGCGATGACAACTTCGGTAAAGATGCCTGCGACGGTCTTGGCCATGCCTGCAGTTACGGTACGGTTGGCGGCGATTACGCCACCGAATGCGGACACTGGATCGCAGGCGTGGGCCTTGGCATGGGCGTCGGCGAGCGGGTCAGCCGAATCGGCGGAACCGACGGCGACACCGCACGGGTTGGCGTGCTTGATGATGGCGACGGCAGGCTCGGCGAAATCGTAGGCGGCGCGGAGAGCGGCATCGGCGTCCACGAAGTTGTTGTAACTCATGGCCTTGCCGTGCAGCTGGTCCGCCTGGGCGATGCCGGCGGGGGCAGCCTTGTCCACGTAGAGTGCGGCCTGCTGGTGCGGGTTTTCGCCGTACCGCAGCACCTCGGAGCGTTCAAGGGAAAGGCCGGCGTAGGCGGGCCAGTCGATCACGCCGTCGCCGTCTTCATCCAGGAACTGGCTGGCGGTCCAGGTGGCCACCGCATTGTCGTAGGAGGCGGTGTGCGCGAAGGCCTTGGCGGCCAGGCGGCGCCGGGTCTTCAGGTCGAAACCGCCGTCGGCTGCGGCGGCAACGACGTCCCCGTAGAACTTGGGGTCAACCACAATAGCGACGGCGGCGTGATTCTTCGCGGCCGAACGCACCATGGCGGGGCCACCGATGTCGATCTGCTCCACGACGTCGTCCGGTGCTGCGCCGGACTTCACGGTCTCCACGAAGGGGTAGAGGTTCACGACGACGAGGTCGAAGGTTTCTATCTCCATGCCGGCAAGGGTTTCCATGTGGGCCGGAACCCGGCGGTCGGCGAGAATGCCGCCGTGCACGCGGGGGTGCAGGGTCTTGACGCGGCCGTCCAGCATTTCCGGCGAACCGGTGACTTCTTCGACTTCCTTCACCGGGATGCCTGCGGCGGCGATCTTCTTGGCGGTGGAGCCGGTGGAGACGAGGGTGACGCCTGCTGCGTGCAGGCCCTGTGCGAGCTCCTCCAGGCCGGTTTTGTCGTAGACCGAGATGAGGGCTCGGCGGATGGGAACACGGTCAAGCTGCGTGAAGCTCACAAAAGTCTCCGTCGTATGTGGGTGGGATGAAGCCAGTTTATCGTGTTGCGGGACCTGCGCCGCGTGCCCGCCGGAGTGTGAACAAACGCACTCCCAGCCGTTCCGGGGGATGGCTCATGGCGGCCTGAACCGCAACGTAAAGTTCTCCTTGGAGGAGGCCGAGAGATGAATACTTACACCACTGTGCCCAGCGGCGAACAGGTGGTCCAGGAACTGCCGTGGCGTTGGAAAGTGCAGGGCCGGATCTTCCTGATCGGCGGCCTGGGCTTTATGTTCGATGCCTGGGATGTGACCCTCAACGGAGTCCTCATTCCGCTCCTCTCAACGCACTGGGCGCTGGCTCCCGGTGAAGCCGCATGGATCGGCACCGCCAACCTCATCGGCATGGCCCTCGGTGCTTTCGCCTGGGGCACCATCGCCGACACGATCGGCCGCAAGAAGGCCTTCACCGCGACCCTCCTGATCTTCTCGCTCTTCACCGTCCTGGGCGCCTTCTCCCCGGATTTCGTGTGGTTCTGCGTCTTCCGGTTTATGGCCGGCTTCGGGCTGGGGGGCTGCATACCAGTGGACTACGCGCTGGTGGGTGAGTTCACACCCCGGAAGCAGCGCGGCAAGGTCCTCACCGCCATGGACGGCTGGTGGCCTATCGGTGCGGCGCTATGTGGATTTGTCTCCGCAGGCCTGATCGCTGTCTTCGCGGACTGGCGACTCACCATGCTCGTCATGGTGCTGCCGGCGCTCCTCGTGTTCTGGGTCCGCCGCAGCGTCCCCGAATCCCCGCTGTTCCTGATCCGCAAAGGCAGGCGCGAGGAAGCCGCAAAGGTCATCGACGACCTCGTGCTCGCAACCGGCGCGGAGCAGCGCGCCTACAGCCTTCCGGATGCCCAGGCAGCTCCACGGCTTTCCGCCGGCAGCGCCTGGCAGCAGCTGCGCCTCGTCTGGCAGTTCAACTGGAAAATCACGACGGCGGCCTGGGCTTTGTTCTTCAGCATCCTGCTGGTGTACTACCTGTCGTTGACCTGGATGCCCCGGATCCTGATCGGCGCCGGCTTCGAGGAGTACAAGGCGTTCCTGACGACGGCGGGAATGGCCGCCGTCGGGCTTCTCGGTGTAGTGGTGGCGGCAGCGCTCGTCGAGCACGCGGGCCGCAAATGGATCCTCGCCATCACCGGGCCGTTATCGGCTCTGATCCTGGTGATTGTGGCGTTTGTGGTGGACATTCCCTCGGCTGCGGTGTTCTGGCTGCTGGCCTTCGGTTTTGTGGTGCAGGTGGCCATCCCAGTCCTGTACACCTACGTGTCCGAGCTGTACCCCACGGAGCTGCGCGGGAGCGGCTTCGGCTGGGCGTCCACGTTCTCACGAGTGGGGGCAGGCCTGGGCCCGCTGATCTTCGCGAGCTACTTCTGGCCGGAGCTGGGGCTGGCTTCGTCGTTCGCCCTGGCAGGCGGGCCCGTGGTGCTGGCCGTGCTGTGGATGGTGTTCTTCTCCCCTGAGACGAAACAGCGCCGGCTGGAATAGGCGCCCGTTCTTCCCCGGTCCCACCCTTTCCGACCTGAGCGAGGCGCACCGGCGGACCTGGCTCCGGCTGCACTCCGGGATATCGAACAGCTGCGCGTGCATCTTGGCATCGACAAGTGGCTGGTGCTGGGCGGTTCATGGGGTGCGACTCTCGGCCTGGCTTATGCCGAAACCCATCCGGACCACGTGTCTGAAATGGTGCTTTTCAGTGTCACCAACACTTCGCGGCGTGAGGTGGACTGGGTTACGCGGGATATGGGCCGCGTCTTTCCAGCCGAGTGGTCCCTGTTCCGCGACGGCGTTCCGGCCGAAGACCGCGACGGAAGCCTCGTCGAGGCCTATAGCAGGCTCCTGGAGGATCCGGACCCTCTGGTACGCGAACAGGCGGCCAAGGACTGGTGCCGCTGGGAGGACACGCATGTCGCAACCCACCCGAATTACCGGCCGGACGCGCGGTATAAAGATCCCCATTTCCGGATGGTGTTCGCCCGGTTGGTCACTCATTACTGGCGCCACGCTGCCTGGCTTGAGGATGGCGCCCTGATCCGTGAGGCGGGGAAACTGGCCGGCATCCGGGGTGCACTGGTGCACGGCCGCTTGGACATCAGCGGCCCGGCAGATATCGCCTGGCACGTCGCCCAGGCATGGCCGGACGCCGAACTCCACTTGATCGATGAGGCCGGTCACGGTACCGGTCATCCAGGCATGGTCGAAACGGTGCTGGAAGTCCTGGATCGCTTCGCCCGCCCGGGCTCGGCCTTGTGAGTGAAAGCCCGGTTGTTTAGCTGCGGGGCGCCAGTTGGCCGGTCTTGTGCTCGGCTGCCAGCACGGCCAGAGTGGACACCAGCAGCCGTCGCTCCACCAGCTTGATGCGCTCGTGGAGGCTCTCTTCGGTATCGCCGTCCTCGATGGCCACGGCCTCCTGGGCGATAATGGGGCCTGTGTCCACCCCCGCGTCAGCCCAGTGAACAGTGCAGCCCGTAACCTTCACGCCGTAGGCCATGGCATCGCGCACCCCATGGGCTCCCGGAAAAGCGGGCAGCAGGGCGGGATGGGTGTTGAGGTATTTGCCCTCGAACGCCTCGATGAATCCCGGGCTCACAATGCGCATGAAACCCGAGGACACCACAACGTCCGGGTTGTAAGCGGCGACGGCGTGAGTCAGCGCCGCATTCCATTCAGCACGGTCGGAGTAAGCCTTGAAATCGACCACAAAGGTATCGATCCCAGCTGCGGCTGAGCGTTCCACGCCGTAGGTGCCGGGACGGTCCGCACCCACAGCGGCAATCTCGACATCCAGCTCGCCTGCCGTGACGGCGTCGATGACGGCCTGGAGATTGGAGCCGGTGCCGGAAACGAGGACTACGATACGCATGGCTCTAGCTTAGGGGCCGCTCGCGTAGGCTTGAAAACATGAACCCCACACAGGATCCCGGCATGCAGCGCGCCGGGCAGCCGCTCAGCGAGGCCGCGCAGGCTTCGCTCGCCAAGACGCACACCCTCTTCCGCCTTTTTATCGTGGTGGTCCTGGGGTCCCTCTTCGTGATCCAGCTGGATATCGCCTACGTCTGGCTGTCGGCCATTCTTACAGCAGCCAGCCTCGCGCTGGGGATCATCGTATTGATCCGCGCCATCACGCGGAAGGAATCCAAGCTGGTGCTGTTCGGGGTCATCACCGGGCTGCTGGTTTCCGGCGTCATGGTCATGGTGCTCCTTATGGTGGGCGCGTTCTTCAACCAGTTCAGCGACTTCCAGCAGTGCCAGCGTGAAGCCCTGACCCAGCGGGCCACCTCTGAATGCCGCACGGAACTGGAGAACAAGCTGCCCGGGATGTCCTGACCGCCTCGAGTTGCGGTAAGCGGATGACGCGGAGGGGAAAGGCGCTAAACAGCGCTTTGCAGATCTTCTTCCGGGACGTTCTGCTGCCGTTCCAGCCAGGGTCCCGCCGCGTAACCGATCACGACGCCGGTGCCCACTTCCGCTGCCAGCCAGACTGCCGTCCACATTGGGTCAGGGCCGATGTCGGTGAGACGGCCCATTCCGGCGGAACCGCGAGCCAGCCAGGCCAATGCACCTGCCAGGACTCCAGCCACCGCGCCGATCATGACCCCCAGGGCGAGCGTGGAAACGGTCGCAGTGAACCAACGGGCCCGGATCTTAATGGCCAGCCATTCATCGAAGTGGTTCTCCCCTGCCCGCAAGAACCACCATCCACCAAGGATCCCTGCCAGTACAGGCACCACAAGTGCCACAAACCCATACTCGAGGTAGCCCGCAGGCAGGGCAGCGAAAACGGGGATGGACGGCAAGGGACCCACGGCGGTGGCCAGCGGCCCTGCCTGGGATCCTACTCCGAGGGCAAAGCCCGAGCCGGACGTCCAGGCGAGCGCATAAACGGCGAGGTTGGGCAGGTATCCCAGTTGCGCAATGGTGAGCACGGCACCGCCGATCGCCCCGGCGTCGAGCCCTTCATACACGGCGATGATCAGGTCCCAATGGATCAGCAGATTCGCAGCGAGCAGCGCCGAGGACAGCGCGAAGGCGGCAATAACTGCCACTGTGGCGGCCTTGACCACTGATGCCACATAGGTTCCTGCCCAGCGGGAATGCTGGCTGGTCCGCGAGATCCAGGCCACAGCGTCGACGCCGATCAGCCGGCTCCAGGACCCGGCTTCCCGGCGCGCGCCAACCACCATGCCCAGTGCGAAAGGGACAAGCGGTATCAGGGCAGCGAACCAGAGGTTGATCCCGACGTCTGCAGTACGGCACACGAAACCGGTAGCGGCTCCGAACGCTCCGTATATCAACCAGGAGCCCAGCAGAGCCTGCCACAGCTGGTCGGTGTAGGAGGCCCTGGCGAGGCGGCGTCCTGCGCGCCAGGCGAGCAGGAACGGGATGAGGGTCAGCCCCAAGGGAATCAAGGAGAGCGTGCCGCCGTCGGCCTGGTTTGCCACAGACCCTTCAACGGTTGTGAGGTGCAGCGGCACCCCGTGAATCAATAGCCATGCCTGTCCTGCCAAGCGGGCCAGGACCTCGAAACCGGAGTTTTGGAAGCCGGACGTGACCCAAACAGCCACGATGGGTGCAATCACCACCAGCGCTGAAATGATGGCTGCCTGCGCCGATTCGAGCGCTCCCTGCAGCCACAAGGGCATGGGAAGGCCACGTTCTCCAGTCTGATCAGCGCGCAGTTTCATCGTGTTCCATCGTGCCATGCAGGGGGCACTTCCCCCGGTTTCGACAGGCACCGCAGGCAACTACCAGAGTTCGTAATTGTCCACGCTGATCAGGAATCCATGGCCGGTCCGCAGGTGGGCGCACGTGACGGCGCCGGGTGTCCGCTCACACACCATACTGCCCACTCGGACGGCCTCACCGTCCTGCAGCCACGGCCCGGGGAACTCCGGTCCGGCCATGTTCTCCGCCTCCATCGGTGAGATCCCGTCGCCACAGAGCCCGTACCGTGCACCGGCGTCGACCGTCACCACGGCGTAGCCCCCGTGGTACTGGCTGTCCCCCTCGCAGTACCCCCGGACATCGACGGGCCTGGGCACCACGTCGCTCAGCAGGTGGCACGCGGCGGCGTCGGCGCTGATGGAGCACTGCATGTCCTTGTTGCCCGATTGCACCACCACCGGCATGTCCTTCTGCCAGGGCTGGACGTTCACCTTTTGCAGGAGCTGCTCGGCACGGTTGAGCGCCGGAGCCGCCGTGCTTCCGGCTGGACTCCCATCAGCAACCCGGAGGGCACCCAGCTCGGGCGCCCGGCTCTCCGGAACCGCAACGCTGCACCCGGCAGTAAGCAGCAGCACGGCTGCTGTGAGGATGGTCTTTGCGAGGCTGTTGAGAGGGCTCATAGTATTCCCATACCAGCAGAGGAGACCGGATCTGTCGCTGGGCAGAGGTACCCATCGGGCGATGCAAACGAGGCGCCACACAGCGCTTTTTGCGTCTACCCGCCGTAAAATGAAGTGTCCGCAAGACAGTGGTTGGAGGCAGAAAATGACTACCGCATCCCCACATGCTCACGGCATACATTTTGGACGAACAGACGTCCAGAACGTGGGCATGGGTGTTGGTATCCTCTTGATCGTGGTCGGCATCCTGGGCTTTATCCCGGGTATCACCACGCAGTACGACGAACTAAGGTTCTTTGGACCCGATTCGCAAGCGATGTTCCTTAACCTGTTCCAGGTTTCCATGCTGCTCAATATCGTGCATCTGGTTGTCGGTGGTATTGGTTTGGGAATGTGCCGCAGCGGTATGGGCGCCCGGAACTTCCTGATGGGATTTGGTGCGTTGTACATTGTTCTCAGCATTTACGGGCTTAGTGTCGGAGTGGATTCGGCGGCCAATTTCCTGTCGCTGAATACCCCTGACAACTGGACCTTCATGGTGTTGGGTCTTTTGATGATTGGCGCCGGCTGGATTCTCTCCCGGCATCTGGCCGAGGACCGCAGGTAACCCGGATATTCGTAAGCCGGGAATAAGGAGCCGCGAATGAGGAAAGATTCATAGCAATCTGAAATGTTCGTAACTACCGGTCGGTGCAGTTGTTCTGCGAATCCCGCAGGCAACTGCACCGACTTTTGTGTGTCCATGGATAGACTTCCGAATGAGTCACCATGAGGGTTATGCAGGGTAGTAAGTCCGACGTCGTGTGAATTTGGCAGTTGTCGAATACAGATCGAATCCAAGGAGCAAGCCATGATTCCAGAGATCAACTTTTGGGCCGTACTGTTGGCCACGCTTTCCAGCATGGTTGTTGGCTCGGTCTGGTACACGCCCAAGGTCTTCGGCAATTACTGGATGAAGACGGCCAACGTCAAACCCAGCGGGAACTCAAGGGACGCCATCCGGCCCATCGCGATCACACTCGTGGTCAGCTTCGTAACGGCCTGGGTTCTGGCCGGTTCGGTGGCCATTGCCCAGGATTTTTACGGCGGCAGTTTCCTCGCCAACTCCCTGATCACCGGCGCTATTCTGTGGGCGGGTTTCACCGCTGCCCGCTTCATCACCCACGATGCCTTCGATAACCGGCCGGCCGGACTGACTGTGCTGAATTGCGCCCACGAACTTGTAACCATCCTGGTTATGGCCCTCATCATCGGACTCTTTGGCATCAGCGGCGCCTGACTGTTCTCCCTCCTGCGTGGTTGGCCCATCGTGTCCCCCTGCCCGTAACCGCGGCTCAGCCGTAAGCTCGTGCCATGGCCAGATTCTTTGATGTTCATCCTGAGGACCCCCAGCCGCGCGCCATCAACCAGGTAGTGGACTTGCTCCGGGACGGCGGGCTCATCGCTTACCCCACGGACTCCTGCTACGCCCTCGGTGCACAGCTGGGCAATAAAGAGGCGCTGGACCGGATCCGCACCATCCGCCAGCTGGACAGCAAGCATCACTTCACCCTGGTGTGCAGCGACTTCGCACAGCTGGGCCAGTTCGTGAACATCGGCAACGACGTCTTCCGCCAGATCAAAGCCGTGACGCCGGGCAGCTTCACCTTCATTCTTCCCGCCACCCGGGAGGTTCCCCGCCGTCTCCTGCATCCGAAAAAGAAGACGGTAGGCGTCCGGATCCCGAATCACAGGTTTGTCCACGCTCTCCTGGCCGAGCTGGGGGAACCTTTACTGACCAGCACGCTGCTGCTGCCGGACCAGGCGGAGCCGCTCACCCAGGGCTGGGAAATCAAGGAACGCCTGGACAACGAAGTTGATGCGGTCATAGATTCCGGTGACTGCGGAACGGAGCCTACGACGGTGGTGGACTTTTCGGGAGGAACCGCGGAAGTTGTGCGGCGCGGAGCAGGCGATCCCTCCCGGTTCGAGTAGGGCGCCCCGGTCTCGCTGAGGAACAGCGGCCAATCAGCGGCAGAGTTGGATCAGAGGCAGCGGAGAGTTAAGCCATGACAGCCGTTATCCTGGCCTGGAATCCGGATCGTTGGCACGACTGGGACTATGAGGCCGTCAGGAAGCAGGTGACCGAAACGGGCCAGTTCCTGCGCAGCTGGAGTGTGGGCGGGAACCAGGACATCCCCTTCGGTGCAGACGCTTGGCTTCTTCTGCAGGGCCGCCCGGGCCGGGGGCTCATCGGTCACGGCAGAATACTCTCAGAACCGTACGCGGTTGAAGGCGAGGCGTCCCTCAGCGTTGATGTCGCCTTCGATGCCTTCCTGCCTTTCGGTGAGCAGATTGCCCCGGAGATACTCCTGGATGCGGCCCCGGGTGTGGCCTGGGAGGGCGTTTCTGGTTCCGGACTCACCATCGAGCCGTCCGAGGAGCTGAAAGTCCGTCTGCTGTGGAGCGAGTTGGGCCCGCCGCCGATCGCCGACCCCACCCTTCCTGCGCCTGGGACATACCCGGGAGAGGCTGTCAGCAGGGTCGAGGTGAACCGCTATGAGAGGCATCCGGAAGCCCGGCGTGCGTGCCTGGCCCATCACGGCACCGCCTGCGCCGCCTGCGGTTTCTCTTTCGAAATCACGTATGGCGAGATCGGGAAGGACTTCATCCACGTCCACCACATCGTTCCGATCCCACGGCTCGGGGCGGACTACGAACTGGATCCGGTGACAGATCTGGTTCCCCTCTGCGCCAATTGCCATGCGATGGCCCATCACGGTGTGAGCATCCCGCGCACGGTGGCCGAGCTGCGAAGGATCATCTCTGGCGCCGGTTTCCTGGCGGGCCAGACCCTGACCCCTGAGGAGCTGGAGGCGCAGAACGAGGCGCGCCGGATCCTCGGCCCGCCTTAGCCGTACCCGCCTTAGCTGTAGCCATCAGTGAGCGCAGCAGGAGTCGCCGCGCAAGGCTTCACGGCCTTCCTTGATCGCAACACCCGCGATGACCAAGGCAGCGATGGGGTCAGCCCAGGTCCAGCCCAGAGTGCTGTTCAGGACCAGTCCGGCGAGCAGGACCGCCGAAAGGTAGGTGCACAGCAGTGTTTGCTTGGAATCGGCCACGGCAGATCTGGATCCCAGTTCCCGGCCCGCACGGCGCTGGGCCCAGGAAAGCAGGGGCATAACAGCCAGGCTCACGGCTGCCAAGGCGATGCCAACCGGCGAATGCTGCGGTTCGGCGAAGCCCAGCAGGCTGCGGGATGAATCGATGGTCACGATGGCGGCGAGCGCGAAGAACGAGAAGGCAACGAGCCTCAGAGCCGTCTTCTCCCTGGCCTCCGGGTCCGGCGCGGCGAACTGCCAGGCAACAGCGGCCGCGGAAAGAACTTCGACGACGGAATCAAGACCGAAGGCCACAAGGGCTGCTGAAGAAGCCAGCGTTCCCGCACTGATGGCGACCACTGCTTCGATGATGTTGTAGGTGATTGTTGCCGCGACAAAAATCCTGATCCTGCGGGACAGGACGGCCCGGCGCTCCACGGTGGGTGCCGGCGGGTGCAGTGCCCCGGCGCTCATCAGCAGCAGTCCTTCAAGTCGCCGCCGCAGCTGCACTCCGGCGCCACGGCAACAACGCCGAGAAGGTCGGTGAGGGCGTGGCCCAGTTTGGGGTCCGCCAGTTCATACTTCGCCTTGCGGCCCTCGGGGACGGAAACCACCAGACCGCATCCGCGCAGGCAGGTCAGGTGGTTCGACATGCTTTGGCGGCTGACACCGATCAGCTCGGCAAGGTCACTCGGATAGGCAGGAGCCTCCCGCAACGCCAGCAGGATCTTGGCCCGTGTTGGGTCAGACAAGGCATACCCGAATCTGGCCAGCACAGCCGAGTGCGTCAGTGTTTCCATGACAGTCAAACGTACAGGGCTGGCTGGATTCACGCAAAGCTGTACAGTACATGTCGCTTCACCTGTCCCCAGCGATGTGGAATAGTGCCATCAATAATGGGGGGTAAAAAATGACGAGCCTCAAATTGAAGCGGCGGACACATCAATTGCTGGGTTCGTGCCTTTTGCCCCTTGCCTTGGCAGCCTGCGGAATCGGGCCCGGCCAAACAGGCATCACCACCGGAACGTCTGACCGCTGGTTCGTGAGCCTGTTCGACGCGAAGGGCATAGGGCCGCTAGGCCAGTGTTTGGAAGATCCCACTATCGAAGAATCAATTGAAAGCGCGAATCTGCCATCCACGCACTTGAGCATCAAGTTCAAGGAAGAAGCGACACAATATGACGCTGAGCGTATCGCGGACTGCCTTCGACAGAGCTCCGGTAGCGGAAACATATCCATCACCAGGCCAGGAAGCTGAGGCCCGCATGCCCGAAATGCGTAACTTCTGAGCGTGGCTGCCCACGCCGGCCCCTGGATTGCGGGGGAACTCTTTCCGGGCACAGCCCTAAAAGTCACACATTCCGGTCGGCAGCAGATCCTGTTAACCCAATCTTCCCCTCGCCGACACGCTCCCTCCCCCGCAGGGTAAGCCGCCGCCAGCACGGTTGAGGGGTGAGGAT
>NZ_JAPSHJ010000006.1:0-22674 GCF_031179985.1 Arthrobacter sp. | reverse complement strand
CCGGGCACAGCCCTAAAAGTCACACATTCCGGTCGGCAGCAGATCCTGTTAACCCAATCTTCCCCTCGCCGACACGCTCCCTCCCCCGCAGGGTAAGCCGCCGCCAGCACGGTTGAGGGGTGAGGATCGCAATTGTTGCCGAATCATTCCTGCCGCTGATGAACGGGGTTACACACTCCATCCTGCGGGTGCTGGAGCATCTGCAGGAACGGGGCGACGACGTGCTGGTCATTGCGCCGTCAACTCAGGACGCGGAAGTCCTCGATGTTGTCCACGGCGCCTACGTCCACAGGCTTCCCTCAGTGCCGCTGGCCGGGTACACGAACGTGCGGGTGGCGCTGGGAGGTGTGAATCGGGTCAAGCGAATCCTTGCCGATTACGCGCCCGACGTCGTCCACCTCGCCTCTCCTTTTGTCCTGGGGTGGCGGGCAGCCCAGGCTGCACACCAGCTCGGCATCCCGTCAGTGGCCATCTACCAAACTGAGGTCCCCAGCTACGCCGCCCGCTACGGCGTGCCGTTTATGGAGAACTGGGCCTGGAACCGGGTGGAGAACATCCATCTCCTCGCCAGCAGGACGCTGGTGCCTTCCACTTTCGCGCTGAACCAGTTGCGCGGGCGCGGGATTCCGCGGGTGGATTTGTGGCGGCGCGGTGTGGATACCGCGCGGTTCAGCCCGGAAAAGCTTGACGACGGCTGGCGGGCTTCGGTGGCACCCGGCGGTCAGCGGATCATCGGCTACGTGGGGCGGTTGGCAGTCGAAAAGCAGGTGGAGGACCTTGCCGTCCTTGCCGATATCCCGGGCACGAGGCTGGTGATCGTCGGCGACGGTCCGCAGCGCGAAACCCTCGAAGCCACCCTCCCCCAGGCCCTGTTCACAGGTTTCCTCGGCGGCGAAGAGCTGGCACGAGTGGTGGCTTCCTTTGATCTTTTCGTTCATCCCGGCGAACTGGAAACCTTCTGCCAGACCATCCAGGAAGCAATGGCCTCGGAAGTGCCGGTGGTGGCTACCGGCCGCGGTGGGCCCCTGGACCTGGTGGAAAACTCCCGCACCGGCTGGCTCTATGAGCCGGGAAACCTTGCCGAGCTGCGGGACCGTGTGGTGGACCTGACGGGCGACGACGCCAAGCGCCGCGCCTTTGCAGCGGCAGCCCGCGCTTCGGTCCAAGGCAGGACGTGGCCCGCGCTCAGTGCTGAGCTTGTGGGCCACTATAGGCAGGTCATGGCCGAGCAGAACACTGCAACCACTCCGACAGTAGGGAACCCGGCATGAATATCTCCGTAATCGGCTGCGGCTACCTTGGCGCTGTCCACGCCGCCACGCTGGCCTCTATGGGCCACAGCGTGGTGGGAATCGACGTCGACGCCTCAAAAGTTGATCACCTGGGACGCGGCCTCGCACCGTTCTACGAACCAGGCCTGGACGAACTTCTGCAGCACGGGCTCACCACGGGCAGGCTGAGGTTTTCCACCGACTTCGCGGACGCCGCCGACGCCCAGGTCCATTTCCTCTGCGTGGGTACGCCACAGTCCAAAACCTCCGGCGACGCCGACCTCAGCTATCTGCTCGCCGCCACAGAGGCGCTGCTCCCCCATCTGGCCCGGCGCGCCGTCGTCGTCGGTAAATCAACCGTTCCCGTAGGCACCGTCGACATGCTTGGCAGCATCCTGTCCGGTCGCCCTGACGTGCTCCTCGGCTGGAACCCGGAATTCCTGAGGCAAGGAACGGCGGTGAAGGATTCGCTGGTGCCGGACAGGCTGGTCTATGGCGTGCCCGGCGGAAAGAAGTCTGTGGAGGGCCGGGGCGTGACGGCTGCACTGGACACCGTGTACGAACCCCTCCTCTGCGCCGGGATTCCGCGGCTTGTCTGCAACTACGCGACGGCGGAACTCATCAAGTCGGCGTCGAACGCGTACCTGGCCACCAAGGTCAGCTTCATCAACGCCATGGGCGAGCTGTGTGATGCCTCCGGCGCGGACGTCAACGAGCTCAGTGAGGCGATGGGCATGGATCCGCGGATCGGCGGCCGTTACCTGCACGCCGGGCTGGGCTTCGGCGGCGGCTGCCTCCCCAAGGACATCCGCAGTTTCAGGACGCAGGCTGCAAGGCTGGGCGTGGACTCTGTGGACGAGTGGATGGGGCTGGTGGATGCCGTCAATGTAGGCCAGCGCGCCCGTACTGTGGAGATCGCCCGCGAGCTGTGCGGCGGCCACCTGTCGGGCCGGACCGTCACGGTCCTGGGCGCCGCTTTCAAACCTGACACGGACGACGTCCGTGACTCCCCCGCCCTTGACGTGGCCTTGCAGCTCGCGGCTGCCGGAGCCCACGTGACCGTTACCGACCCGAAGGCCATCAACAACTCCTGGATGCGCTACCCGCAGCTGCGTTTCGAGCGTTCCCTCGAGGCTGCGCTCGATGACGCCGAGCTGGTCCTGCTGCTCACGGAATGGGAGGAATACCGCAGGCTGTCGCCCGCCGCCGCCGGGAAGCTTGTACGACGCCGGGTGGTGCTGGATGCGCGCAACGTCCTGGATGCCGGGTTGTGGCAGGCGGAAGGGTGGACGCTTCGCGGCTTGGGGAGGAATGCGGGGCTGCGGAGCTCTTCCCTTGCGCTTTAGTCTCTGCCCCCTATGATTTCCACAAGGGGGAGGAAAACAAGATGGCTCGATTTAGTACCGAATACCTTGTTTCTATTGGATGATGTCGGATGCCCAGGAGGATAAGTCCGCTGCTTCAGAGCTCGATTTCAGCCCGGATGCGCTGCTGATTCTAGGCCGTGACGGCACCATCTGCCGGGCCAACTCGGCGGCGGAGCGCCTGTTTGGTCGAACCAGGGAAGAGCTGGTGGGGTCGGACCACCGGATTCTGCTCGCCGACGGGTTCCTTGAAGCCATCGTCTGGGAATACGACGTCCTGCGGAAAAGCCCCGATCCTGTTCTCGGGAGTCCGCCCATCGAGCCGGTATGCCTGCGGGGCGACGGCTCCGAGTTCCCGGCCGAAATCATCTGCTCACTCCTGCCGGCACCACAACAGCCGACTCCGTCCGGAAATGCGGCGCCGTCGCTGGCCGTGTCCGTCCGGGATGCCACGTACCGGAAGGTGGGCAACGCGCTGGCAGAGGAGGCCTCCCAGCTGCGGGCCATGGCGTTCCAGGATCAGCTGACGGGGCTCGCCAACCGGCAGTTGTTCAACGACCAGCTGGCGCAGGCCATGCGGCGGCCACGTCACACCGCCGTCGACGTCATCTTGCTGGACCTGGACGACTTCAAGGAGGTCAACGACATCCACGGCCACCAGGCGGGAGATCAGATGCTGATCGAAACTGCCCGCCGGCTGCGTTCCTGCGTCCGGCCCAATGACACCGTGGGGCGGCTTGGCGGGGACGAATTTGTGGTGCTCCTGACCAACGTCGCGGATCCGGCCGCCGTAGCGGAACGCATCATGGAAACGCTGAATGTTCCGGTGAACATCGGCGGGGCGCACCTGAAACCGAGCCTCTCCCTGGGCCTCGCGTCCATGAGTGAAACCACCATGGAGCCCTCGGACCTGCTGCGGCAGGCGGATGTGGCAATGTATGCAGCCAAGGCCGGGGGCAAAAACCGGTACGTGCGGTTCCGGCCCGAAATGCTTCAGGTCCTGGCCCAGCGCAATGACATGGAAGCCAGGCTCCGCGTCGCGGTGCTTCACGGCGAAGTGAAGGTGCAGTACCAGCCGGTCGTTGCCACCGGTTCAGGGCGGGAAGTCCAGCTGGAGGCGTTGGCCCGTTGGGAGCGCGACGGCGAATTCATTCCTCCGGGGCAGTTCATACCCATGGCGGAGCGCAGCGGGCTGATCAGCGATCTTGGCAACAGTGTGATGGCGCGCGCCTGCGTTGAGCTGCAGCCTTGGCTTGCCGAGGACAAATCCCGTTCCCTCAGCTTCAACGTGTCCGGCGGCCAGCTGCACGAGCGGGATTTCGCCGACGTCGCGCTGCGCATCGCTTCCTCCTGCAAGGTTGATCCGGGGCAGCTGGTGCTCGAGGTAACAGAGAGTGTTTTCCTCGATCCCGGTTCGCAGGTGATCGACCAGCTGAAGCACCTCCGGCGGGAACGGATGCGGGTGGCACTTGATGATTTCGGCACGGGTTATTCATCACTGGGACGGCTGCAGGATCTGCCGGTGGATTCAGTGAAAATCGATGGCAGTTTCGTCTCCATGGTGCGGACCGGCGCGGAGAAACTTCCACTGCTCAGTTCCATGGTCACCATGGCGCACGCCCTGAACCTGTCTGTCACTGCTGAGGGCATCGAGACTCCTGCACAGGCCGAGTACCTGATGGACCTGGGCTGTGATTTCCTGCAGGGTTATCTCTTCTCGCGCCCCGTCTCTGACAACAGATTGGACATGGCCATGACGCGGGCAGAGACGGCCATGGAGTCTGTGCGGGGGCTGCGGGTCGGCGGCCGGCGGTGAGGCTGGAACGGCCGGACGAGCAGCCAAAGAAATGGAACGCAGAATTGATTAGCCGCCATTGATAATTGACCTTTGCGCCTTATGATGTGCTTGGGGGAAGGCGCATTATGAATAAGTCTCGGTCTCAAAAAAAGGGCTCTATGGAACCGTTTTCACGCCGTGGTGCCGACACCAGCGGTGAGGTAATTCCCATTGCGGGGATTGACTACCGCTCTGTGCTGGAGTCCACTCCGGACGCAGTTCTCGTCCTGTCCGCGGACGGCTCCATCAGTTTGGTGAATTCGGCAGCTGAGCGCATGTTCGGGCGTTCACGGGCTGAACTCATTGGCGCAGATCACCGCATACTGCTGGCGGATGACTTCCGCCATGGATTCCTCAAAGTGTTCGACGCCCTCCGGCGAAGTTCGCCGGATACTCCCCTGCAGCCTTTCGAGGCATACGGCCTGCGTGCTGACGGCAGCGGGTTCGCGGGTGAAGTGGCATGTTCGCTCCTTGAAGCCTCAACCGGAACCTATATGACGGTCACGGTCCGCGATATGGCCCACCGGAAGGAAACGGACGCCAGCCTCCGCCAAGCGATGTCGCTGCTCACCGCCACGCTGGAGTCGACGGCGGACGGCATCCTGGTGGTCAGCAGCGACGGTCAGATCGCCGGTCTTAACGATCAGTTTGTGTCCATGTGGGGTATCCCCCGGGAGCTGCTGGACACCCACGACGACGAAGCCGTGATGAAGTTCGTGATTGACCAGCTTTCCGATCCGGAGAGTTTTCTTGGGAAAGTCCAGGAGCTTTATGCGAATCCGGATGCTGAAAGCCACGACGTTTTGGAGTTCCTCGACGGCAGGACCTTTGAAAGGTATTCCCGCCCACAAAAAGTTGCGAATGAGGTTGTGGGGCGCGTCTGGAGTTTCCGGGATGTCACGCCCAGACGAGAGGCCCAGGAGCAGGCCAGGAAGGCCATGAATGACCTGGCCGAACAGGCCGCGCAATTGAAGGATCTCGCCTTCAAGGACCCGCTGACGGGGCTGGCGAACCGGCAGTTGTTCAATGATCAGCTCACCGAAGCCTTGCGCGATCCGGCAGGCAGTTCCGTGGACGTCCTGTTGATTGACCTTGACGATTTCAAGGAGGTCAACGACATCCTCGGGCACCATGCCGGGGATCAGATGCTCATCGAAGTGGCCCGCCGCCTCCGCTTCTGCGTCAGGCCCAACGACACTGTGGCCAGGCTTGGCGGTGACGAGTTCGTGGTGCTGCTGACCGATGTTGAGAACGCTGAGGAGGTGGCCGAGCGGATTGTCGATTCCCTCAACGTGCCTGTCTTCCTTTACGGCACCATGCTGCGGCCGAGCCTGAGCTTGGGGCTTGCTTCTCTGGGCGAGAAGCCGGTGGAGCCATCAGACCTGCTCCGGCAGGCCGACGTCGCCATGTACGCGGCGAAAGCTGCCGGCAAGAACCGCTACATGCGGTTCCGGCCGGAAATGATGGCTGCCCTGGTCCAGCGCACGGATATGGAGGCGAGCCTGCGGCTGGCCGTGGACCGCGGCGATATCTACGTAAACTACCAGCCGGTGCTGACTCCGCGGCTTGATGCTGTTGTGCAGTTTGAGGCGCTGGCCCGCTGGGACCGCGACGGCGAGATCATTCCGCCCACGCAGTTCATCCCGCTTGCGGAGCGCAGCGGTTTGATCGGGGCGATCGGGGCGCTCGTGCTGCGGCGTGCCTGCACCGAGATGGGCCCTTGGCTGGCCGAGGACAGTACCCGCTCCCTTGCCGTGAACATCTCCGGCGTCCAGATCCAGGAACCGAACTTCGCCGAAGGCGTGCTCCGGGTTGCTGCCTCCTGCAACGTGGATCCTGCGCAGATGGTCATCGAAGTCACAGAGAGCGTGTTCTTCGACGCTGACTGCGGGGTGCTGGAGCAGTTGAACCAGCTGCGCGACGCCGGTGTACAAGTTGCGCTGGATGATTTCGGCACCGGGTACTCATCACTGGGCCGGTTGCAGGACCTTCCAGTGGACGCCGTGAAGATCGATCAGTCGTTTGTGTCCATGGTCCGGACCGGGGCGGAGAAGCTGCCCATCCTCAGCTCCATGATCAACATGGCGCACAACCTCGGGCTCCTGGTGACAGCCGAAGGCATCGAGACCCCTGAGCAGGCCGCGTACCTGATGGATCTGAAGTGCGATTCCCTCCAGGGCTTCTATTTCTCGCACCCGGAGCCTGAGGCCGGCTTGGAAATGGCCACCCTGCGGACTCTTCACGCATTCGAGTTGATCCACAAGCTGAGAGTGAAGCCGTAGCCTGCGCAGCCATCACCCAGGCGGCTCCCGGAGAAGAGGACCGCGGTGCGATCGCTGCGCTACCCGCAGGGGCTATGAACGAAGCGGCCATGTGGATTGCCGAAGGTGGTGACATCGCATCGGCGGAACGTGCTCCTTCACGCGTTCTCCATTCCCTGAGATCCCCTTGAGTTCAGCTGCTAGTCATCCAGCCGGACCATCTGCTCGCTGCGATCCCAGAGCTCACGCGCCAGCCCCGCGTCGTAAGCCTGCTTGTTTGCCTTCGCCAGGGCCCGCTTGGCATAGTACGCGCCCGAGACCCAGTCCTCCCCCGGCTCTGACGTGGCGAGCCAGACGAGCGTGTCCGCGCCCTGCTCGGAGGAGAGAAGGAACCGGTTCAGGATCGTCTTGTAGGCGTGCCTGAAGGGGCTGGTGGACTCGGCCGCGAAGTTGGTGGCCACAACGCCGGGGTGGAACGCCGCCGTCGTGATTCCTGTGGTGGTTCCTTCCACAGCGGTTCCGTGAGCGCCGAAACGGCGGTGAAGTTCGCTGGTGAAGAGGATGTTGGCGAGCTTGCCGGTGCCGTAGGCGCGGTTGGTGGAGTAGTTGCGGGAGGAGTCGAGGTCGGCGAGGTCCAGCTTGCCGAAGCCGTTGGCCGCGCTTGCGGTGTTGATGACACTGGCCTGGCTGACCGTGAGCACGTCCATCAGCAGGGTGGTCAGCAGGAACGGGGCGAGATGGTTCACCTGGAAGGTCTTCTCGTAGCCGTCGACCGTGAGCTCGTGCCGGCCCATGATGCCGCCGGCGTTGTTGGCCAGAACGTCAATCCTTGGGTAGTTGTTCCTCAGCGCCGCGGCGAGCTCCCGCACCTGGGAGAGGTCCGCGAATTCGCTCACGAAGTAGTCGGCGTCGAGCTCTTTGGCCACCGCCTGCGTCTTCTCCGGTGAACGCCCGACGACGACCACCCGCTCCCCCGCCCGGCTCAGCGCCCGCGCGGCTGCTGCGCCGATGCCGTCGCTGGCTCCGGTGATGACGATGGTGCGCTGGCTCATGTGGTCCTTTTGTGCGGGGTTTCCGGGCGGCTGTTCGGGGCGGGCTGGCGCTGGTACAACGACGGCGGCGCCCCTGACGTTCCGCCCACCCTCACACCAGGTGGGCGGAACGGGCACAGCATCCTCAGAGGCAGCGCGGCTGGTAGGACGGATCCGCGGGTCCGGACGTCCTCCCGAGGGAGTGGCTGACCAGCTGGTGGACTACGGGATCGTTCGGTGTCTGGTCGTGTTCGAACACGTCGGCGGGGCACTTGTCCTGGATGGTGATGTTGGTGACCTGCCGTGCCGGGCCGGCGAGGAACTGGCTGTTATACGGGATAACAATCTCGTCGTACCTGGTCGAGATCACTGTGTACGACGGGCCCGCCACGGTGTCACCGATCGAGTTCAGCTTCTGCATAAACGCCGAGCCGGCCTGTTGGTCGCCACAGGCGGCGCAGCCGAGGGCATTGGAGTCCGTCATCGGGAGGAAGCTCGGCGGCGGCACGATCACGCCCTCAGTGCCGTGGTTGGAGGGGGCAATGCCGATGAGCTGGTTGACGTACTTCGCTCCCCCGAGGAACCCCATGTAGTAACGGGGCATCATTCCACCCTGGCTGTGGCCCACCAGATTCACCTTCTTGGCCCCGGTTGCCGCACGGACGGCATCCACGAACGGGGCCAGTTCCCTCGCTGAGTCAGCCACCGGCGCAGTGGCGTAGACGCCGTTCGTTTCGCCGTAGTTGAGGGCAAAAACGCAGTAGCCGGCGTTCTTGAGATAGGGCGACAAGGTGATCCAGTTCTTCGCCATGCTCTCGAACGTTCCGGGAACCAGGATGACTGGGTAGGGATGCTCGACGCTCGGTTTACAGGACCAGTCGTTGGCGCCAGGAGGGGAAATCTCGATGACCGCAGCCTGGGCCGGGGCTGCCGTCAGGGAGGCAGCCAGAACGAGGCCTGCTACGAGGGACAGGATCTTCTTCAGTGGTGGATTCTTCAGGGGCAGTTTGTTGGGCTGGGTCTTCTTTAACAGCGACATTGAAACCTCATCGTTTTAGTGTCCGGCTGGTGCGGAGTGGAAGTGAGGACGGGCGGGAGTGTGAGCCTCGTCATCGCGGGTTGGGGTGTTTCGATGGTAGGGAATGGGGTCGCTTTCTCAATAGGACTTGCACGAACGTGCGGCAGGAAACGAACGCGAGCTGACCCCTCCTTCGACAGCTCCTGCGGCCTCATCGTCCCTAAGTTACTGGCTAGTAGAACCGTGCTGGTCCCGCTACGCAGCACGCCCCGTTCACGCCGCCTGCACAAACGTTCACCGCCCTGGCCCTTCGCCCTGCCCTCTTTGCGGCATCGCAGCACTCTCGCTACGCTGGAAAGGTAAGCATGCTTAGCGTCATGCCGAAACGCTGGATTCCAGCCATAGTCCGTGTTTCAAACCACTCTTTGCGGAGGAGCACCATGACCGATCAGTACACGTTCCAGAACCCTGTCACCGCCTACGAGCACATCGAACCGCCCAAGCAGCACCAGCCGGAGCCCGGCCTGGACGCCGAGCTGCAGCCGAAGGCCGATCTTGGCGAGGACACCTACCGGGGCACCGGCCGCCTCGACGGCCGGAAGGCGATCGTCACCGGTGCGGACTCAGGCATTGGAGCAGCGACTGCCATTGCCTTCGCAAGGGAGGGCGCCGACGTCGTACTTTCCTACCTTCCGGAAGAGGAAGAGGACGCAACCCGCATCGCCAATCTGATCGAGAAGGCCGGCCGCAAGGCGGTCAAGGTGCCGGGTGATCTCAAGGACTCCAAGGTCTGCCACGATCTGGTGGACACGGCCCTCCGCGAGCTTGGCGGAGTGGACCTGCTGGTGAACAACGCGGGGAAGCAAGTGGCGCAGGAAGACATCAGTGAGATCAGCGACGAGCAGTTCGACCACACGCTGAAGACCAACGTATACGCCATGTTCTGGCTGACCAAGGCCGCGGTGCCGCACATGCCTGCGGGCTCGACGATTATCAATACGACGTCCGTCCAGGCGTACAACCCGTCGCCCACGCTGCTTGATTACGCCACCACAAAGGCGAGCATCAACAACTTCACCAAGGGCCTGGCGCAGCAGCTGGCTCCGAAGGGCATCCGTGTCAACGCTGTGGCTCCAGGGCCGATCTGGACGCCACTGCAGGTGAGCAGCGGCCAGCCGAAGGAGGCGCTCCCGGAGTTCGGGCAGAGCACTCCCCTTGGCCGCGCCGGGCAACCTGCCGAACTCGCCCCTGCTTATGTGTTCCTGGCGTCACCGGAGTCAAGCTTCGTGATCGGCGAGACCCTGAACGTCAACGGCGGCAGCCCCACGCCTTAGGTGTGATCGAAGCCGGACGGGCCCTTCCTCATTGCACGGGGGAAGGACCCGTCCCTTTCAGATTCTGAAGGCCAATCCCAGCGGGTCAGCGGAGTCCCTCTGGGCCCTCGACCTGTGCGGTTGCGAACCCTAAGATTGTGATGCGGGGGCTAGGGCGCCGGGAGAACCTTGACCGGGGGCGGCGTCGTACGGTCCGTCCAGTTCGAGCCCACTCCCGGCGGTTGCCATGCCCTCCAAGAAACGCTTCTTCCCGGCATTCATCGGGGCAACCGCACTGGTGCTCGCCGGCTCGCTGTCATCTTGCACGACTCCCAGCCCGACTCCGACGCCGCCGGCAGCTCCACCCCCGGCAGAGGCAGAATCCCTCGATATGGCCATGCGGTCCGTCGTCGACAAGGGCGCGACAGCCGTCGTTGCCCAGGTCCGCTGGCCTGGAGGTGAATGGTCCAAGGCCTATGGCGTTCGCGATCTGGATTCCAGGAGCCCCGCGCAGCCGGGCGACAGGGTGTCTATAGCAAGCGTCACAAAAACAATGACCGCGGTGTCGGTCATGAAGCTGGTGGAGGATGGCCTGATTGAACTTGATGACCCTGTAAATGACATCCTGCAGAGCTTCAAGACGGTACTGAAGCCCCCGCGTCCGATCACGGTTCGTCAACTCCTCGGCCACATGTCAGGGATGCCCCCGTACCAGGACGCAATGTTCAAAACCGTCGACGACATCCTTCCCGCAACCAAACAGCGGCTGAGCCTGCAGAGGGGCCTTCAAATCGCCGGCACACTCCCGTGGGAGTACGTTGGTAATTTCCGCTATTCAGACTCGAACTACCTGGCCCTTGGCCAGCTTCTGGAGAAGCTGCGAGGCAAGCCCTACTCCCAGGTTCTCGACGACGACATCATCAAGCCGCTGGGCCTGACCCACACAACTGTCGATGACGCTCTGGATGGGGCTCCCGACATGATTCACGGGTATATCACCATCAGGGGCGAGCGCGCGGGTGGCGGACCGACACCGGACCAGCTCGGTTCACCGGCCCATGGTGTGGTTTCCACCACGGCAGACGTCAATACTTTCCTCGCAGCACTTTTCCAGGGCAAGGTGGTGTCGCCCGGCTCGCTGGAGGAGATGAAGAAGACCAACCGTGAGCCCTCCATCGGTTTAGGCCTTTGGAAATGGTCTCGGGACTGTACCGGTGCTCACAGATATGGTGGCAGGGGCGGCTACCTGACCTACCGCACGGTTGCCATCAGCAGTGCTGACGGCCGGTATCAGGCAACCATGACGATGGTTCCTCCGCCCTTGCCGTCACCGCTTGAGGACCCGGAGGCTGAAAACAAGCGCGACCTCTGGACTGACCAACTGGAGTCAGCCCTGCTGGAGGCCCTTTACGGACTGTGCGAAGAGAGCGTTCCCGGATAACAACGCCACGGCGCTCACAGCGAGGAACGGGAGCTACTGACCCCAGTAACCTGGGGTAAATGACCGTGAAACCCTAGTGCTGTTCACCAGTATGGCAACGCCCCTTAGCCGGCGATGACTCTCGGCGCTCACCGCTCCGGATACAGGTCCTTGCTCCATAGGACACCACCGTTGGCGTTGCGGAGGCTGACCGTGAAGACGTCGTCCTCGCCCAGATCCACATGGCCGAAGTACTGACTCTCGCCACTACGCGGGGATTCGTTGGCGTACGCGCCGGCTTTGAAGAAGGCCACCTCGGGCCCGAAAGTGCCGTCCAATTGCCCGGGGCCGAAGGTTCCGGCATTGATGGGGCCGGCCACAAATTCCCAGAACGGGTCGAAGTCCTGGAAGGCTGCACGGTCGGGCGAGTAGTGGTGCGCAGCGCAGTAATGGACGTCGGCCGTCAGCCAGACCACGTTTTTAACCCGGTTGCGCTTGAACGCCGACAGCACACCAGCGATCTCGAGCTCCTTGCCCAAGGGGGCTCCGGCGTCGCGGTTTGCGAGGGACTCCTGGTTCACCGGGCCGTCAGGCACGATCAATCCGAGCGGCAGGTCTGCCGAGATGACCTTCCAGGTGGCCTTGGACCGGCTGACTTCCTTGATGAGCCAGTCCGCCTGCTCCTGGCCGAGGATGTGGGTGAGGTGCGTTTCCTTACCGTCCGTGTTGGGGTCCTTGAAGGTGCGCATGTCCAGGCAGAAGATGTCCAGCTGTGGGCCGCGGGAGATCTTGCGGTAGATGCGGGCGGGCTCGAAGCCGGTGCTGCCGTCGCCCAAATCCGCAATCGGCTGGTACTCCTGCCATGCCTGGCGGCCCCGCGCGGCGAGCACATCCACACTGCGTTCGGTGTAGCGGGCGTCGGTAAGGATCTCCCCCGGGTACCAGTTGTTGGTGGTCTCGTGGTCGTCCCACTGGGCGATCACGGGAACGTCCGCGTACATGGCCCGCACATTCCGGTCCATCAGGTTGTAGCGGTGCCGGCCGCGGAACTCGTTGAGCGTCTCGGCCACCTTGGACACCTCCTCGGTAACCAGGTTCCGCCAGACCTGCCCGTCCGGCTCGGTCACCTGGGCGGCGATGGGGCCGTCCGCGTAGATGGTGTCGCCGGCGTGGATGAAAAAGTCCGGGCGCGTGGCGTGCATGGCCGCGTAGCCGCGCATCCCGCCGATGTCCTCGTTGATGCCCCAGCCCTGACCCGCAGTGTCACCGGACCAGACGAAGCTCTGCCGGCGGTTGGTCCGGCCGGCGCCGATCCCGCCAAGGCCGCGGCCGTTCGCGTTGGATCCGGGCGCCGTGCTGAACGAGCCCTGCGCGGTTTCCCCGGCGTTGCCATCGGGATCCTCGAAGTGCATGCTCAGCGAGAACCGGGTACCGCTGGGCAGCTGTTGGGCGTTGATCTTGGATGTGAAGTCAGTGGCTTCGCTGGCGATACTCCCCCGCAGCACCCGCTGGAAGGCTCGGCCACCGCGGAGGGGTGACCCGCCGTCGTCGACCGCCAGCAGGCTGGCCACCAGGCGGCCCGGACCCGATGTGCGGGACCACAGGACACCCGAATCGGCGGTGACATCACCGGTGGCGATTCCAGAGGGAAGCAGTAGCCTGTTACGGACCAGCGCGACGGCGGACGGCTTGGGAGCGTACGCAGCGGCGGTTCCGGCAGCAGCGGGAACGACGGCGGCAGCACCGGCAGCGGCAAGGGCACCTTTGAGGATGTTTCGGCGGGTGAAAACAGTCATGCGTTCATCCTCGACGTCCGGAGTGAACCGCCGGTGGCTGGGGCATGAACGTCAGTACAGCAAGTCTCTGAAGGCCCCGAAGGCCCTGGATTCTAAAAGTAACGGAGGCTAGTCTTGGAGTTGGAGGCAGGTTTTCGTCTTCGCCTCCCACGTTATTGGTCCAGGGAGGCGGACATGGAGAGCAGGGCAAAGGCAGCAGGTCACGCAATTCACCAGCAGTTGGTGGTCTTCCCGCTGGGGTTGCTCACCGGCGCGGTTGTGTTCGACATCATCGGGCTGGTGCTGAACGACGGGCGCTTCACCACCGCGGGATACCTGATGATCGCGGCGGGTGTCCTGATGGGGCTTCTTGCAGCGGTTTTCGGACTCATCGACTACCTTGCAGTACCGAAGGAGTCCCGGGCCAAACGGGTCGGCCGGCTCCACGGAATCGGCAACGCGGTGATGCTGGTGCTTTTCGCGGTCAGCTGGTTCCTCCGGGGAGGTAATGAGGATTATCTGCCAAGCACCTTGCCTTTCGTGCTGGAACTGCTGGCCATTGTCATCGCTACCGGAACGGCCTGGCTGGGCGGCGAACTCGTCAGCCGGCTGGGAGTCGGAGTTGACGACGAAGCCAACCTGGACGCACCTCCCAAGCTCACCACCGGCATCTTCCTCAGGCGCGGAGCAGGCCGGGCGGGGTAAAGGTCCTTCAGCTTGACTCTCACCACCTCTGTCGACAATGCCCCGGTGTTAAAAGCAGATGCAGGCTCCCTGTCTCAGGGGGAGCCTGCATCTGTTGTTACGGCTGCTTCTTATCAGAGCAGCTTCCGGTCACCGCTATATCGGGGGCAGTGGTGAACCGAAGTTTTAGATTGTCGGGGTTGCCCCTTCCTCTGTTGGTGTTGCCTGGCGCCGCCGGATGGTTACCAGAACGGTGCCGGTGAGCAGTGCGAGGAGTGCAAGCAGCGCTGCGCCGGTGACGGTGGCTCCGGTGTTTGCCAACGGTGCCGGCGCGGCCGGTGTGCTGATCGGGTTAGTGGTGCAGAGAGGATCGCCCGTTCCACATGCCGCTGCTGGTTGGCCGCCGGTCTTGAACAAGAAGTTGGCCAGCGTGTTGTCTCCGCGGGCTCCGTCTGCCTTGACCTGAACTGTGTAGGTCACTGTCACAGTCCGGTCCGCGGCAAGTTCACCGGTGATGGTGAACGCGCCGTTCGCGATCGCTGAGGCGGCCAGGGCCGGGTCCGAGGATACGGGGGCCGTGGTCACGTCAGCGTCGTCGAGCACACCGGCGATCAGGTCGGTGTAGTCCACGGCGAACGGGCCGGTTCCGGTGTTCTTGAACGTCAGCGTGTACGTGAGTTGCTTACCCGCAGACACCGTAGTGCCCGATGCCGGATCAACGCTCTTGGTCACGGTCAGGTCCGAAACATAGTGCGTGGTTCGGCGGTTTCTCAGCATTGCGCCGGCTGCTGAATCGGCGCTGATTGTGTTGGTGATGGTTCCGTCGCCGGTGCCCTGCGGGGCGACCGTAACCGAGTAGGTGATCGTGACGACGGCACCGACCGGGAGGTCGCCGGTCCAGGCCAGGGTGGGTGAGGTGACGTTCACTGTTCCCGCGGACGCGGTGGCATCGTTGTTGAACGTGGCATCATCCAGGACAGCTGACAGGTCATCGCTGATGCTCACACCTGTCAAAGCTCCGGGACCGCTCTGGGCCACGGTGACCGTGTAGGTGATCTTTTGACCGGGGGTGGCCGTGGCACCGGAAGCCGGATCCGCGGACTTGTCCACCGTGTAGGCGCCCACCGGGTGAGTGGTGGTGCAGTCCGGGGTTTGACCCTCGACCGGAACACATCCCGGGGAAGTCACGGCGTTCGTCAGGATCTGGTCTCCCGCCGGGGGCGTATTGACCGTCACCGAGTACGTGATCGTTGCCGTTTCACCAACCGGGATCGTGCCGTTCCAGGACAGTCCGCTACCAACCACGGAGACAGTGCCCACAGAAGCGACGGCGTCGTTGTTGTAGGTGGCGTCATCCAGAACAGCCGTCAGGTTATCGGTGAGTACAGCGTTCGCCGGAACCGAACCGGTCTGCGTCACGGTCACCGTGTAGGTGACTTTCTGCCCGGCAACAACCGTGCTCCCGGAAGCCGGGTCCGAGGTCTTTACCGTGGTGTAGTTCGCTACCTCGATACCGGCGGAATCGGAGTTGATCGTCGGAGCCACCTGCGAATCTGCAGGGGTGTCCGCCGTTGCCGAGGCCGTGTTGACAAACGTCGACGCCACGCCTGCACCAAGGGTGATTTCGAATTCGTGGCTTTGTGTCGCGCCCGGAGCCAGGGAAGCAATAGTGAAGCCGCCCTCCGCCGGGTACCTGTCATCGGAGACGACAACGTTGGTCAGCGTGCCCTGGCCCATATTCGTGACGGTGATCCGGTATGGGACCGTATCGCCGGTGCGGAACGTGGGATAGTCCACGGCGTCGTTCGCGTCGTGCCATTCGCCGTTGGAGTCCCTGACTTCCTTCTTCAGGGATGCGGAGTAGTAGTTAGCGACCGTGATTGACGCGGACGTGCGCATCACCAGTTCAGTGTGCTCAGCCCGGCCCTGGGCCCGGTTCACCAGAACGTCCCCGCCGGTGACGCCGGTGGTCTCGATGGCAACAGTGAAGGCCTGGGTTGCACCAGGTGCCAGTTCCGGGCCGATCACGCGAACGGCGGTCGGGTTCGCCGGCTGGGTTGTGGTCCATCCGACGGTGTTGCCAGTGACGTTTCCGGCAGTGCCGTTTCCTGCACCGGCAGGGTCATCGCTCAGCGTTGCCGGATCAGCTGTGGTGTAGTACACCGTTGACCCTCCAACCGCAGTAACCCCGGTCAGCGCGTAGGAGCCGCTGTAGGAGGTGCCGCGCCCGTCACCGTTATAGGGCAGGATGTCGATGGTGTCAGTGAAGGCCTGCGGCAACGGGTCGAAAGACTTCACCGTCACAGTCCACGAGCCGGCGCCAACGCCGTCGCCGTTGACGTTCGGAATGAATGCCTCATCGGCAGTCTTACCAATCGAGGTGTACCCGTTCGTTGCGACGGTCACCTGCGCCGTTGCCGGCAGGGTCGTGATGCCGCCAAGGGAGGCGGTTGCAGAGTTCGTGAGCGTCTGCCCCGGCGTGACCGTGCTGTCAGCAACAGCCTGGTAGGTCAGGGCGTGATCGGCATTCGTGCCCACCCCGTTCAGCGTCCAGGTCAGCACCTGCTGTCCGGAACCATTGGTGGTCACAACGGGTTCCGGAGTGGCTGATCCGGCAACATAGGTCACGCCCGACGGGAGGGTGTCCACGATCTGGTAGCCATCCACAGTCGCCGGGATAGCACCTGCACCGTTCGCCGAATACGTGAGCGTGTAGGTCGCCGGGGCACCCGGGCTCACCACGCTCCGATCAACGGACTTGCTGATTGCCGGTGATGCGCTGATGACGCGCACCAGGTCACGGAACCCATTCGTGCAGGCGTAACGCGTGCCCGGAGCGGGGTTACCACAGGCACCAGCGCTCGTGTTGAACCAATTGTTTAGCGGAGCATCCAGTATGACGTCGGAGAAAGACCAGATGTCTGTTCCGACGGGCGTCTCGGGCTTGATCGTCACAACGACTACCGGGCTGATGTGCGCCATGCTTGAGTACTGTTCGAGCTGGCCCTGGGTGATCGTGTAGCGGACGCCTCTGACCTGTGTCAGGTCGGCCGGTGCGCTGGTCGACCATCCCGCGGTTCCTGAGCAGTCAAACGAGTTCGGATCGTACGAGGCACTGGCTGGGTCCAGTGTGACGTCGGCGCCGGTGTAGTACTCCACCACAAATCCGCTCACTCCCGCTGGGGGGATCGTACTGTCGAACGTCACATACTTGGTGTCAAGCGGGGCGCACATGCCAACCATCCGGTCATCAGGCCGGTCGCCGAACTTTTGCATGCCAGTGTCCATGAACTGAGCTATCTGAGTCCCGGCCGAGACCTGATATGTCGTATCCCAGTTGGTACCGCCGCTGCCGGTCCAGCCACGGCCCCAGCCGGATGAGTAGAGACCCGGAGTCGTCCAGGCCTTCGATTCGGTGTTGTTCGACGGATCGTCCTGGGCGGTCGCCCCGGTGACAGAAGTGTAGGTGGGAGCGTTGGAGGCCAACTGGGCAGAACCGGACGCAGCAGTGAGCACACGCACCCATACCGAGCCGGACGTCAGAACGACCTGGTCGACGGGCAGCCGGTTTCCGGCTGAGTCAAGGGTGGGCGGATTCGTCGGTTCGTAGTTGATTGCACTGACCGTGAGCTGAAAAGTATTGGGCCCGGTCTGGACGATGGAGCACGTCGGGGATGTGGTCATTTGATTGGCCGGGTGGCTGCCGCCGGACCACGGGTGACCGTCTGCTACCCCTGGGATCGAGTATGGGGTGCAGCCCTGGGGTGCAAGCTGGATTTCGCTGGCCGGTGCGGAAGTGATCGTCAGGTCATAGGTGACAGAGGCCGGCCCGGGGTCGCTGCCTTTGTCCTTGCTCAGCGTCCAGTTGAAGTCCATCTCGTAGTAGCCGCTGCCCAGAATGAAGTTCGGTGTGCCAACCCCCCAGCGCATGTCCATCCCGAAGGTGTTGACAATGTTGATGGGGCTCAAGTTGGCAGTCTGGCCTTCGACGGCGCCTGCCGCCGTGATCTGGCTGCCTGTGGGGCCATCCGCCACAACGGGCGTTTGGATCACGACGGCCGTGCCCTGGTTAAGGGTTCCCAGGTTGCAGGTAAGTGTAGTGCCGTCGGCCGAGATGGATGAGACGGGGGTGACACCGGTGGTCAGACACAGGGTTGGAACGGCATCGAACCGCCCATTGGCAACTGTCGCCGTGAAAGTGACGTTCTCGACCGGGGCATTCGATGGAGCGGCGGCGTCGTCATTGACATTCAACCGCCAGATGCCGGTAACGACATCTCCAGAAGTGACTGAGGCGGGAGTTCCAGCCTCCCAGGCAGCCGTTAGCTCATATACCGGAGCTGCATTCGCTGCACCCGCCGGAAGTAACGCCAGAGTCAAAGCCGAAATAACCGTCACCACACCGGCCGAGAGTCCGCGCTGCTTTCCTGTCCCCTTGGGAGGACCGTCCGCACGGGGCACACCACCTCGGAACTTCCCAAAACTCAGCGACTTGCGTAAAAGGTTCAACTACTACCACCTGACGGTTGGATCAGGGTACAACTCGACCCCAATGGTTCTTTGGATCACATCATTCGCAGCTGAACGCGCTGGAATTTGCTCCCCCCCATGTATGAATAGTAGATGCAAAAAGTTCCATGTCAATTATCTTGATTAACGCTAACAACCGAGACGCTAATGTAAGGATACTTAGCACTTTAGGGAAAATAAGGCTGCTTATAATAGACGCAACTTTGTCCTAACAAAGCTTCATCCCAAGGCGGTTGGGCAGGGCTCGTGCGCCCAGTGCTCGGTCACCCAGGCTTTGAGTAGGGACGGTCCCTTGCCTGCTAACCGTTCCTCAGGGCCCTCTAACGTTCCGACCGACCGGTTTTATTTACGCAAAGGTGAATACGATTTGCCCGATACGCACAAGGGAAACTACGCCAAGAATTCACTCGCTCGACATTCTTACTTTGTTTATCTTCAGGAATGTCAGAACATCAGCAGAACGAACCCGCCCAGGGTGCAGACCATCCCGGTCGCGGTCAGTATCCATCCGATGGTCATGACGGTGTTGTCGGGCCGGTGCGGGCCGAGGCTCCATCTGCCGGGGTGGCACACGTCGTAATGGAGCGCCACTTCGGTGCCCGTTTCAAGGCCCTTCGTTTCCTCCGCGGTGAGAAGGGAAAGGTGGGAGGCGTTGTCCCCGTCGGACCAGCGGAAGCCCTTGAACCCTCCGGCTTCGACAACCTCCGCGGTAGTCACAGTCCACGGGCAGCGGCGTCTCGCCAGCACCCAGCCGGCGATCAGCAGCGGGATACCGGGGATGAAGCCCACCCAGGTCATCAGTTCCAGGATGGGTCCAAGAACTTCTACGGGTCCGGGCATGATTCGATCATATCCGCCGATTTTGCAGAGCCCTGCCCAGGAAGCGCACGGAGGACTAGAATCCAGCCCACCGGATGTGCCGTTCCTGACGCCAGGAGGATGCAGTGTCTACCTTCCTCTTCGCAACGCTCGACGCCGGCGGGAACCTGCCGCCCGCCGTCGGCATCGCCGGCGAACTGGTGAGCCTTGGTCACCGGGTTCGTTTCCTGGGCCATCCCCGGCAGGAGACCGCGATTAAAGCATCGGGTGCGGAATTCCAGCCGTATAGCCATTCCCCGAGGATGGCGTTGGCGGAGCAGATGCCCACGCTGCATCAGATCTCCATGCTGGTGTCTGTGTTTACCGACGCCGGCATTGCCCGGGACGTGGTGGAGGAAGCCCGGAGGGAACGGGCTGACGTGGTGGTCGTGGACTGCCTGCTGCTGGGCGCCCTGGATGCCGCCGCCAAGGCCGGGCTGTTCACAGTGGCCCTGGTTCACAGCTTCTATGCATTTTTCGACGGCCCGTTCCGCCGGACACCCATCACGGCCGCGCTGGCACTGAAGGGGTTGGGCCCGCGCCGGGTGATGAGCCGGGCCAACCGGATCCTGGTGTGCGCGGACCGGCGGCTTGATCCGGCCGGACGCCCGGGCAGGAAGGGCGCAGGCGACCAGAATGGGAGGGTTGTCTGGTGCGGAGCAGTGGTCGACGTCGAACGCCCGGCACCTGCTCCCGCCTCCGGTTCCACACCGCGTGTGCTGGTTAGCCTGAGCACCACTGCTTTCAACGGGCAGGACGCGTTTATGCAGAAGGCGCTGGACGCGGTGGCCGACCTGCCCCTTGAGGTGATCCTGACAACCGGACCGGCAATCAACGCCGCCAGAATCTGGGCACCGCCAAACGTCACCGCGCACGCTTATCTTCCACACCGGGAGGTCATGCCGGAGTGCGTTGCGGTGCTCGGACATGGCGGGCACGCCACCACCATGCTGGCTCTGGCGCATAACCTGCCTCTGGTGATCGCCCCGATGCATCCCCTGCTCGATCAGCGGATGGTGGGCCAGGCGGTGCAGGATGCCGGGGCTGGGCTGTTGATCAAGCCTTCGGCGTCTGCGGAGGAGATCGCGAGCGCACTCCGCACTGCCGCGGACTCGGCGAGCCTGCATCTTGGTGCCGCGACGATCGGGCGGCGGCTCCGGAGGGCAGACGGCGCCCGCACCGGCGCACTGTTCCTCGAGGAGATCGCTTGCTAGGTTCCGCGCCCGCCAACGGGAAGCAAACGCATCTCGGCCAAAAAACGTGGAGGAATTTCAGCAAGCCTGTAAGGATCCGGGGTTGTCCGGAAATATTGAGTAAGCCGGACGCATTCCGGCAGACAAGTCTCAGGGTTACGGGGCAGTCCGATGCTGTTGGAACGGGAAACGGAGTTTGAGGCGCTGTACAGAGCGCATTTTAGCCACGTCTACCACTACATTCTGCGCCGCATCGGAGACCGGGACACTGCACAGGAGCTGACCGCCGACGTCTTCCGGATCGTGTGGAACCGGCACGACAGGCTTGAGGGTTCGGCGGTCCCTTGGCTTCTTGGGATCGCCAGGAATGTGCTGGGAAATGAATACAGAGGCCGGAAGAGGCGGCAGGAACTCCAGCTGCGACTGCGGGAATTCGCTCTGCACCAGGCCAGGCAGCAGGCGACGTGCTGAAGCTCGGACCACCAAATGGGTCCGGACCGTCTCCGCGAAGCACCTACTCCCGTTCCTTCCCGTCAGTTGAGGACGCCGGACGCTATGTGAAATCAGTGGAGTACGGCGCGCTCAAACGGATGATGACGTCGCTGAAGCTCTCTTTTCCAGCTGACACGTCGCTGGCCTGGGAGGTTCCGGCGGCGCCGCGGCGGGATTTCTGACAACCACCCGCCACTCCCCCGGGCCCGAGTCCAACCATGCCGAACGCTGCTGGGCTAGGCTCACGTTATGACGCCTTCCGTCGGCCGCCTGCGGCCTAACGATTAGGGATAACGTATGGACCTGTTTGAAACAATCATGTTTCCGTTCCAGTGGCTGGTGTCCATCATTATGGTCGGCTTCCACGAGGGCCTGAGCAGCATCGGAATGCCACCGGCCAGCGGCTGGACGTGGACGTTGTCCATCATCGGGCTGGTGCTGGTGATCCGTGCGGCCCTCATCCCGGTGTTCGTCAAGCAGATCAAAGCCCAGCGCGGAATGCAGCTCCTGCAACCCGACCTCAAAAAGCTGCAGGACAAGTACAAGGGCAAAAAGGACCAGCTCTCCCGCCAGGCCATGGCCCAGGAGCAGATGGCCCTGTACAAGACACACGGCACTAACCCCTTCTCCGCTTGCCTCCCCCTCCTGATCCAGATGCCGTTCTTCTTCGCGCTCTTCACGGTGCTCGCCGGCATCAGCCCTGCCCAGCAAGCCGGCGAGGGCATCGGGGCGATGAGCCCGGAGCAGGTGGCTCAATTCGATGCCTCCACGATCTTTGGCGCGCCCCTGACTGCCACGCTGCTCCACAATCCCGAGGGCAACCCCACAGCTGTGATGGTCCTGACCATCGTGATGATCCTGGCGATGACGGCCACACAGTTCATCACGCAGAAACAGATCATGGCCAAGAACATGTCCGAAGAGGCCATGGCCAGCCCGTTCATGCGGCAGCAGAAAATGCTGCTCTACATCCTGCCGATCGTGTTCGGTGTGGGTGGCATCAACTTCCCCATCGGCGTGCTGATCTACTGGACCACCACCAACCTCTGGACCATGGGGCAGCAGTTCTTCGTGATCCGCCGGATGCCGACGCCGGGATCCCCTGCCGCCAAGGCCCTCGCGGAGCGTCGTGCGGCCAAGGGACTTCCGCCCGCGCCCAACCCCGGAGGCAAAAAAGACTCCCACCCGGAGGCCGCCACCGCAGCTGCCATCGCGCATGCCAAGGGCCAGCGCGTCCAGCCGCACCGGAAGAAGAGGAAGAAGAAGTAAAGCGTGAGTGCGTCATACGAGTTTCGCGGCGAGCTGTGGCATCTTCCCGAAGAAGCCGGGTGGCATTTCGTCACGCTTCCTCAGGACCTGGCGGAGCAGCTCAGGGAGGACTCAGCGCCCTTCCGTAAGGGCTTCGGTTCCGTGAGGGTCAGCGCCTCTATCGCCGGGCACCGCTGGTCCACCTCGGTTTTCCCGGACGCCAAGACCAGCTCGTATCTGCTTCCGGTCAAAAAGGCGGTCAGGACGGCGGCGGGGATCCGCGCCGGAGATGAGGTCGACGTCGAACTTTCCCTGCTGCCCGACGCCTGAGGCGCCGTCGTGGAACATTGGGGTTAAACAAAAGCAGGGCCGGTCAATG